>NZ_JACCFW010000001.1:0-717877 GCF_013410455.1 Allobranchiibius huperziae | reverse complement strand
GCGCGGTGTGCGACGTGCACCTGGTCGAAGGTCGGCTGCGTCGTACGTCGCGCGACGGCCGGGTCGGCACCACGCCGGCGGCCGCGGACGATCTGGGCGACCTCGCGGACGGGCTGCTGACTCTGCACCAGGTCGAGCCGACCGCCGGCTGGCTGGACCTGGCCGGCACCCTGTTGGATACCGCGCGGGTCCACCACCGTGACGACATCGGAGGCTTCTACGATGCGGCCGACGATGCCGAGCAACTCATCGTCCGGCCCCGCAGCCCGGTCGACGGCGCGGAGCCGTCGGGCGGATCCGCACTCGCGGGGGCGCTGTTGTCGTACGGCGCACTCACCGGCGACCCCGCCCCGTTCGCGGAGGCAGCAGCGGCGGTCGGCGCCGTCGCGCACCTGGCCGGCCGCGATCCGGTCATGGTGGGCCACGCGCTCGGCGTCGGGGTCGCGCTGTTGCACGGCCCGGTGCAGGTCGCGGTCGTCAGCGGCGAGCGGGACGACGGGACGGCCGAACTGGTCGCGGCGTCCTGGCGCTCGACCGCGCCGGGCCGCGTTACCGTCAGCGGTCGGCCCGACGATCCGGCCCAGCCGCTGTTGGTCGACCGGCCCGCGGTCGACGGCCTCGCGGCGGCCTATGTCTGCCGCCGCTTCGTGTGCGACGCGCCCGTCACGACGGTCGACGCGCTGCGCGAGGCGCTCGGCCGACCGGTGCCGACGTCAGGAGCCGCCGAGTAGCCGGGCTCCGTTGTGCCACAGCACGTCCCGCATCCAGTCGTCCCCCAGATCCAGTCGCGTCAGCGCGGTCAGCTGGTGCGCGTACGAGTAGGGGATGTTGGGGAAGTCCGAACCCAGGATGATCTTGTCCTGAAGCTGCGGCAACCTCGACCGGTAGGACGGTGACGTCGGCGCCTGCTCCTCCGTGAAGTCGGTGAACGCCATGGTCGTGTCCAGATGCACCCGCTCGTACTGCAGGGCGAGGTCGGCGAACTCGTCGTACTCCGGCATGCCCAGGTGGGCGATCACGAACGCGAGCCGCGGGTACCTTCTGAGTACCCTGGAGATGCCCTCGACCCCGGTGAATTCGCCGGGCAGCGGCGCCGACCCGGCATGGATCACGATCGGGACGCCGGCCTCCTCCAGCAGCGCCCATGCAGGGTCGAGCAGCGGATCGTCCGGCGCGAACCGGCCCACCTGCACGTGCACCTTGAAGAGTCGTGCGCCCTGGGTCAGCGCGTCCCCCACGTAGTCCCCCACGTCCGGCTCGGGGTAGAGCGTCGCGCAGTGGATCACGTCGGGCACCCGCCGCGCGAGGTCCGCGCTCCAGTCGTTCAACCAGCGCGCCATGCCCGGTCTGTGCGGATAGGTCAGCGCCGGTATCGGCGACACCCCGAAGGACCGCACGATGCGCAGCCGGGTCGCCTCGTCGAAGCGGTACTGGATCGGCCACGGCCGGCCGTAGTTCTCTTCGGCAGCATCGAAGTAGGCCCACACCTTGCGCAGCATCGGCTCGGGCAGGAAGTGCACGTGGATGTCGGCCAGCCCGGGAATGCCGAGCGCCTGCACGTACGCCGGGATCCCCGCGTCGTCGACCGGACCGGGCGTCGTGGGCATGGCCCGACGATAGAGGAGCGCGCCTCAGCCCTGCGGTCGCACGAACGGGAACGCCAGTGTCGCCCGGATGCTCGCGCCCGTCAGCATCATCACGACACGGTCCACCCCGAGTCCGAGGCCGCCGGTCGGGGGCATCGCGAGCTCGAGCGCCGACAGGAAGGCCTCGTCGATCTGCATGGCCTCCAGGTCTCCCGCCGCGGCCGCGATGGACTGCGCGGTCAGGCGCTGGCGCTGGTCGACCGGATCGACCAGCTCGCTGTAGGCAGTGCCGATCTCGGCGCCGAACGCCACCAGATCCCAGCGTTCCGAGAGCGCCGGGTCGGTGCGGTGGGTGCGGGTCAGCGGCGAGGTCTCCAGCGGGAAGTCGGTGTAGAACGTCGGGAACTGTGTCTGCTTCTCCACCAGCGCGTCGTAGAGCGCGACGACCAGCATGCCGACGCTCGACTGTGCCGGAGCGGCCACCCCGTGCCGGGCGCAGACCGCTTCGATCTGGTCGCGTGAGGTGGCCGTCGTCAGCTGCTCCCCCACTGCCTCGGACACGGCGGCGTGGACGGTCTTGACCGGCCACTCGCCGCTCAGGTCGACCTCGTACGTCGTGCCATCGGCGTCCGTGCGCTGCGCGACCGGCCGGCCGTTGACCGCCACCGCGACCCGCAGCAGCACCTCACGGGTGAGCACCCGCATGGTGTTGTAGTCGCCGTACGCCTCATAGGCCTCCAGCGAGGTGAACTCAGGATTGTGGGTGGCGTCGACGCCCTCGTTGCGGAAGTTGCGGTTCAGCTCGAAGACCCGCTGCATCCCGCCGACGGCAAGTCGCTTCAGGTAGAGCTCCGGGGCGATCCGCAGATAGAGATCCATCCCGTACGCGTTGATGTAGGTCTTGAACGGGCGCGCAGTGGCGCCGCCGTGCACCGCCTGCAGCATCGGCGTCTCGACCTCGCAAAAGTCGCGCGCCTGGAACGCCTCGCGCAGTGCGCGCACGCCGATCGAACGGCGTCGCAGCAGATCGAGGGAGTCGGGGCTCACGAGCAGATCCAGGGACCGCTGCCGGCTGCGGACGTCGTCACTGAGCGACGACCCCAGGGTGGGCAGCGGCCGCAGACACTTGGCCGCCATCTGCCAGTGGTCGAGCAGCACGGACAGTTCACCGTTGCGTGACGTCGCGACGGGCCCCGTCACGCTCACCAGGTCACCGAGATCGACGCTCTCTCGCCACAGCGCCCGCGCCGGATCCGGCGTGTGCGCGGCGGTCACCATGACCTGCACTCGCGCGTTCTCGTCGTCCAGCACCGCGAACGTCACACCGCCGAGGTCGCGCACGGCGCGGATCCGCCCGCAGACCGACACCACGTCCTCCGTCACCGTGTCCGGTGCCAGGTCGGCGTACCGGTCGCGGATCTCGCGGACCCGGTGGGTGCGAGGGACCTGCACCGGGTAGCCCGGCATCCCCGCGTCCTCCAAGGCCTGCAGCTTCGTACGACGCACCCGCTGCTGCTGGGTCAGCACCGCGGTGGGCGGCGCCGGGACCAGCAACCGACGCTCCTGCTCGCACACCCGCTCGACGAAGTCGGGCTCCGGGCGCGGCGGCTGCACGTCGGAGGGTCGCGGCCCGGTCAGCAGTCGGGGGCCCACCATCGGGACGAACCCCTCGGCGATCCCCATGGCCAAGCCTGCGCGGGGCACCGTGAGCGCCGGGTCGTAGCAGAGCAGCCGGGGCACCCAGGTCGGGTGGTACTTGTCGTTGGAACGGTAGAGAGTCTCGAGCTGGTAGAAGCGCGACGCGAACGACAGGGCGGCGTCGGTCACCTTGGTGACCGGGCCCGCGCCGACCTGGTCGGCGTTGTCGAAGACGCTGCGGAACACCGCGAAGTTCAGGGAGATCCGCCGAATCCCGTACTCGGGGCCCTCTTCGACGAGCTTGGCGACGAGGAACTCGTTCAAACCGTTCTCGGCGTCCCGGTCGCGGCGCATCAGGTCCAGTGAGACCCCGCGCACGCCCCACGGCACGAAGGACAGGAAGCCACGGATCTGCCCCTGTGCGTCGTGCGCGGTGATGATCACGCACCGCCCGTCGGCCGGGTCGCCCAGCCGGTTCAACGCCATCGAGAAACCGCGTTCGGTCTCATCACCGCGCCACCGCTCGGCGAGGCGTTCGATCTCGACGAGCTCGTCCGCGCTCAGCTCGCTGTGCCGGCGTACCCGTGTCGTGTACCCGGCCCGGGAGATGCGGGTGACCGCCTGGCGCACCGGGCGCATCGACCGGCCCCGCAGGCTGAAGGTGTCGGTGTCGAGGATCGCCTCGTCGCCGAGCGCGAACGCGCGCAGGCCGGCCTCGACGTAATGAGTGGTCCCGGTCTCGCTGCTGGAGAGGACGGCGGCGTACCACCCGTTCTCGCGGCACTCCTGCAACCAGCGGGTGATCACATCGGGCCACGCGGCGCGGTCGCCCACCGGGTCCGCGCTCGCGACACAGGTCGTGCCCTCGGTGCGGTAGGTCAGCGCCGCCCGCCCGTCTGTGGAGAAGATGACGCTCTTGTCGCGTCGGGTGGCGAAGTAGCCGAGGGAGTCGTCCTCGCCGTGTTCCAGCAGCAGCCTGCGAACGGCCAGCTCCTCGTCGGCCGACTGCATCGGTTTGCCGTGGCCGGAGCGCCAGAAGACCAGGATCGACAACAGCAGGGCGATACCGGACATCAACCCGGCCAGCCCGAAGATCCAGGGCGGTCCGACGTGGTTGTCCAACCCGAACGTCCCCGCCGGGCTGCTGACGCCGAAGGTCGAGCGCAGTGCCCAACGGCCGCGCTCCCGCATACCGACCAGGGACCCGGGTGCGGCCGCGGTCAGCGCGGCGGTGATGACGAACGAGGTCAACAGACCGACCGCCAGGACCGCGAAGGCGGAGCGCCGGGACCGGGGCGCGAGCTTCGCCGGGAAGCCGCGCCGGCTCGCCACGACCAGGACCAGGACGGCGATGCCGATGATCAGCGCCGGGACCGTGACGTAGCGGGACGTCGTGAATTCGATGTACTCCCGCTCGCTCACACCGAACGCCGGGCGGCGACCAAGCCCGGAGAGCGGCCCGTGAAGGACTGCCCGCCCTTCGTCGACCTTGCCGGCGATGACCACCACGGCGCTGTAGAAGACATTGAGCACCATGACGACGACGACCACGGTGTGTGCCGCGCGCAGGCGGCGCCGCGCGGCTCCCGCCAGCGCGAACAGCAGGCAGATGAGGAAGATGCTCGGCTCGACCGGCATGTTGAGCAGGCCGAGGGCATCGGAGACCGCTCGGATGAACAGGCCGTCGGGGAACAGGATCGCCAGGAGGGAGAAGAACGCGCTGATCAGCAGCAGCCGGCCCACCCAGCTCGCGACGCGCTCGCGCCACGGCGGCCGCGGAGTCTCGCGGCTCGCGCTCGCTCCGCCGTACGCGTTGAAGGAGCCCTTGAAGAGCCGCGCCGTCGCGCCCTGGGTCATTCGTACCCCCATGTCATGGTGACGCGACGATATCCCAGCCACCTGAACAGAGCTGGAGAATGAGCCCAACGAAAAAAAGAAGGCCCGGCAACGCAGTTGCGTTACCGGGCCTTCTCATAAAGGTAGTTCGGCGGTGTCCTACTCTCCCACACACTCCCGTGTGCAGTACCATCGGCGCTGAAGGGCTTAGCTTCCGGGTTCGGTATGGGACCGGGCGTTTCCCGCTTCGCTATGACCGCCGTAACACTATGGAACTATTCGACCTGCCGGCCACCACGCAACCCCGTGTTCGGGGTGGTGGTGGGGTGGGTGTGTTGTTCCAGAATCACACAGTGGACGCGAGCAAGCTCTTAAAGTTTTGGTTGTGGTGTCAAGTTGTCGGCAGATTAGTACCGGTCAGCTACGCACCTTACGGTGTGTCCACATCCGGCCTATCAACCCAGTAGTCTAGCTGGGTGCCTTCACACCCCAAGGGGTGATGGAAACCTCATCTTGAAGCGTGCTTCCCGCTTAGATGCTTTCAGCGGTTATCACTTCCGAACGTAGCGAATCAGCCGTGCCACTGGCGTGACAACTGACATACCAGAGGTTCGTCCATCCCGGTCCTCTCGTACTAGGGACAGGTCTTCTCAAGTTTCCTGCGCGCGCAGCGGATAGGGACCGAACTGTCTCACGACGTTCTAAACCCAGCTCGCGTACCGCTTTAATGGGCGAACAGCCCAACCCTTGGGACCTACTCCAGCCCCAGGATGCGACGAGCCGACATCGAGGTGCCAAACCATGCCGTCGATATGAGCTCTTGGGCAAGATCAGCCTGTTATCCCCGGGGTACCTTTTATCCGTTGAGCGACGGCGCTTCCACAAGCCACCGTCGGGTCACTAGTCCCGACTTTCGTCTCTGCTCGACGTGTCTGTCTCACAGTCAAGCTCCCTTGTGCACTTACACTCGAAACCTGATTGCCAACCAGGCTGAGGGAACCTTTGGGCGCCTCCGTTACTCTTTAGGAGGCAACCGCCCCAGTTAAACTACCCACCAGGCACTGTCCCTGATCCGGATCACGGACCGAAGTTAGGTGCTCAGAACGACCAGAGTGGTATTTCAACGATGACTCCACGAACACTGGCGTGCCCGCTTCATAGTCTCCCACCTATCCTGCACAAACCGTACCAAACACCAATACCAAGCTATAGTAAAGGTCCCGGGGTCTTTCCGTCCTGCTGCGCGTAACGAGCATCTTTACTCGTACTGCAATTTCGCCGAGTTCGTGGTTGAGACAGTGGAGAAGTCGTTACGCCATTCGTGCAGGTCGGAACTTACCCGACAAGGAATTTCGCTACCTTAGGATGGTTATAGTTACCACCGCCGTTTACTGGCGCTTAAGTTCTCAGCTTCGCCACCGAAGTGACTGACCGGTCCCCTTAACGTTCCAGCACCGGGCAGGCGTCAGTCCGTATACATCGAATTACTTCTTCGCACGGACCTGTGTTTTTAGTAAACAGTCGCTTCTCCCTGGTCTCTGCGACCCTCACCCCTAACCCGCATGGGGTTTCAAGGATTGGGCCCCCCTTCTCCCGAAGTTACGGGGGTATTTTGCCGAATTCCTTAACCACGATTCACTCGATCGCCTTGGTATTCTCTACCTAACCACCTGAGTCGGTTTAGGGTACGGGCGGCTCGAACCTCGCTAGAAGTTTTTCTTGGCAGCATAGGATCACCCTACTTCCCACATTCGTGGTCACTATCAACTCTCAGGATATGTGTGGTGCGGATTTGCCTACACCACTCCCTACAGTTTTAGACGTGGACAACCATCGCCACGCGGAGGCTACCTTCCTGCGTCACTCCATCGCTTACCTACTACAAGATCGGGTCCCACGCTCCCCCACACAACACGTACACCACCCCGAAAGGTGACGCACGCGAAACGGTGGGTTCGGATGGTTAGCATCCCCTGATTCGATATGGGCGGTTCTTCGCCGGTTCCGGAATATCAACCGGATGTCCATCGACTACGCCTGTCGGCCTCGCCTTAGGTCCCGACTTACCCAGGGCAGATTAGCTTGACCCTGGAACCCTTGGTTATTCGGCGGACGGGTTTCTCACCCGTCATGCGCTACTCATGCCTGCATTCTCACTCGTGTGGCCTCCACGCCTGGGTCACCCCGGCGCTTCACTGCCCACACGACGCTCCCCTACCCATCCACACCCCTGAACCACCAGGACAAGCCTGGTACCTAGGGGACTGTGTGAATGCCACAGCTTCGGTGGTGTGCTTGAGCCCCGCTACATTGTCGGCGCGGAATCACTTGACCAGTGAGCTATTACGCACTCTTTAAAGGGTGGCTGCTTCTAAGCCAACCTCCTGGTTGTCACAGCAACTCCACATCCTTTTCCACTTAGCACACGCTTAGGGACCTTAGCTGGTGATCTGGGCTGTTTCCCTCTCGACGACGAAGCTTATCCCCCGCCGTCTCACTGCCACGCTCTGACTTACCGGCATTCGGAGTTTGGTTGACGCCAGTAACCTGGTGAGGCCCATCAGCCATCCAGTAGCTCTACCTCCGGTAAGAAACACGTGACGCTGCACCTAAATGCATTTCGGGGAGAACCAGCTATCACGGAGTTTGATTGGCCTTTCACCCCTACCCACAGCTCATCCCCTCAGTTTTCAACCTAAGTGGGTTCGGTCCTCCACGCCGTCTTACCGGCGCTTCAACCTGGCCATGGGTAGATCACTCCGCTTCGGGTCTAGACCCAGCGACTCATACGCCCTCTTCGGACTCGCTTTCGCTACGGCTACCCCACACGGGTTAACCTCGCCACTGAGCACTAACTCGCAGGCTCATTCTTCAAAAGGCACGCCATCACCGCACATGTCGGCTTTGACGGATTGTAAGCACACGGTTTCAGGTACTATTTCACTCCCCTCCCGGGGTACTTTTCACCTTTCCCTCACGGTACTTGTCCGCTATCGGTCACCAGGGAATATTTAGGCTTAGCAGGTGGTCCTGCCAGATTCACACGAGATTTCACGGGCCCCGTGCTACTCGGGTACCAGTCCAGACAGTCACACATGTTTCGGTTACGGGAGTCACACCCTCTACGCCGCACCATTCAAGATGCTTCACCTACACGCGCGATTTTTTACTGTCCTCCATCCTGTCAGAGATGAAAAAGACCGGCCCCACAACACCGCAGCTGCAACCCCTGACAGGTATCACACAACTACGGTTTAGCCTCTTCCGCTTTCGCTCGCCACTACTCACGGAATCACATGTTGTTTTCTCTTCCTGTGGGTACTGAGATGTTTCACTTCCCCACGTTCCCTCCACACACCCTATGAGTTCAGATGTGGGTACCACGACATATCTCGTGGTGGGTTCCCCCATTCGGAAACCCTCGGATCACAGCCTGGTTATCGGCTCCCCGAGGCTTATCGCAGATTCCTACGTCCTTCATCGGTTCCTGGTGCCAAGGCATCCACCGTGCGCCCTTAAAAACTTGAGCCACAAAAACAAAGATGCTCGCGTCCACTGTGTAATTCTCAAACAACACACACCCAACCGATCACCAACCCCACACACGCGGGACCAGGACCTGAAGGTGCCACCCAACAAGAGAAAACAACGATCGTTTCCTCATAACCCCAACAGCGTGTCGACACTCCCGCCTGCCACCACCCGCACGCCTCCACACCACGGCCAGCCCCGCAAAGGAACCAACCCGGTAGTACTACGACACAAACAGCACCAGAACAACAGCACCATGATTGATGATTCCACCCATGAGCACACCCGGCCACACATTCGGCGACCGCAGGTGTATCGCTCCTTAGAAAGGAGGTGATCCAGCCGCACCTTCCGGTACGGCTACCTTGTTACGACTTAGTCCCAATCGCCAATCCCACCTTCGACCACTCCCTCCACACAAGGTGGTTAGGCCGTGGGCTTCGGGTGTTACCAACTTTCGTGACTTGACGGGCGGTGTGTACAAGGCCCGGGAACGTATTCACCGCAGCGTTGCTGATCTGCGATTACTAGCGACTCCGACTTCATGGGGTCGAGTTGCAGACCCCAATCCGAACTGAGACCAGCTTTAAGGGATTCGCTCCGCCTCGCGGCATCGCAACCCTCTGTACTAGCCATTGTAGCATGCGTGAAGCCCAAGACATAAGGGGCATGATGATTTGACCTCATCCCCACCTTCCTCCGAGTTGACCCCGGCAGTCTCCCATGAGTCCCCACCATTACGTGCTGGCAACATGGAACGAGGGTTGCGCTCGTTGCGGGACTTAACCCAACATCTCACGACACGAGCTGACGACAACCATGCACCACCTGTACACCAACCAAAAGGAAACAACATCTCTGCTGCGATCTGGTGTATGTCAAGCCTTGGTAAGGTTCTTCGCGTTGCATCGAATTAATCCGCATGCTCCGCCGCTTGTGCGGGCCCCCGTCAATTCCTTTGAGTTTTAGCCTTGCGGCCGTACTCCCCAGGCGGGGCGCTTAATGCGTTAGCTACGGCACAGACCTCGTGGAATGAGGCCCACACCTAGCGCCCAACGTTTACGGCATGGACTACCAGGGTATCTAATCCTGTTTGCTCCCCATGCTTTCGCTTCTCAGCGTCAGTAATGGCCCAGAGACCTGCCTTCGCCATCGGTGTTCCTCCTGATATCTGCGCATTTCACCGCTACACCAGGAATTCCAGTCTCCCCTACCACACTCTAGCCTGCCCGTACCCACTGCAGACCCGGAGTTAAGCCCCGGGCTTTCACAGCAGACGCGACAAACCGCCTACAAGCTCTTTACGCCCAATAATTCCGGACAACGCTCGCACCCTACGTATTACCGCGGCTGCTGGCACGTAGTTAGCCGGTGCTTCTTCTCCCGCTACCGTCACCCCGAAAGGCTTCGTCACGAGCGAAAGGAGTTTACAACCCGAAGGCCGTCATCCCCCACGCGGCGTCGCTGCATCAGGCTTTCGCCCATTGTGCAATATTCCCCACTGCTGCCTCCCGTAGGAGTCTGGGCCGTGTCTCAGTCCCAATGTGGCCGGTCACCCTCTCAGGCCGGCTAACCGTCATCGCCTTGGTAGGCCACAACCCCACCAACAAGCTGATAGTCCGCGAGTCCATCATCCACCACCAAAAAGGCTTTCCACCCCCAACCATGCGGCCAAGAGTCATATCCAGTATTAGACCTCGTTTCCAAGGCTTATCCCAGAGTGAAAGGCAGGTTACTCACGTGTTACTCACCCGTTCGCCACTAATCCACCCACAGCAAGCTGCGAGCATCATCGTTCGACTTGCATGTGTTAAGCACGCCGCCAGCGTTCGTCCTGAGCCAGGATCAAACTCTCCAAAAAAAACTATTCTGCAAAATCCAATCCCAGCTGAAATCAACAGAAGATAAAACTTCGTCAACATCAACCAAACAAAAAATCTGGCATCAATCACTCGACACGCTGTTGAGTTATCAAGAAACGATCAGGCATCCGGTCAGCCGCCGGCAATGCGACGATCGACCGGAACTGTCATCCTCAGGTTCTGTTCGGCTCTTGGGCGTCAGACCGAGGTCCTCGCGCACTTGGCTCCGAACAAGGTCCAGGTTAGCAGGGCCTGCGTGGCCCCGTCCAACCGGATCCGCCAGCCCGTTTCGCGCTGACCTGAGGAACAGTACGGCACGTTCCGCGCGGTGTGCAAATCGAGCCCCGCGCCGACCCAAATTCCCTGCGAGCACAGGGAATTGGGCTCATTCAGCGAACTCGCCGAGCAGGTCCGCCCGCGTCAGGACGCCGGTCGGTTTGCCGTTCCGCACGATCATCACCGCGTCGGTGCCGCTGAGGGCCGCACGGACCTCCGAAACCGGCTCCCCGGCGCCGATCAGCGGCAGCGGCTCGTCCATGTGGCTGCCCACGGAATCGGTCAGGCTCGCCTTCCCCGCGTAGAGGGCGTCGAGCAGGGAGCGCTCGCTCACCGAGCCCGCCACCTCGCCGGCCATCACCGGCGGCTCCGCGTTCACCACGGGCATCTGGGAGACGCCGAACTCCTGCAGGATCGAGATCGCGTCGCGGACCGTCTCGCTGGGGTGGGTGTGCACCAGCGCCGGCATGTCCCCCGCCTTGCGCTTCAGCAGCTCCCCGGCCGTGCGCTCGGTGTGCTCGCGCAGGAAGCCGTACGACGCCATCCATTCGTCGTCGAAGATCTTGCCCATGTAGCCGCGTCCGGAGTCCGGCAGGAGCACCACGACGGTCGCCTCCGCCGGCAGCGTCGCCGCGTGCCGCAGCGCGGCGACCACGGCCATGCCGCACGAGCCACCCACGAGCAGCCCCTCCTCGCGGGCCAGCCGACGGGTCATCGCGAACGACTCCGCGTCGGAGACCGGGATGACCTCATCGACCACGCTCGGGTCGTACGCCGCGGGCCACATGTCCTCACCCACGCCCTCCACCAGGTAGGGGCGGCCGGTGCCTCCGGAGTAGACCGACCCCTCGGGGTCCGCGCCGATGATCCGCACCCGTCCGCCGTCCCGGTCCGCGGAGACCTCGCGCAGGTAGCGACCGGTGCCGGTGATCGTCCCGCCGGTGCCGATGCCGGTGACGAACGACGTCAACGCACCGTCGGTGTCCCTCCAGATCTCCGGACCAGTGGACCTGTAGTGCGAGTTGGGTCCCTCGGGGTTGGAGTACTGGTCCGGCTTCCAGCCGCCCGGGGTCTCTGCCGCGATCCGGTCCGAGACCGAGTAGTAGCTGTCCGCGTGGTCCGGCGGGACCGAGGTGGGCGTCACGACGACCTTCGCGCCGTACGCGCGCAGCACCGCACGCTTGTCCTCACCGACCTTGTCCGGGCACACGAAGATGCACTGGTACCCATTGCGCTGTGCCACCAGCGCCAGGCCGACCCCGGTGTTGCCGGACGTCGGCTCCACGATCGTCCCGCCGGGGAGCAGTGCGCCCGACGCCTCCGCCGCCTCGACCATCCGCAAGGCGATCCGGTCCTTCACCGATCCCCCCGGGTTCAGGTACTCCACCTTGGCGAGCACCGTGGCGGCGATGCCCTCGGTGACACGGTTCAACTTGACCAGGGGGGTCTCCCCTACGAGGTCGGCGATGTGCTCGGCGTATTTCATGCCTCCATGGTCGCAGGCGTATTCAGCCCACGACGTCCCAGTCCCCGCCCTGGATGAGACGATCAGGTCAGGGCAGGGGCACCTGTCCGCGGTTCGCGCGAGAGGAGGTCAGCACCGACATGGGTAGAGCACGACGGGCACGCAAGATCGCGGCGCGCGCGGCGTACGGCGGCGGCATCGGAGCCGTCGGCGCGGGACTCGTCGGAGTCACGGGGTGGGCGGTGCTGAAGGGCGAGGCGGCGATGGCCCGCCGGATCGTCGGGCATCCGTTCGACGGCGCACCCGATGATCAGGGCACCTACGGCTCCGCGCCCGGTGTGCCGCTGGACCTGCTGGTGCTCGGCGACTCCACGGCGAAGGGCCTCGGCGCGGACCTACCGCACCAGACCGTCGGCGCGATCAACGCCACCGCCCTGGCCGCTATCGCCGGTCGCCCCGTCCGACTGACCAACTTCGCCGTCGTGGGTGCCGTGTCCACCGACCTGGACCGCCAGGTCGAGCAGGCGCTGGCCCTGCTGCCGCACCCCGACGTCTGCATCATCATGGTCGGCGCCAACGACGTCACCCAGCGGATGGCGCGCTCCACCTCGGTCCGCCACCTGTCCTCGACCGTCGTCGCGCTTCGCGAGGCGGGGTGCCAGGTGGTGGTGGGCACCTGCCCCGACCTCGGCGTCATCGAGCCGGTGCCCCAGCCGCTACGACTGCTGGCGCAGCGGTGGTCCCGCGATCTCGCCGCGGCCCAGACCGTGGGGGTCGTCGAGCACGGCGGCCGCACGGTCTCCCTCGGCGACCTGCTCGGGCACGAGTTCCGCAGCACCCCGCAGGTCATGTTCAGCAAGGACCGCTTCCACCCGTCGGCCGCCGGCTACGCCCGGGCCGCTTCCGCACTGCTGCCCAGCGTCCTGGACTCCCTCGGCTTCGCGTCGGCGGACACCGATCGCACCCCCGACGTACGCCGCGGAGAGGGCATCAGCCCGGTCTCCGTCGCCGCCACGTACGCCGTGCGCGACCCCGGCACCGAGGTCGCCGGCACCGAGGTCAGCGGCGACACCCGCAGTCGGCAGGGCCGCTGGGCGGTCCTGTTGCGGCGGCACCGGACCCCGCTGCCCGACACGCAGGACGAGCCGCGAGCGCCCGCCGACGGTCCCGACGCGGGATCCGCGGACGGCGACCTGCGGGACGAGTCCAGCGTCGACACCGCAGACGTCTAAGCGGTCCTGGGCCCGTGGCGAGCACGCCACCGGGGCCATTCGTCGACCGTTACCGCTCGCATAGGATCGCCCTCAGTCCGAGCGATGTCATGCCGGGCAGATGAGAGCAATCCCCAGCTATCCCCCAGTGATCCAGGAGTGCCGCAATGCCCGAGGCCGTCATCGTCTCCACCGCCCGTACGCCGATCGGTCGTGCGTTCAAGGGATCGCTGAAGGACATCCGCCCGGACGACCTGGCGACCCAGGCCGTGCTGGCCGCGCTCGACAAGGTGCCCGGCCTGGACCGCGCGCTGGTGGAGGACTTCTACCTCGGCTGCGCCGAGCCCTGGGGCGAGCACGGTGCCAACATGGCCCGCGTCGTCGCCGTCCTCGCCGGCCTGGACCACGTCCCCGCCTCCACAGTGAACCGCTTCTGCGCCTCCTCCGTGCAGACCACCCGGATGGCAGCGCACGCCATCCGCGCCGGTGAGGGCGACGTCTTCATCTCCGGCGGCGTGGAGTGCGTGTCGCGCTACGCGTCGTTCTCCGGCGCCGGCGGCACCTCCGCCGACTGGCAGAACCCGAAGTTCGCCGACGCGATCGCCCGCACCGAGCAGACCGCCAAGACCGGCGCGTCCTGGCACGACCCGCGCGAGGACGGCCAGCTGCCCGACATCTACATCGCGATGGGCCAGACGGCCGAGAACGTCGCCAGCTCCCGGGGCATCAGCCGCCGCCGTCAGGACGAGTGGGGCGTCAGCAGCCAGAACCGTGCCGAGGCCGCGATCGCCTCCGGCTTCTTCGAGCGCGAGATCACGCCCGTCACGCTTCCCGACGGCACCGTCGTCTCCCGTGACGACGGCCCCCGCGCCGGCGTCACCCTGGAGAAGGTGGAGGCACTGCAGCCGGTCTTCCGCGAGAACGGCACCGTCACCGCCGGCAACTGCTGCCCGCTGAACGACGGCGCCGCGGCGGTCGTCGTGATGAGCGACGTCAAGGCCAAGGAGCTCGGCCTGACCCCGCTGGCCCGCGTCGTGTCCACCGGCGTCTCGGCGCTGTCGCCCGAGATCATGGGTCTCGGACCGGTCGAGGCGTCACGGCAGGCGCTGGACCGCGCCGGCCTGACCATCGCCGATATGGACCTCTACGAGATCAACGAGGCCTTCGCCGCTCAGGTGCTGCCGTCCGCGGACGACCTGAAGATGGACTTCGACAAGCTCAACGTGCACGGCGGGGCGATCGCGCTCGGCCACCCGTTCGGGTCGACCGGAGCCCGGATCACCACCACCCTGCTCAACGGGCTGCGCGAGGTCGACGGCACGTTCGGCCTGGAGACCATGTGCGTCGGCGGCGGCCAGGGCATGGCCGTCATCTACGAGCGACTGTCCTGACCTCGGACATCTCGGTCAGCTCGATCGTCGCGATGGCCGGCACCGGCGGTGTCGCCCTGCTGCAGGATCCGCGTCCGGACGACGTCCGGCGCGCCCTGCAGCGGGTGACCCTCCGGTGGCGTCAGCTGCCGGTCGACCGGGCGGACGCACTGTCCGCCACGGTGCGTACTTTCGCCGCCCGGTGCGCGGAACTGGACCCGGCGGACATCCCGGAGCTCGGTCCGGCGACCGCGGTCGACCAGCTGTCGGTCGCGGTCTTCGACGCGTGCGCGAGCGGCCGCTCCGCCCACCTCAGCGAACGGCTCGGCGAGTTGCTCGCGCAGTTGGCCTGAGGACGCGCGTCCTCACGGCATCCGCTCGCCGGCCTCGACGGACTGCTCGATGATGTTCTGGGCCGGCGCCAGCGGACACACCCAGCGGTCGTCGTAGCGACACGACGGGTGGTAGAGGAAGTTCAGGTCCACGACCATCTCCTGCCCGGCGCCTCCCAGGTCCGCGCCCTTGGCCGTGTCGAGCAGATAGCGTCCGCCGCCGTACGACGTGCTGCCCGCGGTGCCGTCGCGTAGCGGCAGGAAAAGGCCGCCGGCGTACTGGTCCAGCCACCAGACGGCGACGCGCGCATCGAACGGGTCCGGCAGGGTGATCCACCCGGCCAGGCTCAGGCTGGTCGATCCGTCGGCGCCCGAGTCGATGGCGAGCTGGTGCGGCGCGCCCGCGGGCTCCAGCGGGAGCGTCCACCGCAGAGCCGGGTCGTAGGGCCACACCGGGATCCCGCTGCGGCGCAGAGGGTCTCCGGCGGCCAACGGACTCTGCGGGTGGTGCAGGAACAACGACTCCCTTCCCGCGCGCCAACGTGCGTGACCCTCGGCCGGGTCGACGCTCACGCGCACCTGCGCGTAGAGCTGGGCCACCTCGCGACGCCAGGCCGACAGTTGCAGTGCGGTGCGCGAGTCCATGCCCGCGAGACTACGGACGGGTCACCGACCGACGTACGACGCAGGGCCGCCGCCCGGGACATCCCCCGGGCGGCGGCCCTGTGCGTGGTGCGGGTGGCGTCAGTTGCGCATCCGCGCGAGCAGCCGCAGCAGCTCCAGGTAGAGCCAGACGATCGTGACGATCAGACCGTGCGCCATCAGCCAGGAGTACTTCTCGGGGAGCCCGGCCTGCACGGCGCGGGTGATGGAGTCGAAGTCGATGGCGAGGGAGTACGCGGCGAGCGCGATGCCGATCAGGCACAGCGCGATGCCGATGCCGCCCATCCCGAAGAACCCGAAGCCGCCGAGCACACCGGTGAACTGCAGCACCAGGTTGATCAACCCGAAGAGCATGTAGCCCACAAGCGCCATGAAGAAGATCTTCCGGCTGCGCTCGGTTACCTTGATGAGGCCGAACTTCCAGCCGGCGAACATCGCCACGAAGACGCAGGCCGTGCCGAGCACGGCCTGGGCGACCACGCCGGGCCAGATCGTGTTGAAGTACTGGCTGCACGCTCCGACGAAGAGCCCCTCCACCACGGCGTAGGTGAGGATCAGCGGCACCGAGACCTTCTTCATGAAGGCGATGGCCAGCCCGATTCCGAGCCCGACGAACATGCCACCGATCCAGATGGCGAGCCCCACGGACTGGTCGCCCCGTGAGATGAACCAGGAGACCGCGGCCGAGACGACCAGGAGACCGAAGAGCGTCAGCGTGCGCACGAAGACGTCGTCGAGAGTCATCGCACGACCCTGGCCGGTGGTCACCGGCGGGAAGCCGTACCCCTGCTCCGGCTTGTCGAAGGTCGGCTGCGGGGCGTATCCCTGCGGCGCCTGCTGGCCGTAGCCGCCCGGAGGCGGGCCGTACGGGTCGCGGGGCGGCGGGTTGTAAGGAGTCGCCTGGCCGCGCTGACCGAACTGCGGCTGGCCGATCCCGGCGTACTTCCCCTGCGACAGCTCGCGGTTGAAACGCGAGAAGACGGGGTTCGTGGGCATTGCTTCCTCCGAAGCCGAGACGGTGCGCCCCATCGGCGCACACCTGCGTCACATCCTATGACGATCGAGGGGGCCCGCCGGTTCCCCGCGAACCCCGGCGAGCACCGGAACCGCGCGGTTTCAGCGGCTCTGTCGCGCGTCGTGGACGGTGATCGCGACCTGGACGCGGTTGGCCGCCTCCAACTTGGTGAGCACCCGCGAGACGTGCGCCTTGACCGTAGGCACGCTCAGATAGAGCTGCCGGCCGATCTGGGCGTTGGACAGACCCTCCCCCACCCCGATCGCCACCTCCCGTTCGCGGTCGGTGAGCCGATCGAGCCGGTGGCGTGCCGCGGCCCCGCGGTCGTCGTCGCCGCTGGAGGCGACCCTGCTCATCAGGCTCGCCGTGATGGTCGGCGACAGCATCGGCTCGCCGTCCGCGACGGCCCGCACGGCCTGCACCAGGCGGTCCGGTGGCGTGTCCTTCAACAGGAACCCGCTGGCTCCCACCCGCAGCGCACGCAGGATCAGGTCGTCGGTGTCGAACGTGGTGAGGACGATGACCCGGACGTCGTCGGCGTAGCGCCGCACCATCTGATCGCACGCGCTGATCCCGTCCAGCCGCGGCATCCGGATGTCCATGAGGACGACGTCCGGTCGATGCCGGGCGACCACGTCGAGTGCCTCGAGGCCGTCGCCGGCCTCGGCCAGGACGGTGATGTCCGGCGCGCCGCCCAGGATCATCCGCAATCCGGCGCGTACCAGCGCCTCGTCGTCGACCAGGACCACCTCGACGCCGCCCACATCCTGCTCAACCATGGCCGGCACGCTCCCACGGCAGCGACGCGCGGACCAGGAAACGGTGCGCCCGGTCGACCTCGTAGGTGAGCTCGCCGCCGGCCAGCACCGCGCGCTCGGTGAGACCGATGAGGCCAAGGCCCGAGCGCGTCGGCGCATCCGCGCCGCGGCCCGACGACGGCGTCGCCATCGCGTTGCTGACCTCGATGTGCACGCCGGCGCCGTTGTCCACCTCGATCCTGACGGCGACCTGCGAGGTCGGGGAGTGTTTGCGAGCGTTCGTCAGACACTCCTGCACAATACGAAAAGCGTTGCGGGACAACGGCTCCGGCACCGACCTCAGATCGCCCTCGGTGTCGGCCTCGATGGACGCTCCGGCCTCACGTTCGTGGTCGATGAGCGCGGGCAACTGCGCCAGGGTGGGCAGTGGAGCCGCCACCTGACTCTGGTCCAGATCCGGATCGCGCAGCACCCCCAGCACCTCCCTCAACTCGGTCAGTGCCAGGTGGGAGTTCTCCTGGATGAGGGTCGCGGTCTCGCGGACCTGGTCGGGGGGCAGGTCCGCGCGGTAGGCCAGGGCGCCGGAGTGCATCGCGACCAGCGAGATCCGGTGCGCGAGGACGTCGTGCATCTCGCGGGCGATCCGGGCCCGCTCTCCGGCCCGCGCCTGCGCGACGCGCAGGTCCCGTTCCCGCTCGGCGGTCTCGGCGCGTTCGTGCAGTTGAGCGACCAGCTCCCGCCGGGCTCCGATGAACAGTCCGACCGCCACGGCGAACGCGAGCGACAGCACGCTGGTCGTGAGATTCGTGACCCGCTCGCCCAGCCCCGTGTCCGCGGGGTGCACCGCGCTGAACACCACTCCGGTGACGATCCAGGCGGTCCCGGCGAGGACGATGTCTCGTCGCACGCGATGCGTACAGAGGGAGATGAGCGCGATCCCGGCCGCGGCGACCGTGCTGGCCACCACCGCCGTGGACGCGATGAGGACGAGCGTGACTGCGAGCGGCCGGCGGCGGCGCAGCAACAACAACGGCAGGAGCAGCGCTCCCGCGAGGAGATCGACGTAGGGCCACCAGTCGTGGAAGTGGTAGTGAGCCGTCGTGCCGTCGGCCACCGTCGCCAGCCAGAGCAACGCGCCGACCACGGCGGACGCGAGCAGACGCCACGTCTCGCTCCACCACCGGGGCATCCGGATCCGGACATCGCTCGTCACCCTGCCGACCCTAGGGCGGATCACGGGCCCGGGCCCTCCGTGGCGCAGCATCCCATCCCGACGGACCGGCGACCCCCTACCGAAGTCGCACACGCCGTATGCGCACGGCCGATGTGCGACCCCTGCGGCTTTCGGCAGCGTGGTCGTCATGATCACAGTCGAGAACCTGACCAAACGCTACGGCGGGTACACCGCCGTCGACGACGTGTCCTTCACCGTGCGCCCGGGGGCCGTCACCGGCTTCCTCGGCCCGAACGGCGCGGGCAAGTCCACCTGCATGCGGATCGTCTGCGGGCTCACGCCCGCGACCTCCGGGCGGGCGACCGTGCTCGATCGCCCGTACGCCGCCCTGCCGAACCCCGGTCGCCACGTCGGCGTACTGCTGGACGCGTCCGCGCAGCACGCGGGTCGCACGGGCCGCGAGGTGCTCACCCTCGGGGCCGTCACGATGGGGCTGGCGCGCACCCGGGTGGAGGAGCTGCTCGATCTGGTGGGGCTGACCGACGCCGAGGCCGGGCGCCGCATCGGGAACTACTCGCTCGGGATGCGCCAACGCCTCGGAATCGCCCACGCCCTGCTCGGCGACCCCGAGGTGCTCATCCTGGACGAACCCGCCAACGGTCTGGACCCCGCCGGCATCCGATGGATGCGCACGCTGCTGCGCGGATACGCCGACCAGGGCGGCACCGTACTGCTGTCCTCCCACCTGCTGCACGAGATCGAGGTCGTCGCGGACGAGCTGCTCGTCATCGGCCGCGGGAAGATCGTCGCCCGCGGTCCCAAGAACGAACTGATGCAGGCCACCGGCACGACGGTGCGCTCGACCGACGACCCGGCGTTCGAACGCGTGCTGGCGGACGCCGGTCTGCAGTCCGTCACCGACGGTGACGGCCTGCGGGTCAGCGCGGACCCGGCTGAGATCGGCGCACTCGCCGCCCGGCACGGCGTGGTCCTGACCCTTCTGGCACCGGCGGGATCCGCGGGCCTGGAAGACATGTTCCTGCGGCTGACCGCCGCTGACGCACGAGAGGAAGTGCCAGCATGACCACCGTAGAGACCTCCCGGGTCACCGCACCACGGCTGCCGGCCCGCCTGCCGGCCCCCGACGATCGCGCGGTGCCCTTCACCCGGCTGGTGCACGTCGAACTCCGCAAGACCCTGGACACCCGCGCGGGCCGATGGCTGCTCATCGGCATCACTGCGGTCACGGCCATCGTCGTCGGCATCGTCATCTTCACCGGGTCTGCCGACGCTCACAAGGATCTGAGCGACTTCCTGACCGCGACCGTCATCCCGCAGTCGATCCTGCTGCCGCTGCTCGGCATCATCACCGTGACGTCCGAGTGGACTCAGCGAACGGGTCTGGTCACGTTCGCGCTCGAGCCGGATCGCACGAGGGTCGGCCGGTCCAAGCTCGCCTCCGCTGCGTTGCTCGGTCTGCTCGTCCTCGCGACAGCCGTCCTCCTCGCCGTCGTGGCGACCGGGCTGTGCGAGGTGCTCCGCGGCGGCCACCCGACCTGGTCGTTGGACGCCCTGACGATCGGCGGCGTGGTGCTCGCCCAGCTGCTCGCCGTCGTGCAGGGGGTCGCGTTCGGCCTGGTGCTGCAGAACACGCCCGCGGCGATCGTCTCCTATCTCGTGCTCCCCCAGGCATGGACGATCGTGGGCGACCTCGTGCACGGTCTGCACGGTGTGCAGCCCTGGCTGGACCTCAATTCGGCGACCAGTCCGCTGGTCGATGCCTCGATGACCGCCGAGAACTGGGCACAGCTGGGGGTGGCAGGGCTCGTGTGGGTGGTCCTACCACTCATCGCAGGCGTCGTCCGTCTGCGGCGCAGCGATGTCAAATGACCCGCGCCGCATGACGACAGCACGGCCCGGTGGGCGATCAGGGGACCCACCGGGCCGTGTGGCGCGCTGTCTCGAGATGTCCGTGACCAGTGCCCCCGACGGGACTCGAACCCGCACTCGAGCGATTTTAAGTCGCCTGCCTCTGCCGATTGGGCTACGAGGGCAGAGACAGGCTAGCCAGACGGGGCGGGCGGGCGTGCGACGCCACGTCCCCAGTCGACACGTCCCTCAGTCGGTGTGCAGCAGTGAGAGCGCGATGCCGTCGAGGATGTCGGCCTCGCTCGCGCGTACCTGCTCCATCCCGGCGGTCTGCGCCAACCGGGTCACGATGCGGCTCCAGATGAGGGCACCCGCGCCGATGACGTCGACCCGCCCCTGGTGCATGAACGGCATGGCAGCCCGCTCGGCCCGGTCCGCCGCCAGGATCGCCCGGCAGGACGCGAGGATCTGCTCCACCGGGAGGCTGGCGCCGTGGATGACGGCGGGGTCGTACGCGCGCAGCTGCAGCGCGTGCGCGGTGATGGTCGTGACCGACCCGGCGAGCCCGACGAGGGTCGCGACCCCGTCGAAGCCGACCTGTGCCTGCGCCCGGTCGACGGCGGCGTCGATGTCGCGGGTGGCCGCATCGATCTGCACAGCGGTCGGCGGGTCGGAGCGCAGGTGCCGCTCGGTCATCCGTACGCAGCCGATGTCGGTGGACAGCGCCGCGTCCACGGTGCGTCCGCCACGAACGAACTCGGTGGAGCCACCACCCAGATCTACGACCAGGTAGGGGCCGGGCACACCGGTCGCGATCAGGTCGCCGGTGGCTCCCCGGAAGCTGAGCCGCGCCTCCTCGTCGCCGGTGACGACCTCGGGTGAGACGTCGTACGCGGCGAAGGCCTGGCGTACGCCGGCCACGAACTCCTCGGCGTTCGACGCATCGCGGGACGCCGAGGTGGCGACGAATCGCACTGCGGTGACCGCGTTTTCGGTGCACTGGGCGGCGTACTCGCGAGCCGTGGCCAGGGTACGGTCCATGGCCTCCGGCGCGATCCGGCCGGTGGCGTCGATGCCCTGTCCGAGCCGGACGAACTCCATCCGGCGCACCACGTCGACGGGCGGGCGAGCGCCGTCACTGTCGGCGATCAGCAGTCGGATGGTGTTGGTGCCGCAGTCGACCGCCGCGACCCGGGTCACTCGGCCTCCGGGGAGCAGCAACCGCCGGTCCACCACGCGGGTAGCGCGGCCAGCGCCTCGTCACCGAGCGGGTTCACACCGGGGCCGACGGCCATCGAGTGAGCGACGAGCACATGCAGGCACTTGACGCGGGTCGGCATCCCGCCGGCGGAGATCCCGGCGATCTCGGGCACATCGCCGAGCTCGGCGCGGTGCCGCAGATAGTCCTCGTGCGCGGATCGGTAGCGTGCGGCCAGGTCGGGGTCGTGCTCCAGCCGTTCGGTCATCTCGCGCATCATGCCCTGGGACTCCAGGGTGCTGATGGCGCCGGTCAGGCGCGGGCAGGTCGCGTAGTACGTCGTGGGGAACGGCGTGCCGTCCGGCAGCCGCGGCAGCGTGCGGACCACGGCCGGGCAGCCGCACGGGCACCGGGCCGCCACGTCGATCGCGCCGCGCGGCACCCGGCCGAGCTGCTGTTCGATCGCCGCGAGGTCGGCCTCACCGATGGAGCTCGTCGTCATCGGACTCGTCACCGGGGCGGGGTGCGCACCAGCGACTGCCACAGCTGCCCGTACCACGGGTGGGTGCTGGACGCCGTGGTCGCCGCCACCACGCCCGACTTGGTCACGGGGTGCGTCGTGCCCTGCTTGTCGACCACGATCGTGAGCGTCCCGCCCGGTGCCACGAAACCCAGGCGCTTGGCGGCCTGCGCCTTCACGTACGCCGGGTCGTTCCACTCCTTCTGCTGCGCCTGCAGGGAGCGGATGTCGGCCTGCTGGGAGGCCACCTGACTGCGCATGCCGTTGATGTCGCCCTGGGCCCGCAGGTAGCTGCGCAGCGTGGGGGTGATGAGCACCGCGAGGAAGACCACGAGCGCGCCGAGCACCGTGAGCCGGCGCATCGAGCGCGGCGTACGACGCGGGCGTGCAGCCCGGGCGGCGCCGCCCGACGTCGACGAAGCCCGCGGTGTACGGGTCGACCGCGACCCGGCGGGGCGACTCGCTGCGGGTCGCGAACTGCTCCCACGCGGTTGCGCGGGCCGGGTCGAGCGCGGGTCGCGCGGCATGACGGTGTCTCTCCCTGCTCAGGCGGTGAAACGCGGGAACGCCGAGGCGCCGGCATACGTCGCCGCGTCGTCCAGTTCCTCCTCGATGCGCAACAGCTGGTTGTACTTCGCGACGCGGTCCGAGCGGGCGGGCGCGCCGGTCTTGATCTGACCGCAGTTGGTGGCGACCGCGAGGTCGGCGATCGTGGTGTCCTCGGTCTCGCCGGAGCGGTGGCTCATCATGCAGCGGAAGCCGTTGCTCTGAGCCAGGGTGACCGCGTCGAGGGTCTCGGTCAGCGAGCCGATCTGGTTGACCTTCACCAGCAGCGAGTTGGCCGTGCCGGTGTCGATGCCGCGCTGCAGTCGCTCGGGGTTGGTGACGAAGAGGTCGTCGCCGACGATCTGCACCTGGTGGCCGATCTGGTCGGTCAGGGTCTTCCAGCCGTCCCAGTCGTCCTCGTGCAGCGGGTCCTCGAGCGAGACGAGCGGATAGTCCGCCACCAGCTGTGCGTAGTAGGCGGACATCTGCTCGGCCGACTTCTTCGTGGCCTCGAACTGGTAGCCGCCCTTGTCGAAGAACTCGCTGGCCGCGACGTCGACGGCCAGACCGATCTCCTTCCCGGGGGTGTAGCCGGCCTTCTCGATCGCGGTCAGGATCAGGTCGAGCGCCGCGCGGTTGCTCTCCAGGTTCGGTGCGAAACCGCCCTCGTCGCCGAGGCCGGTCGACAGGCCCTGCTTCTTCAGCACCGACTTCAGGCTGTGGTAGATCTCCGCGCCCCAGCGCAGTGCCTCGCGGAAGGACTCCGCGCCGATCGGGGCGATCATGAACTCCTGGATGTCGACATTGGAGTCGGCGTGCGACCCGCCGTTCAGGATGTTCATCATCGGCACCGGCAGCACGTGGGCGTTGGGGCCGCCGACGTAGCGGAAGAGCGGCAGGTCGGCCGACTCGGCGGCCGCCTTCGCGACGGCGAGTGAGACGCCCAGGATCGCGTTGGCGCCGATCTTGCTCTTGTTCGGGGTGCCGTCGATGCCGATCATCTCGGCGTCGACCAGGCGCTGCTCACTGGCGTCGAAGCCGAGCAGGTGCGGGGCCAGCTCCTCGCCGATCGCGTCGACCGCGTCCTGCACGCCCTTGCCGAGGTAGCGCTTCTTGTCGTTGTCGCGACGCTCGACCGCCTCGAACTGGCCGGTGGACGCGCCGGAGGGAACAGCCGCGCGACCGACGACGCCGTCGTCCAGTGCGACCTCGACCTCGACCGTCGGGTTGCCGCGCGAGTCCAGGATCTCGCGGGCGAGGATTGCATCGATGCTGGCCACTTCAGGCTCCCAAGGTCGGTGGACGGCGTACTGATCCACGAGCCTAACGGCGTCGGCAGGGCAGGCGCGCGCGGCGCGCAGAACCACCGTGACTCAGGTAGGGCCCCAAGCCACAGGTCGGCCTGTGGCTCTCGGTCCTCCCTGTGCCACGGTCACTCCTCGGGACGGGACAGCGGCCGTGACCGCTCGGCCACCGCCTGCACCTCTCGGGCCAGCAACGCTTCGGCGGACTCCCCGCGCTCGCGGGCCTCGGCGACCTGACGCAGCAACTGCGAACCGGCCGACTCGTCGTACGCGAGGTCGACGCCCCGCCGGGCGGCACGGGACAGCAGCTTCTCCGCGACGAGCAGGGTGGGCAGTCCCTTGGGGATGCCGGCCAACAGGTCGCCTGCGTCCCGGTCGGGCTTCTCGGTGGCCTTGATCTGCTCCCACGAGGCCTCGACCTCACCGGCGGTGGTGGCGTCACCGTCGCCGAAGACATGCGGGTGGCGCCGGATCAGCTTGGCGACGAGGCCGCCCGCGACATCGTCGATATCGAACGGCTCCTGCTGGTCCTCGGCCGCGAGACGCGCGTGGAAGAGCACCTGAAGCAGGACGTCGCCGAGCTCCTCGGCGAGGTGGGCGCGATCGCGTCGTTCGATGGCCTCGAGCGTCTCGTAGGTCTCTTCGATCAGGTACTTCGCCAGGCTGTCGTGGGTCTGCTCGGCGTCCCACGGACAGCCGCCGGGCGACCGCAGCGTGTCCATCACGGCGACCGCGTCCAGCAGCCGGGCTCCCGGCAGATCCCAGGAGCCGACGACGATCTCCACCGACGGCGGGGTCTCCAGCCGGGTCAACTCACCGGCGAGTGCATCGGTCAGGCCGGGATCGCCGTCCGCGGAGCCGATCCAGACCACCCGGCCGTCGTGCTGGGCGAGTGCCCGCGCCAGCTCGCGGCGGTCGTCGTATCGGGTCGCCCGCACCTCGACGCCGCTGGTGCGGACCGCGTCCGGCACCGGCTCGTCCGGATCCGCGGCGTAGACGACGTCGGCCGCCTCGAGCACCTGCCAGGCGGACCTGCTGAGCAGGCCGGCGGGCACCCGGGGGGAAGTGACGAGGATCGCGAGCGACGCCTCGCGCGCGACGTCGGCGATGGTCAGCCCTTGCTCGAGCTCTTGCTGACGATCCACGGCTCCGAGGTCGCGAGCACCCCGTTGGCGCCGCCCCATCGGCCGAACCGCGGGTTGATCTCGACCTTGGCGGCGTTGACGATCTTGGTGATCTCGGCGACGCCGGCCTGGGAGTTGCTGATGTTGGTGACCGCGACGTTGCTGCGCAGCGCGTCGATGGCGGCGGTCGAGGGGTTGGCGACGTTGCGCTGCGCGAACTCCTGGCGGGCCTGCGCCGCGGAGAACGCGCCGCCCTGCTCCGCGGCGACGCGCTGGAAGTCGTCGGCGAACACCAGATAGGTGATGGCGGAGCGGGAGTTGAAGTCCGCGGCGCCGGAGCCGAACGCCTGCTTGATCTGGGTGACCGCGTCCTGCACCTGATCGACGCTGACGCGGGTGCCGTCGTAGGACGCAGCGGTGGTGCTGTTGTGGAACAGCTGGCTGCTACCGCACCCGCTGACCCCGACGACGGTGACGGCTAGGGCGGCGATGCCGACGGCACGGCGCGACGTACTCACTTGTGGACCTCCTCGAACGACAGCGGTCATCATGCCAGCACGCTCCGGCTCACGCGCCCGCGGCTCCGGCGGCCGCCGCGATGTCGTCCAGCAGCACCGCCTTCACCAGGGCCGTCGCCCAGCGCAGCACCTCCAGGTCGCGCAGCGGCTGGCCGCCGACCGGTGCCGTCTTCGGCGTCGGCACCAGGGCGTGCGTCGGCTTCACCAGCGTGCCGGGGAAGAGCCGCTGCAGGCGCAGCGACTGGCTCTCACGCAGCTCCAGCGGGCCGAACCGGATGTAGCGGCCCTGGGAGCTGATGTCCCCCACCCCACCCTGACGGGCGATGATCCGCAGCCGCGCCACCTCGAACAGGTTGCGGACCGGCTGCGGCGGTGTGCCGTAGCGGTCTTGCAGCTCCGCCTCGATCTCGGTGAGGCCGTTCTCGTCCTCCACGACCGCCAGCTTCTTGTACGCCTCGAGCCGCAACCGCTCCCCCGGCACGTACTCGTGCGGCAGGTGCGCGTCGACCGGCAGCTCGATCTTGACCTCGTTCGGGGTGGTGTCGTTCTCCCCGCGGAAGTCGGCCACGGCTTCGCCCACCATCCGCACGTACAGGTCGAAGCCCACGCCGGCGATGTGCCCGGACTGCTCGCCGCCGAGCAGGTTGCCCGCGCCACGGATCTCCAGGTCCTTCATGGCGACCTGCATGCCGGCGCCGAGGTCGGTGTGGCTGGCGATGGTCTGCAGCCGGTCGTGCGCCGTCTCGGTCAGCGGCTTCTCGGGCGGGAAGAGGAAGTAGGCGTACGCGCGTTCGCGCCCTCGACCGACGCGGCCGCGCAGCTGGTGCAGCTGCGACAGGCCCATCAGGTCGGCCCGCTCGACGATCAGTGTGTTGGCGTTGGAGATGTCCAGGCCCGTCTCGACGATCGTGGTGCACACCAGCACGTCGGCGCGGCGTTCCCAGAAGTCGACGACGACGTCCTCGAGGCGCTGCTCGGGCATCTTGCCGTGCGCCGTCACCACCCTCGCCTCGGGCACGAGTTCGCGCAGCCGCGTCGCCGCCTTCTCGATCGTCGCCACCTTGTTGTGGATGAAGAAGACCTGACCCTCGCGCATGAGCTCGCGGCGCACGGCGGCGCCGATCTGCTTCTCGTCCCAGCCGCCGACGAAGGTCAGGACGGGGTGACGCTCCTCGGGCGGCGTTGCGAGAGTGGACATCTCGCGGATGCCGGTGACCGCCATCTCCAGGGTGCGCGGGATCGGCGTCGCGGACATCGCGAGCACGTCGACCGCGGTGCGCATCTGCTTCAGCTGCTCCTTGTGCTCGACACCGAACCGCTGCTCCTCATCGACCACGACGAGGCCGAGGTCCTTGTACTGGACCTCCTTCGACAGCAGTCGATGGGTGCCGATGACCAGATCGACGCCGCCGCCCTTGAGCCCCTCGATCACCTCGCGTGCCTCGCGGTCGGACTGGAAGCGCGACAGCGCCTTCACCACGACGGGGAAGCCGGCGTAGCGCTCGGTGAAGGTCTGCACGTGCTGCTTCACCAGCAGGGTGGTCGGGCAGAGCACGGCGACCTGCTTGCCGTCCTGGATGGCCTTGAACGCCGCCCGCACCGCGATCTCGGTCTTGCCGTACCCGACGTCGCCGCAGATGAGCCGGTCCATCGGCACCGACTTCTCCATGTCGGCCTTGACCTCGTCGATGCTGGAGAGCTGATCGGGCGTCTCGATGTAGGCGAAGGCGTCCTCCAGCTCGTGCTGCCACGGGCTGTCGGGCGCGAACGCGTGCCCCTCGGTGGCCATCCGCGCCGAGTAGAGCCGGATGAGCTCGCCGGCGATCTGGCGCACGTGCCGCTTGGCGCGCGACTTGGTGGTCTGCCAGTCCGAACCGCCCATCTTGTTGAGCGTGGGCATCTCGCCGCCGACGTAGCGGGTGACCTGGTCGAGCTGATCGGTCGGCACGAAGAGCCGGTCGCCGGGCTGCCCGCGCTTGGACGCGGCGTACTCCAGCACCAGGTATTCGCGGGTCGCGCCGCCCACGGAGCGCTGCATCATCTCCACGAAGCGGCCGACACCGTGCTGCTCGTGCACGACGTAGTCACCGGGGCGCAGCTGCAGCGGGTCGACGACGTTGCGGCGGCGCGCGGGCATCCGGCGCATGTCCTTGGTGCTGCCGCTCGTGCCGCGGCTGCCGGTCAGGTCGGCCTCGGTCACGACGACCAGGTCGCTGGACGGCAGGGCGAAGCCACGCCCCAGACAGCCGGTGCTGACCTCGACCATGCCGGGGTCGAGGGGGCCGAGCGCGCGGGTGGTGACGTCGTTCTCCGAGAGCACCTCGGTGACCCGCTTGGCCAGGCCGGGGCCCTCGGTGACCACGAGCACCCGCTGCCCCTCGGCGGCCCATTTGCGCAGGTCGTCGACGGCGTGCTCGGTGTTGCTGCGGTAGGCCGGGATCTCCTGCGTGTGCAGGGTGATCCGCTCCCCCGGCAGCTCGTCCTCGGCGAACTCGACCAGCTCCTCGTCGGAGGAGAACGACGACATCGACCACCACGGCCGGCCGGTGGCCAGCGCGTGGTCGCGCAGCTGGGACAGGCTCCAGTACGACGCGGTGCCGAGCGCGCCCCGCAGGTCGACCGGTACGACGTTGCCGGCGGCCGCGTTGGCCCAGCTCGCGTCGAGGAACTCCTCGCTGGTGGTCACCAGGTCGGCGGCGCGGGTGCGCACGCGTTCGGGATCGCAGAGCACGACGTGGGTGCCGGGCAGCAGCACGTCGAGCAGCGGCTGCATCGCGTCGCCGAGCAGGATCGGTGACAAGGACTCCATGCCCTCGACCGCGATGCCCTCGGCGACCTTCTCCAGCATGTCGCTGACACCGGCGAGCTGCGGCGCGAGCTCCCTGGCGCGGTCGCGGACCGCGGTGGTGAGCAGCAGCTCGCGGCACGGCGGCGCCCACAGTCCGCCCTCGGCGATCTCCAGCGAGCGCTGGTCGGCGACCTTGAACCAGCGCACCTCCTCGACGGTGTCGCCCCAGAACTCCACCCGCTGCGGGTGCTCCTCGGTCGGCGGGAAGACGTCGAGGATGCCTCCGCGAACGGCGAACTCGCCCCGGCGTTCGACCATG
Source organism: Allobranchiibius huperziae (assembly GCF_013410455.1). Classification (NCBI taxonomy): domain Bacteria; kingdom Bacillati; phylum Actinomycetota; class Actinomycetes; order Micrococcales; family Dermacoccaceae; genus Allobranchiibius; species Allobranchiibius huperziae. The sequence goes on along the minus strand of NZ_JACCFW010000001.1, from coordinate 688,974 downwards.
TCGACCCGGGCGTACGCCGCGTCGGCGAGAGCCTCGACGACGTCCTCGAGTCGCGCGTCGGTGCCGGGCCGCAGCTCGACCGGCTGCAGGTCGCCGAGACCATGGGCGATGGGCTGCAGGACAGCGCGCACGCTCGCCACGACGACGTCGATCGGGCCGTGCTCCGCATGCTCGGCGTGGTCGGGGTGCGCGAGGCGCCGCAGCAGGGCGAGTCGACGGCCGACGGTGTCGCTGCGCGGGCTCAGCCGCTCGTGCGGCAACGTCTCCCAGCTGGGGAATTCCGCGACGGCGTGCTCGGGCAGCAGGCTGCGCAGCGCCTCGGACAAGTCGCCGGCCTCGCGTCCGGTGGCGGTCACGGCCAGGATCGGCACCCGCGCCCCGTCGCCGGGGCGCGTCAGCAGGGACAGCAGCGGCGCCCGAGCGCCGGGCGAGGCAGCCACGTCGACGACGTCCGGGGAGCTGCGGAGGTCCAGGACACGGCGTACGGCGGGGTCACCGGACAGCAGATCGAGCAACGGGTCGAGGCGCACGGGATTTCTTCCGGTCGGCAGCACAAAAGCCCCGGATCACGAGATCCCGGGGTGGTGTTTCCAGTGTAGGCGCGGGCTGAGACAGCCCTCACGGGCCCGCGCAACGGCATCGCCCGGTCCCTCGCGGCGGACAAACGTCGACGGCCGGGCACCTACGATCGAGTGATGCCCCGTGAGATGAGCGTCCAGGACACCGTCACCATCGCCGGCGTCAGCCCGCAGGAGGTCTTCGAGGCCATCAGCGACCCGTCCCGGATGGGGCGGTGGAGCCCGGAGAACACCGGCGCCGTCATCGAGACCGCCGGCGGGCCCGCTCCGGTCGGCACGTCGTTCGTCGGCGCCAACAGCCGGTTCGGCGCGAAGTGGCACACACGATGCGTCGTGACCGCCTCGGACCCGGGCCGCCGGTTCGCGTTCGACGTCAAGGCGATCGGTCTGCGCAAGCCCGGCCTCAAGGCCCGCATCGCCACCTGGGAGTACCGCCTGGAGCCGTCGACCGACGGCACGAGCGTCACCGAGGTGTGGACCGACGGACGCAGCGGGTGGCCGGCGTTCGCGGCGAAGGGTTTCGACAAGGTCGTGACCCGCGGGTCGACGTTCGCCGACTGGCAGCGCGGCAACATCGCCCGCACCCTGGCCAACCTCAAGAAGGACCTCGAGCGCACCTCGGCCTGACGCCCCGGAACTCGCCGGTTGTCAGCGGTTCTGTGGCGCCGGCGTCACGAATCCGCTGACAACCGGGGGGCCGTCACCAGGCGTGGACGACGTTCTGGGCGTCAGGAAGGTCCTTCTGCACCAGCAGGTCGATCGCGTCGACCGCCGACGGCAGGAGGAAGTCCAGCTCCTTGCGCTCCGTGGCGTTGAAGTCCTTCAGCACGTACGACGCCGCGTCCATCCGGCCCGGCGGGCGCCCGATGCCCACCCGCACCCGCAGGTAGTCCTTGGTGCCCAGTGACTTGGTGATCGAGCGCAGCCCGTTGTGGCCGCCCTCGCCGCCACCGCGCTTGAGCCGGACCGCGCCGAAGTCGATGTCGAGTTCGTCGTGCACCACGATCAACCGCTCGGGCGGGATCTTGAAGAAGCTCATCAGCGCGGCGACCGGGCCGCCCGACTCGTTCATGTAGGTGGATGGCACCGCAACCACCGCCGACGGGCCCGGGAGCCCTCCCCCGGCGGTACCGAGGCGGATCTGCGCCCCGCGGGCACGCGCCTTGTGGGCCTTCAGGGTCGCCTCCGCGCGGTCGGCCAGCAGCTCGGCCACCATCGCACCCACGTTGTGCCGGTTGCCGGCGTACGACGTGCCCGGGTTGCCGAGTCCGACGATCAGCCAAGGGTCCACGGGCAGTCAGTATGCCCGGACGGACACGGCCGCCGCGCAACGGCCGATCACCCCCATCAACGCCGAATGCGCGCTTCGCACGCCCGGACCGACAGCTTCCGGGGGCGAAACGCGCACTCGACGTCTCAGGGAGATGCTTACTCGGAGTCGTCGCCCTTCTCGGCGTCGTCGGACTCGCCCTCGGCAGCCTCGGCCTCGGCGGCCTCGTCCTCGTCGGACTCCTCGCGCTCGATGCCGGCCTCGGCCTCGGCCTCGGCGAGCTCGCTCTCCAGCTCCTCGACCGACTGCTGCTGCACGATGTTGACGATGAGCAGCTCCTCGTCGGCCTCCAGCTCGGCGCCGGCGGGCAGCGTGACGTCCTTGGCCAGGATCTGGCTGCCGGCCTCGAGGCCCTCGACGGAGACGGTGACCGACTCGGGGATCTTGAAGGCGTCGGCCAGCACGGACAGCGTGCTGTTCTCGACGGTGACGACGGTCTCGATGCCGGCCTCGCCCTCGATGTGCACGGGGACGTCGACGACGACCTTCTCGCCGCGGCGGACGATGACCAGGTCGATGTGCTCGATGACCGGCTTGATCGCGTCGCGCTGCACGTCCTTGGCCAGGGCCAGGTGCTCGGTGCCCTCCAGGTCGATGGTGAGGATCGCGTTCGCGTTCTTCAGCAGCAGCATGGTCTCGTGGCCCGGCAGGGTCATGTGGACAGGGTCGCTGCCGTGCCCGTAGAGCACCGCGGGGATCTTGTGCGCGCGGCGGATGCGGCGGGCCGCGCCCTTACCGAACTCGGTGCGCGACTCGGCGTGAAGCTTGTTCTCGGTCGTGGCCATGACGAAATCCTTTGATCAGCAGGGTGTTCAGAAGATGGGCCTCGACGCGGGACAGGGCGTGAAGATCGCGGAGCTCATGCTCGACGCGCACCACCACGAGGAGAACGCCTCGCGGGCGGAGCATCGTCGATCACGGATCACCGGTGCGTTCGCGCACCGTCCCTCGCCGAGGCAACGTCGCTGATCGTATGCCGAGCGCGCGCCGACGCCCAAATCGAGCGCCGGCCGGTGGTGGGGTCGCCGCGCGCCCTATGGAGCGCGCAGCGACCTCATCGTCGCCGGAAAGGTCAGGACTGACCGTCGAACATGCTGGTGACCGAGCCGTCCTCGAAGACCTCGCGGATGGCCTGGCTGAGCAGCGGTGCGATCGACAGCACGGTGAGCTTGTCGAACTGCTTGTCGGCAGGCACCGGCAAGGTGTCGGTGACGATCACCTCGGAGGCGACGGAGTCGCGCATCCGCTCGATGGCCGGCCCGGAAAAGATCGGGTGGGTCGCCGCGATGACCACGCCTGCGGCGCCGTCGTTCATGAGGGCGTCGGCGGCGTTGCAGATGGTGCCGCCGCTGTCGATCATGTCGTCGACGAGGATGCACAAGCGCCCGCGCACCTGGCCGATGACCCGGTTCGCGACGCTCTTGTTGGGCTGTGTGACGTCGCGCGTCTTGTGGATGAAGGCCAGCGGCACCCCGCCGAGGCGCTTGGACCAGGACTCGGCGACCTTGATCCGGCCGGCGTCCGGTGAGACCACGGCCAGCTCGCGGTCGCCGTACTTGCCCGACACGTAGTCGGCCAGGATCGGCAGCGCCTGCAGGTGGTCCACGGGGCCGTCGAAGAAGCCCTGGATCTGATCGGTGTGCAGGTCCAGCGCCATCAGTCGGTCGGCGCCGGCGGTCTTGAACAGGTCGGCCATCAGGCGGGCGCTGATGGGCTCGCGGCCGCGGGACTTCTTGTCCTGGCGGGCGTAGCCGTAGAACGGCGTGACCACGGTGATCCGCTTGGCCGAGGCGCGTTTGAGCGCGTCGACCATGATCAGCTGCTCCATGATCCAGTTGTTGACCGAGGCAGTGTGACTCTGGATCACGAAGGCGTCGCAGCCGCGCACCGACTCCTCGTAGCGCACGTAGATCTCGCTGTTGGCGAAGTCGTACGCCGCGGTGGGCACCAGCGAGGTGCCGATCCCGGCGGCGACCTGCTCGGCCAGGTCCGGGTGGGCCCGGCCGCTGACGATGATGAGCTTCTTCTCGGTGGTCTTGGTCAGGCCGCTCACAGTGCCTCGTCCTTGGTCGCAGGGGCGGCGTCGCCGCGATCTCGCAGCGCCGCTTCTGCGGCCTCGGCCTGCGCGGTGCCCGGTCGTTTCTGCAGGGCCCAGCCCTCGATGTTGCGCTGGGCGGCGACCGAGATCGCGAGCGCGCCCGGCGGCACGTCCTTGCGGATCACCGCGCCCGCACCCGATCCCGCGCCGTCGCCGACGGTGACCGGGGCGACGTACATGTTGTCGCTGCCCATCCGGCAGTCGTTGCCGACGTAGGAGCGGTGCTTGGTCACCCCGTCGTAGTTCACGAAGACGCTGGCGGCACCGATGTTGCTGCGTTCGCCGATGGTGGCGTCGCCGACGTACGAGAGGTGCGGCACCTTGCTGCCCTTGCCAATAGTGGAGTTCTTGGCCTCCACGAAGGTGCCGATCTTGGAGTCCGCACCGAGCTCGGTGCCCGGGCGCAGGTAGGCGAACGGGCCGACGGACGCGCCGGGCCCGACGACCGAGAGCTCGGCGTGCGTGCGGACGACCTTCGCGCCGTCGCCGATCTCCATGTCGGTCAAGGTCGAGTCAGGTCCGATCGTGCAGTCGGCGCCGATGGTCGTGGCGCCGCGCAGCTGGGTGCCCGGCTCGATCACGGTGTCGCGTCCGACGCTGACGTCCATGTCGACCCAGGTGGTGTCGGGGTCGATCACGACGGCGCCGCTCTCCGTCATCAGCCGGTCCACGATGCGCCGGTTGAGCTCCTTGCCGAGCCGCGCGAGCTGCGCCTTGTCGTTGACGCCCTCGGTCTGCCACAGGTCGTCCAGGACGTAGGCCGAGACGCTGTGCCCCTGCCCCACGACGGCCCCGACGACGTCGGTCAGGTACTTCTCGCCGCCCTCGCCGTGCACCTCGATCTGGCCGATCGTGTCGCGCAGGTGGCCGGCGTCGAAGGCGAAGAGACCGGAGTTGAACTCACCGATCTCGCGCTGCTCGGGAGTGGCGTGCTTGTGCTCGACGATGGCCTGCACGGTGCCGTCGGCACCGCGGACGATGCGCCCGTAGCCGGCCGCGTCCGGCACGATCCCGGTCACGACGGTGGCGACGGCGTCGGTCGACTCGTGGTGCCGCGTGAGGTCCGAGAGCGTCTGCGCCGTGAGCAGCGGGGTGTCGCCGGTGATGACGAGCACGGTGCCCTGCAGGTCGCTCGGCAGCACGGCCAGCGCGCACTCGACAGCGCGACCGGTGCCGTAGACCTCGTCCTGGTCGGCGATCAGGACGTCCGGGTCGACCGCTCGCGCCGCCTCGGCGACGGCGTCACGTTGGGCGCGTACGACGACCGAGACGTGCGCGGCTCCGGTGCCGGTTGCCGCGTACAGCGCATGAGCGACGAGGGGACGGCCGCCGATCCGATGCAGCGCCTTGTTGATCGACGATCGCATCCGCGTGCCGTCCCCAGCAGACAGGACGATCACGGCGGCGGGGGTGGGGCTCACTCGTAGGGCTCCTCGAGGCTGCGGACAGCGCAGTTAGGCGGCCGGTTTCGGACGCGATGCTACCGGTCGGACCCGGACGCAGGCTCGGGGCCGGCGGCTCCCCGGGTTGGAATCGAACCAACGTCGCTAATCCTGATTCAAAGTCAGGCGGCCCCTACCAGCAGAGCAACCGGGGAACGCCCGGCCGTCTCCCTCGAGAGACGCCGAACGCCGACAAGGGTAGAGGACGTCGCGCGCGTGCCTGGACCGCAACGACGCGGGCCTACCCCACAATGGGCGGATGGCCCCACCTCAGCCGCGCACCCGTATGACCGCCACCCAGCGACGGGAGCAGCTCATCGTCGTCGGCCGCGACATCTTCGCCTCCGACGGTGTGCAGGGCGCCACCGTCGAGGAGATCGCGACCCGCGCCGGCGTCACCAAGCCGGTCGTGTACGAGCACTTCGGCGGCAAGGAAGGCCTCTACGCGGTCGTCGTCGACCGGGCGATCCAGGACATCCTCACCGCCATCACCGACGCCCTCTCCGAGCCGGCGGGAATCCGCGTCCTGCTCGAGCGGGCGGTCCTGGCACTGCTGGACTTCATGGAATCCTCGCCCTCGTCGTTCGAGGTGCTGGTGCGCAGTTCGCCCTCCTGGCACGGCGACGGGTCGGCCGCGAGCCTGATGTCCGCGATCGCCGTACGGGTCGAGGAGCTCTTCGAGGCGACGTTCGAGAGTCACGGTTTCGACCCCACCCCCGCGCCGGTCTACGCACAGACGCTGATCGGGAGCATCGCGCTCACCGGTGTGTGGTGGATCCACCACGAGGACCGGCCGGACAAGGAGTTCGTCGCCGCGCACATCATCAACCTGATGTGGAACGGGCTGCACGACCTGCAGAAGAACCCGGTCCTGCCGTCCCGCGCGGCGCCCCCGACACCTGCCGACTGACCCGGCGTTCCCCCCGCTGGTTTGAGACCGAGCGGGCCAGAACGAGCGCCGCAGGGCCACCTTTCCGCTCGTTTCGGACCGAGCGGGCCACAACGAGCGCCGCAGGGCCACCTTTCCGCTCGTTTCGGACCGAGCGGGCCACAACGGCGGCCGCGGAGCCGCTCGTGCGCACGTTTCGGACCGAGCGGGCCACAACGACCGCCGCCAGGACCGGCCGGGCAAGGAGTTCGTCGCCGCGCACATCATCAACCTGATGTGGAACGGGCTGCACGATCTGAAGAAGAACCCGGTCCTGCCGTCCCGCGCGGCGCCCCCGACACCTGCCGACTGACTGCGCATCGCGCGCTGACCGCTCGTTCCGGGCCGAGCGGGGCCCCACGATTGCGGACGGCACCCCGCTCTCAGGCCTGCTGGATCTCCACGCGGTTGCCGACCGGGTCGTCGGTGTGGAAGCGGCGGACACCCGGGATGTCGTCACTCGGCCTGACCTCGCCGCCTGCCGCTCGCACGGCGGCCGCGACCGCATCCAGGTCGTCCACCAGCACGCAGGGGTGGGCCTTCTTCGCCGGGGTGAACATCTCCTGGACGCCGAGGTGCAACTCCTGCGGTCCGACCTGGAACCAGCACCCTCCCCGCGTGCGCAACCTCTCCGGCTTCTCGATCTCCGCCAGCCCGAGGACACCGGAGTAGAAGCCTCGCAACGCCTCCTCCGACCCGGACGGGCAGGTGAGTTGCACGTGGTGCAGCCCGAGCGCCGTCACGGTCGCGCCTCGAGAACACCGACCGCGAAGATCCGCCGGAAGGGGAACGGGACGCCATACGCCGCGCGGGGGTAGGCGGCGTCGAGCCGGGTCGCAAGATCGGCGAGGAACGCCCGGGTCTCAGCCGGATCCAGTACGTCGAGCAGCGGCCGCAGCGCGGTGCCCTTCACCCATTCCAGCACCGGATGGTCCTGCTCCCCCGCGGCGTCGAGCACCTGCAGGTAGGTGGTCTCCCACACGTCGAGGCGCGCGCCGGCAGCGGCCAGGACGTCGGCGTACCCCCGCGGCTCGGAGACCGGGTCCGCGCGCAGGAGCCCCACCAGCTCCGCCCCCCTCGGCTGCTCGCGCGCCGTCTCCCGGATGATCCGGTGCGAGGGCGCGTCGAAGTTGCCCGGCACCTGCATGGCGAAGACACCTGACTCGGCGAGCGATTCGAGCCAGCGCGGAATCAGGTCGAGGTGGCCGGGCACCCACTGCAGCGTCGCGTTCGTCAGGATCACGTCGGGCCGGCCGTACGCGCCGACGTCGACGGTCGCGACGTCGGCCTCCACCCAGCGCACCCGCCCGGCAGTGTCGCGGTCGGCGGCCTTGCGCAGCATGTCGACCGAGTCGTCGACGCCGACCACCGTCGCGTCGGGCCAGCGTTCGGCGGCGATCAGCGTGGCGATCCCGTTGCCGCAGCCCAGGTCGAGGACGACCTTCGGATCGTGGTGCGGGACGCGCGCCAGCAGGTCGAGGAACGGTCGGGTGCGCAGGTCGGCGTAGCGCTCGTACTGCATCGGATCCCAGGTCGCCATGCGTCGCCTCCCACGTAGAAGTATCTTGATATCAAGATACTCCGCGATGTCTTGATGTCAAGAAGCTTGATGCTGGCTATAGTCGGTCCATGCTTGATCGACCCGATCGACCCGATCGACCCGATCGACCCGATCGGCCAGCTCCGCAGGACGACGTCGATGCCATCGTCGACGCCTGGTCGCGCGAGCGCCCCGACCTGAATGTCCGCCCGCTGCAGGTGCTCTCGCGCATCACCCGCCTCGCCCGGTTGCTCGACCAGGCGCGCGGCACCGCGTTCAGCAAGCACGACCTCGACGGCTGGGAGTTCGACGTGCTGTCCGCCCTGCGCAGGGTGGGCAAGCCCTACCGACTCTCACCGGGCGCCCTCATGCAGCAGACCCTGGTCACCAGCGGCACGATGACCAACCGCGTCGACCGACTGGAGCAGCGTGGTTTCGTACGCCGCGGCCCCGCGCCGCACGATCGCCGCGGCGTCCTGGTGCGACTGACCCCGTCCGGGCTCGCCGTCGTCGACGCCGCCATGGCCGACCTGCTGGAGCACGAACAGAAGCTCCTGGCACACCTGCCGGTCCGCGAGCAGGAGCGGCTGGCGGGCACGCTGCGCACCCTGCTCACCGCCGTAGAGGCCTGAGACTCGCTCAGTCCTCCACGGATTCGGCGATCTCCAGCCAGCTGAGCTCCATCTCCTCGCGTTCGGCGTGCAGCGCGCGCAACTGACCGTCCAGCTCCGCCGCGCGGGCGTGGTCGGACGCCGCCGAGACCAGCGCGTCGTGCAGCATCTGCTCACGGTCGGCCAGCTTGGACATCGAGCGCTCCAACCGGGCCATGTCCTTGCGCGCCTCTCGCTGCTGAGCGGGGTCCGTCCGCGCGGCCTGCGGCGCGGCCACACGAGTCGGCGCGCCGTCGTCCGAACGAGCCCGCCGGGCCGCGCGCAGCTCGAGGAACTGGTGCACCCCACCCGGCAGCTCGCGGATCTGGCCGTCGCCGAGAAGCGCCACCTGCCGGTCGCACATCCGCTCCAGCAGGTAGCGGTCGTGGGAGACCACGACGAGCGTGCCGGCCCATCCGTCGAGCACGTCCTCCATCGAGGTCAGGGTCTCGATGTCCAGATCATTGGTCGGCTCGTCCAGCAGCAGCACGTTCGGCTCGTGCATCAGCAGCCGCAGGAACTGCAGACGACGCCGCTCGCCACCGGAGAGCTGGGACACCCGCACCTGCTGGCGGCCGCCGTCGAAACCGAGCCGCTTGGCCAGGCTGCTGGCGCTGACCTCCTTGCCCTCGAGCATGATGTGCGACTTGACGTCGGTGATCGCGTCGATCACCCGCAGCCCGTCGAAGCGCTCCAACTCGCGAACCTCCTGGGTCAACATCGCGAGCTGAACGGTCTTGCCCTGCTTACGTTTTCCGGCCGAGAGCGGCTGGGTGCCCTCGATCGCCCGTAACAGGGTCGACTTGCCGGCGCCGTTGGCCCCGACGATGCCGGTGCGCTCACCGGGAGCAAGTCGCCAGGTCTGGCGATCGATGAGCGGCCGCTCGTCGACGGTGACGGTCGCGTCGATGAGATCGACGACGTCCTTCCCGAGACGGGTGGTGGCGAAGCGGACGAGCTCGACCCCGTTGCGCGGCTCCGGCTCACCGGCGATCAGCTCGTTGGCCGCGTCGATGCGGAAGCGCGGCTTGCTGGTGCGGGCCGGCGGTCCGCGGCGCAGCCAGGCCAGCTCCTTGCGCAGCAGGTTGGTGCGGCGTTCCTCGGTGACCGCGGCCATCCGGTCGCGCTCGTTCTTGGCAAGCACGTACGCCGCGTAACCGCCGTCGTACTGCTCGACCTGACCGTCCACGACCTCCCAGGTGCGGGTCGCGATCTCGTCGAGGAACCACCGGTCGTGGGTGATCGTGGCGAACGCGCCCGAGGTGCCCGCGCGGTGGCGCACCAGGTGCGCGGCCAGCCACTGCACGCCCTCGACATCGAGGTGGTTGGTGGGCTCGTCGAGCAGCAGCAGCGCGGGGTCGTCGATGAGCAGGCGCGCGAGCGCGACCCGGCGACGTTCGCCCCCGGACAGCGGCCCGACCAGGGCGTCCGGGCCCCCGACGGTGTCGAAACCGACACCGCCCAGCAGCCCGTCCAGGATGTCGCGCACCCGGGCGTCGGCGGCCCACTCGTGCTCGGCGCGGTCGCCGACCACGGCGGCGTGCACCGTGGACGCCGGGTCGAGCCGGTCGTCCTGGGAGAGCATCCCGACCCGCAGACCGCCGACCCGCGTGACCCGGCCGTCGTCCACGCCCTGGACCCCCGCGAGCACCCGCAGCAGCGTCGACTTGCCGCCGCCGTTGCGCCCGACAACCCCGATGCGGTCTCCCGTGCCGACACCGAGGGAGACTTCGTCGAGGAGTTGACGGGTGCCCAGCGCCAGCGAGATGCGCTCGCAGGCGAGCAGATTCGGCATGGGACAAGGCTAATGCGGTGCGTGCACGTTCCTGACCAGCCGCTGCGCGCCTGAGCAGCGACGGTGCTCACGACCGCGCGAGGTCAGGCCGGACCGACCGAGTGCAGGTCGGTCACCACGTGGGCTCCGGGGGCGGGTCCGACGGCGCGTACGACGTCGTCGGCCACCTTGCCCGCGCTCAGGGTCACCATCAGGTCGAGCGCCAGATGGTGGCTCGCGCAGAGGAACGCCACGGTCGGGCCGGACCCGCAGACGACCGCTCCGCACGCCCCGGCCTCCATCCCCGTGTCGATGACCTCGCGCAGCCTCGGCATCAGGGAGATGGCGGCGTCCTGCAGGTCGTTGCGCAGGTGCGGCGCCAACTCGTCGACGTCGCCGGACCGCAACGCGGACATCAGGGCTCCGGACGGCTCGGGCGCGGGCACCGACTCCCCCACGCGCAACCGGTCGCACTCGGCGTAGACCTTCGGGGTCGACAGGCCCTCGTGCTGCAGGGCGAACACCCAGTGGAAGTCGGCCTGCGTGAGCACCGGGGCCAGCACCTCACCACGCCCCGAGCCGAGGGCCGTCCCACCGGTGATGGCGAACGGCACATCCGAGCCGATCTCCGCGCCGATACCCATCAGGTCGGCCCGGGTCAGCCCGAGCGACCAGAGCGCGTCGGCCGCGACCAGCGCCGCCGCGGCATCGGCCGACCCTCCGGCCATCCCGCCGGCGACCGGGATGTGCTTGTCGATGTCGATCTGCAGCATCTCCTCGATGCCGAAGCGCTCACCGAGCAGCTGCACCGCGCGGACCGCGAGGTTGTCGGTACCGGTGGGCACGGCGGCGGCGTACGGACCGTTGACGACGCACCCCCAATGGGTCGCGGGCGTCACACGGACGTCGTCGGTGAGGTTGACGGCGTGGAAGACCGTCGCGAGGGAGTGGTAGCCGTCGTCGCGCAACGGGCCGACCTGCAGCTCGAGGTTGACCTTCGCGGGCACCCTCACCTGGACACCGGGTGAGGAGGGAACGGTCCGCATGCCGCCCACTATGCCGGACGATTCGCGGCGATCGCGGCGAACGCCTCGATGGTCAATCGCTCGCCGCGCAGGCCGGGATCCACACCGGCGGCGCGTAGGGCCTGCTCGGCGAGGGCAGGGCTGCCGGCCCAGCCGGCGAGCGCCGATCGCAACGTCTTGCGGCGCTGGGCGAACGCCGCGTCGATGCAGGTGAAGACCGCCTCCCGCGGGGCCTGCGAGACCGGCGCGTCGCGGCGGATCATCTCGACCAGCCCGGAGTCGACGTTCGGCGCCGGCCAGAAGACGTTGCGGCCGACGCGGTCGGCGAGGCGGACCCGCGCGTACCAGGCGGCCTTCGCGCTGGGGGCTCCGTAGACGCGACTGCCCGGCGGTGACGCGAGGCGCTCGGCGACCTCCCACTGCACCATCACGAGGACGCGGGTGATGCTCGGGAACCACTCCAGGTAGGACAGCACGACCGGCACCGACACGTTGTAGGGAAGGTTGGCCACCAGGGCGACAGGCTGCGGATCCGGCAGGAGCGGCGTGCGCAGCGCGTCGGCCTGCACCACCTGGAGCCGGTCGGCACGGTCCGGGGCCACCTCGCGCACGGTCTGCGGCAGCCTCGCGGCCAGGGTCGGGTCGATCTCCACCGCGGTCACGCCGCCCGCGCACTCCAGCAGGGCCAGGGTCAGCGACCCCAGGCCCGGGCCGACCTCGACGACCTGGTCATCCGGGCCGACGCCGGAGAGGCGCGCGATCTTGCGCACCGTGTTGGCGTCGATGACGAAGTTCTGGCCCCACTGCTTGGTCGGCCGCAGACCCAGCTCCGCGGCGAGCGCGCGCACCTGCGTCGCGCCGAGGAGGCCGTCACCGGCGGGCGTCGTCACGGCGCCACCCTACGCAGCAGTACCCGACCGGTTGTCAGCGTCCGCGGGGCGTCGGCGCCACAAGGACGCTGACCATCGCGGGACCAGCCGGTCACCAGGGCCCGTAGACCCGTTCGCTGTTGTCCGACAACGCTTTCGCCAGCGTCGGGACGTCGACGTTGAGGACGCCGGCCATCGCCCGCACGGTGAGCGGCACGAGGTAGGACGCGTTGCTCGCCCCGCGGTACGGCGAGGGGGTGAGGTACGGCGCGTCCGTCTCGACCAGGAGGTGCTCCAGCGGGGTCACCGCGAGCGCGTTGCGCAGGTCACGCGCGTTCTTGAAGGTCACCGTGCCGGCGAAGCTGAGGAAGTAGCCCTGCTCGACGCATTCGCGCGCCATCGCCACATCGCCGGAGAAGCAGTGCAGCACCGTGCGGTCCGGCGCGCCCTGCTCGGCGAGGATCGCCAGCACATCGTCGTGCGCGTCCCGGTCGTGGATCTGCAGCGCCTTGCCGAGGCGTTTGGCGAGCTCGATGTGCTCACGGAACGACGCCTGCTGCGCCGGGCGACCGACCTCGTCGGTGCGGTAGTAGTCCAGCCCGGTCTCGCCGACCGCCCGGATCCGCGGGTGCGCGGCGATGGCGGCGATCTCGGCGAGGGCATCGTCCAGGGTGCCTTCGGCGGCCAGCCGCGGCGCCTCGTTCGGGTGCAGCGCGACAGCGCCCACCAGCTCGGGGTACTGCTCGACGACCCGCGCGGTGAACCGGGCACCTTCGACGTCGCAGCCGACCTGCACGAACCGGTCCACCCCGACGGCCCGCGCCGCGGCGATGGCCTGCGGGATGTCGGGCGGGCTCTCGCCGTCGCGCGCCATGTCCCAGTGCGTGTGGTTGTCGACCACGGCGACGGGCAGCCGGTCGGGCGCGGGCGGCGGCCCGCCGCGCGAGCCGGCCTCGTGACCCCGGCTCACGGCGTACGACCGATCACGCGAGTTCGCCCTGCAGCCGGGCCAGTTCGTCGTCGACGACACTCGGGTCGAGCTTGGTGAAGACCGGCGCCGGCTTCGGCACCGGCGCACCCGGCACGATCGCGCGACGCTCCCAGCGAGGCGTGGCGGAGTAGTCGCCGGTGATGACCGGGTAGCCGCGCTCGGGCTCGTCGAGGTCGCGCACCTGCTCCAGTCGAGGCATGGGCACGAACTCACCCGTCCCACCGAGCACCCGGTGGATGACGTTGGCGCTGTGCGGCAGGAACGGCGCGAGCATCGTGTTGAGGTCGCTCACCACCTGCGCGAGGGTGTGCAGCACCGTCGCGAGCCGGTCACGCTGATAATCGCCCTTGAGCTTGAAGGGCTCGGTGTCGGTGACGTACTTGTTCGCCTCGCGCACCCACCGCATGGCCTCCTGCAGCGCCGCCTTCTGCCGGTGCGCCTCGATGAGGCGGCCGACCTCGGCGAACGCACCGCGTACGCCGTCCAGCAGGGCCTCGTCGATGGGCTCGGTCGCGGCGGGGGTCGGGATCTCGCCGAAGTTCTTGGCGATCATCGACGCGGTGCGGTTGACCAGGTTGCCCCAGCCTGCGACCAGCTCGGAGTTGTTGCGCTGCACGAACTCGACCCAGGTGAAGTCGGAGTCCTGGGTCTCCGGACCGGCGGCGCTGATGAAGTAGCGCAGCGCGTCCGGCCCGTAGCGGGCGACCATGTCCTGCACGTAGATCACGTGCCCTCGGGAGGTCGAGAACTGGGCGCCCTCCATCGTCAGGTACTCCGAGGACACCACCTGGGTGGGCAGGTTGAGCTCGCCGTACTCCCCCGGCTGTCCGCCACGGGTCCCCTTGCCGTTGTTGGCGAGAATCTCCGCGGGCCAGATCTGGGAGTGGAAGACGATGTTGTCCTTGCCCATGAAGTAGTACGACCGCGCGGCCGGGTCGTTCCACCACTCCCGCCAGCGGTCGGGCTCCCCCAGCCGGCGTGCCCACTCGATCGAGGCCGACAGGTAGCCGATGACGGCGTCGAACCACACGTAGAAGCGCTTGGACTCCCACCCCTCCCGCGGGATGGGGATGCCCCAGTCGATGTCGCGGGTCATCGCGCGCGGCCGGATCTCGGCGAGGATGTTCTGGCTGAACTTGATGACGTTGGGCCGCCACTCCCCGCTGGCCTCGCGCTCGTCCAGCCACTCCCCGAGCGCGTCGGCCAGCGCCGGCAGGTCCAGGAAGTAGTGCTGGGTCTCGATGAACTCCGGCGTCTCGCCGTTGATCTTGCTGCGCGGGTCGATCAGGTCGGTGGCGTCCAGCTGGTTGCCGCAGTTGTCGCACTGGTCGCCGCGTGCGTCGGGATATCCGCAGATCGGGCAGGTGCCCTCGATGTAGCGGTCGGGCAGGGTGCGCCCGGTGCTCGGGCTGATCGCGCCGCGGGTGGTCTGCTCCACGAAGTAGCCGTTGGCGTCGATGGACTCGAAGAGCTGCTGGACGACGGTGTAGTGGTTGACGGTGGTGGTGCGGGTGAACAGGTCGTAGGACAGCCCGAGATCGGTCAGGTCCTGGGCGATCACCGCGTTGTACTTGTCGGCGATCTCACGCACCGTGACGCCCTCGCGCTCGGCGAGCACCAGGATCGGCGTGCCGTGCTCGTCGGTGCCGCTGACCATGAGCACGTCGTGCCCGGCCATCCGCATGTACCGGCTGAAGACGTCGGCGGGCACCCCGAAACCGGCGACGTGACCGATGTGGCGGGGACCGTTCGAGTACGGCCAGGCGACTGCAGACAGGATCTTCATGACCGGGTAAGTCTAGGGAGGGCGGGCCACCGCTTTTCCTCAGCCCGAACGGCGGCGCCCGCTGAGTCAGCGCAGGGCGTCGTACGACGATGTGGGGGTTCTGCGTCTGTGGCCAGTGCTGCCGCCCTGGCCACAGACGCAAACCGTGCACCTACCGCGAACGCGGGGTCAGCGGGGCTCCGGCATCTCGGGCACCACCGGCGCCGCCTTCTGTCCTCTGGCCACGACCGCGGCGTCGTACAGCGCCTTCTTCGACAGCCCGGTCCGGTCGGCGACGCTCGCGCACGCGTCCTTCAGTCGTACGCCGTCCGCCACCAGCCCCAGCACCTGCGGCAGAGCGTCCTCAAGGGTGACCTGCACCTGCGGGGCGCCGTCGACCACGACGGTGATCTCCCCGCGGACGCCGTCCGCGGCCCACCGCGCCAACTCACCGAGCCCGCCGCGGCGGACCTCCTCGTAGGTCTTGGTGAGCTCACGGCACACCGCACCGCGCCGGTCGGCGCCGAACGCGTCGGCCATCGCGGCGAGCGTCTCGGACAACCGGTGCGGCGCCTCGAAGAAGACCATCGTGCGGCGCTCGCCGGCCAATGCGGCCAACTGGCGGGCGCGTTCACCGGCCTTGCGGGAGCAGAACCCCTCGAAGCAGAACCGGTCGACCGGCAGGCCCGACACCGCCAGTGCCATGAGCACCGCCGACGGGCCGGGCACGCAGGTCACCGCGAGCCCCCGCTCGGCGCAGGCCACCACCAAGCGGTAGCCGGGGTCGGACACCGAGGGCATCCCGGCGTCGGTCACGAGCACGACCCGCTCGCCGCCCGCGATCCGCTCGACCAGCTCCGGTGTACGCCGCGCCTCGTTGTGCTCGTGGTAGCTCACGATCGCGCCGCCGACGGTGATGCCGAGGTCGTCGGTGAGCCGCCGCAGGCGGCGGGTGTCCTCGGCGGCGACCACGTCGGCGGTGGTCAGTTCCGCGCCGAGCCGTGGGGCGGCGTCGCGCGGATCGCCGATCGGGGTGGCGGCCAGCACCAGTGCTCCAGTCACGCACGCCACCCTGGCACGGCGACCGGGCCGTGGCAGACACGGCGTGACGCAGCCCCGTCGGTTAATCTCCCTGCGGCGGCCCTGCCAACCGGTGGCGGACCGCGGTGCGCAGCGACGTGGCAGGGAGGTCACCCGTGATCCAGACGCTCGTGCGTCCGCCGCGGCGTACCCGCCTGGCGCCGACCCGGGCCCTCAGCACCACCGAGCAGCTGCGCCGACGGCTGCTCGGGCGACCGCGTACGGCGCAGGAGAAGCTCTGGGGCTGGCTCGGCCCGGCGATGCTGACCGTCGTCGGCGGGATCCTGCGGTTCTGGAACGTCGGCCGCCCCCACCAGCTGATCTTCGACGAGACGTACTACGTCAAAGAGGGCTGGTCCCTCATGCGCTTCGGGTACGAGCGCAAGCAGGACAAGACCACCGGCATCACGAACAACCCCGACAGCCTCTTCACGATGGGCAATCCGCACATCTACGGTGTGAACCCGGACTTCGTGGTGCACCCGCCGATGGGCAAGTGGCTGATCGGCTTCGGGGAGTCGCTCTTCGGCATCAACAGCTCGTTCGGGTGGCGGTTCGCGGTCGCGGTGACCGGGACGCTCAGCATCTATCTCGTCGGCCGGGCCGCGTGGCACCTCTTCCGGTCACCGCTGCTCGCCACCGTCGCCTCGCTCCTGCTGTGCTTCGAGGGCAGCGAGTTCGTCATGTCCCGCACCGGGATCCTCGACATCATGGTGATGTTCTGGGCGCTCGCCGGGTTCGTCGCGCTGCTCGCCGACCGGGCCCGCACCCGCGGCATCCTGGCCCGCAAGGTCGCCGCGATGAAGGACGCCGGCACCTGGGACGCGCACGACCTGGCCGGACCGTGGCTCGGCTGGCGGCCGTGGCGCTGGGTCGCTGCCGTGTGCCTGGGTCTGGACGTGGCCACCAAGTGGTCCGGCGGCTACTACCTCGCGGTCTTCTGCGTGATGTCGGTGCTCTGGGACGTCGGCGCCCGGCGCAGCGTCGGCGTACGCCGCTGGATCAGCGCGACGTTCCTCAAGGACGCGCTGCCCGCCGCCGTCTACATGGTGGCGGTCGCCGTCGGCACCTATCTGATCACCTGGATCGGGTGGTTCACCCATCCGGACGCCTACGACCGGCAATGGGCGGTGAACAACCCGGCGGTGAAGAACGACGGCATCTCACCCGACAGTCACCTCTTCGCGTGGCTGCCCGATCCGTTGCGTTCGCTGTGGGAGTACAACGTCGAGATGTACAAGGCCGCGTTGTCGATCACGCAGCCGCACCCGTACGAGTCGAACCCGTGGTCGTGGATGCTGCAGACCCGCCCGACGTCGTTCTTCTACGAGAGCCCGCCCCCGCACGAGTGCGGCGCGGCGCAATGCAGCAAGGCCATCACCTCACTGGGCAACGTCGGCATCTGGTGGTTCGGCACGGTGGCGCTGGCGGTGCTGCTCTTCTGCTGGCTGCTACGCCGCGACTGGCGCGCCGGTGCGATCTGGGGCGGTGTCGCAGCGGGCTGGTTCCCGTGGTTCCAGTACCAGCAGCGGACCATCTTCACCTTCTACAGCGTGGTCTTCTCCCCGTACGTCGTGCTCGCGTGCGTCTTCGTGCTGGGGCTGATGCTGGGGCCGGTCACGGCTGACGCGCGCCGGGTGCTCTTCGGCAAGGTGGCCGTCGGCGGCTATCTGCTCCTGGTGACGGGACTGTTCATCTTCTTCTGGCCCATCTGGACCGGCCAGGTCATCCCGCAGACGCACTGGCAGTGGCGGATGTGGTTCCCCAGCTGGGTCTGAGGACCCGCGCGCCGACGCAGGAAAGTGACCGATCCGCCGACAACCCACGTCGGCCCGTGGCGCCGGTGCAGGAAAGTGACCGATCCGCCGACAACCAACGCGGGTGACGCCGGCAGCGGGGGCCGGCTGCAGCGATCCTCGTCCAAGCCGCCTCGGAACCGGCACGGCCGCAGACGAGTCACCGCACGGAAGGCTCAGTTCGCGGGCCGTGCGCGGAACTGGCGCGACAGACCGCCGCTCACCTCGTCGAGGACCTCGTCCGCACGGTCGGTGGTCACATCGAGGATCTCGTAGGAGCCGCTGCCGGCGGCCGTCGCGAGCATCACCGAGCAGACGCCCACCCGACGCTGGAAGAGCGACTGCCGCGTGGTCAGAGCGACCACCCCGCCTCGCTCGATCACGAACGTCGTGCGGCGCACGGCACCGGACCGGCCGACCACGAAACGGTCGGTGACCTGGTGGCGGAGCGCGGTCGAGCGGCTGACCGCGAGCGGCCAGGCCAGCACTATCGCGAGCACGGCCAGCGCCACCCACCACCACGAGGACATCCACCACGCCACCACGAGGAGGACGGCCGCGACGAGGACGGAGACTCCGAACGCCCGACCCCACCGCCGGCGACGGGCCGCAACGCCGTGCTGTCGCAGGGGGATCCGCAGCTCTCCGGGCAACCGGAGCACCCGGCCTGCGGTCCGCGCGATCACAGCGGTCGGCGACGGAGGGGCCAGCATCGCGCTCATTCCGCGATCGTCGCCCTTGAGGCCGGTGGTGACCGCCCGCAGCCGGGCGCCCCCGACCCAGCGCAGCGGGATCGGTTCGTGAAGCTCGATCCCCCGCAGCCGCCGGGTCTCCAGCGACACGGCGCGGGTGGTGAGCAGCCCGCGGGCGACGTGCAGGGTCTCCCCGCCACGGCTGCGGGTCAGCCGGAAACCGAAGAACGCCAGCGCGTACGCGAGCAGGGACAGCAGCACCACGACGACGAGCAGGACGAGCACGCCGACGGCGACGGCGAGCACGGTCCCGGCGCGCAGCACCGCCCCGCTCACATCGCGCAGGGCCCCCGACCGCGTCGGGTCGAGCCCGGTGTCCTGGACGACCTGGCTGGCCAGACCGAAGATCGCCAGGGCGGCGACCAGCCCGCTCGGGCCGAACGGCGCGTACCGCAGCCAGGACGGATCGAGCCGATAGAGCTCGACGTCCGCACCGTCGTCGTGCTGCCGCTCCGGCTCGACCGGCCCGGGCTCCTTGGACAGTTCGACGCCCCCGGCCCGGCTGCGGTGCAGCAGGTCGGCTCGCAGGTCGGCCGCCTCCCGCGTGGTCAGCCCGTTGAGCCGCATCTCCTTCTCACCGGCGGCGGTGCCGATCTTCACCTCCGCGAGGCCGAGCGCACGGTGCAGGATCGACGCGGTGACGTCGACCGAGCGCACCCGGTCGGCCGGCGCGGAGACCGTCGTACGCCGCAGCAGCCCGGAGCGCAGCTGCACCTGGCTGTCGGTGAACCGGTAGCGGGTCGTGAGCCAGCGGGCGACCCCCGCGCCGACGGCGACCGCCGTGACGATCAGCCCCCACCAGTTCTGTCCGCCGCTGCGACCGGCGAAGACCACCGTGACCAGGGCGGGCAGGAAGCGGATGATCTCCCGGACCGGGTGGATCAGCAGCATCCGCGGGCTGAGCCGCCGCCAGACGCCGTCCTCGGGGATGTCCGCGATGTACCCGACACCGCCCGGTGCCGTCACGTCGCGTCGCCGGGACTGGCCGCTGTGGCGGTGGTGAGGTCGCGGACGACCTTCTCGGCGTCGCCGCGCCGCAGACCCTCGATACGCAGCTCGCCCTTGGCCGACGCGGTCGTGATCGTGACGGTGGTCAGGCCGAACAGCTGGTCGATGGGGCCGCGCTCGGTGTCGACGGTCTGCACCCGGGAGACCGGCGCGATGCGCCGCTCGCGCACCAGCCAGCCGCGCTGGGTGTAGACGGCGGTGTCGGTGATCTCCCAGCGATGCACGGCGTAGCGCCAGAACGGCACCACGCAGATCCCGACCACGGCCAGCAGCGCAGCGGCCGCGCACGCGACGTAACGCCACACCCCGGTGATGGCGCCGGTCCACGCCAGGACCACCACCACGGCAAGCACGACGACCCCCGCGACTCCGTACTGCGTCGCCCACATGGCCTTCGCGCGGGGCGCCACCAGGTGTCTCGGCTCCCTCAGCTGATCCACACGGGAAACTTTCTCACGGCTCCTCGTTCGCCGACCCGCGCAACGCCAGACGAACGGCCTCGCCGAGGTCTGCGCAGACGGCCGACGCCGCGCGGGCGGCCTGCTGCGTCGTCGCCGGTCCGGGCACGAGGATCGCGCGGGCACCGGCCGCGCGCGCCGCCGACATGTCGCCCTCGGTGTCGCCGATCAGCACGCATGCACTCGCCGCGACCCCGAGCGCCGCGGCAGCGGCGAGCACCATGCCGGGCCGCGGTTTGCGGCACGCGCAGTCGTCCTGTGGCGTGTGCGGGCAGAACTGCCAGGTGTCGAACGGCCCGAGCAGTTCTTCGACGCGGTCGTTGACGGCCCGCATGTCGGCCTCGGTGATGTACCCGCGCCCGATGGCCGACTGGTTGGTCACCACGCCGGTGCGCAGGCCGGCCGCGCGTACGGCGTCGAGGGCCTCTCGCGCACCTGGGACGGGCACGACGAGGGCCGGGTCGCCGTTGTACGCGACGTTCGCGATGAGCGTGTCGTCACGATCGAAGAGCACGGCTTCCGGGCGGGATGTCGACACCTGCAGATCTTCCCCCACCGCCGACGCGACCGGTGTATTACCTTCGGCCACACCACATCTGCGCGGGTTGACCGAGGGGCGTCATGGACACCGAGAACACGAACGACTTCCACATCGCCAGCGGCGTGTTCATCGGTGCGGGCGTGGTCTACCTGATCGTTCTGGTGTTCTACATCTGGGCGATCGTGCGCATCATCCGCCGTTCGGGCTACTCCGGCTGGTGGGTCCTCATCGGGCTCGTCCCGATCCTCAACGTGATCATGTTCTTCGTCTTCGCGTTCAAGAAGTCGCCGACGGAGCGCGAACTGGAGTACCTGCGGGGCGGAGCGGGCCGGGCGCCCCAGCGCTACTGAGCGCCGTTGCGGCGCCGCGCCGACTGCGGTAGCAAAGGGGCCCGAGCGTCGCGCGGCAGGAGCACCCCATGGAGCACGGACCGCTGACCGACCGGGTCGCCCTGGTCGCCGGGGCCACCCGCGGCGCCGGCCGGGCGATCGCCGTCGAACTGGCGCGCGCGGGCGCCTTCGTCTACGCGACCGGCCGCAGCAGCCGGGCGTCCGGCCGTTCGGAGATCGACCGCCCCGAGACCATCGAGGGCACGGCCGAGGCGATGTACGCGGCCGGCGGCACCGGGCGCGCCGTGGTGGTCGACCACGAGGATCCGGACGCGGTGCAGGCGCTGGTGCGCGAGATCGAGCAGGACCACGGCCGCCTCGACGTGCTCGTCAACGACATCTTCGGCGGCGACCGCTACGCGCAGTGGGACCGCCCGCTGTGGGAGCACGACCTGGCGGGCGGCCTGCGGATGCTGCGGATGGGCGTCGACACCCACCTGATCACCAGCCACCACGCACTGCCGCTGATGCTGCGCACGGCGCGCGATACCGGCGTACGCGCGCTGGTGGTGGAGATGACCGACGGCACGGCGCAGTTCAACAGTTCGTTCCGCGAGGGCGTCGGTTTCTACTAGGACCTGGTCAAGGCCACCGTCGAACGCATCGTCAAGGGCCTCACCTTCAAGCTGCGGGAGGAGCCGGTCACGGCCATCGGCGTCACACCCGGCTGGTTGCGCTCCGAAGCGATGCTCGAGGGGTTCGGCGTGACCGAGGAGCAATGGCGTGACGCCCTGGCGAAGGAGCCGGGCTTCGCCATCTCCGAGTCCCCGACGTACGTCGCGCGCGGAGTCGCGGCGGCAGCCGCCGATCCGGGGGTCGACCGATGGTCCGGTCAGATCGTCACCGCCCGCCAGCTCTCGGACGCGTACGGCGTGACCGACGCCGACGGGTCGCGCCCGGACTGCTGGGGCTACCTGGCCCGCCGCACCGCCGGGGACGGGGCAGCGCCTATGCCCGTGGAGGACTACCGATAGCGGCGCAGGCCGTCGAGGATGACCGTCACCAGGGTGTGAGCGCGGGCAACCCACTCCCCCTCGGGCACACGCGACAGGGCACCGAGCAGCAGGATGACGTCGGTCGCGTCGACATCCTCGCGCACGTCGCCGGCCTCCGCGCCCTCGTCGAGCAGGGTCTGCAGCGCGTGGTCCAGCCGTTTCTCGTTGTCGGCGTAGAGGTCCTGCCACGCCGACGCCTCGATCGCCGCGACGACGCCGCGTTTGACGCGCGCGTACTCCAGGAGACGGTCCAGCCACAGCTCCAGCGCGCGCAGCGGCGGGTGTTCGGCGAGCAGCGCGGGCACCGTCTGCACCAGGTCGCCCATCTCCTGCCGGTACACCTCGGCGACCAGGTGCTCCCGGGTCGGGAAGTGACGGTAGAGCGTGCCCTGCCCCACCCGCGCGTCCTTGGCGACGGCCTGCAGCCGCAGACCGTCGACGGATCCGCCCGACGCGACCAGCGCCGCGCGTGCGGAGCTGACGATGCGAGCACGGTTGACGACCGCGTCCGCACGAGGTGTGCGTGCTGGCATGGCCTCCCCGTTCGGGACTCGAGCTAAACGGACAAATGTCCGTTACGCTGCCATCAACCGGACAGGTGTCAGTTTAGAGCTGGAGGCAGGCATGAGCGGGATCGACGGCAAGGTCGTGGCCATCACCGGCGCGAGCAGCGGGATCGGCGAGGCGACGGCGCTGGAGTTGGCCGGACGCGGCGCGGCGGTCGTCCTGGGTGCCCGACGCACCGACCGCCTGGAGGTGCTGGCCGGGCGGATCCGCGCCGATGGAGGGCGCGCTCAGATCGTGGCGACAGACGTCACCCGACGCGCCGACCTGAGGCGACTGGTCGCAGTCGCCGTCGAGACGTTCGGACGGCTCGACGTCCTGGTCAGCAACGCGGGAATCGCCCGAACCGCACCGGTATCCGACCTCGATGTCGACTCGTGGGACGCGATGATCGACATCAACGTGCGGGGTGTACTGCACGGCATCGCCGCCGCGCTGCCCGTCTTCCGGCAACAGGGGCGCGGTCATCTCGTGACCACGGTGTCGACCTCGGGTCTGAAGATCGCCCCGACCCAGGCCGTCTACGCGGGCACCAAGAACGCGGTCCGCACACTGCTCGAGGCGCTGCGCCAGGAGTCCACCGACGGCGTCCTGCGCACCACCTCGATCTCGCCGGGGTTCGTGCGCACCGAACTGGTCGACTCCGTGGAGGACCCCGAGATCCGGGAGCAGATGCGGCGACGGATGGCCGAGCTGGGCATCGACCCCGCCGCAGTGGCCCGCGCCATCGCGTTCGCCATCGAGCAGCCCGACGACGTGGAGATCGGCGACCTGACCATCCGACCCACGTCGCAGGGCTGATCACCGGGTCCGGAAAATGAATCAGACCCCGCCGCCCGACGCTGTCGCGCCGACCTGACGGGGTCTGCCACTGGTGGAGCTGAGGGGATTCGAACCCCTGGCCTTCTCATTGCGAACGAGACGCGCTACCAACTGCGCCACAGCCCCAAAAGCAAGCGAAACTCTAACACCGCGCGCCCCATCCGCCGAACCGGCTCACCTGCTGAGCGTCACGACCAGAATCACGACCCCGACCACTATCGCGACCGCCCCGCTGATGCGTTGCACCTTGAACGCGGCCGCGCTGGGCTCGGCCGCTCCGGGGTTCTTGTACTGCCACGCACGGGTGCGTCGCCAGGTGGCCTCTGGCGCGATGACGTTGCACAGGGCGATGCCGAAGAACAGGATGAAGAACGGGATCATGAACCAGTGCATGAGGTGAACCTAGAGCAAGCACAACGGTCTTGAGCCCGGACGCAGCCGTTCCCAGCGAAACCCCAGGTAGGGCGGGTCAGCCGGCGCGGAAGGCCGAGGGCAGCTCCTCGACCTCGGGGTCGAGCGCCATCCCGTCGAAGGGCAGCTCCTGCACCGGCACGTTCTCATAGGACGCGGGTGCGGCGGGAGCACGCTCGGGCGCCTTGGCCTTCATCGTGTAGGTCGGCTTGGGCACCTGGACCGGCGACCAGGTGCCGTCGGGGGCGCTCTGCGCTGTCACAGACGCGGCGGGCACGGGCGACTCGGGGGCATCGACGGTCGGTGTGGCGACCTTCTCAACCTCGACGCTCTCATTCGTCCGCGCCGCGGGAGCCTGCTGGGCACGGACCGGCGCGGGCTGGGCGTCGAACGGCACGTCGTCCCAGCGGATCAACTCCACGTGGGTCTCGTCGTCGTGGCGCTCGGCGACGGGGCGCCGGCGGCGCACCGGCTGCGCGGCCTGACGCGGCTGCTGCGGTCGCGACTGCGGGGTCGTACGACGCACGGCCGGTGCATCGTGGCCCGCACGGCGCTGCTCGGCCACGGTCTCGGCGCGCAGCCACAGCAGGACTGCACCCAGCAGCATCAGCGAGGCGACGATCGCGAGCCAGGACACGGCCCCGGCGACCACGAGGAGCAGCGTCAGCGGCAGCAGGCCGGCGGCGACGAGGAACGCGATGCCGCGCGTACGGCGCTGACCCGCCACGGTGCGTGCCCGGTCGAGCACGTGGTGGAGCTTGTCCGTCATGGGCGAATCCGCAGACATGGCAACCTCGTTCGAATGGTGTGCGGGAAGTTGCGGCTCATCGTGCACGGGGTGCTCACCGTGGATCACGGTGCCGGCGCGCAGCGAGGTGCGCTCGGCAGCGTGCGAGTCAGAGGCATCGACGGTGACCGGCGTACGGCGCTCCAGCACCCGCATGGCGTCGGAGAACGTCTCGACGGTGCGCGCCGTCAGGAGCACCTGCCGGCGGCGGATCTGGTGCTGCAACAGCCAACCGGCCCAGACGACCACGATCGCAACGAAGATGAGGCTGCTCGGGTTGTCCACGAGGGCGACGCTACGGCGTACGGAAAGCCTTGCACCGCAGCACCGTCGGTGTGTCGTCAGACCGGTTCCGGATACGTCGCCCGCAGCCTCCCGACCATCGTCTCGCCCGCGGCGAGGTCCTCCCTCACGACCGCGAACGTGCGATGGTCGCGCCACTGGCCGTTGATGTGCAGATAGGCCCGGCGCAGCCCCTCGTCACGCAGCTCGAGCTTGCGGACGACCGCCAGGCTCGAGTGGTTCTCGGGGCGGATGTTGACCTCGACCCGGTGCAGTCCGACGGTGCCGAAGGCGTGATCGATCGCGGTCGCGAGCGCGTACGGCGTGATGCCGCGCCCGGCGTACCGCTGCGAGATCCAGTAGCCCACCCCCGCGGACCGCAGCGCGCCCCGCACGATGTTGAACAGGTGCATCTGGCCGACCAGCTCGCCGTCGACGGCGACCGCGAACGGCAACAGCTCACCGCGCGCCGCCAGCCGGTCCTGCTGGCGCACCATCTGCGCGAACGACACGGGGGCCTGCTGGATCGGCGACGTGGAGTCCCACTCCCTGGTCCAGGCGGCGTTCTGCGCACGCAACTGCACGAACTCGGCCCGGTCGGCCCGAGCACGCAACGGTCGCAACATGATCCGCATCCCGCGCCAATCACCGGCGATCGCGATCGGCCACGGCCGGTCGCTCAATGGTCACCACCGCCGTGCACCTGGGTGACCGCGTGCGGCACGACGTCCCGCAGCACCTCGATCGCGTCCCGCACCCCGCCCGTGGAGCCAGGGAGGTTGACGATCAGCGTGCGGCCGGCCACTCCTGCCAGTCCCCGTGACAGCACCGCAGACGCGACCCCCTTGCGCACGCCGGCCGCGCGCAGCGCCTCCGGGATACCGGCGACCCGGCGGTAGAGCAGTGCTGCCGTCTCCTCCGGCGTGTGGTCCGACGGCGCCAGGCCCGTGCCGCCCGTCGTGAGGACCAGATCCACCCCGTCCGCGACGGCGGCCCGCAGAGCATCCCCCACCGGCGGACCGTCGGGGACGATCAGCGCCTCGTCCGCGTCGAACCCCCACTCCCGCACGGCGGCCACGAGCAGCGGACCGGAGCGGTCGTCGTACTCGCCCATGAAGGCCCGGTCCGAACAGGTGATGATCAACGCCCTAGGCATCCTGTTCGCTCCAATCACCGGAGCGGCCACCGGATTTCGCCGTTACCCGGATATCGGTGATCCGCGCGTGCTTGTCGACGGCCTTGATCATGTCGACCAGCGCGAGCGCCGCCACGGACACGCTGGTGAGCGCCTCCATCTCGATGCCGGTGCGGTCGGCCGTGCGCACCTCGGCTTCGATGTCGACGCCGTCGTCCCGCACCACCAGGCTCACCGACACGGCGTGCACGGCGACGGGGTGCGCCAGCGGCACGAGCTCCGGGGTGCGCTTGGCGGCCTGGATGCCCGCGATCCGCGCCACGGCCAGGGCGTCGCCCTTCGGCACGGTCCGGTCGCGCAACGCACCGATCGCCGCGCGCGACAACAGGACCCGACCACGTGCCTGCGCCACGCGCGCCGTCACCGGTTTCTGCGAGACGTCGACCATCCGGGCGTCGCCGGCGTCGTCGAGGTGGGTCAGCCGGTCCATGTCAGGCGCCGCCGATCAACGGGATGACCTCGAGCACATCACCCTCGTGCACCTGGGTGACCTCTGCGGGCACCACCGCCAGAGCGTTGGCGTGCGCGAGCCCGCCCATGATGTGCGATGCCTGGCCCCCGGAGGACACGATGCGCCGATCGTGATCCAGGACGACCCGGGCGAACTGTGCGCGACCGGGCGGGGAGGACCACCCGGTCTGCACCGTCGCGCGGACGCTGCGCGCGGCATCGGGCCGACCGGCCATGCTGCGCAGCGCCGGCGCCACGAACACCTCGAACGAGACGAGGGAGCTGACCGGGTTGCCGGGCAGGCAGAACACCGGCACGTCCCCCAGCATCCCGAACCCCTGCGGCTTGCCCGGCTGCATCGCCACCTGGGTGAATTCGAAGTCGTCGGCGAAGGCCAGCTTCAGGGGCTCGAACGCGCCCGCACTCACTCCGCCGGAGGTCACGATGGCGTCGACCTCCCCCGCGAGCGATGTCAGGGCCGCGCGGGTCTCGGGTCCCCCGTCGCCGACCGCGCGGACCGCACCGACCGCGAAGCCGTGCGCGGTCACCAGCGAGGCCAGCATCGGGCCGTTGCAGTCGATGACCTGCCCGTATGCCAGATCGCTCCCAGCGGGGCGCAGTTCGTCGCCGGTGGTCACGATCCCGACGCGCGGTCGGGGAATGACCTCCACCTCGGCGTGCCCGGCGGACACGATGGCCGGGATGTGCCACGGCGCGATCCTGGTGCCGGCCAACGCCACCACGTCGCCCTTCTGGACGTCGCCACCGAGCCGGCGTACGGCGGTGCCGGGCGCGACGGCGTGCTCGACGCGCACCTGATGGGTGCCGCCGTCGGTCAGTTCGACCTGCACCACGCTGTCCGCGCCGGCGGGCACGGGCGCGCCGGTCATGATCCGCCAGGCGGTGCCCGGCTGCAGCACCGACGACCGGGTGTCACCGGCCGGGATGTCGCCGTCCACCGGAAGGGTCACCGGTGCGTCGGCGACATCGGCAGCGCGAACGGCGTATCCGTCCATGGCGGAGTTGTCGAAACCGGGCAGGGCGGCACCGGAGACGACATCGGCGGCCAGCACCGACCCCAGCAGCTCCGGTGCGAGCACCGGGATGCGGCGGGGCGCGAGCGACCTGACCTGATCGAGCAGGTGCCGGCGGTGATCCTCGACGCTACGCATGGCCTCGACCCGAAAGTCGCCTCAATGCTCCATGAGGCGGTGCTCGGCCTTACCCGCCGCCTCGTCGGACGCCGCCCACTCGCGCACCCAGTCCCGGAAGGTGTCGCCGAAGTCACGGTGGCGGGCGGCCAGCCGCACCACGGCCTTCAGATAGTCCAGCCGGTCTCCGGTGTCATAGCGGTTGCCGCGGAAGATCACGCCGGTCACCCCGCCGCCGGGCACGCCCGGGTCGGTCAGCTTCAGCATCGCATCGGTCAGCTGGATCTCACCGCCGCGCCCCGGCTCGGTCCTCTCCAACGCGTCGAAGATCGCCGGGTCGAGCACGTAGCGACCGATGATCGCCAGATTGCTCGGCGCTTCGCCCGGCTCGGGCTTCTCCACCAGGGACTTCACGCGGACCAGGTCCCGCTCGCCCTCGATCGGCTCGACGTCAGCGCAGCCGTAGAGCTGCACCTGGTCCTCGGGGACCTCCATGAGCGCCACGACGGAACCGCCGTACGTGCCGCGCGCCGCGATCATCCGCTCCAGCAGGTCCTCGGTCTCGTCGATGAGGTCGTCGCCGAGCAGCACGGCGAACGGTTCGTCACCCACGTGCGGTCTCGCGCAGAGCACCGCGTGGCCGAGGCCGAGCGGCTCGCCCTGGCGGATGAAATGCACATTGCCGAGGTTGGCCGACTTGCGCACCCGGTCCAGGCGCAGTTCGTCGCCCTTGCGCTCCAACGCCTGCTCGAGCTCCCAGTGCCGGTCGAAGTGGTTCTCCATGGCGGACTTGTTGCGACCGGTGATGGTGAGGATGTTGTCGCATCCGGCGCGGATGGCCTCCTCGACGACGTACTGGATCGCCGGCTTGTCCACGACCGGGAGCATCTCTTTGGGAATCGCCTTGGTGGCAGGCAGGAACCGGGTGCCGAGGCCGGCCGCGGGGATCACGGCCTTGTGCACGTCGGTCTTGTGGGGTGCCGTCATGCCCGAAGGCTAACGGCTCGCCCTCGGGGCGGGTGACGCGTTCCCCGGAGCCCCGGTCCAGCCCGGCGGGTCGGCAGACTGGGCCCCATGTGGCGTGAACTCCCCCAGGACAAACGTGCGGCCCGGGCGCTGATCCGCGCCGGCCGTCGCGCACGCCCCGCTCAGGAGCGCTCCGAGGACGACGCGGCACTCGCCGGGCACCTGCGGGACCTGCTGGGCGACCGGCTGCCGGGTCTCGCCGCGACGTACTCCGCGCTGCCGACCGAACCGCCCACCAGGGCCATGAGGACGCTGCTGGAGCAGGCCGGATGGCGGGTGATGGTGCCGATCCTGTTGCCGGACAACGATCTCGGATGGGAGGACGGGAACGCTCACGACCCGTCGTACGTTGCCGAGGCGACCCTGTTGATCGTCCCGGCCCTAGCGGTCGACCGCCGCGGCATGCGGCTCGGACAGGGCGGGGGCAGTTACGACCGCTCCCTGCATCGGCGTTCGCCGGGGTCACTCGCGCTGGCCGTGGTCTACGACGACGAGCTGGCGGACGTCGTACCCAGCGAGCCCCACGACCTGGCCGTGGACGCCGTGCTCACACCCCGGGCAGGGGTACGACACCTGACAGAATGACGACTCGCCGCTGAAGGGAGACCCGCATGCCGACGTCGGGGGGCTCCACGGCGATCGACTCCTTCGGCCCGCACCAACTCGCCATCGCCCTGCTCGTCGGCTCCCTGGTGCTCCTCGTCTCGGTGGCGGCGGTGCGCCTCGCGAACCGCTCCGGGCTGCCGACCCTGCTGCTCTACCTGGCGATCGGCGTGGCCATCGGGGAGGCCGGCTTCGGTATCCGCTTCGACGACCCGACGCTCACGCAGGTGCTCGGCTACACCGCGCTGGTCCTGATCCTCACCGAGGGCGGGCTCACGACCCGGTGGTCGACCATCAAATCCTCCGTGGCGCCGGCCGCCCTGCTCTCCACCTTGGGCGTGGTGGTCTCGATCTCCGTCGTCGGAGTCGCATCGCACTTCCTGCTCGACCTGTCGTGGCAGATCAGCTTCCTGCTCGGCGCGATCGTGTCCTCCACCGACGCCGCCGCCGTCTTCTCCGTGCTGCGCAACGTGCCGCTGCCGCACCGCCTCACCGGTGTCCTGGAGGCCGAGTCCGGCTTCAACGACGCGCCCGTCGTCCTGATCGTGATCGCCCTCGCGGAGGCCGCGACCCCCGGGCAGTCGGGGGGTGCCTGGTGGACCGTGGTGCTGACGGCCGTCTTCGAGTTGGCCGGCGGGGCCGTGATCGGACTGCTGCTCGGCTGGGGTCTCGGCCGGCTCATCCGGCGCGCCGGCGTCGGGTCGTCCGGCTTGTTCTCCATCGGCATCGTGGCCATCTGCGTGCTCTCCTACGCCGGCGCGACGCTCGCGCACACCAGCGGCTTCATCGCCTGCTACCTCACGGCGCTGGTGCTCGGGAACCTGCACCTGCCGCACCGGCAGGCGGTGCTCGGGTTCGGGCAGGCGCTGGGGTGGCTGGCCCAGATCGGCCTCTTCGTGCTGCTGGGACTGCTGGCCTCCCCCTCCCGGCTCGAGGCTCAGCTGGTGCCGGCCCTGGTGATCGGGCTGGTCCTGCTGCTGCTCGCCCGTCCCGCCTCGATCGTGGCGAGCATGTCGTGGTTCGGGTTCCGGTGGCGCGAGCAGGTCTTCCTGTCCTGGGCCGGCCTGCGCGGCGCGGTCCCCGTCGTCCTCGCGACCGTCCCGCTCACGCTCGGGACGCCCCGCACCGAGTGGATCTTCGACCTCGTCTTCGTGCTCGTCGTGGTCTTCACCCTGCTGCAGGCCCCGACCCTGCCGGCGCTCGCCCGGCGCCTCGGACTGATCGAGGACACCCAGGCCCTGGACATGCAGGTGGAGTCCACCCCGCTGGAGGACCTGCACGCGGAGATGCTGCAGGTGCGCGTGGGCCCGCTCTCCCGGCTGCACGGCGTGGAACTGCACGAACTGCGCCTGCCACCGGGCGCCAACGTGACCATGGTGGTGCGCGAGGGCGCCAGCTTCGTCCCCGACCGCCGTACCGTCCTACGGCGCAGCGACCAGCTCCTGCTGGTCACCACGGCCGCCACGCGTGGCGCCACCATCCGGCGGGTACGCGCGGTGAGCCAGGGCGGCCGCCTCGCGGACTGGCGGGCCCGCGGGTCCGGCACGCCGTAGCGCTCTCCTAGACTTGGCGCCCGTGCCCACCTACTCATACGCGTGCAAGGACTGCGGTCACGCGTTCGACATCTCGCAGGCCTTCACCGACGACGCCCTGAGCATCTGTCCCAACTGCGGCGGAAACCTGCGCAAGGTGTGGGGCTCGGTCGGCGTGGTCTTCAAGGGTTCGGGCTTCTACCGCAACGACAGCCGCGACGCCGACAAGAAGAAGTCGACCAGCTCCGCGAGCGCCTCGAGCAGCTCCTCCGAGGGCAGCACGTCGTCCGATGCCTCCACTGCCAAGTCCAAGGAGTCCTCGTCCTCCTCGTCCTCAGGGTCCTCCGACTCGTCGAAGCCCGCGTCGGGCTCCACCGGCTCCACGGGGTCCTCCTCCGGTTCCGGCAGCAGCGCGGGCTCCAAGCCCGCCTCCTGACCGGCTCGCGCCCCTTTTCCACACCCCCGCCGCGGGCGCCCGGTTGCCCACACCGCGCCGCCCGACCGGTCGGGCGGCGGCGCACGGTGGATAGCGTGCGGCCATGACTACAGCTGCAGCCCCTGCCGACCTCGGCGTCATCGGCGGCTCGGGCTTCTACTCCTTCCTGGAGGACACCGAGCACGTCAAGGTGACCACCCCGTTCGGCGACCCGACCGACGACATCGTGATCGGCGACGTCGGCGGTCGGCGGGTCGCCTTCCTCGCCCGGCACGGGCAGGGTCACCGTTACCCGCCGCACCGGCTCAACTACCGCGCCAATCTGTGGGCGCTGCGGTCGGTCGGGGTGCGTCAGGTGCTCGCGCCGTGCGCGGTCGGCTCGCTGATCCGCGAGCAGGGGCCCGGCACCGTCGTCGTCCCCGACCAGGTCGTCGACCGCACCTACGGCCGCGACCAGACCGTCTACGACGAGCCGGGCACCGTGGTGCACGTCAGCCTCGCGGATCCGTACTGCCCGCACGGGCGTTCGGCCGTGCTGGGCTCGCCGGACTCCGCCGCGCCAGGACTCGACCTGGTCGACGGCGGCACGATGGTCGTCATCAACGGCCCGCGCTTCTCCACCCGGGCCGAGTCCCTGTGGCATCAGGCCGCGGGGTGGAGCGTGGTCGGTATGACGGGCATGCCGGAGGCTGCGATCGCGCGGGAGCTGGCCATGTGCTTCACCTCCGTGTGCCTGGTCACCGACCTCGACGCCGGGGTCGACTCCGGCGAGGCCGTCAGCCACACCGAGGTGCTGCGCGTCTTCGAGCGCAACATCGAGGGGCTGAAGTCGCTGCTGATGGACACCATCGCCCGGATGCCCGCGGCCGTCTCCGACGCAGACGCCACGTGCGGCTGCCGCCGCGCGCTCGACGGACTGTCGCTGCCCTTCACCCTGCCGTGAACCGCGTGCACGCCCTGCTGCCACCGGCCTGGCGCGGACCCGGCCGTGCTGCTGCGTGGCGGCGTGCCCGTGGTCGCCGCGTCGCGAGCGCCGGCCTGCTGCTGGTCGCCGGCCTGCTCGGGTGGGGTGCGCTGCAAGGACCCGCCGCCGCATCGGGCTCGATCATCGTCGCTGCGCACGAGCTGCCGGCAGGCCACGTCGTGGAGCCGGGCGATCTGCGCGAGCGTGCCTGGCCCGCCGGAGCCGGCCTTGCGGGAGCACTCCCTCGCTCGGCGGCCCAGGGATCGGTCACCACCGGTGTGATCGCCGCAGGCGAGCCGGTGACCGCCTCCCGGGTGCGCACCGGTCGTCGATGGCCCGGCGTACGCGCCGGTGACGTCGTGGTGTCCGTGCCGGTCGCCGACCCGATGCTGACCCGGCTGCTGCGCGCGGGTGACCGCATCGACGTGCTGGGGGCGACAGGGTCGGTGGGTGCGGACCTCCCGGTGCTCCTGGTCACTCAGGCCCCGACCGCGCCCAGCACATCATCGGGTGAGATCTGGGTCAGCGCCCCGACGTCGGTCGCCGCGCGGATCGCTGCCGAGACCGTGACCTCACGGACTGCCGACACCCAACTGACCGTCGTGCTGCACCCCGCGGCCTGAAGCACGCGCCGGGATCCCGGCGCCCGCAGCGAGAGCTCGACGCGCTACTCCCAGTGCGGTGGGCGCTGTTCGCGCCACCAGCGCTCGTCCCGGTCGTCGGGTTCGCCGGACGACGTGCGAGCCGCCTCGCCCGATCCGGCCCAGCCTTCGTCCTGATCGTCCGCGGACACCGCGAAGTCGTCGGCCGGCTCCGCGGGTCGCTCACGCGGGGCCGCGGTCGGCGGCCGCACGGCACGCCGAGGGCGGCGTCGTCGCTCAGTCATCGCTCCGTTGCGGCGACAGTCCGAGCACCGCGTTCCGCCGGGCCGACGCCGCGTTCACCGCGCGCACCAACCGGGCGACCTCCTTGGCGGGGTCGCGGAAGAGGTCACGGGTGAGCACCCGTTCGTGGCTCCAGCCGCGGGCCCGCAGCTGCGCGGGCCGGATGCGCTCGCGGTCGCGGGCGTAGGGCTGCGACGCGTACGCGGCTCCGTCGGTCTCGATCGCGACCAGCAGGTCTCCGCGGCGCTTGGGATCCTCCACGACCAGGTCGATGCGCGGATCGCCGAGACCGTGCCCGGTGTGCACCGTCAGCCCCTCGGCGCCGAGACGGCGTGCCAGGTCGACGACTGTCACCGAGAGATCGACCGGGGAGCCCTGCGGCGCCGACGGCGCGTCGAGCACGCTGCCGGTCGACGCCGTACGTCGCCTGCGCCCCGGCGTGCCGGACGGGGACGGAGCGGCAGCGTCGTCACCGCGCGTGATCCGTCGCCCGGACCCGCCGGACGCGGCATAGAGCAGGTAGTCGCGCAGCAGCAGGGCGCCGCGGGAGCGCAGCGCCGAAGGATCCAGATCCTCCCCGGACACGCCCGACACCACCACGATGCGGCGACGGGCCCGGCTCATCGCGGTGGTGACGAGCCGCTCGCCGCCCCCCTCGCTCACCGCGCCGAGACGCTGCGGCACCCGTCCGCGCGTGTCCCGTCCGAACCCCACCGCCACGACGACTGCGTCACGCACCAGCCCGAGCGCGCGGTCCGCGGTGGTCACGACGCATCGATCGAGCAGCGCGGCCGAGGCAGCGTCGCCCGCAGCGGTGCGCAGCGCCGCGCGGATCCGTTCCGCATGGCGGGCGTCGAAGGACACGACCCCGATGCTCTCCTGCGGGCGGGCGCGCACCTGGTCCAGCAGGACCTGCACGACGTGCTCCACCTCGCCCGGTGACGTGCCGTCGTCGTAGCGTACGTCGCCCACCACGTCCAGGCGCAGACCGCCGGACCGGTCGGCCGCGGGGAAGGTGACGATCTCCTCGTCGTAGACCCGGGCCGCCGCGAAACCGAACAGCCGCTCGTCGAAGGAGCGGTAGTGGGTGCCGAGGGCGCATACGGGGAAGAGCTCACGCGCGCGGTCGAGCAGCACGTCGCCGCCGCGTGCGGCAGGGCCGGTCGGGAACGGCGCGGGCGCGGCACCGGCCGGGTCGCCGAAGACGACCAGCTGCGCCCCCCGGGCGATCGCCGGTACGGCGTGCGCGGTCCACACCGCCGACGCGTCGTCGACGATGACGGCGTCGAACCAGAGCCCGGCGGGCAGGTGCGTGGGCACCGCGAGGGGTGACATGGCCCAGCAGGGCGCGAGCGCAGTCGTGAGCTCCGGTGCCACCCGGAGCAACTCACCGACGCGCCCGGAATGGCGCTCGAGGGACCCCACCTGTTCCGGCAGGTCACGCTCGGCCGCCGCGCGCTGCGCGGCGATGGTGGCCCGCAACCGGGCGGCGCCGAGGCTGAGGTGGCGGCTGTCGGCGCCGGCGTACGCCTGCGCCGTCCCGCGCACCTGGTCTCCGGTGCCCTCCTCGTACGCCGGGATGGACGCGGCGACGTGGTTCACGATCGATGCCCACCACACGAACTCCAGCTCCTGCGCGGCATCCGCAGCCTGCACGTGCCGCGACGCCAGGTCGGCGAGGAGGTCCCCGAGCCCGACGTCCCGCAGCCGGTCCAGGGTCGGCAGGGACGCCGCCGCGGCCTGCAGACGCGCAGGCTGGGCGGCGAGCAGCTCCAGTCGTTCCTGAAGCGCCTGGTAGTCCATGTCGAGCAGTTCGCCGCCGTCCGGGGTGTCCGCCAGACGCTCGCCCAGCCACTCCAGCTCACCGCGCAGCTCCTCGGCCCGGCGCGCCAACTCGGGCACGCTCGTGCGGGTCGCCGGACGGGCTCCGGGTCCGGCAGCCGCACGCCACTGCTGGCGTTGGTCGCGAGCGCGCACCAGCACGGCGTGCAGATCGCGCGGCGGCGCACCGGGGCGCAACAACGCGCGGGCCTGTCGTTCGAGCCGCCGGCGCTCCAGCGCGCCCACGCGCTGCTCGACGCCGGCACGCTCGCGGCGACCGGTGGTGGCGGTGACCATGTCGTCGAGTGGCGCGTCGAAGATCTCCGTCTGGAACACCTCGAGCGTCTGGTGCACCTGCCGCAGCAGCTCGAGCAGCTCCTCCTCGGCCACCAGACTCGTCGGCGCGGGCAGCCCCAGGTCAGTACAGAGCTCCTCCCATGGCGCCTGGTGGGTCGCGAGCCCTCCGCCGGAGAGCCGCTCGACGATCTCCTGGGCGCGCTCGGTCTGGCTGGCACCGACCAGGCGCGCGCCGTACCAGGCGTCGGTCTCCCCCGTGGTCGACCAGGCGCCGCCTGCGACCACGGCCGCCAGCTGCTGCTGCAGGTCGTTGCGTCGACGGACGCCCCCGATGCCGGTCAACGCGTCGCCGGTGAGCCGCACCCGAGACCGCGGCGGCGGGGTGCGACGGCTGAGCCGGGTGAGCTGATCCTGTGCCTCGTCCAGGGTCACCCCCCACGGGTCGAGGGGTTCGTGCATGAGCGCGTAGTGCTGCTGCACGCGCGAGCGCAGTGCTGCGACGTCCACATCGAGCGCGGGCACTCGTTCGGCCGATCCCGACGCGGCGTGCAGCACGTCCCGCAGGTGCTGGAGCACCTGCTGGGGTGTGCGGTCCGCACGTCCGAGGTCGAGCATCACATCGGTGAGGCCGGCCCCGGCCAGGTGCTGTTGCACGTCGTCGATGCTCGCCCGGGCGTGGGAGACGAAGAGGGCCCGCCGACCTTGTGCCGCCATCGACGCGATGAGGGCGGCCACGGTGTGCGTCTTGCCGGTGCCGGCGGCGCCGAGCACGCACAGGTTCGCACCGGCGATGACGGCGTCCACCACCTCCTGCTGGGTGGAGTCCAGGTCGAGCGCGAGCCACTCGTCCCTGGGGTCGTGCTCGCTGTATTCCGGCGGCAGTGCCCCGACCTCGTCCATCTCCTGCGGGTCGCCGGCGAGCGCGGGCACGACGTGTCCCTGCGCGAGCGTCGTCGCCTGATCGGGCAGGTCGCGCATCAACGGCAGCTTGAAACGGCTGAAGACACCCACCGTCAGGCGGGGCTCGATGCGGAAGTCCAGCAGCCCCGCGCAGGCGGCGCGCATGACGTCGTACGCCGCGCGTGGGTCGAAGTTGCTGCCGAGCGCGACCGCGTCCAGGACGGCCCGCGTGTTCAGGTCCACGCCGAGGGCGGTGAGGGTCGCGACGAGCACCGGGTTGACCTCGACCCGGTCGGAGACGACCAGGTGCAGATCATCGGCGACCGGCCGCAACGTGCAGGTGCGCAGCAGCACCGGTGCGTGCGGGGTGCGGTCGGCGCCGGCCCAGGACCAGCTCGCGATGCCGGCGGCCAGATGGCAGGAGGTGAGCCCGAAGTCGTCGTACAGGCGGGCCGCGAGGTGCGCGACGCCGCGGCCCTGCTCCAGCACCCGCTCGCGGGCAGCCGGCTCGCGGAAGAGCTCTGAGAAGCGGGCGGTGCCGGAGGACAGCAGGCGGGCCATCCCCGCCGGATGCGCGGTGGTCAGATCGATCCGCTGATCAGTGACGGTGCCGGCGTCCCACAGCAGCGAGTTCGGCCCGCCGATGGCGGACAGCTGCTCCTGCCAGGCTTTGGCCGCCTTCGAAACCAGTGCGGTGCGGGCTGATTCGTCCGTGCCGGTCTCGACGTCTGTCACCACGACAGGCTAACGGTGCGGTGGCCTCGACGACGCCCCGCACTAGCCGCGTTTGAGGTAGGCGTCCAAGAAGACGTTCGTGACGTCCTGGGGGGTGCGCGCCTGGTAGGACAGTCCGTTGGTCGCGGACGCCATCGTGTCGAGCGCGGACTTGTCGATCTGGTCGCCGATCCCGATAGCGACGATCTTGACCGGTTTGGCGGGGTTGTAGGCGCCGCGCAGCTTGCTGACGAGCTGCTGCAGGCTGAGACCGCCGGCAGGGTTGTCGTTGGCCCCGTCGGTCAGGATGACCACGGAGTTGACGTAGCGAGGATCGTACGAGGCGCTCACCCGCTGGTACGCCGCCCAGGTGCTGTCGTAGAGCGCGGTGTCACCGTTGCGGACCACCAGGTCGGGCAGGGTCTTGACGGCAGCCTTCAGGTTGGCCTTGAAGGCGTCGCCGGCGGGGGTGTGCGCGATCGACTCGATGCCGCCGGACTCGTCGAGCCAGGGTTGAGAGCCGACCAGGTTGGTGGAGAACGCCCACGCTCCGATCTTCGTGGTCGGCGGCAGCGCGTCGAGTGCACCGATGCTGAACTGCTCCAGCAGCTCGATCCGACTCTGCCCCTGGGCGATCGGAGCGGTCATCGACCCGGACACGTCGAGCAGGACCAGCATCCGCGCGTCCTTGGCAAGTTCGTTGTAGTCCTTGACCGCGAGCACCGACTCCGAGCTGCTGGGCTGGGAGATTATCTTGGCGTAACTCGGGAGGGCCGCGGGGCTCGGCGCGGCGGCGTCCGGCACCCGGAAACCGGCGGCGACGAGCTGGCGTTTGACGCCCGGTGAGGTCAGCCGCTCGTACAGGGCGCTCAGGACCTTCGCGTCGGGGGCGTCCGACTTCACGGGCACCACCCACTGGTACTCCAGCTGGGGAGCTCCCTGACGGGGAGTGAACGTCAGCAACTTCCGCGTCGGGTGCGCGCGGTTGAACGTGAGCACCTGCTGCTCGGTCGCGGGGTACATGCGGGCCTGCGAGGACCCCTTGGTCGCCTTGTCCTGCAGGGCGCGCGGCGTCTGCGAGCTCCTGCTGAGCGTGATCAGGCTCTTGAAGAACGTGTTCCGCTGCCTGATATTGCTGGTCACCTGCTCGGCGGTCGCGGCGGCGGAGATGGTGGTCGATGAGTCGACCGGGTCACTGACGCTGATCGGCAACCCGGACGCGAAGATGGTGCGCCAGTCGGTCTTCTTGTTGTACTTGCGGATGCCCTGCAGGCTCTTCGGCACGGCGAAGACCACCGGACTGGTGGCGATCGTGCCGCCCTGGGTGACCCATCCGCTGCCCAGCCTGCTCGAAACGTCATCGACCCAGATCGGGCTGTCGGGGATCCACACATCCGGCACGCTGTCGCCGCCAGACGTGATCTGCTGGGCGACCTGGCCGGCGGGTTCGTCCACCACGGTGTACGCCGCGCACCCGCCTGCCTCCTCAGCAGCGCGAGCCTGGTCGAGGACGAGGCTGTACATCTCGTCGGGCACCGCCACCTTCACCTGGCTCTTCTTCGGGCACGCGCTCGCCACGCTGCTGCTTCCTTGGCCGTATTGCCACACCAACGCCCCGGCGATCACCACCACCAGGATCAGGGCGAGGACACCGAGCCTGGCGACCTTGCCCACGGGACCCTGCCGCCCGCCGCCCCCGGCGACGGTGGCTCCGGACACGCCACCCCCGGCCGCACCGGACGCCATCGATGCATCGGCGGGGAGGACGGCCCGAGACGCGCCCGTAACGACCGGGCGGGTGGACCCGGCAGGTCGGGCAGAAGGCCCTGGACGTGCCGACCTACCGGCCGACGCCGGTGTCGCGCCTCCGACCGACGGACGTGGGCGCCGGGCAGCGGGCCTCAGGCGTGCCGACGTACTGCCGGAGGGCGCCGGTGCTTTCGCGGCACGAGGCCGCCCCGGTGCCGCGTTCGAACGCTGAACTGCGCCCGGACGGCCCGGTGCCGTCTCGTCGCGCTCCTGCGGCTCGTCCGCCGGTCCGCGCCCGGAGGAACGCGGACCTCGACGTGGCCAGCGGGAGCCCGAAGGACGCTCGGGATCGTTGTCGCCTGCCATGGTCGTTCCGAGGTTACCCGGGCGTATCCAGGCGCGTAGGCGATCTGCAGAAGCCTCCCCTGCAGTCACAATGGACCTGACCTGGTTGGGTGGGGCCCAGCCGTACGTGACCTGGTCACGACCTCGACGAAGGGCACATCATGACGCAGAGGCCGAGTCCGGCGTCCCTGGAGAGACCGAATGTCGAGGAACGCACCGACACCAGCCGCCAGGACGCGATCGACCGCACGCCGAACGTCGGGGTGGACCGCTCCCAGGTGATCAGCGCGGGCCTGCGCTGGACGGCCAGCTGGTCGCTGCGGATGGTCATCATCGCCGCCGGCATCTGGGTGGTGTTCAAGGTCATCGGGATCTTCTGGAGCGCGCTGCTCCCGGTCATCCTGGCGCTCATCCTCTCCACCGTGCTGTGGCCGCCGGCCCGGTGGCTGCGCAGCAAGGGCTTCCCCCCGGCGCTGGCCGCGGCGACCACGATGATCGGGATGTTCGTGGTCCTGGGCGGGGTCTTCACCCTCATCGGCACCACCGTGAGCTCGCAGTGGGGCGACCTGACCGACAAGGCCGTGGCCGGCGTGCACGACCTGCAGAGCCGGCTCAGCGAGGCGCCCTTCAACCTGTCGTCCACCCAGCTCAACAGCGCCGTCAAGCAACTGACCAGCAAGCTGCAGACCAGCGGGGACAAGATCGCCAACGGCGTGCTCTCCGGAGCGACCATCGCCACCCAGGTGCTGGTCTCCCTGCTGGTCGCCCTCGTGCTGACCTTCTTCTTCATCAAGGACGGGCCGCGTTTCCTGCCCTTCGTACGCCGGATCGCCGGTCGTGGCGCCGGTTCCCACATGACCGAGGCGCTGTCCCGGGCCTACAGCACGCTCGGCGGCTTCATCCGGGCCCAGGCCATCGTCAGCGCGATCGACTCGATCTGCATCGGCATCGGCCTGTGGGTGCTGCAGGTGCCGCTCGCGCTACCGCTGGTCGTCCTGACGTTCTTCGGCGGCTTCATCCCGATCGTCGGCGCGTTCGTGGCCGGTGCCATCGCAGTGCTGGTCGCGCTCGTGACGGTCGGGCTGACCAAGGCGCTGATCCTGCTGGGCGTCATCGTGCTGGTGCAACAGCTCGAGGGGCACATCCTGTCCCCGATCTTCCAGAGCAGGTCGATGGAGCTGCACCCCGGCGTGGTGCTGCTGTCGGTGGCCTTCGGAGGTGACGAGTTCGGGATCACCGGCGCGTTCCTCGCCGTGCCGGTCGCCGCCACCGTGACGGTGATCTTCCGTTACATGAACGAGCAGATCGACCTGCGTACCGGCGACGTGCACGCCGATCAGCTGGAACCCATCACACCCGAGGGAGTGATGGCCGCCGAAGCCGGCGAGAA
Organism: Allobranchiibius huperziae; assembly: GCF_013410455.1. Classification (NCBI taxonomy): domain Bacteria; kingdom Bacillati; phylum Actinomycetota; class Actinomycetes; order Micrococcales; family Dermacoccaceae; genus Allobranchiibius; species Allobranchiibius huperziae. Next base: position 648,642 of record NZ_JACCFW010000001.1, on the reverse strand, counting down.
GCACGGCATCGTGATGGCGAAGCGGTGGCGGTCAGATCGGCCCGACGCGGAGGACGAGTCGACCGGTCGCGTGGGTGCGCTGCTCGGTCGGGTCCGTCGTTCGAAACCCGACGCCTCTCGCGGGACGGTCGACCCGGACGTGGCCGACACCCTGGACAAGGACTAGCTCACGCTCGGCGCAAGCCGGCTGCCGTCGCATGGGGGCCCACGCGGCGCCGTTGTGAGCGGACGGGAGCCGCGCGCTCCCGCACAAAGGACCGCGCGGTGCCCTTGTCAGCACACCCGCGCCTCGCCCTACCCCACAACAGACCGCGCGGCGCCCTTGTCAGCACACCTGCGCCCCGCCCTCTCGCACCAAGGACCGCGCGGTGCCCTTGTCAGCGGACGGGAGCCGTCTCCTCCCGCGTAAGGGACCGCGCGGTGCCCTTTTTTCGGCCCGCCTGGACCCGAACGAGCGCCCGCCGCTGGTCGCCAGCCGTCGTTTCGGCCCGCTCGGTCCCAGCCGCGCGCCGATCACCCGCTGCCGACGACCGTTTCGGCCCGCTCGGCCCCAAACGCGCGGGCGGGCGACGAGACGTCAGGCCAGCCAGCTCGGCGGCCGCTTCGCGAGGAACGCGGCCATCCCCTCGCGTGCCTCGGACGAGGCGAAGAGCCGCGCGGACTGCTCGATGGCCCACTCGCGGTCGTGGTCGAAGCGGGCCAGGAGCTGGCGGTTCACCAGCGCCTTGGACTCCGCGAGCCCCTGCGGTGACGCCTGCGTGAGGCGCTCGACCAACTCGCCGGCACCTGCTTCGGCATCCTCCGCGGCTTCGGTCACCAGACCGATCTCGCGCGCCGTCGCCGCGTCGAAGGTCTCACCGGTGAGGAAGTAGCGCGCGGCCGCCCGGCTCGTGAGGCGTGGCAACACGGTGAGGGAGATGACGAACGCCGCGAGCCCGAGCCGCGATTCGGTCAATGCGAAGGTCGACTTGGGTCCGGCGACCACCAGGTCGCACGCGGCGACCAGGCCGACCCCGCCCGCGCGTACGTGCCCGTCGATCTGCCCGACCACCGGGCAGCGGTGCGCGGCGATCGCCCGCATCACGGCGGTCAGGCGGATCCCCCGGGCGGTGTTCGGGTCGTCCTCGCCGGTGACTTCGTTGAGGTCCACTCCTGCGCAGAAGGTGCCGCCGGTGTGCCCGAGGACGACGACCCGCACCGACTCGTCCTCGGCCGCGCTCTCCAGCGCCCGCAGCAGCTCGTCGAGCAGGTGGGTGCTGAGGGCGTTGCGGTTGCGCGGGGAGTCCAGGGTGACGCGAGCGACCCGCCCGGACACGTCGTACGTGACGAGTGCGGGCGGGTCGGTGGGCTGCGCGGAGTCGGTCATCGGGCCATTGTGACCCGAGGAGCGCTCAGGCCAGGAAGTCGAGCAGCGCCTCGTTGAACTCGGCCTCGTGGCTGACGTTGGCCCCGTGCGGAGCGCCCTCGATGACGTGCAGCCGGCTCTGCGTGATGGCCTCGTGGGTCCGCTTGCCGGATCCCTCGAACGGCACGGTGCCGTCGGCGTCACCGTGCATGACGAGCGTCGGCACCGTGACCTTCGACAGGTCATCACGGAAGTCGGTGGTGCCGAACGACGTCATGCACTGCAGCGCCGCCAGCTTGCTGGCCTGACCGGCCATCCGCAGCGCGTCCTGCCGCTGGGCCTCGGTCACCTTCAGCTCGCCGTTGACCGAGAAGAAGGCCGTCGTGAACTCGTCGTAGAACGCGTCCTGGTCCTTGGTCAGCTGCGCGGTCATCTGAGCGGCGGCGGTCTTGGTGAGCGGACCCTCGGGGTTGTCACCGGTCTGCAGCATCATCGGCGGCACGGCGGAGGCGAAGACGACGCTGCGCAGCCGCTCCTCGCCGAACTTCGAGACGTAGCGGGCGACCTCGCCGCCGCCCATCGAGAAGCCCACCAGCGTCGCGTCGCGGATGTCGAGCTCGGCGAGGACGGCGTCGAGGTCCTCGGCGAGCGTGTCGTAGCCGTAGCCGGTTGTGGGCTTGTCACTGCGCCCGAACCCGCGACGGTCGTAGACGATCGTGCGGTAGCCCGCCTGCTGCAGCGCGGGCACCTGACCCGCCCAGGACTCCCCCGACAGCGGCCAGCCGTGGATCAGGACGATGGCGCGTCCGTCACCGCCGGAGTCCTCGACGTAGAGGTTGGTCTTGCCCAACAGTCCTGAGCTCGCGGTCACGGTGGTCATGGCAGTAGGTACTCCTGTTGTTTCGAGAGAGGCCTGTCGTCCCGTGGTTCGTTCACCCGGCGGGCATGGATTGCATTTCGGCGCTGTCAGCGGCGGTACGTCGGCACGCGCCCCCGACTCAGGCTGACGGTGACCGAGCGCACCCGATAGGAGACGAAGACCAGGCACGCTGCCAGCGGGATCTCGACCAGACACGCGGTCGCGAGGCTGACCGCCAGGTCCGATCCAGGAGCCGAGGTGGTGACGTCGAACCACGCGTCGCACAGCAGCAGCGTGGCGGCGACGATGGTGGCCGCGATGGCGATGGTCTGCCGGCGCCACAGCGACCACGCCGCCCAGGCGAGCGCTCCGAACAGCGCCACGTCGAAACCGATCCACACCACCTGCCAGTGACCGGCGACGTAGTGCCGCGGCAGCCGGGCCGCCAGCGTGATGATCCAGGGCACGAGCAACGCGCAGCAGGCGGCGAGGATGCGCGGGAACCACCGCCTCGCCCGAACCACCCTGGTCGGCGGGTGGTAGTCCGCGGCGGCGAGCGCCTGCAGGCGGGCGGTCAGCTGTCCGCGTTCGGCCGCGGTCAGCTGCAGCAGCATCTCGTCGGTGATCTCGGGCACGGCACGGTCACGACCTTCGTACGAGGGTGGCGCCGCGATCCTCAGGGCGCACGCACCAGCGTGGCACGGAGCACCGACCCCCGGCACCGCGTTCTTGTTCCCTGGCGTCGCGGGCGGGCCGGCCCGCTCGGCTACGATCGGACGCGCTCCAGCCTGCGGGGCGCCATCTCCGCAGGTCGCGAGCATCGGTCGGTGCGGCGTGAGGTCAGTCGCGACACCGACCATCCCCGCCCTCGTAGCTCAGGGGATAGAGCACCGCTCTCCTAAAGCGGGTGTCGCATGTTCGAATCATGCCGGGGGCACCACGTCTGCTGTGAGACTTCGCCTTTGCTCGACGGTGGTTCGGCGAGGCGCGAGCCCGACCGTGGCTTGAACCAAATGCCCGGCGCATCCCCGACCCGTGGTCGCGGCGGTCGTCGACAAGGTAGACAGTGAGGCAGCAACCCTGCCGTCGGCGGGGTCGCTGTGTCGCCCAGCGGACTCTTCTGCGTGGCACGACCCAGCGGACGACGCACGCCGGAGGCAGACCGTGACCAACCTGGCCGACAACCTGACCCAGACCGCCGAGCAGCACGGGGACCGTCCCGCGATCAAGCTCGACGACCTGGTGCTCACCTACGCCGAGCTGCAGGACGGCGCCCGGCGCGTTGCGACGCTCCTGAAGGACAAGGGCGTCGGGCCGGGTGACCGGGTCGGGCTAGTGCTGCCGAACGTGCCACCGTTCCCCGTGCTCTTCTATGGCGCGCTGGCGGTCGGCGCCGTGGTCGTGCCGATGAACCCGCTACTCAAGGGCCGCGAGGTGAAGTACTACCTGGAGGATTCCGGCGCCTCGATCGTCTTCGCCTGGAAGGACATGGCGGCCGAGGCCGGGAAGGGCGCCTCGGAGGTCGGGATCGAGTGCGTCGAGGTCGGCACCGACTTCGCCGAGGTGCTCGGCGGGTACGAGCCGGACGAGGAGGTCGTGGACCGCGCGGACGATGATGCCGTCGTACTCCTCTACACCTCCGGCACCACCGGCGCGCCGAAAGGCGCGGAGCTGACGCACCACAGCATGAGCAGCAACGCCGCCACGAGTGCCGAGACGCTGCTGGAGCTCACCGAGAAGGACGTCGTGATGGGGTGTCTGCCTCTCTTCCACGTCTTCGGCCTCACCTGCGGGCTCAACGCCTCGATCCTCAAGGGCGCGTGCCTGACGCTGATCCCCCGCTTCGACCCCGACAAGGCGCTGGCGATCGTCGGCCGCGACCAGGTCACCGCGTTCGAGGGCGTGCCGACCATGTACGCCGCCATGCTGAACGCCGAGAGCGCGGACGAGGCCGACATGTCCAGCCTGCGCGCCTGCATCTCCGGAGGGTCGGCGATGCCGGTCGAGGTGATGAAGAAGTTCGAGGAGCAGTTCGACTGCATCGTCCTGGAGGGCTACGGCCTGTCCGAGACCTCCCCCGTCGCGTCGTTCAACAAGCCTGGCCAGGAGCGCAAGCCGGGATCCATCGGCACCGAGGTGCGCGGGGTGCAGATGAAGCTGGTCGGTGACGACGACGAGGACGTCGCACAGGGCGACGTCGGCGAGATCGTCGTCAAGGGCGAGAACGTGATGAAGGGCTACTGGGGGCGCGAGGAGGACACGGCCGAGGCCATCAAGGACGGGTGGTTCCACACCGGCGACCTGGCGAAGGTCGACGAGGACGGCTACTTCTTCATCGTCGACCGCAAGAAGGACCTGATCATCCGGGGCGGTTACAACGTGTATCCCCGCGAGGTCGAGGAGGCGCTCTACGAGCACGAGTCGGTCGCCGAGGTGGCCGTCATCGGCATCCCCCACGACGACCTCGGCGAGGAAGTGGGCGCTGCCGTCGCGCTGAAGCGCGGCGAGGAGGTCAGCGAGGAGGACCTGAAGGCGTTCGCGAAGGAGCGGTTGGCGGCGTACAAGTATCCGCGGACCGTGTGGATCGTGAGCGAACTGCCGAAGGGGCCGACCGGGAAGATCCTGCGGCGCGAGGTCAGCGCACCGGACGGCGAGTCGAAGTGACGACCACCGGAGCGCGGACCCGACGTCCCCGGAAGAGCACGGCCACGAAATCGACCGGGTCGAAGCAGCGGGCGCCTCGGGCCGCGGAGAAAGCAGCCTCCGAGGGGGACGCCTCCGCCACGACGGCCGCGCAGGCCGAACGCCGCATGCACGACGTCGATGAGTCGCAGGAGGCCGCCGAACGATCGGCCGACACCGCGCTGGCGACGCCGCTCGACCTGCTCCTGTCCAAGGCGGGGAGCGGGCCTCTTCGCCAGTTCGTCCCCGGTATGTCGGGTGTGCGGCTCGCCGCCGGGGTCGCCCGTCATCCGAGGGTGGTCGCGAAGCGGACGGCGGGGCTGGCGTACGAGCTGACCCGGGTCGGCCTCGGTCGTTCGCAGCTGGCGCCGGCCGAGAAGGACCGCCGCTTCGCCGAGGAGGGCTGGGCGAAGAACCCCGCCTTGAAGCGCGCCCTGCAGAGCTATCTGGCCCTCGGTGCGGCGGCCCGTGGCCTGGTCGACGACGCCGGCCTGAGCTGGGGCGACGACCAGCGGATGCGCTTCATCGTCGAGAACGTGGTCGAGGCGGCGGCGCCCAGCAACAACCCTTTCCTCAACCCCGCGGTGCTCAAGCGGACGCTCGACACCGGTGGGGGCAGCCTGGTCGCCGGCAGTCGCCGGTTCGTGAAGGACTTCGCGACCGCCCCGCGCGTGCCGTCGATGGTGGAGGCCGACGCGTTCGAGGTGGGTCGCGACATCGCGGTCACGCCCGGCGCCGTCGTGCTGCGCACCGATGTCTTCGAGCTGATCCAGTACACCCCGCAGACCCCGAAGGTCCGCGCGGTGCCGATGCTGATCGTGCCGCCGACGATCAACAAGTACTACGTGATCGACCTGGCGGAGCACCGCTCGCTGGTCGAGCACCTGGTGCAGAACGGCCAGCAGGTCTTCTGCATCTCGTGGCGCAATCCCGATGTGCGGCATGCCGATTGGGGCCTGGACACCTACGGTCAGGCGATCCTGGAGGCGATGACGGCCTGCGAGAAGATCACCCGGCAGAAGCAGACGTCCATCTTCGGGATCTGCTCCGGCGGTCTGATCGCCTCGATGGTGCTGGCCCACCTCGCCGAGATCGGCCAAGCGGACCGCGTCGCGGCGTACAGCCTGGCGGTGACCGTGCTCGACCAGGAACGGGCCGGCGTGACCAGTGCGCTGCTCTCGGAGGAGGCGGCCGCCGCCTCGACCCTGGCCTCCAAGGAGAAGGGATACCTCGACGGGCGCACGCTCGCGGAGGTCTTCGCGTGGCTGCGGCCGAACGACCTGATTTGGAACTACTGGGTGAACAACTACCTGATGGGGCACGCCCCGAAGGCCTTCGACATCCTCTACTGGAACGCCGACCCGGTGCGGATGAGCGCCGCGATGCACCGCGACTTCATGGACCTCGCGATGCGCAACGCGCTCGTGAAGCCGGGCGCCTCCACGATGCTCGGCACCAAGGTCGACCTCGGTAGGATCACCACCGACTCCTACATCGTCGCCGGGATCGCCGACCACCTGTGCAAGTGGGAGTCCTGCTACCAGACCACCCAGCTCTTCGGCGGCGACACCAAGTTCGTGCTGTCCACCAGCGGGCACATCGCCGCCATGGTCAACCCGCCCGGCAACCCCAAGGCCAGCTTCCAGACCGCGCCCTCGGGCGGCGGCCGGCAGGGCAGCGACAACCCGAAGGACACCGTGAAGTGGCTGGCCAGGGCGGTAAAGGTCAAGGGCAGCTGGTGGGAGGACTGGACCACCTGGCTGGCCGGTCGCACCGGCGAGGAGCGGACCGCCCCGCGCAGGCTCGGCAACGCGAAGTACGCCCCGCTCGACAAGGCTCCGGGCACCTACGTCCATGACCGCTGAGCGGGCCCGGCCGCGCGCCGAGGACCGGGTGCGCAATGTGACCGTACGAGGCGTCACCGGGCGCGTCTCGGTGCGGCCCGGCGTCGGCTCCTACACCGACCAGGTCCCGTTGCTGCTCTGCAACGGGATCGGCACGAGCCTGGAAGCGCTGCAGCCGCTGGTCGACGAGCTGCATCCCGACCGCGGCCTGGTGCGGTTCGACGTACCCGGTGTGGGCGGCTCGCAGCTGCCGCCGTTCCCCTACACGATCGCCGGGCTGGCCTCCTGGGTCACCGCGCTGATGGCGAAGCTGGGGCATCGCCGCTTCGACGTGCTCGGCCTCTCCTGGGGTGGCGGGCTCGCGCAACAGCTGGCGGTGCAGGGTCCACGTCGCGTACGCCGGGTGGTGCTCGTCGCCACCGGCACCGGGACGCTGATGGTGCCGGCGCACCCGCGGGTGCTGCGGATCATGTCGACCCCGCAACGGCACCGCGATCCGGCGTACGCCGCGAAGGTCGCGCCGCAGATCTACGGCGGCTCGATGCGCACCCATCCCGCCCGCGGCGCGGCGCTGCTGCACGGCGCCACCCGGTCCGGCTCCAAGCTCGGCTACTACTACCAACTGGCGGCGATGACCGGCTGGACGAGCCTGCCGTTCCTGCGTCTGCTGCGCCAGCCCACCCTGGTGATGGGCGGCGACGACGACCCGATCATCCCGGTCGCCAACCCGAAGATGCAGGCCGCGCTGATCCCCCACTCGCAGCTGCACATCTACCACGGCGGACACCTCGGCATCCTGACCGAGGCAGACGCCCTCGCCCCCGTCATCGACACGTTCCTCGACGACGAGGACCCGACCCGCACGAGGAGCACCCCGGATGAGTGACGACACCCCGGCCCTGGAGGACTCCCCCTTCTCCGACTTCCTCGGCTTCGAGCTGCTGCTGCAGGACGAGGACCGCGAGCTGCTCACCCGGGTGCACGCGTTCATGACTCGTGAGGTCGAGCCGGTCATCAACGACTACTGGACCCGTGCTGCGTTCCCGCACGACCTGCTCCCGGGCATCGCCAAACTCGGCATCGCCGGCCTGGCGTACGACGGTCCGGGCTGCCCGAACCGCGGCGCCCTGGTCGACGGCATGGTCGCGATGGAGCTCGCCCGGGTCGACCCGTCGATGTCGACCTTCATGGGCGTGCACGGCGGTCTGGCGATGGGGTCGATCCAGCTCTGCGGGTCCCCGGAGCAGCGCGAGCGCTGGCTGCCGGCGATGGCGCGCCTAGAGCTGATCGGCGCGTTCGGGCTGACAGAGCCGGACGTCGGCTCGGCGATCTCGGCCGGTCTCGCGACCAGCGCGCGACGCGACGGGGACGAGTGGATCCTCAACGGCGAGAAGAAGTGGATCGGCAACGCGGCGTTCGCCGACCTCGTCATCATCTGGGCGCGCGACGAGGAGGACGAGCAGGTCAAGGGGTTCGTCGTCGAGAAGGACACGCCCGGTATGACGTTCGACAAGCAGGAGGACAAGATCGCCCTGCGCGTCGTCCAGAACGCCCAGATCCACCTGCACGACGTGCGCGTCCCCGAGTCCAACCGGCTGCAGAACGCGACAAGCTTCCGCTCCACCGCCGACGTCCTGCGGGTGACCCGGATGGGTGTGGCCTGGCAGGCCGCGGGATGTGCCCGCGGCGCGTTCGAACACGCGCTGCGCTACACGACCGGCCGCGAGCAGTTCGGCCGACCGATCTCCTCGTTCCAGATGGTGCAGGACCTGCTGGTGAAGATGCTCGCCAACGTCACCGCCTCCACGGCGATGAACGTACGCGCGTCTCAACTGCAGGATCAGGGGCTCCTGAAGGACGAGCACGCGTCACTGTGCAAGGCGCACTCGACCGTGCGGATGCGCGAGGCCGTCGGCTGGGCGCGAGAGGTCCTCGGCGGCAACGGCATCCTGCTCGAGCACCACGTCGGCCGGTTCGTCGCCGACGCAGAGGCGATCTACTCCTACGAGGGCACCCGCGAGATCAACACGCTGATCGTGGGACGCGCGATCACCGGCGAGAGCGCGTTCGTCTGATACGCGCCCGGGGGGAGATGTCGCTTCCGGAGTGTGCGACCAGCGCGCCACCCGCGCATATATCGAGATCTCGATCCTTCGCTGCGGTCACCCTTCGTCCGGCGTCCCGGACGAGCCACCTGCCACCTCGTAGTTCCACACCTCGCTGTGGGTGGAAACGGGCCGCGGTGCGTCACCGCCCGCCCGCTCGACGGCTGAACGGTGGCCGTCGGCGAACTCGGGCGAGGTCACCCAGGCCTGGAAGGATTCCTCGTCGCGCCAGCGGGTGATGACCAGCCACTGTTCCCTGTCGTCGGTCGGGCGCAGCAGCTCGAAACCTTCGAAGCCATCGGCGTGGTCGACTGCGCCGGCTCGGGCAGCGAACCGGTGCGCGAGCTCACCGCCCGAACCGGCTGGGACGGTGATGGCATTGATCTTGATCGTGGTCATGGGGCCAGACTGTCACCGCGCCCTAGCCGGCACGACACGCGCTCCACGCCCGCCGGCAAGCCAGCGAGAGGCAGCGGTATCGAACAGTCCGTTGTCGCAGTAGCGCTCAGGACCCGTCGACGCGAAAGCTCGGCGTGACCGACTCGGCCGCCTGGTCGGCAGACCAGCTGATGCGCGATGACCGCGGATCCCGTTCGCCTCTCCGCGACATCCCCGTGTCCCAGGGTCGCCAGAACGGTTCGCCGTGCGTTGCGAGAGTCCGCACGAGTTCTGCGATTCGGGCGTCGTCGGGCCGTCGACCGCTCATCAGTCGTAGTTGGGAGACGGTCTCGGATGCGATGGTCTCCCAGTCGCGTACCGCGATCTCGCCTCCGGGTATGAAACACCTGCCGCGCGGCGTTGGGCGGCTGATCCATCTGGGTAACGCCGGCATTCGGGCTCGGCGGGTACCCGTTCACCTCGAGCTCATCGCCTCGGGCACGTCGCTGGACGGTGTGAGCCATCGACGTGTGCCCAGGGAGCGGAGGCGTCTATTGGTGTTCACACGTCGGCTGCTGGGCGCGATGTCGGGGTGGAGGTATGGACCGGATGAGCGGCCCAGGAACCAATGAGACCCTCGCGTCCATGACACAGCCCAGGGGCTCCATGCGCAATCGGGTATGGCGAGACGGGAAGCTGGAGAAGGAGGACTTCCCGTTCGAGCAGATCTCCGACTATCTGGACCAGGACGGCGCTCTGGTGTGGGTGGACCTGTGCGATGCGGACCAGGACGATCTTGCGGCCTTAGCCGAGGAGCTCACCCTGGACCCGATGGCTGTCGAGGACGCGGTCGGTCACGCCGAGCGGGCCAAGGCCACACGGTATGCGACGCACACCTTCATCACCGTGTACGCGGTCAACGCCTCGGAGGACGAGCGGCCGTTGCAAGACCCGCTGACCTCGTCCATCTCCATGACACGGGTCTCGGCCTTCGTGATGCCCCGCGGGATCGTCACGGTCCGTCACGGGCAGGAGTTCGATATCGACCAGGTCGTACAACGGTGGGACGAAAATCCGGACCTCCTTAAGTTCGGGCCCGGCGCGCTAGTCCATGGCTTCCTGGACTACGTCGTGGACGGACACTTCGACGCTGTGCAACTGATCGATGATCAGATCGAATCGTTGGAGGACACCTTGTTCGACGACGAGTCGTTGAGCAAGGTCGTGCAACAGCAGACCTATCGAGTGCGTCGGGACCTGGTCGATCTACGTCGCGCTGTGTTGCCGATGCGGGAAGTCGTGAATTCGGTGCTGCGGCATCGCAAGGACCTGGACTCCCCGGTCGAGTTGAACTCCTTCTACGACGACCTCTACGACCACGTGCTGCGGGCCACCGAGTGGACCGAGTCGTTGCGCGACATGGTCAGCACCATCTTCGAGACGAACCTGTCGCTGCAGGACGCCCGGCTGAATACCGTGATGAAGAAGCTGACGTCCTGGGCGGCGATCATCGCCATCCCGACGGCCATTACCGGGTACTTCGGCCAGAACGTGCCCTACCCGGGTTTTGGCAAGACGTGGGGCACCATCGCCAGCGACGTCTCCATCGTGGCTGTGGCATTGATCCTCTACGTCTCCTTCAAACGACGCGACTGGCTGTAGCTCCCAGGGGTTGGGGGAACGCGGTGGGGTGGATGGGTCTTGAACCCAGGACCAACGGACGACGGGTTGCTTGATCCAGTGCCGGGCTGCGGGAGCCATCGCGATAGACCGTGGGCAACCAGGCGTACGCGGCCAGGTCGGAGCCAATCTGGCTGTCGACGTGGGCGAACCGGATGCAACGACGGCGTGCATCACCGTGTTGACAGAGGAGCCAGTCAGCGGCCGGCCACCGGCTGGCGGATATGCAGCTCGACGTTGGCGGACTGAACGCCGGTTCTTGAACCGCACCGACGCCAGACCCCGCCCTGGTCATCGCTGCCGCCTCTGCAGGCGGCGCAGTGAGACGTTCGCGCACCCGGCGGTGTGGGGCAAAAGCGGCGGTGTGACGCGCTAGGAGCTTCGGTCGGACTGTCCATCTGGCGGCATGATTCCAAGTCCGCCAGTGAGCCAGGAATCTTGATCAGGAGGATCAGAGTTGGACTATCCGATAGACAAACGCGTGCAGCACATGATCGGCGGTCTCGATGCAACCGGTCATCCCGTGCCGCTTCAGCGACAGCACCTGATGGCTACGGCTTCCGGCTGGCCCGTCAGCGCGAGCACGCCGGATGACATTGCCCAACAACTCAGGGTCGCTCGTGACCTATATACCCATTGCCTGCTGGTGTGGGAGTTCAATGCAGTTGGAGTTGCATGGTCCCTCATGGCCGTTGAGTCGGCACTCCGATGGGCGTTAATCGCCAGAGAGTCAGTCCCGTTCAAGCGCTTGATCAACGACGGCTTGTCTGAGGGAATGTATGACGACCGCACAGCTGAGCAGCTTCACGTGGGTCGGGAGTTGCGCAACGAGTTCAGCCATCCGAAGAATCAGCCCGCCTTCAGTCTCGGGATGGCAGCTCCGATGCTGGAGACCAGCCATCGCGTGGTCGCTGTCATCTGCGATGCGGTCGAGGCACGGTCAGCCCCGGTCGAGGGGGCCACGTAAGGGCACACGTATGTCAGCGGACCGTCCTCGGCGGAGGAAAGCGGTTGTCGCAGTCGTCAAGTTCAATCCGTGGGCGCTGGCTCACCATGGAATCGACGACGCGGTAGGAGACGAGGTATAGGCACCGATGCGGTCACTGCGGTAAACATCACCGACACGGTTTCATCATTAGTTCAGTCGGCGTGGACGAGTCTAATGACGCGCAGGGTCAGGAACGCCAGTCGTCCGAAGTAGGCGGGTAATGTCCTCAGCACCAGGTCCAAGCCGGACCTGGCTCGAGGGACGTCCCATCGCGCCAATAACCGTGTCGCGATTAGATCGGGTCTTCGCCGTTAGATACGGCGAGGCCGGCGTTGATCTTCCGATGGGTGCTGCAACGGCGGCGGTGTTGAGTGGAGCGGCAGCCGACGGCCAATGGGTCTTGGTGCGAGCCGACCATCCTGATGATCCGTTCACCCACGCGGCCCATCGCTCCCGGGGACGCCAATGCGTTCGACTTGATGAGTGCACCGGCAACGACTAGCGGTGCGCTGTGCAACTGAGGAGCTATGCGCGAGAGATCACCAGGGGCTGAGGTTGGCGCTGGAACATGGTGGAGCGGGGGCCGTCCACAGCCTTGCGACCTAGACCTTCCGCTGCACTTCGCGTAGGAAGCCGACGTGAATCGGTGCTCACCCATCGCGGCGGTAAGACACAGTGTTTTTCTGGCGTGGGGTCTAAGAGCGAGCAACCTCGAGGACCTTGACCGAGCGTGTCCACCCCCCGTGTCCGAAGTGGAAGAGTTTGCCTGTGGTCCAAGTGCTCATGAACCAGATGTTGGTGATCCCTTCGGGCAGTCTCGGCGCCACTTCGGGCAACGGTCCATCCGGCCGCATGAGAACGTCTGAGGCGCCGAATGGAGCCGTCGTGAAGCCTGGCAGCAGGACAAATAGATGCTTCTCCGGAAGCTCGGCAGTGCGAAGCTTCTCCACGTTGTCCCGCTGGGCATCCTTTTCGATCCATTCATCGAACCAATGAACGAGGACGTTGCCGGTCAGTGGCACTGCTCCCCCCGTTCGCTCCGCATCCTGCTGAAGTGTGACGTAAATGCTTCCCGGGAAGTCCGTGCTCCCCTGGTGGGCGGACACAACCCCTAGGTCGGTCATCCGACCGGTGACCGTCTGATGGTCCGCCTCGCCCGCCTCCATGGCACGAAGCAGTCCCGGTAGGTCCTTCTTCAGGCGCTTGGCTCGGGTGGTTGAGGTTACTGTCACCAGCCACCCACCGGCCAAGTCTGAATCGACCCACCGATTGTTGGATCCGTTGACGAGGTTCCAGAATTCGATCGAAGCCGCGTCGGCAGCAGCCGTCACTTCCATGGCGCCGAACACCACGTCGTTACGGACCAGATCAAGGTCGTACATGCTTGGCTGTGCACCGTCGTCGTGTTGGCGCACATGCACACCCAGTAGAGCGTTCTCTACGCATGCGGCGACCCACATCTCTTCATCGCGCAACTTTGGCATGGGTCTCATTATGGGCGGCTCCACCGACAGCGACCTGGGCGAAGGCAAACCCACCAGACCGATGCCGGAGCACTGGCAAGTGAGCAGGACAGGCTGACTCGTGGAGTATGGTCAACTGCCTCGGCTGCCCCACCGTCACACATCCAAGCGGAATCCGCGAGCCTTGAGATGTGGCCCTGTCGGTTACGTGGCTCAAATTTCAGACGACGAAGCGTGCGCGACTGTCGTCCGGCCAGGCTCCTTGACTCTGCAGAAATTGCTCAGCGGTGGGAGTATCGACGTATTCGAGGAGCGTTCCGACATTCCGCTGAAGTTCTTTTTTTACTTCTGCGGGCGTGGCAAAGAAGAATTCTCGTCGTAAATTGACGTTGTTGAGTTTGCGTTCAGCGAACGCTTGGTGCAGTTGAGTTTCAAGTGTAATGGCGTCGTTCGAAAAGTACATGATGTGCACGTCGAAGGGGAATGGCACGGAGGCATCCCCTAGTTCGCGCACTCGGTCCATGGGTTCCAATCGTCGCGTCATACCGATCTTCACCACGTTCGCGCCGAAGGCGCCAATGTTGCTGATCACGTACACAAACCCGGCGCGGATGTTCGCTGCGCGGTAGTCGTTCTGCGCAATGGCCGCGTCGATCGATGCGATCTGCTGGCGGATCCGCTCCGCCTCCTCGGTCCTGCCTTGCGCGATAAGTTGTTTGTACACGTTGTCATTGTGGTCGCGTTCCTTGTTGAGCTTTTCACGTTCTGCGGCCAGTTCCCTCTCAGCCAGACGTTCCTCGCGAAGACGCGCACGCTCTTCGCGCTCCTGCTCTCTTTCCTCTTGGACCTTCATCAGGTAGTCCGCGGTGAGTTCGAGTTCGGTCTTCCGAAGGTTGAAGTAGGACTCGGAGATGCGGATCTCCATCAGCCGGCCCAGTCTGGCGATCGCGTCAGCCGACCTCTGGAGTCGAGCCTCGCCCGTTTCCAGGCCGCCTGCTCGCAGGGACCGCACGCTAGCGTCTGCTTCAGCGTTGAACGCCCGGAGCATCAACTTGGCGTAGTCCGCGACCATCTTGCGTCCTAGGGCAAGTGAGTTGTTGAACACGAAGGAATCCGAGGCAACCACGGCGTCGTTCTGTTTTATGGAGTCTTTGATGTGCTCTCTCAGCTCTGTGAGTGCCTCTTTGTACAGCGGGGAGTTGTCCAGCGGGTGGCGGTAGTAGTACACGCCGACCCTCTGCAACGTCAGCTGATCGTCAAGCTCGACGAGCTCCTCGCGGCGTGCTGCGATGTCGGCCTCAAGTGCCCGTAACGTGGACGCCGTCGCGGATGCCTCGGTCACGGATTGGTGTGCAGGACGTGCGGCCTCGTCCGCCAGTTGCTGGGCAGCCCGTCGAATCTGGTTCTCCAGTCCTCGTAGGCGGATGGCTCGGTCCCGGATCTCGGCCTCGAGGTCGGCGAGGCGTGCCTCCGCGTCTCGTGCCTGGCGAGTGTCCTCGCTATCGTCTGCGCCCGGATTTGCGATGGTGGCCGCAGGTTCATTCGATGCTGGGAGCCACAGCTTCCAACCCGGGGGCGGAGGCGGCCATGACAAATCTGGTTTCCACCCAGGGGGCGGAGTCCAGCCCGCTGGTGGGGCCGGCCAACCTGGCGGGGGATTGAATACGGGTCTACTCATGGACGGACCGGATGCCACCAGCGGTTGGCGCCGGTTGCAGATCCAGCGGCGACTTCGACATCACTCCTCCGAGGTGTTTGATAGTGGCCTCTGGCTCGATGCGGTCAAGGTCTAACTGAGTGAACCGCTCGCGGTCGGTAGCCAAAGCGACGAGGGGGATGAGCGCGTCCCGCCCGGTCGCGGGATCGATCCCCTCCACGACGGCTTGGTAGGAGACGGTCGCGATTCGATGGCCGGTGTCGTAGGTGAAAATCTCGGCGAGCGTGCGGATAGCGGCCGCTGACACGAATCCTCGGTAGAGCTTCTTGCGCGCGGTGACGGGCAAATTGGCCGACACGATCTCGTCCGAGGCGGCCTTGTACTTATACTCGCGTGCACTCGGCACCACGTCGGGCTGCGGAAGAGGCTGCACGATCGTAAGTTCCCCGAGAGCTTCGTCGTAGTCAATCTCCGCATCGTCCGGCATAAAGTCCGGCCACCCTGAGGCACCGAGGCAGACCTCGATGAAGTCGCGGACCGCCGCCGGCTCTCCGCGGTCGTAGGCGTCCAGCAACTCGTCCGCATGCCGATTGGCCTGCGCCGCTGCCGCATTACGCGCCTCGCAGTCTGATTCATACTTCATCCTGTCGAAGTTCACACGCTGAAGCCGTGTCGCCTCCGCCTGTGCGTGTGCGTTGACCCGACGGCCGTGCTCATTCAAGAGAGCAGCACGCTGCGCGTTCACCTGTGCGACGGCCGCGGCGTGTTCGACCTGCAACCGCGCAACTTCCGCAGCATGCTTCTTAGCTCCACCCAATTTCGCGCCCAGTCCCTGAGGGGCAGGCGGGGGCCTGAAGCGCGGTTCGGCCGGGAGCGCCGGCGGCGGTGGCGGCGCGACGACCGTGTCGTGTCTGGACTGAAACGGCGGGTGGACCGCGGTGGTGTGGAAGTTCGCCCTGTTTATGGGTGCGACCTGCGCAGACACGTTCGATAGAACGCCCTCGAGGTCGGCGGTGCGCTTCGCCAGGTGTCGGTTAAGTGCGGCAACCTCAGTCAGACGTTCCTGCTGATGCTGAACCTTGGCCTCGGTCGCTCGGCGGCGCTGCTCCCACTCAAACTCTCTCGCGTTCTGACGTTCCTGGTGCTCACGTTCGCGCGCATGCATCAGCACCATGCGCTGGTTGTGCTCCTCCATACGTGCCGCGTGTGCCGCCGCCTGTTGCCGTTGCCTCTCAGCCTGTTGCCGTCGTTTCTCCGCTTGCGCCGCCTGCCGCTGCAACTCGGCGAAGAGCCCCCGCTTTTTAGCCATCTGCCCCACCTGCTTCCCTCTCCGGCAGAAGGTTAAGTCACGATGATGCGTTTCAGGGATCTACTGCCCCCGCAGGCGAAAGAGGTCTCCTTGAGGTCGGGATGGGTACGCGCCCCGAAGCAACGGGCCAGCACGTCGACAGTAAGTTGATGGCTATCCAAAGCGCCTCGGTCGTTCAAGAGGGTGAAACCCTGGGTGCCAGTTTGCGACGCAAACTTGGCGGATTCGATGCAGGCAGGACGTGCCTGTCTCATACACCGGCGACGTAGGCGGTGAGGAAGTGGACACCGTGGCGGTCGAGGTTGCCACGGGCGCGGTCATAGTGCTCGGTGGTGCGGGGGTCGGCGTGGCGGGCCAGGATCTGCGCGTCGCGTAGTGGGACCCCGGCGTCGAGGGCGTTGGTGATCGCGGCGTGGCGCAGCGAGTGCGGGCTGATGTGCCGCGGGATGCCGGCTGCTGCGGCCATCCGGGTGACCATCCGGTAAACGTCGCGGCGGTCGACTGGTTTGCCAGATACCGGCCGCAGCAGGAGCGGGCCGCCGGTCCGTTCGCCGCGGCAGGCCTCCAACACGCGCAGGACGGGAACGGTCAAAGGCATGGTGGCTGGCTTGTTGCCCTTGCCGATCAGCCGCAGCACTCGGTACCCGCGGAGGGTGTCGGCGTAGTCCTCGATCTGGACGGCGGCGGCTTCGGAGGCACGAAGGGCGTTGATGCCCAGCAGGAACGCCAGGGCCCCGTGGTGCACGGTGAGGGTTTGGGCGACCTGCAGGAATCGGATCAGCTCCAGGCGGTCCAGTCCTTGCGTGCGGCTCTCGTCACGGTTCACCTTGGGCAGTCGGGCGTAGATGGCTGGGTCGGCGGCGATGAGCCCATCGATGTGCGCGAAGCGGAAGTACCCGCGGACCGCGTGCATCATCGTGTTGACCGAGGAGTCCATCAGTCCGCGTTCGCTCAGACCGCGGATATACAGCTCAACGTGGGCGCGCTGGACGCCGGTCAGCGGGTCGAGCGCGTTTGTTTCGCACCAGGTGAACCACTGGCGGAGCTGGAACGCGTACAGCGCGTGCGTTCGTCCGGAATACCGGGCCAGGAAGGACACCGCCGCCAGTTGTGCGCTCGACATCGTTGCCGGTTCGAAGGGCGACACCATCGTTGTCGTGGACATCACGTCACCTCGCGGCGACCAAGGCTGACCCAAACCCCGCTCGCCGCCCGCGCGGCCAGGCATGTGGACCCACCGACGCTACGTCGCTCAAGAGCTGCAAGGCCGCACCGGTCTGGCGGCGGTAAGACGCCGGTTTATGAAGCGCACGCGCGGCACGTCCCAGCGCGAGGCACTCACCCGTTCGCCGTCAGCGTTCGGCTGATGAGTGGGGTTGCACGGGACGGTACCGACGTGCTCGGCATCCCCGACGCTGTCGAGGCTGCTACCGGGACGATCCCTATATTGGGCCTCGGTTGGGCCAGCCAGCCGGCGCTAAGGGGCGGTGACGCTCGTTCACTGCAGTGAGACGACGATCGTGGAGGATCGATGGACCGCAAGCAGGTCGACCAGATCATCAAGGACGGTAAGAAGCGTCGGGCGCGTGCAGAGAAGGCCAGGCAGAAGCATAAGCAAGAGGGGCGGGCGCTATATCGGGATGACGCCGGCAACCCGGTAATGCGACCGTCCTTCGTTGTGTACCTCGACGAGCTCGGGACGTCGGCGCGTGCTTCAGCGATGACAGACGACGATCTAAGTGATGACCTCGCAGCATACGACGAACTCCGGTGGATGCTTCACGACGAGTCGGCGAGCTCGGACTCGGAGTCGCAGCGAACGCTGTACTTCAGCGACAATGTTGTTATCGTCGCGCCTTGTGATCCGCGTGTCCACGAGGACGACTTCGGCTTGTTCTACAAGGTGTTCAGTGCGGCCTGCTATCAGCTGAACATGTCGATCCGCGGGCGTTACATGCGGGGCGGGATCGCGGTGGGCGACGCCTACGCCGATCACTCCTTCGTGACTGGTCCCGCGCACCTGCAGGCGGTGATCATGGAAGAGCATGAAGCCAAAAATCCTCGAGTGCTACTCGACGACATGAGCCTCCAGCTCGCTCGAGCCGAGGTCGCGAACGGCGGCCACGTCAATCCGGGGGATTCGGCCTACGCAACGTTCCTGCTGGTCGACGCCGACGAGCGCGTCTTCGTCAACTACCTCCCTGCGGCGAGCGAAGACGAGTGGATGCGGCCAGGAGACACTGACTTGGGGCTAGCCTCACACCGGAACCGAGTGATGGAGGCGCTTCAAGCCACTGCGGGATCTCCGGATGTGCACGCGAAGTTCGAGTGGACCGCGGCTTATCACAATTACGTTTGCGCCGAGTTCTACACTCGCGATGACCTGGCCATCCCGGATGTCCCAGTCGTCGCGTTCCGCCGTTTCATCTAGCTGACGGCTCTTGGGGCGGTAGGCCGAAATATACCGGGGCCTCCAGCAGCTCCAGCCATACTGAACTGATGTGGGACGGGGACAGACTAGCGCACACGGTGGCTCTACCGAAACCCCGGTGTCTGATGACCAAATCGTTCCGACGTGCTCTTGACACGTTACTCCAAGTGCACTTTACCGAACTAGGGGACATGCTGACGGCCGACGATGCACTGTTTCTGACAGCACGTTGCTACCTGACGAGCGGCCAAAGTTGGCTCACTACGAGAGCCGCCCACCGCTTAAGAAGATCTTGACCAGTGCCCCGAAAAGCGAGGCGCAGCTAGCAATTCTTACGGACTCTGTCGCTAAGGCTGAAATGTCAGGCCAAGGTAGTCATCAGAGCAAGGATCGGTATTAGCGACTCCGACCATACTGCCACCAGAGTCCGTCACGGCCAATCAACGATTTGGCCCCGTCAAGGATTAAAGCTTATCCAAGATACCGCGAAGGAGATCCCTCGCCTCTGCCTTAAACTCGTCGCGATGCGTTTCGCGCCACTCACCGTCTGCATTGTGTAAACGGCGCAATTCGGGCAAGATCTCAAAAGCGGCATCTTGCAACAGGCGCAAACCTTCCTCCTCTGGCGTAAGATTTTCGCCCGGGCCTAGGTCATATTCGCTATCCCCACGATATATCGAGAACTGCCCAGTCTTCGCCAGTTCTAGTGATAGGCGCAACTTTAGGTCTTTTGATGATACGACAAACTTTGATGGGCCAAAGCGATTAAGTGTGCCAATCAACAGGGCTAGCAATTCCGGCCTATCCAGCTCGACGCCGTGTGAGAGGTTTGTAGGCCGATAGGAGATGTCCTGATTGGACATTGCACGAATCCTTTCAACAGTCAGGTCGCTACCGAGGTCGGGATCATGCGTGGCTCGATAAAGAATCCAGCGGAAAAAGTCATCATCACCAAACTCTAGATCGTTGTCCTCCCTCAAGACCTGCCCTCGGGGGTCGACCAGATCCACGGTTTTCTCGACCGTTGGAATGACATAATTTTTCAGTCGAGATTGGTTTCGCTCTCCGAGCAGGGCAAGAAATTCTCCGTCTCTACTGCCGGCAGTAATCGTGACGTCTGCAGCGTGAAGACGCCTGGTCGCGGCAACCTCTAGGGTCTCACCCAACGCCCGCTGAAGCGCCCGGTCTGGCTCATCCCAATACAACCTCGCGCGCACTTGCTCCGGGTAGATCTCAGGGCTGAGTTTGGGCTCGGGTTGTCCCGCCGAAATTGAGCGCGTCATTACCTGCCCGAGCAAGTTGTCGGTTGCGTCTCGGACCGAGCCCCAGCCTGACTGATCAATCTTGCCGGCATACCTCAAATCGAGCGAGGTAACTGCTTGATGAAGCTCGTCGAGAGTCGTGTCTGCGACTATTCGGACTGGAGTGACTGAAATCTGACCCGACGTTGTCGTCGACATATTGCCCCTTGGGTGTCAATCGGTGAGGTCCACGACCTGCACCTTGCGTTCTAGGTGTACCAGACGGGCAGAGATCCCGCCGCGACCGGAGGGCGTCTCGAGGGAGTAGCGCACGTCGCTCCGGCCCGGAAGGCCCGGTGTTGCAGGTTCCCATTCGACACGCGTCACTAGGAGCTCACCCTCCTGGTCAAGGTCGGGGATGTTTACCGCAAAACCAGAGTGTGTGGCCGAGAACGAAACGCCGTCAGCAGACAGGTCCTCCGTAACGTGCAGAATACCCGCTGGAACTAGTCGAAGTTGAAGCCTAACCTCGAAGCGTGCAAGCCGCTTCATTATAATCATCGAAAGTAGGGAGCGTCGTTGCTGCACTACGCTGTGCTCAATGAGGCGCCTCTGGCGTTGGTCGGACCCTCTAAACTGGAAGGTGTCACTCTCGACCGGCACCCTTTCGTGCTTCCATACGATGCGGAGGGTGGGCAATCCCCAAATCTTTGTGCTGGCGAGGCCCGATATGGCGAGCGCGAGCAAAACGGGTAATGCTTCACCAATCAAGAACGGAGGGGCCCAGCCAAACTGATTTTGTAGGAACTCAAGGAGGAAGTAGCTCCCCATAGCCGTGGCAGTCCGAAGTAGGCCGTCAACCGGCCCGAACCATGATTGCACCAATTACTCGCTATACCCCAAGGCGCGGGACAAATCGTTCCGGAACTCGTCGAATTCAAGTCCCATTCGAAACCGCAATTCTCCGTCCCGGTTTACGATCAACTCGTGCCCAGACCTCTGACCACGCACCGTAATGCTCACAAGGACGGAGTCGTGCGCCAGCAGCAAGTCGCGAGCGCGACGAACCGAGTCCCCGCTCGTCAGCGCTTCTTTCAGCTGATTTTGGAGGATGTACTCTGCCTCATCGGCCAGGGGGTCGTAGGTGCTGTCCCTGACATCAATTTCCGCTAGCCGGTACCCGTGAAGGGCCAGGTCCTCCGCTAGGCGCAAGAGACCAATGGTGCCTAAGAGTTTTGGGGACGTGCCGCGTGCTTGATCCGCGTAGTCCCATGGGCGCGTGTCATCGCGTCGTTCAACGGCATCCAGCTCATCCCCCGATGTGCTGGCATGCACGACAAGTTGTTTAGTGCCCACGCTGCGCATCATGCCACTGGCCTCGGACACACAGCGATCCCACCTCGAACTGCCTTCGTTTCCTTGCGCGTCTCGCTCTGACCAAGGATCGAACGCCGATGACTCACAACGAATCCCGGATACCGCGACCCACCCCGACGCACAGGATGGAAGTCGGCTACGCGCGGCTTCCGAGCGCGTCGCGGCTACGTTGACGCGGCAGCGCCCTGCGGGCTTCCTCGGTACCGAACGTCCGGCTATCTCTTTGTCGCGCCGCGGCACGGCCTGATCTGCAGCGCAGAGCGTTCAGTGGTACGCGGCGCCCCCATCCGCGTTGCAAAGGCGATCACAGCTCGATGACCGCACTTGTCAGAGGCACCTGGATCCAGTCCCCCAGTGTCCCGCTCTTCGGCACCGGTCCACAGCGCGCTGCGCAGGACTCACAGCTGACGTCATGGATCTTCTACGGCCCTAAACGTGGGGGTGATCTGGAGCCGTGGAAGGGGTGTGTCCTTCTGGGCGGTAGGACGCACGCCGAGACTCTGACGATGCGACTCCTGCTGTTGTGGTGTCTTTAGGGCCCACCTCTTACGCAACAGACTCGAGCTTTACGCGATCAAGCCTGGACTTCGGGTTTGACCAGTCCTGCGTTGTAGGCAGCGATGACGGCCTGCGCACGATCGCGGACGTCCAGCTTGGCGAAGATGCGGCTGATATGAGTCTTCACGGTGGCCGGGCTGACGAACAGCGCCGACGCGATGGCGTCGTTGGAGAGGCCGCGGGCGATCATGACGAGCACTTCCCGTTCGCGGCCGGTCAGGTTTCCGAGGCTGGTGGGGGCGACCGAGGCGACGGGCTGGTGCGCGACGAAGCGCTCGATGAGGCGTTTGGTGACGGAGGGCGCGAGCAACGCCTCCCCCGCGTGCACCGTTCGGAGGGCGTCGGCCAGTGCGGCTGCTTTGACGTCCTTCAGAAGGAACCCACTAGCCCCGGCGGCTAACGCGGCGAAGACGTACTCGTCAAAATCGAACGTGGTAAGGATGACGACGCGCGTGGTGCCGTGAGCGGTGAGAAGTTGGCGGGTCGCGGCGATGCCGTCGAGGACCGGCATCCGGATGTCCATCACGACGATGTCGGGGTGCAGCTGAGCGGCCATTCGTACGGCGGCGGCACCGTGCGCGGCTTCGCCGACGACATCGAGGTCGGGCTCGGCCTGCAGAATGAGCCGGAAGCCGGTCCTGACCAGGTCCTGGTCGTCGGCGATCAGGACCCTGATCACGAGACCCGCTCGGCCGGCGGCTGCGGGTGGTCGCCCGCGGGAATCAGTGCACGCACCCGGAATCCGGTTGCACCATGGGCCGCCTCCACCAAATGCCCACCGGCCAACGCGAGGCGTTCGCGCATGCCGATCAGCCCCCGTCCGGATCCGGCGGGTGGCCCGCTTGGCGACACCGGGTCTCCCCCACTGTCTTGGGCGAGCAGCTCGATCATTTCGCCGTGGCGGCGGACCCGAATGTGCGCCTTCGCTCCCGGGGCGTGACGCATGGTGTTGGTCAGCGCCTCCTGGATGAGCCGGTATGCCGCCAGGTCGGCGACCGGGGGCAGCGGGCCCACCGTCTCGTCGATGTCGGCGTCGATCGTCATACCCGCGGCTCGGCATTGGTCCAGGAGCTGCGCCACCTGTCGCAGCGAAGCGATCGGTGCGACGCTGGCAGCTTCGTCGTCGGTGGCCAGGAGCGTCAGCAGCTGCCGCAACTCCGACATGGCACCCCGGGCGGTGCCCTCAATCGCGCTAAGCGACTCGCCGACGACCTCGAGCTCGGAGGGCAGGGCTCGGCTGCCGACCTGCGCCTGGATCACGATCACCGACACCGCGTGACTGACGATGTCGTGCAATTCCCGTGCGATCGTGGCGCGTTCGGCCGCCGTGGCCGCCGCGATCTCGCGGAGATGCCGATCCTCGGCGGACGCGGCGTCGTTCTCGAGGGACCCGATGCGGTGCTGCCGCACCCAGACCGCGCGGCCGATCAGTGCGGCCACTGCGACGAGACCGTACGTCCAGGTCAGATCCGCCAGACCTTCTGACGAAGGGTCGTTGATGCCATGCGCGACCGAGGCGATCACGGCGGCAACGATGACGATGACCAGGTGACGGCTGTACGCCGCCCCGGAGAAAGCAGCCGCGATCAGCACGATGAAGGTTGTCGCCGCCTCCGCACCCCCGAGGATCAACGTCGAAGCGGTCATCACCGCGAACGTCGCCAGCACCGCTCCCAGAGGACGACGACGCCGCCAGACGAACGGGGCCGTCAACGCGACGATCAGCACGGCATTCACGCCGACCGGCCCCGGCCACACGGGCCTGCCATTGTACTTCTCGCCCCCGAACAGCTCCAGCTCCCCCAGAGCGCACAGCGCCCCCGCGAGCGCCGCATCACGCCGGCCGGCGATGCGCCGCCACCCGGCCAGGGCGGTCGCCCTGAGCGCGACCGGCGGATCGATCATCGCGCCACTGTAGGGCGATCGGGCGCTCGCCGCGTCCGACCACAGGCTGATTCCCTCCGCAGGTCATCCCCTGGTCGTAGTGCTCATTCAGCCCTGGCTCCGACGCGCGCCACCCCTGCCGATTCCTAGCGTCGGTGCCATCAATTCCGCTACATCCAGGAGTGCAAACATCATGGTTACATCGTCAGTCGCCCGCACGGATCGTCGTCCCGCTCTCGTGCGGTCAGCACCCGTTGCCGCGTTCGTCGCCGCGGCCGGATTCATGGTCGAAGGCGTCATCACGCTCGTCCACCACACGGGCGAGGATCACTGGGACGGCCCCAGCCAGGTGCTCAACGCCGCGTACGCCGTGGCCGTCGTCGCGTTGATCCTCGCTCTACCCGCCCTTGGCCGGTGGCTGAAGGTCAACCGCGTCGGACGCGTGGGGATCATCGCCGCGCAGATCGGCTTCGCCGCCATGGCGATCGAGTCGGTCGTGAGCGGGTTGCACGACGGCAACACTCTGAGTGGCTTGTTCTTCGGCGGCCTGCTGCTCTCCCTCGTCGGCCTGCTCGTGTTGGGAGTCGCCGCGCTGGTCGGCGGTCACGCTCGGTGGGCGGCGCTACTGCCGTTCCTCGGGATGTTCGTCGGCGTCGCCGGCGGCGAGCACGGCGGCTCGATCGTCCTCGGAGCGGTGTGGGTGCTGCTCGGGATGGTCATGGGTCGCTCCGAATAACGTATGGCGGCGAGATGTCGCTCTCGGAGCATGCGACTGGCGAAACACCCTCTCAAGATGACATCTCGGCGGGATGGTCTGCGCTGGTGATCCGACGTGGGCCGTCCGCAGCGCGGGCATGGTGAGACGCATAGTGGGCACATGACTTCACACGACACCCAACCGGATGGGCAGTCCGACGGCCGCCTCGACGGCCAGGTGGCGCTGGTGACCGGAGGCACCCGGGGCATCGGGCTCGCCGCTGCCCGTGGGCTGGGTGCGCGCGGCGCGACCGTGCTGCTCGTCGGCCGTAGCGAAGACTCCGCCAAGGCGGCTGCCACGGCGCTGGTGCAGGAGGACATCGACGCGCTCGGGGTCGGCTGCGACGTCGGTGACGCCGAGGAAGTGGCCGCCCTACCCGGGCGGTTGGGCCCGCTCGCCGCGGTCGACATCCTGATCTGCGCGGCCGGGGTGATGAGCGAGCGCACCGCCAAGACGCTGCGCACCAGCGAGACCGAATGGCGCCGGGTGATGGCGGTCGACCTCGACGGGGTCTGGCGGACGATCGCGGCGTTCGTCCCGGGCATGGTCGAACGGCGCCACGGCCGGGTGATCGCGGTCAGTGCCTGCCTGGGTCGGATGAGCGGACCGGGCAACGCCGGCGGCCTGGCGCCGTACCGGGTGGCGAAGGCCGGCGTCAACGCACTGGTGCGCAACCTGGCCCACGAGCAGGGCATGGGGATGCGCGGCGTACTCGTCGACGCGACCTGCCCCGGCCACTGCCGCACCGACATGGGGGGCCCCGACGCGCCGCGCTCTGCCGAGCAGGGAGCCGAGACCGCCGTGTGGCTTGCCGGTCGGTCCGCTGACGGCGCGGTGACCGGCGTGCTGTGGGAGGACCGCGAGATCGTCCCCTGGTAGGTCGTGCCTGAGGCCGGGATTGTCGGGAGTCTGCCCATCACTGTCAGCGGGCCTCGCTAGGTTGAGTCGAAACCGTCGAGCCGAGGGGTGTGCCGTGGCCATCGATGCGAGTCACTTCTACGAGAGCGCGCCGCGAACGGAGTGGGTGCTCACGTTCGAGGGCGCTCTGGCTCATTTCGTCTGCGCCGACCGGTCGGCCAGGGTCGAGTTCGCTCGCCAGGTGGTAGCGGCGGCGGGTGAGGAACTGTCCCCCGATCTGGAGCTGCGCAGCAGAGGCGTGACCGTCCGACTGGCCGCCACCTTCGAAGCCGGCGGCCTCCCCGACGCCGCAGCCGACGTGGCGCCCCGCATCTCGGCCGTCGCGAGAGAGCTCGGCCTGACGGCGGACACCGCGCACCTGCAGACGATCCAGATCGCCGTCGACGGCGGGTCGGGCGCGGTGCCGTTCTGGCAGGCCGTGACCGGCTACGAACGCCCGGAGGACGCCGACCTGATCGACCCGCTGCGGCGCGCGCCCGGCGTGTGGAATCAGGCCGTCAACGACGAGCGCGAGGCCCCCGCACGGCTGCACATCGACATCTCCGTCCCGGCCGCCGAGGCTCCGCGTCGCATCGCGGCAGCCCTGGAGGCGGGCGGGCGCGTGGTCAACGACCGGTTCGCACCGCAGTGGACCACTCTGGCCGACCCGGACGGCAACCTCGTCGACATCGCGGCCTGGCCCGACCTGCCCTGACCGGTCACGAACGGACGGCCCCGAACGCCGGTCTCAAGCCTGAGACTGCCCCGCGAGGTAGTCGCGCAGCGAGGTGGGCGCGCTCCCGGTGATGTCCTGCACCGCCGTGCTCAGCGCGGCCAGCTCTCCGGACGCGATGGCGGTGTACGTGCTGACCCACGCGTCGTACTGCCACTGCGGCGCGGGCCACTTCTTACGGGACTCGTACGCCTCGTCGATCGTCTCGTCGTGGAAGCTCACCGCACGCCCCGTCGCCCGGCCGACGATGTCCGCGACCTCCGCGAGGGTCAGCGCCTCGGGACCGGTGAGGTCGTAGGTGCGCCGAGCGTGTGCTTCGGGTGCCTGCAGGATCCGCGCAGCCACGCGCGCGACATCGTCTCGGGTCACCGCCGCCACCCTGCCGTCGCCGGCAGGACCGCGGATCACGCCGTCGTCGCCGGGCAGGCTCGACAGGAAGTCGATGTAGAAGCTGTCCCGCAGGAAGGTCCAGCTCATCCCCGAGTCCTGGATGTGCTGCTCGGTCGCCGCGTGGGTGCGCGACAGGGTGAAGGCAGCGTCCGGCGCCGCACCCTGGAACGAGGTGTAGACGATGTGCCGCACCCCGGCAGCGGCCGCGGCATCGACGAAGGTCCGATGCTGGTCCAGCCGGTCGGCGCTCTCGGCAGCGGACACCATCAGGAGGACCTCGACGCCGTCCAACGCGCGACGGGCGCCGTCGCCGTCGGAGTAGTCGACCGCGCGGCTCTGCGCGTCCGGCAACCGCGGAACCCTCCCGACGTCGCGGGCCAGCAGGATCTGCGGCACGCCGGCGTCCGCCAATGACGCCGCCACTCTCCCACCCACGTACCCGGTGACTCCCGTGACGGCGATCGGTGCGGTGCCCATCCACTCTCCTGATGTCGAGACGGCGTACGGGCGGGTCGCACCCCGCGTCGTACGTGCAGTCCTACCCGCGCCCGGCCGCGACCGCAACGACGGGCTGCGCCGGCGACGCAGGAGGCACTGGGTCGTGACCCGCCGAGGCGAGCGGCACGGGGTGAAACATCTCCGGCTCGTCCCGCGGCTCCAGAGCGGTCGGGCCGTAGAGCCAGTCGATGAACGACCAGTCGCGGGTGTCCCGCCCGCGCAGCAGCGCGTTGCGCTGCTCGCGCGCCAACCCGTCGAGGTGCCACAGCTGACCCCACGCCCGGGACGTGGTCACGACCCGGCGGCAGTGTTCGGGGCGGACCGCCTCGTACGCCGCGAGCGCGCCGGTCCAGTCGACCGACCCGTCCGCGCCCTGGTGCGGGGCGACGTGCTCCCCCAGCACCCAGCCGTCCTCGATCGCCATGATCGCGCCCTGCGCGATGTACTGCAGGGGCGGATGCGCCGAGTCGCCTAGCAGCGCGATGTTGCCGTGCACCCAGTGCATGATCGGGTCGCGGTCGTACATCCGCCACCACTTGTCGCGCCACATGAAGGGCAGCCCGTCCCGCACGAAATCGCAGGTCCGAGCGAATGCCGCGTCCAGCTCGTCGGGCGTGCCCCAGTCCGACTCCCCCGCAAGGGCCTTGGGCGACTCGAAGACCGCGACCTGGTTGAGCAGCTCGCCGCCGCGCAGCCCGTAGTGCACGAAGTGGCAGCCGGGGCCGACATAGACGGCGACCTCGCTGAGGTCGACGTCGGCCACGCGCGCCTCGGTGGCCGGCACCGTGCCGCGGTAGGCGACGTACGCCGAGGAGACCGGTTCGTCGTCCACCAGGAGCTTGCGTGCGACGGAGTTGAGACCGTCGGCGGCGATCACGACTCGCGCCTCCTGCGTGCGGCCGTCCTCGAACGACACCCGCGCACCGGTCGGCGTGTTCTCGTACCCGACCACCTGCTGCGAGTGCACCAGCTCGACACCGGCGCGCTCGCACGCCCGCAGGAACAGCCCGTGCAGGTCGCTGCGGTGGATCACCATGTAGGGGGAGCCGTAGCGCTCCTCCAGGGCGCGCAGGTCCAGCCGGGTCAGTTCGCTGCCGTCGGTGGCGTCACGCATCACCATCGAGTCCGGCACGACGCCGAGCGCCTTGGCCTCGTCCAGCAGGCCGTACGCGTCCAGGATGCGGGTGCAGTTCGGCGCGAGCTGGATGCCGGCGCCGACCTCACCGAACGAGGCCGACCGCTCCAGCACCCCCACGCGCAGGCCCTGGCGGCGCAGCGCGTACGCCGCGCCCAGCCCGCCGATCCCACCGCCGACGACGATCACCTCGGGGTCGCTCATGGTGTCGTTCCTTCCAGATTCAAGAGGCGTCAGAGCCAGGGCGCGAGTGCCGGGGCGTCGGTGAGGGTGTGCGGGCGACCGGCGAGCCACGCCGCGACCTGCGGCAGCGGCCCGTCGACGGGGGGCACCTCTCCGCGCCTGGCGGTGATGTCCTCGACGAGCGCAGTCAGGAAGTCCGGGGGCAGGTCCTCGAAACGATGACCGCGGTCGAGGTCGACGACGTGCACCCACACCTCGCGCGACCGCATCCACGGGGTCTCGGTGGCGGGGACGGTGCGGCCCTGAGCGGTCACGACCGGTGCCGCCCACTGCTCGTCGGACAGCTCCGCCATCGCGGCCGCCAGGCGGTCGGCCGACCCGTGCAGCCACTCCCCCAGTTCGTCGGCGGACATCGACGTGCCGCGCTCGATGCCCGCGGCCCGGTCCTGCGGTGAGGAGTACATCGGGGTCTCGTCACCGGTGGCGGCCCAGTGCACCAGGTGCCCCAGGGCGTCGGCGTTGGCCGCGACGTGCGCGACCAGGTGTCGCCGTGTCCATCCCGGCAGCAGGGTCGGGGCGTCGTACTCCTGCTCGGTGAGGCCGGCGACCTCGTCGGCGAGGAGCGTCGTGCCGTCGGTCATCCACCGGCGTGAATCGGCGAACGTGTGCGCCATCAGGAGCTCTTCACGACCCGGTTGGTGCACGCACCCAGGCCCTCGATCTCGGTCACGACGGTCTCGCCG
Organism: Allobranchiibius huperziae; assembly: GCF_013410455.1. Taxonomy (NCBI): domain Bacteria; kingdom Bacillati; phylum Actinomycetota; class Actinomycetes; order Micrococcales; family Dermacoccaceae; genus Allobranchiibius; species Allobranchiibius huperziae. The sequence continues at coordinate 619,505 of NZ_JACCFW010000001.1, read as the reverse complement.
CCGACCAAGTAGACCTTCGGGTCGCGCGCGTGCCCGACGCCGGCCGGCGTACCGGTGGCGATCAGGTCACCGGGCCGCAACGTGATGATCGTAGAGATGTACCTGACCAGGAAGACCGGATCGAAGAGCAGGGTCCCCGTGTCGTCGGACTGCATCACCTGACCGTCGACCGTGGTGCTGACATGCAGTGCCGGGCGCACGCCGCCCACCTCGTCGGGGGTCACCAGGAACGGCCCAACCGGGGTCGCGGAGTCCCAGATCTTGCCCTGGGTCCACTCGATGGTGCGGTTCTGCCAGTCACGCATGGACACGTCGTTCATCACGGTGAATCCGGCGATCGCGGCCTCGGCCCGGGCGTCGTCGGCGCGTCGTACCCGCTCGCCGATGACGATCACGAGCTCGACCTCCCAGTCCAGCGCGTCGGTCTCGTCCGGCTTGACGATGTCGTCGTTGGCGCCGATCAGGCTGTCGGCGAACTTGGGGAAGAGCGTCGGGTACGACGGCAGCTCCCGGCCCATCTCCTGGATGTGGTTCCTGTAGTTGTGCCCGACGCAGACGACCTTGCTCGGGTCGGGCACGACGGGCGCGAAGTCGGCGCCCGCGACGTCGTACGTCGGGCCGGTGGCGTCGCGCGCGACGTCTCGCCAAGCGGGGTCGGCGAGCAGGGTGCCGAGGTCGTCGACCCCGAGGTCGACGAGCCGGTCGCCGTCGAGGCGCACCGCGCGGGTGTCGTTGCCGGACAGGCGGATCGTGGCGAGCTTCATGTCAGGAATCCTTCTGGGTTCGGTCGAGTCGCAGCGCCTCGAAGACGGGCGCGTCGGTGAAACGGAAGAGGTCGAGCGCCCCGGAGTCGGAGTCGGTGGACCCGGCCTCGGAGCGGGCGGAGAACGGTTGCCACGACGGCACGACGAACAGGTCGCCGCGGGTGACCGACCAGGTGTGGTCGCCGACGGTGACGCTGCCGGAGCCGTCGAAGACCTGATAGACGCTCGAGCCGGTCTCGCGCACCGGGCTCGTCTGTGATCCGCGGGCGATGCGGTGGAACTCGGTACGTAGCGTCGGCAGCACATCCCGGCCGTCGACGGGGTTGCTGAAGCGGACCGCGGCGTGCCCGTGCTCGACGGTGCCGGGCTGACCCTCTGCCTCCAGCGCCAGCTGGTCGGCAAGGGCACGGTCGGTGTGCTCCCACTTGTAGGCGAGGAGCGGCGAACCGGCGGCGGTGTGCTCGATCCCGAGCGGACGCAGACCGGGGTGGCCCCAGAGCCGCTCGGAGCGGGACAACGCCGGCGTGATCCGCTCGGCGTCGGAGATCCGGTCGCGGCCGAACTCGAAGAACTGCGCGTCGGTGAGGTACTGGAACGGGATGTCCAGGCCGTCGATCCACGCCATCGGCTGGTCGGTCGCGTTGTGGTGCGCGTGCCAGTTCCAGCCCGCCTGGGGCAGGAAGTCGCCGCGGTTCATCGGGACGGCGTCACCCCCGACGACGGTCCAGACACCCGAGCCCTCGACCACGAACCGGAAGGCGTTCTGGGTGTGCCGGTGCTCGGGCGCGTCCTCGCCGGGCATCAGGTACTGGATCGCGGCCCACAGGGTGGGAGTGGCGAACGGCCGCCCGTCCAGGCCCGGGTTGGCCAGCGCGATCGCGCGGCGTTCGCCGCCACGACCGACGGGCACGAGGTGGCCGGCCCGGTCGGCGAGGGCGACCAGGCGGTCCCACTTCCACAGGTGCGGTACGGCGTGCGAGCTCGGGTGCAGCGGCATGAGGTCGCCGATCTCGGTCCACAGCGGCACGAGCAGCTCCTGCTCGAAACCGCGGTAGAGATCGTGCAGGGCCGGGGTCGCGTCCGGCTGACCGGGCGCGTCCACGGCGTGCAGCGTGACGGGCGAGGAGGTGGGTGTGATCGCGGTCATAGCTCCATGGTGACCCGCGCTACGCTCAGCAGAACACAATATTCTGCACAGCAGAACGGATGAGACCGGTGGCACGCGACCTGAAACAACCCCCGGCGTACGCGATCGCCTCGGTCGACCACGCCTTGCGGCTGGCGACGATGCTGCAGCTCGAAGGGGCTCTGACGGTGGCCGAGGCGGCGCAGCGGCTCGGCATCGCCCGCTCGACCGCCCACCGGATGCTGCAGATGCTCGTCTACCGCGATTTCGCGGTGCAGGACGCCGGGCGCGCGTACTACGCCGGGCCCGTCCTCGAGCTCGCAGCGCACTCCCGCTCGCACACCGCACAGTTGCGCTCGCTCGCCCTTCCGCACCTGCGCCGACTCGTCGACGTCGTCCAGGAGTCCGCGAACCTCACCATCCGCACCGGGGACACGGCGCGCTTCATCGCCTCGGTCGAGTGCGACCAGGCGTTGCGGGTGGGATCTCGTGAGGGCATGGTCTTCCCGGCACACCATACGAGCGGCGGGCTGCTCCTGCTCGCGCAGCTGCCCGATGCGGAGCTGGAGGAGGTCTACGCGCCGGAGCGGTACGCCGAGAGCACCGAGGCCCGGCCCGACCTGGCCGCACTGCGGACCGAGCTCGCGCAGATCCAGCGGCAGGGCTTCGCACTCAACCAGGGCCGCTCCGAGCGGGGCGTCGTCGCGATCGGCGTACCGATCCGGGACGGCGACGGCGCCCTCGTGGCGGGGCTGTCGGTCTCGATGCCGAGCGTGCGCTTCGACGAGCAGCGGCTGCCCGCTCTAATCGCGTTGCTGCGAGCGGCCGGCGCCGCACTCGAGAGCGACCTGCGGTCCTGAACGCGGGCCCCTATGCCGCGATGGCGAGCCGGCGCATCCGCGGGATCGGGATCCGGCAGTTGATCGCCGCCACCGTCGCAGCAGCACCCGCTCGCTCCCAGCGCAGTAGCGCCGTGTAGCTCTCCGGGTCCTCCCCAGGCCATCGGTCGGAGTCGCCTTCGAGCACCGTGACCTCGCCCTTGCACGGCAGGTCGCCGACGGCCTTCAGCGAAAGACCGAACTGCTCGGTCCAGAAGTACGGCCGGTGCTCCAGCACCGGTGCCTCGTCGCCGAGCAACAGCCCTGCGGCGGCCACCTTGGCCTGGTCGATCGCGCTGTTCCACAATGGCATTCGGCGTACGCCCTGCCGCGATGGCACTGCGGCGACGTCACCCGCGGCCACGATCTGCGGGCGCACCCGTCCGCGTGCGTCCACATGCACCGCGCCGCTGCGCACCAGTCCGCTGGACGCCAGCCATTCGGTGTTCGGGATGTCACCGACCGCGGTCACCACGAGGTCCGCGAGGAGACGACGACCGTCGCCGAGGTCGACGACCGACCCGCTCCCGCTGCGACGGACGCCGGCGCCCGGGCTGGTCACGATGCGCAACCCGCGGGCCGTCGCGGCCGCGGTGAAGAGACCCGAGAGGTGCTCCCCGAGCTGCGCGAGCAGCGGGGCCGCGCGGCAGACCAGGGTCACCTCGCAGCCGGCGCCGAGGCAGCCCGAGGCGATCTCCATGCCCAGCGGCCCTCCCCCGACGACGATGACCGTGGGGCGGTCGACGATCCGCTCGCGCAGGTGCAGCGCGTCGTCGAGGCTGCGCAGTGTCACCTCGCCGCTGTCGGCCGGTCCGAGGCGGCGGGCCCGACAGCCGGTGGCGATGACCAGTCCGTCGTACTCCAGAGCCTCACCGCCCGCCAGCGTGATCAGCCGCCGGTCGGGGTCGAGCGCGCTCAGGCCGATGCCGAGACGTTCGGTGGCGCCGTGTGCGGCGGCCGCGAGCTGATGGGAGGTGAGGTCGTCGAGGTCCCGTAGCAGCGCCTTGGAAAGAGCGGGCCGGCTGTACGCCGCGTGCGGCTCGTCACCCACCATGGTGAGGTCGCCGTCGTACCCGCCGGCGCGCAGCGAGTCCGCAGCGGTGAGCCCGGCGATCCCGTTGCCCACCACCACGATCCGACGCACGGTCATGCGAGTCGGAGAGCCGCGACCGGGCAGACCCGGACGGCGCCGGTGGCGGCTGCGACGTCACCGGCGTCGGTGACGTCCTCGCGATCCAGCACCAGTTCGCCCTCGTCGTCCAGGTGCATCAGCTGGGGAGCCGACTCCTCGCACAGCCCGTGGCCTTCGCAGCGTGGTCGGTCGAGCACGATCTTCATTCGGGGACGACCTCCAGGACGGGCAGCGCGTCGATGCTGCGGGTGATGTTGCTGGGGACTCGGCGTTCCGGGCCGACGTCCAGCCGGGCGACCCGGCGGGCCAGGGCCGCGATGATCGAGTGACCCTCGAGGCGCGCGAGCCCCTGCCCGGCGCACCCGTGCGGGCCGTAGCCGAACGCGAGGTGATCCACCGGGTTGCGTTCGACGAGAAAGGTGTCGGGGTCGGCGAAGTGCCGCGGGTCGCGGTTGCCGGCGCCGAAGAGGATCGCGACCTGTGCGCCCTCGGGCAGCACCACTCCGTCGATCTCGGTCTCGCGCGTGACGTAGCGGCCCCACGCGTGCACCGGAGCCCAGAAGCGCAGCACCTCGTTGAACGCCGCGGGCACCAGCGAGGGGTCTGCGCGGACCAGAGCGAGCTGATCGGGGTGCCGCGCGAAGAGGGCAACGATGTTGCCGATGGCGGCCACCGTCGTGTCGATGCCGGCGCCGAGGTACTGGTGGATGATGTGGCCCGCGGTGCCCGCCGGGATGGCGCCGCGCTCCTGCGCGTCGAAGATCCCACGACCGACGGACCCTGGAGCCAGATCCGCCGCCGTGACCTGCGAGCACCAGCCGTAGAGCTCGCCGGCGATCGGGAAGTTCTCGGCGGTGCGCGCGTTCATCGGCCCGATGACCTCCATCGCGGCCTGACCCCAGCGCAGCATGTTGGCGCGGGCGCTGCCGGTGAAGCCGATGAGGTCTGCGACGACCTCGAGCGGGAACGCGCGGGCCAGCGCGTCGATCGCCTCGAAGGAGCCCTGACGGACCAGGTCGGCGACCAGCGCGTCGGCCTTCTTCTCGATCTGGTCCTTCAGGCCCCGTAAGGCGCGGGGCGAGAGGTTCTCGGTGAGCGTCGCGCGCAGCTGACTGTGGATCGGCGGGTCGGAGGCCAACGAGGTGCCGGTCAACGCCTCGTTCACCATCGGGTTGAAGCCGATCGAGCGTGAGGAGAACGATTCCCAGTCCGCGAGGACGTCGCGGACGACGTCGTACCGGGTGAGGGCGTAGACGTCGTTGATGGGCAGGTGCACGACGCCGCCGAGGTCGCGCAGCTGCGCGTACGTCGGGTACGGGTCGAGGAGCACCTCGTCGGCGAAGAGGTCGAGATCGATGCTGGGCGGCGCCGAGATGGTGGTCATGCTGTCCTCCTGGAGTCAGGACCACCCCGGGGGCGGTGCGACGCGGCAGGGTGAGCGGGGTCACACCGGGGTGGTGGACTAACAGCGTGACTATTAAGCTAACATCTTGTCAAGTGTTTGTGATGGCCGAGTACACCAATCGAGGCGTTCGCCGATCGATCACCGGAGAAGGAGATTCCGAAACGTTCCCTCGTTCCGGCCCGCCGATGCACGCTCGCCGCGATACTTCCGATCGTGCAGAACACGCAGGTACGAGTCCTCGTCGCCGCCACCGTTGCCCTTCTGCTGTTGACCGGCGGCTTCGTGTGGTGGTCGATGCCCCGCGGGTCGGTCGCGCTACCGGGCCCCGCAACGTCCCCGACCGATGTCGTGCGTGCGTATGTGCGCGCCTTGGACGCCCGCGACTACACCACATCGAACTCGATACAGACGATGGGGCCGGACCTCGAGCAGCACGGATGGTTCGGCGGCCCCACGATCACCCACCTGAAGATCACCGGCGCGGCCCCGGTGGCCACAGGGGCCGACTTCCCCGACAGCAGAGTGACCCGCTACCGCCAGGTCGCGGTCGTCGATACCGATGCGGTGTTCCACGACTGGAGCGGCATGCAGGACGGCCGGCAGCCCTGGTCCTACTACCTCGTCCGAAGCTCCAGCACCCAGCCGTGGCGAATCGCCGACTGGGGACAGGGCTGATCCCTCCCGCGATCGGGATCAGTCGCCGAGCAGGCTCACCCAACTGTCGGCGAGTTCGGCGAGCATCTGCTCGCGGGTGATCTTCCAGTCCGCCTCGCCCCAGTGCTGGGCCACGTAGTCGAGCTGGGACATCGCGAGGACACCGCGGAAATGGCGCTGCCGGGGCTTGAAGCGGCGCGCCTGCGCGAGGCCGTCCTCGACATCGCTGATCGCCTCCTCGAGCCACCGGTCCACGAGGTCGCGCAGCTCGGGGTCGACCGCGGCCGCATCTCGTCCGATCCGGATGATCGGTCGGATCGAGGGCCACCGGTCCGAGGTCTGGGTCAGCCAGGCGTGGATCGCGGGTCGGCTCCCGTCGCGCACCGCATCGATCAGATCCTGCGCCGTGGAGCCGTGTTCGGGGGATCGAGTGCGAAGCAACCGCTCGTTGAGCTGCTCGTCGATCAACGCCTTCATCAGATCGCTGCGCGAGTCGAAGTACGCGTAGAAGGTGACCCGGGTCGTGCCGGCGGCAGTGGCGATCTCGTCGACCGTCGTCGCCGCGTACCCCTTGCTGCCGAACAGGTCGAGCCCGGCATCGAGCAACAGACGCCGGGTCATCTGCTTCTGCGCTTCGCGGAGGCTCGCCACGCGCCAACCCTAGGGGACAAGCCACCGCCGCCGCCCACCCCGCGAGATTGCGTCATACATCTTGGCCAAATGCTTGACGGACTGTTAATCAATCTGACACCTTGCTCGCATCAAGGGTGATGTGCCTCACAGTCCCGCCGCGACCCGCGGGGTCCGGGCCTCCGCGCACCCGCCACCGACAGGAGTCCCGATGTCCAGATCCGTCGCGCGACCGCAGGGCTACACCGCCACCGTGGTGGCCGGATGCTTCGCCGTCCTCCTCGCGCAGATCGCGTATTCGCTGCCCGCGTCCCTGAGCGGCACCTTCCAGCAGGAGTTCCAGACCACCGGCTCGCAGCTCACGTGGATCACCGCCGCGTTCGCGATCCCGATGGTCGTCTTCGAGCTCAGCACCGGCGTGATCGGCGACCTCTTTGGCCGCAAGCGCCTGCTGCAGACCGGCGCCGGGCTCACCGTCGTCGGCTCGCTCGTCTCCGCCGTCGCCGGGACGGTCCACGTCATGTGGGCCGGCCAGATCGTCTCCGGACTCGGCGCCGCGATCCTCTATCCGACCTCGCTGGCGATGATCGCGGCTCTCGCGCCGGACAACGACGCCCGTGCCCGCTCGATCGCCCTGTGGGCCGGCTTCCTGTCCGTCGGCGCTGCCATCTCCCCCTTGCTGGGCGGCGCGTTCGCCACCAACGGCAGCTGGCGAGGCGCGTACGTCGTGGTCATCGTGGCCGCGCTCGTCTCCTTCCTCATCACCTTCAAGGCGACCGACTCCTCGGCGCCCAAGGGCCGCAAGCTCGACATCCCCGGCCAGGCCACCCTCGCGCTCGGCCTGATCGCCGTCCTGTACGCCGCCACCCATGGCTCGGAGTCCGGCTTCGACAGGCCGAACATCCTGGCTGCGCTCGTGGTCGGCGTCGTCCTGCTCGCCGCGTTCGTGGTCATCGAGCTGCGCACCGAGGTGCCGCTGCTGCATCTGCACCTCTTCGCCAACCGCGCGTACGCCGTGGTCGCGATCGCCACCGTCATCGGCATGTTCGCCTTCCTCGCCACCTGCTACTCGATGAGCATCTGGCTGGGTGCCATCCAGCATCAGAGCGCGATCAAGATCGGCGTCCTCTTCCTCTTCATCCAGGGCCCGGCGTTCGTGCTCGTGCCCGTGGTCTCTCACCTGATCCGCAACGTCTCGCCGCGCTGGATCCTGAGCGGCGGCTTCGCCCTGATGTCGGTGGGCGGCCTATGGTGCTCGACCTTCTCCGTCACCGACATGAGCTGGACCCGGTTCATGCTGCCGATGCTCGTCTTCGGGTGCGGCTTCGCATTGACCGTCGGGTCGATCACCGCCGTCGCCATCAACGCGGTGCCCGTGCGGCTCGCCGGGATGGCCAGCGCCACCACCAATCTGCTGCGCGACTTCGGCTTCGCCCTCGGCCCGGTGCTCATCGCATCGTTCGCGTTCAGCCGCGCCGACGGGAAGTTGACCAGCGGGCTCGGTAGAGCCATCGGCGCCTCCGGCCTCAAGCCGCCGTACACCGACGTCGCCGGCGGCATCGCACACCAGGGCGGAGCGATCGCGATCAACTCGCTGCCGGTCGTGCCCGGCGCAGGTCCGAACATGCGGCCGGTGCCCATGCCGCCGCAACTGCATCAGCTCGCCCTGCACTCGCTCGGGAGTGCTTACGACACCGCGTTCCTGGTCGCCGGGCTGTGCGCACTGGTCGCGGCGGGGCTGAGCCTCGCGGGCCTGGCAGGGCACCACAAGACGGTGGTCGAGGTGCAGACGGACGAGCGCGAGGAACTGGTCTCGCTCTGAGCCTGCGACCCCTTATGGACAGGCACGCAGTGGGGATCTCGACCCGTCGGGCGGGGTCCCCACTGCCGTCCACGACGGCTACTCCAGATCTACTTAACTGCACGAATATTTATTTGACAACATGTAAAGCTTTGTGACACCCTTCACATCATCCGGTGACCGCGCTCACATGCGCCGACCACCGCGGCCCCGCTCGGCGGGCGATCCGAGAACCCCTCGACCGCAGGAGTACCCACGTGTCCATCCACCACGGCGGCACCGAGACCGTCACCACCGTCCTCGGCCCGATCCCGGCCGACCAGCTGGGCGTCGTCGCGGTGCACGAGGCGTTGCTGTCGGTGCTCCCGGGAGCGCAGTACGCGTTCGACATCCGGATGGACCGCGCCGAGATCTTCCAGACGCTGACGCAGAAGCTGACCGACTTCCGTGACCATGGCGGCCGCACCGTCGTCGACAGCACCGGCATGTTCCACGGCCGGGACGTCCTCCTGCTCGAGGCGCTCTCCCGTTCCACGGGGGTGCACATCGTCGCGTCGACGGGCATGGGCCCCGAGGAGATGCTCGGCGGCTATTTCCTCACGCCGCAGACCAACCCGCCGACCCCCTGGCCGGCCGAGAAGTTCGCCGAGCTCTTCACCGCAGAGATCACCGACGGCATGGTGGTCCCCCGGGTGGAGCGCCGCGGCCCCGCCGGCCTGGTGGCCACCGTCGCCGATCGCGACGGCATCACTCCCACCGAGGAGAGCCTCTTCCGCGGTGCGGCCCGCGCTGCCCTACAGACCGGCGTCCCGGTCTCGATCCGCTACGGGGGCGACGCCGTCCAGGACCTCGAGATCGTTCTGGCCGAGGGACTGCCTGCCGACCGCGTCCTCGTCGGGGGCCTGGACCGCACGGAGGCGGTCGCCGCCGGCGCGCCTGCCGAGATCGCCCGCCGTGGAGCGTTCGTAGCACTCGACCACGTCGGGGCGAAGGACGCCGCGTACGTCACCGACGAAGAACGCGCCGCCCTGGTGGTCCAGCTGATTCGAGTCGGCTTCGGAGATCGGATCCTGTTGTCCAGCAACGCAGTCGGTGTCGCGATGGGCCACCCGAGCCACCCGGCGCACGACCTGCCGTACAGCTACCTGCTGTCGACCTTCGTCCCCCTGCTCCGCTCGCTGGGCGTGACCGATCGACAGGTCGACCAGCTCCTGGTCGACAACCCGCGCCGGCTGCTGTCGGTGCGCTGAGCACCGAGAAACCCGTCAAGCGTCGTCTCTGCTGAAGGTAAGTGTCGTGTCGAGAGTGAACACCGTCCTGGGAGCTATCCCGGCCGAGGAGCTGGGGATCGTGGCGATCCACGAACACGTCGGCTACGGCATGCCCGGCTCCGAGCTGGACACCCGGTGGTGGAAGACGCCGGAGGAGCGGTACGCGGAGACCGTCCCCAAGCTGCGGCAGTTCCACGAGTACGGCGGCGGGACCTTCGTCGACGTGACCGGCATCTGCAACGGCCGGGACGTCGACTACTACAAGTCGCTGTCCGCCAAGACCGGCGTGCACATCGTGGCCTGCACCGGCTTCGTCGGCGGCGACACCGCCCTGGCGTTCTTCGCCCGGGCGAGTGTCGACTACCTGGCGCAGCACTTCACCCACGAGATCACCGTCGGCATCGGCGACACCGGCAGCAAGGCGGGCGTCATCAAGGTCGGCGTCAGCCGTGGTGGGCGAATGACCGACCTGGACAAGCGCATCTACCGCGCCGCCGCCCGTGCGGCCCTGCGCACCGGAGTGCCGATCCTCACCCATTTGGCCATCGATGCCGAGAACGCGATCGCGATCTTCGCCGAGGAGGGGCTTCCTCTCGACCGTGTGCTCTTCGGGCACGTCGACGACGGGGTGAACGCCGACAAGACGCGCGACGTCTGGATCGCCGAGCAAGGCGGCCGGATCGGCTTCGACACGTTCGGGTACGAGACCGAGCTGCCCGACCCGCCGTTCTGGGCGCGACCCCGCAAGGAGCGCCTGGACCACTTCCTGCGCTTCATCGGTGGCGAAGGTCGGCTGCGGCAGGTGCTCGCGTCCGCCGACGCCAACTGCAGCCCACTCGGCTGGCCCGGGGTGAAGGGCCACACCGTCAACTACATCTTCGAGGACCTGATCCCCGACCTGCGTGACGCCGGCCTCGACGAGGACACCATCCGGACCGTCTTCGTCGACAACCCGGCCGACTTCCTCACCATCCGCCGCTGATCCCCTGAGCCGAGAGAGACCACCATGCAGACCGAGGACCTCAAGAACCTCACCATCGCGATCGTCGGAGCCGGGTACGGCGGGGCCGCCACCGCCAAGGCGCTGAGCCTGCTCGGAGCCCAGGTGACCGTCTACGAACAAGCGAGCCGGATCCGCGAGGTGGGGGCCGGTATCGGACTGCGGCCGTCGAGCATGGACCGGTTCCGCGAGTGGGGGATCATGGACGCGATCACGAAGGTCAGCTCGGCGAGCGACTACTTCGAGATCCTCACCGCCACCTCCGACCCGATCATGAAGGAGGCGTGGCCGGAGATCGACACCCTGGGTGTCACGACCCACCTGATCCACCGCGGCGACTTCATCGACGCCCTCGTGAGCACGTTGCCCGACGGCATGGTCCAGCTCGGGCACCGGCTGGAGACGGTCACCGACAACGGCGGCAGCGCGACGCTCTCGTTCACGAACGGCGAGAAGGCCACCGCCGATCTGGTCATCGGCGCGGACGGCATCGGCTCGGTCGTACGCCGTCAGCTCTTCAGCGACCAACGCCCCGTCTTCGCCGGTGAGCACGCCTACCGCGCGGTCATCGACGTGGCGGACGCGCACGGGATGGCCGTGGACGACAACCTGCGGATGTACATCGGGCGCGGCACGAAGATCTACCTGCTGCCGCTGCTGCACCGGGGTCAGGTGTCCTTCGACATCACCGCCCTGAACGCCGACGGCACCTGGGCGCCCGAGGTGACCAAGGAGGACATCGTCGCGACCGTCGAGGGCTTCGACGAGCGGCTGGTGGCGATCACCCACGACCTCGACATGGACACCGTCAACGTCCGCGCGGTCTACGACATCGACCCGGTCGACACCTGGCACACCGGCTCCGTCGTGCTGGTCGGCGACGCCGCGCACGCGATGTGCCACCACCAGGGACAGGGCGCGAATTCCGCGATCCTCGACGCCGGAGTCCTCGCCGACTGCCTGCGCGACGCGGCCACCCTCGCCGACGCCCTCACCCTCTTCCAGGCCACCCGCAAGCCGGTGACCGACGAGCTGCAGCGCATCTCGCGCCAGGGGTGGAGCGAGGACGAGGTCGACGACGTCTTCCCCGGACAGAAGCCCGCGACCCTCAGCGCGCAGGCCTGACGCCGTGTCGCTGCATCCCGAGATCGCCCGGGTCCTCGCCACCCTGCCGGCCCCACCGCCCGGGCCGCTCGATCCGGCCGTCCTGCGTGCCGACGAGGAGTCGCACGTCGTCCCGCTGTCGGACCGGCTGCCGCTGCACGACGTACGCGACACGACCGCCACCACGCCGTACGGCGACGTGCCGGTACGGATCTACTCCGCCGTGGAGGCGAAGTCCGGCGGTGTGCTCGTCTACCTGCACGGCGGCGCGTTCTTCCTGGGCAGCCTGGAGACCCACGACCACGTGGCGCGCGCGCTCGCCAAGGAGAGCGGTCTCACGGTCGTCTCCGTGGGCTACCGGCGCGCACCCGAAGCGGCGTACCCGGCCGGGCTGCAGGACTGCTACGGCGTCGTCCGCTGGGTGGTCGAGCACGGCGACGAGATCGGCTGGGACGGGCAGACGCTGGCCCTGGCCGGCGACAGCTCGGGCGCGACGTACGTCGCCGCCGTCGCCGCGATGGCGCACGACGACGGACTGTCCGCCATCACCCACCAGGTCCTCTACTACCCCTCGCTCGATCTGGACTTCGACGTCCACCGCTACGCGTCGCTGCGCGAGAACGCCGAGGGCTACGGCCTCGAGACCGCCGGCCTGAAACCTTTCAACGCGTTCTACCTCGACTCCGGCGCCGACCCCGCCGACCCGTTGGTCTCCCCGATCAAACGGACCGACCTGACGGGGCTGCCCACGGCGCTGATCCTCACCGGCGAGTTCGACCCGCTGCGCGACGAGGGCGAGTCGTACGGCGAGCGGCTGCGCCGGGCGGGCGTCGACGTCACCGTCACGCGGTACGAGGGCGCCGGGCACGGGTTCGTGCAGCATTTCTCGTGGCTGCCGGAGTACCACCGGGCCTTCGAGCAGACCGCGGAGTTCCTGCGATGACGTCTCCGATCGCGGTGCACCCGCTCGCATCGCCCTGGGGGCGATTCCACCTCTACAGCTTCCTCATCGACGCCCCCGAGCTCGCGATCGTGGACGCGGGCATCGCCTCCTCCCCCACCGACGGGATGGCACCGGCGCTCCAGGCCATCGGCCGCAAAATCGAGGACGTCCGCTGGATCCTGTTGACCCACGGTCACATCGACCACCTGGGCGGTGCCCACGCCCTGTGGGAGCTGACCGGCCGCCGGGCCCAGGTCGTCATCCACCAGGCCGACGCGCCGATGCTCCGCTCGCGGCGCGCGCACGTCGAGGAGTACCTCGCCGGGCGCGGACGGTATCTGCAGGACCCGCAGGGCGAGGCGAAGATCGCGGCCGCGGCCGAGACGGTCATCTCGGGCGAGATGGAGCCGACCATGCTGGTCGCGGGTGGCGAGCGCATCTCCCTCGGAGGCGACGTGTCGATCACGGTCCACGCGATCCCCGGCCACACGCCCGGGTCGGTGGCTTACGAGATCGACGGGCAGGGGTCCGTCTTCGTCGGCGACGCGGTGCAGGTGCACGGGGCCGCCAACGGCTTCCCGGGCTTCGAGGACCCGGTGAGCTACCGCGCGAGCCTCACCCGCCTACGCGACGAGGTGCGCCCCGAGCGCCTCTACCTCGGTCATCCCTACCGGCGCGCGGACGGCACGCCGTACGGCGTCGAACTGGACCGCGCGCAGGCGCACGAGGCGCTGCAGACAAGCCTCGACATCGAGGCCGGTCTCAGCGCCGCAGCTCACCGCTGCCTGGCAGACGGACTGCTCGACACCGACTCGGCCTACTCCCCCTTCGACCCGGTAGCCCAGGCCGTCGAGTACGCCGGCGACCCCACCCTCGAGCCGTCACCGTTCTTCACCTCGATGCACGGCTACCGCAGGCACGCCCACCCGAACTCGTGACGAGGAGCAATCCCTCCATGCCCGACTACCAGACCATCGACGCGGGTCGGCAGACCATCGCCGTCCGCAAGGACCTGCGGGTGCCGATGCGCGACGGTGTGACGCTTGCTACTGACGTGTATCACGGCACCGAGGAGTTGCCGCGGCCCGCGCTCGTCGCGCTCAGCCCGTACGGCAAGGAGCTGCAGGCCCTTGCGCTGACCACCCCGCCGCAGCGGCGCCCGTCGCCGATGTGGGACGGCTGCATCGAGGCCGGTGATACCGCCCGCATCGTCGACGAGGGGTACGCCCACGTCATCGGCGACCTGCGCGGCACGGGAGCCTCCGAGGGCGAGCACATCGGCAACTACAACGCCGGCGGCGTCTCGCTCGGCCAGGACGCCTACGACTACATCGAGTGGGTCGCGGCGCAGCCGTGGTGCGACGGCAACGTCGGCATGGTGGGCATCTCCTACTTCGGCTCGATGCAGGTGCTGGCCGCCGCCGAGCGACCGCCGCACCTGAAGGCCATCTTCGTCTCCGGCGGCCATTTCGACTTCTACGAGACGACCTACCACGGCGGGGTCATGTGGTTCATGCCCCGCGCGGCGCGTGAGGGCCGCGGGGGCGACTCAGGCTGGGCGTTCACCGACCGGGTGACGTCGCGGATGCTCGAGTCGTTCTCACCCGAGGAGATCACGGCTCGCGTCGCCGCCCGATTGGCCGACCCCGACGTCGCCGCCTGGCCCAACCTCGTGCACCTGCTGCACTACCCCAAGCACCACGAGGCGTGGTTCGACATCGTCATGAACGAGCTCGACTCGGACTGGTACGAGGAGCGCAACCCGATCACCCTGGCGCCGAACGTCGACATCCCGGTCTGGCTGCAGATCGACCAGGGCCGCGGCTGGACGATGGACGGCACGATCGAGCTCTTCAACGAGTTGAAAGGCCCGAGGAAGCTCACCATCGGCCCCTACCCCCCGATGCAGTCGCGCCCCTTCGTCGAGGAGCACGACAAGATGTTCCGTTGGTACGACTACTGGCTGAAGGGCATCGACAACGGCGTCATGGACGAGCCGGCCGTCAGCGTCTTCGTCGAGGGCTCTCGCGAGACCGCAACGGGCGACCAGTGGCCGCCCAGGGACGTGGAGTACCGCTCGCTCTATCTGCGCCCACGCCGCAAGCTCACCCCCGAGCCGGAGACCATGGGCACCGCGTACGCCGCCCCCGACGGCTTCTACCAGGCACCGCTCACGGTGACCGACAAGGTGGAGATCCTGCAATGGAGCACGGACGCGTTCGAGGAGGCCACCGAGCTCATCGGGACGGGCGCCGCGCACATCTTCGCCGAGATCGACCAGCCGGACACCAACTTCATCATGCGGCTGTGGGACGAATCCCCCGGCGGTGCACGCCAGCTGGTGACGACCGGCTTCCTCAAGGCGTCTCACCGTGAGCTGGACGAACGAACGACGCATGGCAATCCGTATCACCCGCACACCCGCGCTGTACCGGTCGAGCCCGGCAGCGTCGAGGAGTACGTGCTGCGGCTCTACCCGTTCGCCACGACGTTCCGGCCGGGTCATCGCCTCGTGGTCGAACTGTCGAACGACGAGCCGCTGGCCGACGCGCACAACGCGCTGCTGCCACCGGATGCGTTTCACCTCCCGGTGGGTCGCCCGGTGACCCACAAGATCTACCGCGACGCCACGCACCCCTCACGGCTCGTGCTGCCGTTCACGACGTACGGGTGAGCACGCGCGGTGCGGATCCGGCGCGTCACATGAGCCCGCGGATCAGCTCCACCGTCCGGACCAGGTGCGGTTCGTTGCGCTCGGCCCGGTGGGCCAGGGCCAGTTCGACGGTCTCGGCAGGACGTACGAGGCGGCGGTAGACGACCCCGTCGAGCGCCAGCGCGGTGACGGGTTCGGGCACGACGGCGACTCCGAGTCCCGCCGCGACGAGAGTGATCAGCGTCGAGGTCTCCCCCACCTCGTGACGGATGCGCGGTTCCAGGCCGGCGTCGCGGAACAGTCGCAGCACCACGTCGTACATCACCGAGCGCCGCCCGGCGGAGTGCACGATGAGCCCGGCGTCCTGCAGATCACCCACCCGGATCTGCGCGCGCTGTGCCAGCGGGCTGTCGGACGGCACCGCGACCACGAGGCGGTCGCGTCGCAGGGTCGTCACTGCCAGCGATGTATCGGCCACCGGCGGGCGGAGCAGGGCGACGTCGACCTCGCCCGCGAGCAGAGCTCGCACCTGGTCGGGCACCAGCATCTCGCCGCGGAACGAGAAGTCGACCCCCGGCAGCTCAACGGCCAGCCGGCGGGCCAGCGCGGGCAGCAGGCTGTAGGTCGCCGATCCCACGCACCCGATGGTCAGGTGCCCCACGGCGCCGGCGGCGACCCGTCGAGCCAGATGTCCGGCGTCGTCGACCCCTGCGAGGATGGCGCGGGCTCGCCCGAGGTAGACGGTGCCGGCGTCGGACAGTTCGACCCGCCGGGTGGTCCGGTGCAGCAGTTCGACGCCGAGCTCCTCCTCGAGCCGTCGGATCGCCTGGGACAACGGCGGCTGCGCCATGTGCAAGCGCACCGCTGCGCGACCGAAGTGGCGTTCCTCGGCGACTGCGACGAAGTAGCGCAGCTGTCGCAGCTCCATCGTCAAGACCTCGCAGATATGAATACTGCCGGATACAGATATTTCACACTATCAACGTCACGGCTTACGGTTGCCCGTATGGATGCCTTCCTCTACTCCGCCGTCCGTACGCCGTTCGGCCGCTTCAACGGAGCGCTCGCCGGCGTCCGACCGGACGACCTGGCCGCCCGCGTCATCGAGGCGCTGCTCGCGAAGGCGCCGGGTCTGGACGGGGCCGCGGTGGACGATGTCATCTGGGGCAACGCCAACGGCGCGGGTGAGGAGAACCGCAACGTCGGTCGGATGGCCGCGTTGCTCGCCGGCCTCCCGACGTCGGTGCCCGGCACCACCATCAACCGGCTCTGCGGGTCGAGCCTGGACGCCGCGATGGGCGGCTCACGGGCCATCGAGACCGGTGACGCGGACGTCGTCGTGGTCGGTGGCGTCGAGTCGATGACGCGGGCGCCGTGGGTGCTCCCCAAGCCGGCAAAGGGCTTCCCGGCACGCGATGTCACGGCCGTGTCCACGACGCTCGGCTGGCGGCTGACCAACCCGAAGATGCCGAAGGAATGGACCGCGTCGCTCGGTGAGTGCAACGAGCAGTTGCAGGACAGATACGGCGTCAGCCGCGAGCGTCAGGACGAGTTCGCCGTGCGCTCCCATCAGCTGGCCGCGGCCGCATGGGACGACGGGTTCTACGACGACCTGGTGGCACCGGTCGAGGGCCTGGCCCGGGACGAGGGAATCCGCGCGGACTCCACCGTGGACAAGCTCGCTGGGCTCGCCCCCGCCTTCCGCCCCGACGGCACCATCACCGCTGGCAACGCCTCGCCGCTGTCCGACGGTGCGTCGGCTGCGCTGCTCGGGTCCGCTGCCGCCGCCGAGCGGATCGGGCTGCAGCCGGTCGCGCGGATCGCGGGACGAGGGACGTTCGCGCTCGACCCGCAGGCCTTCGGGTACGCGCCTGTCGAGGCCGCGAACCGGGCGCTGGTCCGCGCCGGCATCGGCTGGGACCAGATCGGCGCCGTCGAGCTGAACGAGGCCTTCGCGGTGCAGTCGCTCGTGTGCGTGGATGCCTGGCTCGCCGAGGGCCTGAAGGACCCGTCGTTGGTCAACACCCGCGGCGGGGCGATCGCGATCGGCCACCCCCTCGGCGCCAGCGGCGGCCGCGTGCTCGCCACGCTGGCCAAGGTGCTGCGCGAGCGCGGTGAGCGGTACGGCGTCGCCGCGGTGTGCATCGGCGTCGGCCAGGGCCTGGCCGTCGTGCTGGAGAACCTGCAGGTGGCCGGATGAGCCAGGTGCAGCACCTGGACACCGTCGACGAGGCGGTCGCCGGCATCGAGGACGGTGCCACCGTGCTGGTCGGCGGATTCGGGCTGGCGGGAATGCCGTTCGACCTGATCGACGGCCTGATCCGACAGGGCGCCACCGACCTGACGATCGTCTGCAACAACGCCGGCAACGGCGAGGTGGGCCTAGCGGCGCTGCTCAAGGCCGGCCGGGTCGCGAAGGTGATCTGCTCCTTCCCCCGCCAGGCCGACTCCTACGTCTTCGACGAGCTCTTCCGCGCCGGGAAGGTGAAGCTGGAGGTGGTCCCGCAGGGCAACCTCGCCGAGCGGATGCGCGCCGCCGGCGCGGGCATCGGAGGCTTCTACTCCCCCACCGCCGTCGGAACGATGCTGGCCGAGGGCAAGGAGACCCGCACCATCGACGGGCGCGACTACCTGCTGGAGTACCCGATCAAGGGCGACGTCGCCCTGGTCTCCGCCCACCGCGCGGACCGGATGGGCAATCTGGTCTACCGCAAGACAGCTCGCAACTTCGGGCCCGTCATGGCCACCGCGGCGAGCACCACCGTCGTGCAGGTGCACGAGGTCGTGCCCACCGGAGCGCTCGACCCGGAGGCGGTCGTGACCCCCGGCATCTTCGTGGATCGCGTCGTGTGCGTCGCGCCCCGCCACTACACCGTGCAGGGAGCCCGCTGATGGCGCTGAACCCCGACGAGCTCGCCGCGGTCATCGCCCGCGACATCCCGCCGTACTCCTACGTCAATCTCGGCATCGGCCGGCCGACCCGCGTGGCCGACCACCTGACGCCGGGATCGGGCGTCGTGCTGCACACCGAGAACGGGATGCTCAACATGGGCCCGGCCGCCACCGGCGAGCAGATCGACACCGACCTGACGAACGCCGGCAAGCAGCCGGTCACCGAGCTGCCCGGCGCGTCGTACTTCCACCACGCCGACTCCTTCATGATGATGCGCGGCGGCCACCTCGACGTCTGCGTCCTCGGAGCGTTCCAGGTCGCGACGAACGGCGACCTCGCGAACTGGCACACCGGTGAAGCGGACGCCATCCCCGCCGTCGGCGGGGCCATGGACCTCGCGATCGGCGCTCGCCAGGTGTTCGTCCTGATGTCGCTCTTCGACAAGCAGGGCCGACCCAAGCTCGTGCCGCAGTGCACCCAGCCGTTGACCGGCCTGGCGTGTGTCAGCCGTGTCTACACCGAGCTCGCGGTCTTCGACGTGGGGCCGGACGGCGCGGTCGTGCGGGACACCTTCGGGATCACCGTGGATGAGCTGCGCGAGCGGCTCGACGTGCATCTCGCCATGCTCTGAGGACGGGGACCCCACCCTCCTGCCGTTCGAGCGTCGTCGGTGTGAGAATTAACGCTGACACCACACAGCCCGTGCGAGGCGTGGCGACCGACCAGCAGGAGTGACGAGAACCGTGACGACACAAGGGTTGTCGCACCGACGCGACCAGGTGCGCGAGGAAGTGCTGAGGGCCGGCTACGTCCGGGTCGAGGACCTCGCGCAGACCCACGGCGTCAGCCTGATGACGATGCACCGCGACCTGGACCAGCTGCAGGAAGAGGGCTGGATCACCAAGATCCGCGGCGCCGCCACCGCCAACCCCACGGCGCTGCGTGACGCGGGCGTGGCCGAACGCAGCCTCTCGATGAGCGCCGAGAAGGCCGCCATCGTGCGGGAGGCGGGACGGCTGCTCGGGCGAGGGCAGACCATCTTCCTGGACGACAGCACCACCGCCGTCGGACTCGTCCCGCTCCTGTCGGCGCACGTGCCGATCACCCTCGCGACCAACTTCGTGCCGGCGATGGCCATGCTCAGCCCATCGTCCGGCGTCGAGGCCAAACTGCTCGGCGGCGCCTACGACGAGCGTCTGCAGTCGTGTTCGGGACTGCAGACCATCGACGCGATCGACGCCCTGCAGGCCGATCTGTTGTTCATGTCGCCCACCGGGATCACCGGCGGCCGCTGCGTGCACCGCTCGGAAGCGACCGTCATGGTGCGCCGTGCCCTTCTGGCGCGCAGCCTGCGCAAGGTGCTGCTGGTCGACCACGCCAAGTTCGGTCGTCCCGCGACCCACGTGCTGTGCGGCGTCGAGGCGTTCGACACGGTCATCACCGACGACCGGGTCGCCGACGAGGACCTGCAGCTCCTGCGGGACCGCTGCCCCGACGTGCGAGTCGCCTCCACCGGCGACGAAAACGTCTGACCGCGAACGCTTCTCGCGCGAGCGGTCACCCGAACAACTTGCCCCGCACCTGCAGGAACTGCTCGTAGCGCTCGGCCAGCACCTTCGTGCGTTCGGGGTCCGGCTCGAGCACCTGGCGTGGGCGGACGGCCGCCGTCACAGCGTCGTGCAGCGAATCGAACATCCCGATCTCGTACGCGCCGACGAGCGCCGCGCCGCGCGCGCCGATCTCCTCCACGTCCGGCAGCGTCACCGGCACCCCGACGGCATCGGCGATCACCTGACACCAGCTCACGCTGCGCGCACCGCCGCCGGAGATCGCGACCATGGTGGCCGACCCCGCACTGGCGACGCAGTCCTTCACCGCCATGCTGAGCCCGTCCACGATGCCGGCGGCGACCTCCTCGCGGGTGTGGGTGACGTCCAGGCCGAGGATCGCCCCACGCGCCCGCGGATCCAGGAAAGGGCTGCGCTCGCCGGCGGTGGAGAAGTAGGGAAGCACCATCGGCGTCCGGCTGCGGTCCGAGCGGTCCGCGAGCCGGATCACGTCGCCCGGCTGGTCCAAGCCGAACAGCTTCTGACACCAACCGATCACCTCGGTGCCGACCATCGTGGGATAGGTCAGCAGCCAGCCGCCCTCCTCCGCTGCGGGCAGCGACATGCCGTTACCCGGCCGGTCCAGCCGGGGGTCGTCCGAGACGAGCCCGTTGCACAACGTGGTGCCGAGGATCGCGAACGCGTCGCCCGGGCGGTGCGCCCCGCTACCGGTGGCCATCGACGCCACGTCGTACGGCGCGACGACCACCGGGGTGCCCTCCTGGAGCCCGATCTCCCGGGCGACGTCACCGAGCAGGGGTGCCACCCGGTCCTTGCCGCGCACGGCGTCCGGGAGCAGGCGACGCAGGTCCGCGATGCCGTACAGATCGAGGATCCGCTCGTCGTACGCACGTCTGCGGGTGTCGAAGAACGGGTTCGCCGCCTCGCTGTCGTCGATCGCACGCCGGCCCGTGAGCTTGAAGTAGGCCCACCCGCCGCAACTGAGCAACGTCGTCGCCCGTTCGATGACCTCGGGCGAGTTCTCCTGCAACCAGCGCAATTGCGAGGAGGCGACCCCGGCGAAGCCGAAGCATCCGTTGATGTCGAAGGCCCGCTGCAGCGTGCCGTCGGCCTCCCAGGCGTCGACGAGGGAGGTCGCGCGGGCGTCGTTCCAGAGCAGTGCCTGGCCGGCCGGGTCGCCGTCGGCGTCGATCAGCCAGCAGCCGTCGCCCTGGGCGGTGACGGCGACGAGCTGGATGTCGTCCGGCGACCTCTCGGCAACGGTGCGCACGACGCGCACCAGACCGGCCCACACGTCGGCCATGTCCTGCTCGGAGTGCCCGGGCGCCGGCCGGTCGACGACGGCGTCCTCGGCGCAGCTGTCGGCCTCGGCCCAGTCCTGCCCGTAGCGGACGGCCTTGATCCGGGAGGTGCCCAGATCGACCCCGATCACACTCATGAGCCCTCCTTCAACGCGTCCGGGTTGGCGCAGTGGTCCATCCGGCCACTGTGCAGATAGCTCGCGACGTCGCGCACCACCCGCTGCACCGACTCCGAACTGACCTGTCGGGAGGCACCCGCGAGGTGCGGGGTGCCGATGACGTCGGGTCGGTGTACGAGCGGGTTGTCCGGCCCAGGGGGCTCGGGATCGAACACGTCCAGCGCTGCGCCGCTGAGCTGCCCGGAGTCCAACGCCTCCAGCAGGGCGGCCTCGTCGACGATCTCCCCACGGGCGGTGTTGACGAAGTAGGCACCGTGCTTCATCGCGCCGAATGCTTTGGAGTCGAAGGACTTCCGCGTCTCGTCGGTCAACCGCGAGTGGACGCTCACGATGTCGCTGACCGACAGCACCGCCTCCAGGGAGTCCAGCAGCTCGATCCCGTCGGCACGGTCGACGTGCGGGTCGTAGGCGACCACCCGCGCGCCGAACGCGTCCAGCAGCTGCGCGACCCGCCGCCCGACGGCGCCGATGCCGACCAGCCCGACCGTGCACGCACGAAGCTCCGGACCCGCCGTCTCGTAGCGGAACGCCCTGGGGCTCCAGCGCCCGTGGACCAGCTCGGCCGACCCGCGTACGACGCCGCGCGGCATCGTGATCATCACCCCGATCACGAACTCCGCGACCGCGCCGAGGTTGCGACCCGGCAGATAGACCACCGGGACGTGGTGCGCGGTGGCCGCGGCCAGGTCGACGTTGACCGGGCCACCGCGAGTTATCCCCACCACCTTGAGCCGGTCGGCGCGCGCCAGGACGGTGGCGGTGACCGGGCCGAGATGGGTGAGCAGGACGTCTGCGCCGGGTATCAGCTCGGCGATCTCGTCGACCGATCCGGACGACTCCTTGACCCCTTCGACCGCTCCGTACGCCTCGTCCGGCCAGCGCGTGGAGTATTCGACGGTCTCGGTGTCCGGCCCGAACGCCTCCTTCGCCGCGTGGGCGAAGGAGGCGGCCGAGATGAACCGGTCGCCGACGCAGACGACCCGCATCAGGCCGTCCCGTGCTGGACGCGGGAGCGCCGGGCCAGGGAGTCGATCAGCACCGCGAGCGCCAGGACGGCACCGGTGATCATGTAGCGGTAGGCCGACGAGAGGTTGAGCAGCGTCAACCCGTTGGAGATCGACTGGATGACAAGGATCCCGAGCAGGGCCGAGTAGGCGCTGCCGCGACCACCGAACAGGCTCGTGCCGCCGATGACGGCGGCGGCGATCGCGTTCAGGTTGACGTCACCGGTGCCCGCGCTCTGACTGGACGACGCGAGCCGTGCGGCACTCAGCACGCCGCCGACCGCCGCGAACAGACCCGTCAGCACGAAGGCCGAGGTGTAGATCATGTTCACGTTGATACCGGCGCGACGCGCGGCCTCCTCGTTGCCGCCGACCGCGAACATGTGCCGGCCCCAATTCGTCTTGGTCAACGCGTAGTTCGCTGCCACGATCATCAGCACGAAGATCGCGAACATCCACGGCACGCCGTTGTCCCGATTGAGGTACCACGCGGCCAGCAGCAGGACGACCAGCAGTGCGACGGCCCGGATGACGACGTTCGCCGGGGAGCTCGCGGACAGGTTGGCGGCCCTGCGGCGTCGGATGTTGAGGATCCCGGCGACGAAGACGGCGGCGGCTGCGAGCACCGCGACGATGTACGCGAGGATCGGCGTCAGGAACTGCTGCTGTCCGAACGTGACCAGCCCCGATCCGTACGGCAGGTTGATCGAGCCCTGGGACCCCAGCAGTTGCAGCTGCAGTCCGAGGAAGGCGAGCAGTCCGGCCAGGGTGATCACGAAGCTCGGCATGCCGAACCTGTTGCGGACCTGCGCGTAGACGAAGCCGATCAACGCTCCCGACAACGCCGCGACGACGATCGCCAGGATCGGGTTCCAGCCCTTGTTGACGTAGAGGACACCGAGCAGGGCCGAGGACAGGCCGCTCAACGAGCCCACCGACAGGTCGATCTCACCCAGGACCAGCACGAAGACGATGCCGAGCGCGATCATGCCCACGGCCGAGCTGTCGTAGATGAGGTTGACCAGGTTGCCGGAGGACAGGAAGAGGGAGTTCAACGCCTGGAAGACCACGGCGATGACGATCAGCCCGATCACCACCGGCAACGGGCCGAGGTCACCGGAGCGGACCCGGTAGCCGAAGTTGGTCAGCATGTCCTTGGGGCTGCCGCTGCCGACCTTGACCCTGGCGTCCTGCTGGTCGAGCGCTTTCGGGGGCGGGGTTGCCGTCTGTGCCATCAGGAGTCCTCCTCCGACAGAGTGGGAGCGGCGTGCGCCCCCGCGGTGGGCGCCGCGGCGTCGTCCGCCGTGGCGTCGGTGGTGTCGGCGCCGCCGGACCGGCGTGCCGACCGGCGCGTCACGACGTTGTCCGTGGCCCCGGTGATCGCGGCCACCAGGTCGTGGTTGCTCGCGTCGGGTCCGAACTCGCCGTTGTTGCGGCCGAGACGGAGGACGACGACGTTGTCGGCGACAGCGCGCACGTCCTCCATGTTGTGGCTGATCATCACGACTGCCAGTCCTCGTGCCTTGACCCGCTCGATCAGGTTCAGCACCTCGGCGGTCTGGGCCACGCCCAGGGCCGCGGTGGGCTCATCGAGCATGATCAGTCGCGGATTGACCAGAAGAGACCGCGCGATCGCGACGGTCTGCCGCTGGCCGCCGGACAGCGAGGCGATGGGCACCCGCACACTCGGGATCCGGGCGGACAACTCCCCGAGGAGTTCCCACGACCTGGTCTCCATCGTGACCTCGTCCAGGTGGCCGCCCTTGAGCTCGCGCCCGAGGAAGAGGTTGGCGACCACGTCGAGGTTCTCGCAGAGCGCCAGGTCCTGGAAGACGGTCGCGATCCCGAGCTCCATCGCCTTGGACGGGCTGTCGATCGTCACCTGCTTCCCGTCGAAGAAGACCTCGCCCGACGTCGGTGCGTGCACCCCGGACAAGACCTTCACCAAGGTGGACTTGCCGGCTCCGTTGTCCCCTACGAGGGCGACGACCTGACCTGCGTGCACCTCGAGATCGATGTCGGTGAGGGCCGACACCGCCCCGAAGGTCTTACCGACCCCGCGCAGGCGCAGGACGGGTGTCCCCGACGGTGCCTGCGTGGTCTCCGTGGCTGTGGCAGTCATGCCGCGCCGTCCTTTCTCGCCGTGTCTCGCATCAGCACACCCACGATCAGGAGATGCCGAGCTTGGTGCAGCCGGCCTTGTAGCTACCGGTGCACAGCTGGGAGGCGGTGGCGATCTTGGTGGAGATGATGTCGGTCTTGAGGTTGCTCTGCGTGATCACCTTCGGGACGAAGAGCATCGTCTTGGTGCCGAACACGGTCGTCAGGCTGCCGCCGCCGACCGCCGTGACCGACTTGCCGTTGAGCAGGTCGACGGCGACGTCGGCCGCCGCGCCCGCGACGATCTCGCTCGGCTTGGAGATGGTGTTGTACTGGTCGCCGGCGATGATCAGCTGCAGTCCGGCGGTCGTGGCGTCGTTGCCGGTCACCGGGGGCAACGGGTTGACGCTGGCAGCCTTGAGGGCGGCGATCGCGCCGCCGCCGGTGCCGTCGTTCGCGGCGACGATGCCGACGATCTTCTTACCGAAACGTGAGACCTGGCCGCTGACCCAGGACTGCGCCTTGCTCGGGTCCCATTCCGGGGTGTCGTACTCCGACAGCGTCTTGTAGCCGCTGCCCGCGAGACCCTCGTGGACGCCCTTCTTGATCAGACCGGCCGCGGCGTCGGTCGGGGACCCGTTGACCTCGAGGATCCCGTTGCCGCCACCGGTCGAGACACCCTTGGCCTTCAGGTCCTGGACCAGCGACTGCGCGATCGACTTGCCGATCTCCTCGTTGTTGAAGGAGACGTAGAAGTCCGGCTTGGCCTGCGGGATCGGCCGGTCGTAGGCGATGACCTTCACGCCCTTGGAGTGGGCGGCCGACACCAGGCTCGACGCGGCGGTGGAGTCCACCGGGTCGAGCACGATGACCTTCGCGCCCTGGGTGAGCGCCGCATTGAACTGCTGCTGCTGCTTGCTGGCGTCACCGGTGGCATTGTTGTAGAGCGGCGTGCACGTGGGGCACACCTTCTTCAGCTCCGCCACGAAGCCGGGCTTGTCGTGCTGCTCGTAGCGGGTGGACGCCTCGTCCGGCATCAGGAAGGCGATCTTGGCGCCCTTGTCACCGCCGGCCGCGGCGGACGAGCCGGCTGCACCCGACTTGGTCGAGGAGTTCTTGCCGGAGCTGCACGCACCCAGGATGGGCAGTGTGGCAGCCACGGCAACAGCGACGGAGATCTGCGTGATCCTGCGAGCGGTCATGATGTTCGGTTCCTTCGTGGGATGGGTTGAGCGGGCTGACGAACGGTCGGTCGGGCAGATGCGGAAAGGGGCGGGCGTCACGTCGGCGCCGCCCTCGTCGGGACGTTGAGAGAACGCAGTGCGGCCAGCCCGTGGCCGTCCAGGGGGACGACGACCTCGGCGACCGCGGTGTTGTCCAGCCGGGGAAAGACGCGCCGGTACTGCGCCGGGGGTATGCCGAGCAGCTCGCACAGCGCGAGCCGCAGCAGGGTGTTGTGGGCGACGACCAGCACCTTGCGACCCGCATGCTCCGCGGCGATCTCCCGCAGCGTGCCGGCACCGCGCGCCGCGGCGTCGGCCGCCGACTCCGCGCCCGGGAAGGGATTGGCCACCGGGTCGTCGCGGAAGGCCGCCATCACCGCCGCATCGGAGGACTCGATCTCGGCGGCCGTGCGACCCTCGGCCACCCCGAAGGCGACCTCCTTCAGCCCCGGGCACACCACCAGGTCCACCCCGATCGCCGACGCGGAGGGCTGCGCGGTCTCCTGCGCGCGCCGCACCGGTGAGCTGACGACCACCTCGATCCCGTGGCGCAGCGACCAGCGGCCCAGGTCGGATGCCTGCTCATGCCCCTCTGGAGTCAGGTCGATGTCGCTGTCGCCGCCGGCGTACCTGTTCTCGGCGTGCCAGACCGTCTCGCCGTGCCGGGCCAGCCACAGACTCACGCGATCGCTCATCGAGGCACTCCCCCGGCCTCGGCCAGCGCGTACGACGCGGCCTGCGACCCGAGCCACCCGCGTTCGACGAGGGCGGTGACCAGCTCGGCGTACCCCTGCCGCAGCTGTCCACCCCGGTCGGCATCGGGACTGTAGGACCGGCCGATCCCGACCATCGACGCGACGGTCTCGGTCAGCCGGCCGGGCTCGGCCGCCGCAAGCATGGCCATCCCGGTCGACGGGTGCGGTTCGCGCGGCACCCGCACCGGGCGGCCCAGCAGATCGCACCTCAGCTGGTTCCACCACTCGTTGGCGGTGGGGCCGCCGGTGAACGAGACCGGGCCCGTGGTGTCGGCGCCCAGGGAGGCCAACACGTCGTAGCTGAGCCGCTCGACGTACGCGATGCCCTGGCAGAGCGCGGCGAAGCGGGCGGCGTCGGAGTCCGCGTGGCCGCCGACGAAACCCACCGCATCCGCCGCCACGAACGGGAAGCGCTCCCCACGACCGATCAGCGGATACGTCGCACCGGGGATCACCCCCAGACCGGCGGCCTGTTCGGTCAGCTGGCCCAGGTCCTCGCCGTGCGTGAACGCATCGCGCAGCGCACCGGCACCGGTGCTGGAAGCGCCCCCCGGCAACCAGCCGCCGTCCGGGTGGCGGTGGCAGTAGACGGCGCCGGAGGGGTCCAGCACCAGCTCGTCGGTGGAGCCCTTCACCACCAGGGTGGTGCCGAGGGCGCTGCTCCAGTGGCCGATCTCGAGCGCGCCCGCCGCGATCTGCGCCGCACATCCGTCGGTCATGCCGAGGCGGACGACGGCGCCCGTCGTCAGCCCGGCCTCGGACGCGGCCGACCTGCTGACCACGCCTGCCACGGTGGTCGGCAGGGCCACCCCCGGGAGCAGTTCGAGCGGGATCCCGAGCTCGGCGAAGACATCGGCCGGCCAGGCGGCAGTCCGCAGGTCGACACCGGTCTTCAGAGCGTGCGAGGTGTCGGTCGGCACGACGGAGCCCACCAGTCGACGCACCAGGTGATCGGACTGATGCACGACCCGGTCGCCGGCACCGAGGACGTCCTCGCCGCGCAGCCACAACACCTTGGCCAGCGCCCAGGCGGGCTGGATGCGATAGCCGAGAGAGGACCAGAGCGACTCTCCGGCGCGCTGCGCACGGTCGGCGAACCCCTGGGCTCGGGTGTCGTCGTACATCAGGGCCGGTCCTGCCGGGCTGCCGTCGGCGTGCTCGACCAGGACCGTGCCGGACGTCGCGTCGATCGCGATCGCGGTCACGTGCACCTCACCCGCAACGTCCAGCGCCTGCCGGACCGCGTCGCACAGCGCCGTCCACCACTGCTCGGGGTCCTGCTCGTGGCGACGACCGTCACGGTGGTCGCTGGTGATGGGCGCCGCCCCGGAACCGAGCGTGCGGCCCTCGGCGTCGACCAGGGAGGCGCGCACTCCTTGAGTGCCGACGTCGATGCCGCAGGTGGCGTCGATCGCGCTCACGGTGCCTCCTCCGTCGACGTCGATTGCTGTGACTCAGACCACATTACTCATAGAACTTGTTAAATATATAGTTGCAAGACCTTGATCGTTACTCCTTCGTGACCCGCCCGCGCAGCGTGCGCTCCTCCCATCTCCGGCCTTCAGCCGACGGCCTCGGTCGCCTCGACGGGGTGACTCCGACAGCATTAATTGCACGAAACCTATTGCGGAGAAACGCTTTTTGGCTCAACTAGAGGGCGCTCAGATCAGTGGCGGCACCTCTGGACGGACCGTTGGATCGCCCGCTCTTGCCCAGAGCCCCGCCGCGCGCGATGAGGAGGAAGACTTCTCAGCATCATCGCCCTTCCATCGCAGATGTCACATCGAAGAGCGGCGGCGTCGCGTAGCCGGAGGCCTCTCGGCACATGTCGAGCCGCATCGTGGTGTCGCCCGGACCCCGGTGCGCGGCGCCGGGCCGTGGGAGCGTGGCCGGTGCAGCGCGGCCGTCCGCGGCCACCGCGTGCCAGGCTGGACTGAAGGAGAGGCGGTGGTCGATGCGTCGGGACACGTTGCGCGTGCCGCGTCCGCTCATGCGGGGTTTCCGGCGAGCCTGGCCGACCTTCCCCTCGACCTGGTCCGAGGCATCACGCCGTGTGCAGCCCGCCGCCGCACAGATCGGCCGCCTCACCGGGGCGGCGGTGCTGGCGTACCTGGGCTCGACGCTCCTCTTCACGCACGTGGTCGACCTGACCGCGCCCCTCACGGCACTGCTCGTCGTGCAGGCCTCCACCGTCGGCACGCTGCGGATGGCGATGGTCCGCGTCGGAGCCGTCCTCACGGGGGTGCTGGTCGCCACGGCGTTCTCCAACTACTTCGGACTGTCGTGGTGGTCTCTCGCGGCCGTCATCAGTGCCTCCCTGGTGCTGGCCAAGATGTTGCGGCTGGGTGCGCAGTCCCTCGAGACGCCGATCAGCGCGATGCTGATCCTGGCCGTGAGCTCACCCGGGCTCGCCGCGGAGATCCGGATCGGCAACACCCTGATCGGCACCGTCGTCGGGGTCGCCTTCAGCGTGCTGGTGCCCGTCGCGATCCCCAACACCCGGGCCCGGGACGCCGTACGCGGAGTGGCCCGCTCACAGGCCGCCCTGCTCGGCCAGATCGCGCGCACCCTGTCATCCCGGGCGCCAGGGGTGGAGGAGGCGCAGTCCTGGATCGGTTCCGCCGAGGCGATCGGCCGGGAGCTGGCCGAAGCCGCCACCGCCGTCGAGGCCCTGGAGGAGAGCCGCAAACTCAACCCGCGCGCGCTGGTCGCGTTGCGCATCCATCCTGAGCTGCGGGTCGCGCTGCAGCGACTGGACCGCTGCTGCGCCGCCGAACGCGCCCTCGCCGTCCTGGCCGAGCGCAGGGCCTTCGCCTCGGACGGCGCGGATGGCGCGGACGCGTGGGACCCGAACCTGCGGGTGGTCTTCTCGGTGCTGCTGGACTCCCTGGCCTCCGGCGTGCACGAGTTCGGGGACCTCGTGGCCGCCGATCGGGTGGACGAGGCCGAGCAGGCGCTCGACCGGATCCGCGAGGTCGTGCTGGAGACCCGGGCCCGGCACACCGAGCTCGTGATGATCGATCCCATGACCGACACCGACTCCTGGATGATGCAGGGATCCATGCTGGCCGCCATCGACCAGATCGTGCGCCAGCTCGACCTGGAACATCCCGAGCAGGCGACGGCGGCGTGGAACGTGCGGCCCGGACTGGAGTGGGCTCCACGCACCTGGGTCCAGACGGGGCAGCGGATCGTGCCGCCTGTCGCCCGTCGACCCGGACGCCGCCGCGGCGCGGAGGACGGCGTCACCACGGACTGACCCCTGGTGGACGACGTCCGTTGCGAGGATCATCGGTCCAGACGCCCGTCTCGGGCATCGTCGCCGACCGCACCGGCGGCTGCGCCGAACCGAGGCGGATCGAGACCTCCGGGAGCCGCATGCGCGCGCGACGACGACGCGAAGGTGCACAGGACACGCCCGACAGCGCGCCCAGAGTCGTGGTCGTGGGCGCGGGCTTCGCCGGATTCCACACGTTGCGCCGACTGGAGCGCACCCTGTCCCCCGAGCAGGCGAGCCTGGTGCTCGTGGCACCGTCGGACTACCTGCTCTACAGCCCGCTGTTGCCCGAGGTCGCGACGGGCGTCCTCGACCCGCGGGACATCGCCGTGTCCCTGCGCCAGACCCTGCGGCGCACCACGCCGGTCTTCGGGCACGTCACGGACGTCGACTTCGCCTCGCGCACGCTCACGGTCCTGGGGCGCGACGGGAAGCCGGAGCAGCAGCGCTGGGATCGTCTGGTGCTGACCCCCGGATCCGTGACGCGCGAGTTCGACATCCCCGGCGTCGCCGAACACGCCCGCGGACTGAAGACCTTGGAAGAGGCGACGTTCCTGCGCAATCACGTCCTGGGTCAGCTGGACCTGGCGGATGCCCTCCCCGACACCCCTGCCGGCCGGCAGCAGCGCCAGGAACTGCTCACCGTCGTTGCGGTGGGCGCCGGTTACACCGGGACGGAATTTGTCGCAAAGATGCAGAACTGGATGTACGGCATCGCCGACCGGTGGAGCAGTTTCGGACCCGACGACGTCCGATGGTTGCTCATCGACCTGGCACCCCACGTCCTGCCGGAGCTGGGCCCTCGCCTCGGCGCGGAGGCGATGAAGGTGCTGCACCACCGCGGCGTCGAGGTCAGGCTCACCGTCAGCGTGGTGTCGGCCACCGCCACCTCGGTCACGCTCACCGACGGCGACGTCATCAGCACCCGCACGCTGGTGTGGAGCGCGGGCGTGGCCCCCAGCCCGTTGATCGCCACTCTGGGCCTCCCGACCACGAAGGGCCGACTCGTGGTGAACGACGACCTGAGCGTCCCCGGGCACACGCACGTCTGGGCGCTCGGCGACTCGGCCGCGGTGCCCGACCTGACCCAGGGCGCCCTGGCCGACGGGAGCCGCCCGGTCACCGCCCCGACGGCGCAGCATGCCCAACGCCAGGGCCACACCGCCGCCCGGAACGTCGCCGCCAGCCTCGGCGTCGGGCAGTCCCGCCCGTACCGGCACCGTGACCTCGGCCTCGTGGCTGATCTGGGCGGAACACAGGGTGTGGCCAAGGCGCTCGGTGTGCCCCTCACCGGCCCGATCGCGAAGGTCACGGCGCGCGGCTATCACCTCTTCGCGCTCCCCAGCGCGGCCGCCAAGGTGCGGGTGGCCACGGACTGGCTCTACGCTCGATCCTGCCGACCCGTGTCGTGCAACTGACCAACGTGCAGGCCGAGGACGTCAGCATCGCGACCGCCCAGCACACCGACATCTACCCGCCGCCACCCGGGCGGGAGGGCACGACCCAGCACTGAATCGTCGCCGCGAGCCCGCCCGCCGCGACCCTCAGCCGGGTGGTCGTCGGGTCGTGCAGCCGGGTCTGATCAGCGCGACGGCGTCGGTTGCGCACGGACCGCCACCTGGTCCCGGAAGATCCGGGCACTGTCCGGGTCCAGGACACCTCGGCGGACCAGCTCCGCGATGCAGAGCAGCGTCACGCCGTACGACGCGTACGCCAGGTCGCAGATCAGCCCCAGGTGATGCAGTTGGTCCTCGCTCAGCACGTCGAGGCGCGCCAGGTCGCGCACGTAGAGGACATCGGCCTCCACCAGGTGCCGAGCCTGTTCCTGCAGCGGGTCGGCCCACTGCAGCGGCGCGAGCGGCCAGGTCTTGGTGTTGACGAACAGGTGCGGCACGAAGCCGTGCGCCCGCAGCTCCAGATCGAGGTCGGCGAAGGTGGGCTGGTCCTCGTACAACCGGGTGAACCCCACCTCGGTCTGCACGGCGACGGCCCTGGCGAGCAGCCGCCGGCCGTGCCGGAAGACGTCGAGCTCACCGCCCTGGATGTCGATCTTGAGGTAGTCCAGCTGCTCGATCTCGGTGATGTCGTCCAGGCGTCGGGTGGCCATCGGAATGCGGTCGGTCACCGACGCCATCCGCGGGAAGTCGGTCAACAGTCCCAGCTGGGCACGGTCCGGTTCGAGCATGCTGGCGAAGCCGCTCTCGACGCAGAGTCGCAGGGTGTGCTCGGCCCCGTCCCCCACCGCGTACGGCAGGTAGCGGTGCGCCCCGTCCTCTCTCGTCGTGAGTTCGGCATACGCGGACTCCTGCGGCTCGAACCCGGTCACCCGGGCGACTCCCTGCTCCAACAGCGGCGCGTACGGCGGCTCCCCGTCGATGGGGTTGGCGCCGATGTCGACGATCTCGACCGGACGTCGACCGCTCAGCACATGCGAGGCGGCGCCGGGTGCGGGTGGGGTGGAGGGCACGAGCGTCAGCCTAGGTGGGCCCGGTGCGGACATACTGGCCGAATGAGCGATGACGCGAACGACCCGAACCCCCAGGAACCCGCCCAGCAGCTCAGCCCCGACGAGGGCGAGGCAGGCGACACGGGGCTCGTCGCGGACTCCGAGGCGAGCGGCGGCAGCGGCGCCGCGACCGGGGAGGACAAGAGCTTCTCGCAGCAGGAGGACGAGAAGCGGCCGGGCGACGGCCCCGCCGCGCGCGACTGACCGAACCTCTGCACGACATGACGATGCCCCCTCACCATCGGTGAGGGGGCATCGTCATGACGTGGACGCTCAGGGGCGGCCGTACCCCGAGGGGGTGCCGTAGACGGCCTCGATCTTCACGTGGTCACCGGGCTTGGGCGCGGCGATCATCATGCCGTTACCCAGGTAGATGCCGACGTGGTAGGCGGGGCTGCCGAAGAACACCAGGTCGCCCGGCTGGGGGGTGCTCACGGGAGTCGCCGACGCCTGCTGGGCCGCCGCGGTGCGCGGCAGGTTGATGCCGAGCTGGGCGTAGACGTAGCTGGTGAACCCGGAGCAGTCGAACCCGCTGGGGGTGGTGCCGCCGTAGACGTAGGGAACACCGATGTAGCGCTCCGCGATCGCGACGACGCCGCTGGCGGACGAGGGCGCCGAGACGGTGCTGCCACCGCCGTTGCCCGACCGGACCGGCGTCGTGTGCTTCGGCGCGGGCTGACGCACGACGTGGCGCACCGGGGCGACCACGTGGCGCACCGGAGCCGGAGCCGCCTTCTCCACGACGGGCGCGACGTAGGTGTCCGCGTGGACGGCGACGAGCCGGGTGTGGGCGTCGACCGCCGCGGCGACGTGCGGCGCGGACGTACGAGCGGTGTTCTGCACCAGCGTCATCGACGCCTGGGCGGGAGCCGCGGCGGAGGCCGGGCCCTGGTGCTTCGTGTCAGCGGCCTGCGCGGACTGGGAGAACACGGCGGAGGCCACGAGGCCGCCGCCGACAGCTACCGCGGCGGACACGCGTGCGGTGGTGTTGAAGGACGTGGACAACTTGCTCGGGGCGCGATGACGCCCCCGGGGCTGCATGACAGACACGGATGAAAACCTCTCGGCGCCTACGAGGTGAGCTGTCGGGCTCGGGTGGAGGTGTTACCCGGTCCGTGGCAGTCCGTTCCCCGATGACTGCCCGTGACTTAGCCCCGAGGCCGTCCCGATACTGCGAACGGCCGAAGGTGGGTCCCCCGCTCCTGCCTTGCGGATCGTTGCATTCCCGGGCTGCTTGGCAGGACTCGGCGGTGCCGCTCGGGGGTCCTCAGGCTGAGAACCGCCGCCGACGATACATGGACTGCACACCGACATCACAATCGGGTCACGGGACCTGTGGACGGCCGGCCGGACGGCGGCGCACGACGTCAGGAGACGGCTACGGCTCCCGCGGCGAGGGCCGCCGTGGAGGGCAGCTGCACGAAGACGTGGGAGGCGATCTCAGGGGGAAGCGAGACGCCCTCCGGCCCGTCCTCGACCCGGGCCAGCACCCGCCCGTCCTCCAGGCGTGCGCGCACGACGGCGCCGGGTGAGATGCCGGCGGCGGTCAGCACCTCCAAAGTGGCGTGATCGGCCTGCGCGGGTTCGCCGATGCGGCGTACGACGAGCAGGGACGGCTCGGCGGAGACCACCTCGGTGAGGGAGGCGACGCCGTCCCGGAACTTCTCGATGGTCCCGGTCTCCCCCAGTTCGGCGAGACCGGGGATCGGGTTGCCGTAGGGGGAGAGGGTGTGGTCCTTCAGCATCGTGAGGATCTTGCGCTCGACCCGCTCGCTCATCACGTGTTCCCAGCGGCAGGCCTCGTCGTGCACGTACTCCAGCTCCAGCCCGATCACGTCGACCAGCAGCCGTTCGGCCAGCCGGTGCTTGCGCATGACGCGAGTGGCCAGGGTGCGGCCGTGCTCGGTGAACTCCAGGTGGCGGTCGCCCGCGAGGGTGAGCAGGCCGTCGCGTTCCATCCTGGCGACGGTCTGGGACACCGTCGGCCCGGAGTGGCCGAGACGCTCGGCGATCCGGGCGCGCAGCGGGACGATGCCCTCCTCCTCCAGATCGAAGATGGTGCGCAGGTACATCTCGGTGGTGTCGATCAAGTCGGTCACAGGGTCGATCTTCCCATCCCGGACCGGTGTCGGCACCCGTCGGCGCACAGTGACCACGCAGCGCCCGTTCGGGAATCATCCGGGCCGGACGGTCGTTCCACTGGGCGTGGCAGCACGGACGTCCCCTCGTCCGCTGTCACGCGAAGGTCTCGGACTCCGGTCCGGGGCGAGCGGGCTGCGAAGCCCGGCTCGGGCGGCCGCCATCTCCCCCTGTATGGCGGTCGCCCTCTTCCTTCCCCACCGCCTCGCGAAACCCCGTTGCGGGCCACCTGCCGGCGTGTCTACCGTGCTGGGTACACGAGAGAGGAGGTGGTCCGAGAGTGCATTCATCTAGGACGCGTGAGGTGGTTGCGCACTAGCGCAGCCGTTGGTCGGCCTCCCATTCGGTGACCGACTCTTCAACGGACGGCGTTGGTGAAGACCACGCACCACCGCAGCCCGTGGGGGCGCGACCCGTCCATCGCGCACCGGCCACCAGGTCGGACCCCGCGGGCTGTTTCACGCCCACTCCCGAGTGGCATACCTATGGTTCGAGTGGCGCACTCCCACCGGGTGCACTCGAGCGGCTTCTACGCCACTCGACAGGTCGAGCGGGTCGAGCGGATCGAGCACGTCAGGGCTGCAGGCGCTCCCGGGTCCAGACCGACGGGTCGTCCAGGGCACCCTCGCCGGTACGCGTGAAGCGCACCCGGTCGTGCAGCCGGCTCGCCTGACCTACCCAGAACTCCACCTCGTCGACGTGGACCACGTAGCCGCCCCAGAAGGGCGGCACCGGCACGTCGCCGGCGCGGCCGTGGTCGGGATAGCGCTCGGCGTACCGCTGCTCGGCAGCCTCCAGTGAGGCGCGGTCCGCGACCGGGCGGCTCTGGTCCGAGGCCCACGCGCTGATGCGCGAGCCCCACGGACGAGAGTCGAAGTACTCGGCGACGATGTCGCGCGGCAACTGCTCGGCGCGGCCGGTGAAGCGGATCGCGTGGTAGAGCGCGGGCCAGGTCAGGGTGGCGGCGATCCGTGGATCGGCCGCCAGATCGGTGCCCTTGCGCGACTCCAGGTTGGTGTAGAAACCAGGTCCCGCGGGGGTGAGGTATCGCATGAGCACCGTGCGGACCGTGGGGGCGCCCGAAGCGTCCACGGTGGCGACGCTGATCGCGTCCGGCTCGTGCACCCCGGGCTGGGTGTCGTCCGCCGCGGCCTCGCGGGCTTGTCGCACCCACTCCTCGATGACCGGCCAGGGCGCGTCCGGCACCTCGCCCTCCTCGAGGCCGCGCCCGTCGTAGTCCCACCGGGTGATCTCACTCATCGAGCCAGCGTAGGCGCTGGCACACTTTCGGCCGTGAGCATCGTCATCCCACGCGAACTGCGGCCGGCCGACGGTCGGTTCGGTTCCGGACCGAGCAAGGTGCGCCCCGAGCAGCTGGACCTCCTGCGCGACCTCGGCACCGACGTCCTCGGCACCTCCCACCGACAGGAACCGGTGCGCGCCCTGGTGCGCGAGGTCCGCTCCTCGCTGCACGACTTCCTCGGCGCCCCGGAGGACTACGAGATCGTGCTGGGCAACGGCGGTTCCACGCTCTTCTGGGACGTCGCGACGTTCTCGCTGATCAGGGAGCGGTCCGTGCACGGCGTGTGCGGGGAGTTCAGCTCGAAGTTCGCGGCCGCGGTGGCGGCAGCGCCCTTCCTGGCCGAACCGGTGGTCACCCGTTCGGTGCCCGGCGAGGTCGATCCGCTGAGCGCGGTCCCCGGCGCGGACACCTACGCCTACGCCCAGAACGAGACGTCGACGGGCGCGATGCAGCCGGTACGCCGCGTCACCGGCGCCGATGCCGGCGCGCTGATGCTGGTCGACGCCACCTCCGGCGCGGGCGGCCTGCCGGTCGACCTGCGCGAGGCGGACGTCTACTACTTCGCGCCGCAGAAGTCGTTCGCCTCCGACGGCGGCCTGTGGTTGGCGGCGATGTCCCCGGCCGCACTGGAGCGCACGGCCACGATCTCCTCGAGTGACCGATGGATTCCACCCAGTCTGAATCTGCAGACGGCAGTGGACAACTCACGCCTTGACCAGACCTACAACACCCCTGCCGTGGCGACGCTGGCCCTCATGGTCAGCCAGCTGCGGTGGCTGCAGGCAGGCGGCGGTCTCGACTTCGCCGTCGCGCGCAGCGCCGAGAGCAGCCGGCGGCTCTACGACTGGGTCGAGCACACGTCGTACGCGAGCGCGTTCGTCGCCGACCCGGCCGCCCGCTCGCGCGTGGTGGCGACCGTCGACTTCGATGACGCGATCGACGCGGCCCTGCTCGCCAGGACCCTGCGCGAGAACGGCGTGGTCGACACCGAGCCCTACCGCGCGCTGAAGCGCAACCAGCTGCGGATCGGCATGTACCCCTCGGTCGATCCGGACGACGTCAGCGCGCTGACCGCGTGCATCGAGTACGTCGTGCAGCGGATCGCCTGACGCTCCCGTCGGCACGCTGACGGCGTTCACGTTCGTTGACGGCGTTCGAACACCGTCAACGAACGCAAACACCGTCAGGGTGGGGATCTACGGAGGCGCCTTCAGTGGTGGTGGGCGTGGGCCGGTTCGTCGACCGGGTCGCCGTTCATGTAGGCCAGCATCCCCACCCCGCCGGTGCGCACGAACCGCAGGACGAGCCCGGCCGCCACCACGAGGAAGACCAGGTTGAGCCAGGTCGTGTAGTTCCAGCTGATCGCGCCGTTGCCGGTGAAGGCGTGCCCGGCCGCGGGGACCAGGTGCAGGACGCCGAAGACCACCTCCACGACGTACCCGGCGACGACCATCGCCAGGTAGAAGACGCCGGCGATGACGAGGGTCATGCGGGTGCCGTAGTACTTGCGGTAGATGAGCAGGATCGGCACGATCAGCAGATCGGCGAACATGAACGACACCACGCCGCCGAAGCTGATGCCGCCGTTCCACAGCACCGCCGCCAGCGGGACGTTGCCGATCGAGCACACGAAGCTGGCCACCGCGATGACCGGGCCGATCAGCGGCCCCCACACCTTGGACCAGCCGCCGTGGCCGGCCAGGAACAGGTGCCCCCAGAAGCTGTCGGGCACCCACGCGGCCACCGCGCCCGCGATGAGCAGCCCGATCACGATGTCGCGCAGGACCGCCAGCCACTCCATCACGAAGATGTGACTGATGCTCGTGGCGCCTGCCGGCGAGAGCAGCCGTCCGGCGAAGGAGCCTTCGCCGCCGACCGTCATGTCCATGGCCGCGTGTCCCTCCATCGAGCCCGCGGCGCCGCGATCGGCCTGCTCCCTCGCCGCCTGCACCACCCGTGAGTGCAGGAAGAGCCGGAAGCACACGGCGACCACGAGGATCATCAGCGGGCCGCCGACGAACTCGGCCAGGGTGAACTGCCATCCGAGCAGCAGCGCGAGGATCACCCCGAGCTCCACCACCAGGTTGGTGCTGGCGATCTCGAAGACCATCGCCGCGGTGAAGCTCGCACCCTTGCGGAAGAGCGAGCGGGCGAGCGCGACGGCGGCGTACGAACAGGACGAGCTCGCGATCCCGAAGCCGGTGGCGCGCGCCAGCGTCGCCGGGCGGTCATCGCCGAGGGTGGCGATGATCGCCTCCCGCCGGACCAGTGCCTGCACCACCGCGGAGATGCCGAAGCCGAGGATCAGCGACCACAGGATCTGCCAGGTCATCAGGCCGGCCATCCGCAACGCGTCCGCGACCTGCGCGACGGGTCCGCTCTCCATCGTCCGAATATATACCCCATGGGGGTATGTGTCATGGGTAGGTTTGAGCGCAGCCGAAGGGAGACCGTGATCGACACGCACGCTGGCGAGGACGAACTCGGATCACTCGAGCGCTACCTCGACCTCGCACCCCGCGCGGTAGCGGTGTCCAGGGAATGCGGGCCGTTCACCGTCTTCGTGCGGGACAACCCGCGCGGACATCCCCTCTACGCCCGGCCGCGTCTCGGCTACTCCCGACCCGTCTCCCCTGAGGAGGTACGCCGGGTCCTGGACTTCCAGCGCGCGATCGGGGTGCCCCGCGCGCTGGAGTGGGTGCACGAGACCACCCCCACCCTGCTGCCGGCCGCACGGGAGGCGGGGATGAGCGTGCAGGAGTGCGCGCTGCTGCGTCTGGGGCGGTTCGCGCCGACGGAGACGCCGACCGGATACCGCGTGCACGAGATGACCGCGGACGATCCGCAGACCGGCGCCGTGCTCGCCGCCATCGACGCCAGCTTCCGCGACAGCGACCGGATGGGGCCACCGGAATCCAGCGAGCAGAAGCTGCGCATGCGCGCCCGCCTCCTGGTGCTGGTGGGTGCGTTCGACACCCTCGGGCGACCCGTCGGCGGTGGGATGCACAATCCAAGGGGTGACCTCACCGAGGTGACCGGGATCGGCACCCTGCCCGCCCACCGGGGCCGCGGCATCGGTACGGCGATCACCAGCATCCTCACCGGGACCGCGTTGCGAGAGGGTCAGTCGCCCTTCCTCTCGGCAGCCACGCGGTCCGCGGTGTCCGTCTACGAGACGGTCGGATATGCACGCGTGGGCACCGCGTGCATCGCGACCGAGAACGAGCGAGGTTGACGACCGTGGCCGACCTGAACCTCACCAGGCAGGAGTGCGCCCGGCGTGCCGAGCAGGTGCGCCTGCTGGAGCACCACGTGCGCCTGGACCTGCGGCACGCCGCCGATCCCGCGGAGAAGACCTTCGAGTCCCGCAGCACGGTGCGGTTCACGGCGACCGACGACGCCAGCTGGATCGACATCGTGGCGCAGGAGATCGTCTCCGCGACGCTCAACGGCACCGCCCTGGACGTCAGCGGCTACGACGGAGCCCGGCTGCCGCTGCCCGGTCTCGCGCCGGTCAACGAGCTCGTCGTCCACGCACGCTGTCTCTACAGCCGCACCGGCGAGGGGATGCACCGCTTCACCGACCCCTCCGACGGCGAGACCTACCTCTACACCCACTTCGAACCCACCGACAGCAGAAGGGTCTTCGCGGTCTTCGAGCAGCCGGACCTGAAGTGCCGATTCACCTTCGAGGTCGTCGCCGATGCACGATGGCTGATCCGCTCCGGCCAGTCCGAGGTGTCCCGGCGGGAGTACGACGGGCTCGCGGACGTGCGCTTCGCCCCCACCCCGCTGCAGTCGTCGTACGTCACGGCCGTCGCCGTCGGCCCCTATCACCTGGTCACCGATCTGTGGTCGGTCGACCGTGCCGGCGGCACGCGACACGAGGTGCCGCTCGGCGTCATGTGCCGGGCGTCGATGGCCGACCACCTCGACGCCGAGGACATCCTCCAGGTCACCAAACAGGGTCTGCGCTACTTCGACGAGCTCTTCGGATTCCCCTACCCGTGGGGCAAGTACGACCAGATTTTCGTTCCCGAGTACAACATCGGCGCGATGGAGAACCCGGGCCTGGTGACCTTCGTGGAGAGCTTCGTGCATCGCGGGCAGCCGACGCTGCCGGAGCTCGCGAGCCGTGCCGAGGTGATCCTGCACGAGATGGCGCACATGTGGTTCGGCAACCTGGCCACGATGCGCTGGTGGGACGGCCTCTGGCTGAAGGAGTCGTTCGCGGACCTGATGGGCTACCAGGCGAGCGTCGAGGCCACGGGCTACACCTCCGGCTGGACGTCCTTCGCGATCGGGCGCAAGCAGTGGGCCTACACCCAGGACCAGCTGCCGACGACCCACCCGATCGCCGCCGACATCCTCGATGTCGAGGCTGCGGCGCAGAACTTCGACGGCATCACCTACGCCAAGGGCGCGGCGGTCCTCAAGCAGTTGCAGGCGTACGTCGGACGCGACCGGTTCGACGACGGCGTCCGCCGCTATTTCGCCCAGCATGCCTACGGTTCCACCGAACTCGAGGACTTCCTGGAGCCGCTCTCCGCGGCCAGCGGACGCGACCTGAGCATCTGGGCGCAGGCGTGGCTACGCACCTCCGGACCGAGCGAGATCAGCGCCGAGGCCCGCGAGGATCGGTCCGAGGACGTCCTCGTCGTGCGGCAGGCGACCCCGGAGACTGCTGGCGCCGCGGTCGACCCGCGACCCCATGTCTTCTCGGTGGGCGTCTACACGGAGAAGGATGCTGCCCTGCAGCGCACCCAGCTCTTACGGGTGGGCCTCGACGGCCCCTCGGTCGAGGCACGGCTCGACCGTGCCGTGCGCGATTCGCCCGACCTCGTGCTGCCGAACGACGAGGACTTCACGTACGCCATCAGCCGACTCGACCCCGGTTCGCAGGAGACCGCCCACCGGCTCCTGTCGACCGTGCCGTCGGAGGTCTCCCGCGCCCTCATCTGGTCGGCGCTGTGGAACCACACCCGTGACGCTCAGCTGTGCCCGGTGCGCTTCCTGGAGACGGTCCGCGGCCAGCTGATCACCGAGGGCAGTTCGTTCCTTCTGCAATCCGTGCTCGCCATGGCACGTTCGGCCGTGCACCACTTCCTGCAGGGCGACGACCAGCGCCGGACGGCGACCGACCTGGCCCGCCTTGCGCACAGCCGGATGACCCAGACCACCGGCGATGTGCAACTGGTGTGGGCGCGGGCGCTGGCCTGGTTCGGGGCCCTCACCCCGGACGTCGCGCCGTTGATCCAGCCGCTGGTGACCGAGGACCAGCCGCCACCCTGGCTGAACGTCGACCACGAGCTGCGGTGGTCGTTCGTGACCGCGCTGAGCGCCACCGGTGCACGGCCGCGGACTCTGTTGGCCCAGGACCTGCGACGCGACTTCACGATGAGCGGGCAGACGTCGTACGACCAGGCGCTGGCGAGTCTTCCCGAGTCCGAGGCGAAGGCGCAGGCGTGGCACTCGCTCGCGGATGCGTCCGGCGCGGGGCTGACCAACGACCGGCAGCGCGCCCTGATCGTGGGCTTCGGTCAGCCGGTCAGCAGCGACCTCACCAGGGAGTACGCCGAGCCGTACTTCGACGTCCTCACCACGGTCTGGGCGCAGCAGTCGCAGACCATGGCGAGCCGCTTCGTCAGCGGCATGTTCCCGGCGCCGCAGGCGAGCGACGACGTGACGGCCGACGACGAACCCGTGGTGGTCATGGCGCGGGACTGGCTGCGCCGCCACGACGAGGCACCCGCGGCGCTGCGGCGCGGTGTGGTCGAGGGATTGGACGACGTCGAACGCACGCTGCGGGTACGCGCGGCGCGCTGAGCCTCAGTGCACGAGCGCCGCGACCACGGCGATGCCGACGAAGACCGCGAGGGCCACCAGCACAATCAGCCGGCGGAACCTCGGCGACATCAGGCGACCCGCTCGGGGATGATCTCGCGGGCGACCTCGCGCGCCGTCACCTGCACCAGCGGCAGGTGCGGCAGGGGCTGACGCTCGATCCGCAGCCGCAGCTGTTGGTTGCGCATGAGGTAGACCATCGCACCGATCACCGTCAGACCGGTCGCGATGCTGCCGACCAGGATGGTCCAGCGCGGGCCCCAGGCTCCGCCGATCCAACCGATCACCGGCGAGCCGAGCGGGGTGCCGCCCATGAAGATGGCCATGTAGAGCGCCATCACGCGTCCGCGCATCTCCGGGCTGACGCCGAGCTGCACCGTCGCGTTCGCGGTGGTGAGCACGGTCAGGGCGCACAGGCCCGTGGGGATGAGGAAGAGGGCGAAGAACCAGAACGACGGGGCCAGCGCGGCGGCCGTGGACGCCACGGTGAACCCGGCCAGGGAGACCAACAGGATGCGCAGCCGTGGACGCGGTCGGCGCGCCGCCATCAGTGCCGCCGCGAGGGAGCCGATCGCCATGATCGAGCCCAGGAGGCCGTATTCGGT
Organism: Allobranchiibius huperziae; assembly: GCF_013410455.1. Classification (NCBI taxonomy): domain Bacteria; kingdom Bacillati; phylum Actinomycetota; class Actinomycetes; order Micrococcales; family Dermacoccaceae; genus Allobranchiibius; species Allobranchiibius huperziae. The sequence goes on along the minus strand of NZ_JACCFW010000001.1, from coordinate 577,447 downwards.
GGCGCCCTCGTGGAACTCCGAGGTCGACATCAGGGCGATGGTGATCTGGAAGTTCATCCCGAAGGTGCCGAGCATGAACACCATGACCATCACCAGGACGATGTCCGGCCGGTGCCGCACGTAGGCGAGCCCCTCGCGGATCCGGCCCTTGCCCGAGCTGCGCGGGGAGGGTCGCAGCTCGCTGGTGCGCAGCAGCCCGAGGGCCACGAGCACCGCGATGAACGACCCCGTGTTGAAGACGAGGGTGTAGCCCGTGCCGACCGCTGCGATCAGCAGTCCCGCGACGCCGGGGCCGATCAGCCGCGCGGCGTTGAACGATGCGCTGTTGAGACCGACCGCGTTGGCGAGCCGCTCGCGGGGCACCATCTCGGAGACGAACGCCTGTCGCGTCGGGTTGTCGAAGGCGGTCGCCACTCCCTGTAGGAGCGCCAGCACGTAGACGTGCCACAGCTGTACGACGTTCCCGAGCACCAGCCCGGCGAGCAGGGCCGAGGTGATCGCGAGCGCCGACTGGGTCGCGATGAGCACCTTGCGCTTGTGGAACCGGTCGCTGACCGCACCCGCGAATGGCGCGAGGAGCACGACGGGCGCGAACTGCAGCGCGGTGACGATGCCGAGGTCGGTGGAGTCATGCGGGGTGAGCTGGGTCAGAACCAGCCAGTCCTGGGCGACTCGACCCATCCAGGTGCCGATGTTGGAGACCAGTGCGCCCGCGGCGTACACCCGGTAGTTGCGGATCCGCAGTGACGCGAAGGTGGGGCTCATCGAGCGACCACCCCGTCCAGGATCCGCTGGGCCTCGCGCAACACTGCACACTCCTCATCGCTCAGACACCTGATGCGTTCGAACATCCACTCGTCACGGGACCGGCGACCCTCGCGCAGCATGGCGCGACCCGCATCGGTGATCGTCACGACGACGCGGCGGCGGTCCTGGGGGTCGGTCTCCCGGGTCAGCGCGCCGAGCTGCTCCAGCCCGGTGAGCGTTCGGGTCATCGACGGCGCGCTCACGCACTCCAGCTCCGCGAGCGTGCGCGGAGTGGAACTGCCGGAGTCGAGCTTCGCGAGCACCGAGAACTGGTGGGGTGCGATCGTCGCGACGTTCTCGAAACGGGCGCGACGGCTGATCCGCATACAGACGGAACGCAACTCGACGGCCAGGCGACGGCGGTCCTGTTGCTTCATGTACTTAGGTTAACTCATTACTTGTGCTAAGTATTTCTTCCCGGCCGCTCATGGACCTCGCGCACCAGCGACTCTCAGGTAACGTCCAGGGATGGTCCTGATACTGCGCGTATGACGACAGCCGAAGCCCGCCTCCTCGTCGCCGAGGACGAGCTGAACATCCGCGAGTTGCTGTGCACGAGCCTGCGTTTCGCCGGGTTCGAGGTATTTCCTGCGGCCAGCGGCGCCGAGGCGCTGCAGGTCGCGAACACCCAACAGGTCGATCTCGCCGTGCTCGACGTCATGCTGCCGGACTTCGACGGGTTCAGCGTCACCCGCCAGCTGCGCGATCACGGCAAGCAGATGCCGATCGTCTTCCTCACCGCGCGCGACGCCACGGAGGACAAGGTCAAGGGCCTCACGGTCGGCGGTGACGACTACGTCACCAAGCCCTTCAGCCTCGAGGAGGTCGTCGCACGGATCCGCGCCGTGCTGCGGCGTACGAGCGTGGAGCAGCGAGAGAACCCCGCCTTGCGGGTGGCCGACCTCGAACTCGACGACGACTCCCACGAGGTCAACCGGGCCGGACGGATCATCGACGTCTCCCCCACCGAGTTCAAGCTGCTGCGCTACCTGATGCTGAACAATGGACGGGTGCTGTCCAAGGCCCAGATCCTCGACCACGTGTGGGACTACGACTTCCGCGGTGAGCCGGGCATCGTCGAGAGCTACATCTCCTACCTGCGTCGCAAGATCGACATCGACGCGGCGCCGCTGATCCACACCAAGCGCGGCATCGGCTACGTCCTGCGCGCACCCCGCGAATGAGGCACGGGTGAGCGGCGCGTGACGTCCGGCCACCCCTCCCTCACCCGGCGGGCAGTGCGCGAGCTGCACGAACTGCCCCTGCGGCTGCGCCTCGCCGCGCTGCTGGTCGCGCTGCTGATGGCGGCTCTGGTCGTCACGGGCGCCGCGGCCACCTACCAGTTGCGCTCCTTCCTGCAGCAGCAGCAGGACACCGAGCTGCAGGTGACCGCGAGGGACTTGGTCGCCGCAGCCGTCGCGCGTCCACAGTCGACCGCACCGGTACGTCCGGCGGTCGCCTCCCGCAACGGCTACGTCGTACGGCTGCAGTGGACTCCGACCACCTCGGAGGACTACTTCCGCAGCGGCACCGACCGGCCGCGCTTCCCCGAGCTGCAACCGGGGTCGCCCCGCGTGCGCACCGGGCGGCCGTTCACCGTCGGTTCCCTGCAGTCCGACACCCAGTGGCGCGTGGTCGCGGGCACCGCGACCGTGGGTGGCCGCACGATCCCGTACGCGGTCGCGCTCTCCCAGGACAGGGTGCACGACACCGTCGACCGCCTCGCGGCGATCGTCGCGCTGGCCGGACTGATCGCCCTACTGGCGTGCGCAGTGCTCGGGTGGTTCGCCGTACGCCGGGCGCTACGTCCGCTGCGCCGTATCCAGGACACCGCGCGCGCCATCGCCGCCGGTGACCTGACCCAGCGCATCCCCGTGCAGAACACGCGCGACGAGGTCGCCGGCCTGGCGCAGTCCCTCAACCGCATGCTGACGCGGATCGAGGAGTCCTTCGCCGCGCGGCGCGAGTCCGAGGAGCGGATGCGCCGGTTCGTGGCCGACGCCTCGCACGAGCTGCGGACCCCCCTGGCATCCGTGCGCGGCTACGCCGAGCTCTACCGGATGGGCGCGGTCACCAGCACCGACGACGTCGCCTCGGCGATGCGCCGGATCGAGGAGGAGGCCACCCGGCTCGGGCTGATGGTCGATGAGCTGCTGCTCCTCACCCGGCTCGACGAGCACCCCAGCGGGCCGGGCGACCCGCCGCGCCCCTTCGCACCGGTCGACCTGATGGTGCTGGCCGCCGACGCGGTGCAGGACACCCGCGCCCGCGCGCCGGGCCGGACGGTGCGGATGACCGGGCTGAGCGGGCCGCTGCGCAGCACCATGGTCTCCGGAGACGAGGCGGGGCTGCGCCAGGTGCTGACCAATCTGCTCGCCAACGCCGTCCGCTACACCCCTGAGGGCACCGACATCGAGGTCATGGTGGGGCTCCGGGAGGAAGCGGCACACGTCGTGGTGCGCGATCATGGTCCTGGGGTCGGCACGGACCTGCGCGAGCGGGTCTTCGAGCGCTTCTTCCGGGCCGACGCCGCACGCAACAGCGCGCACGGAGGCAGTGGCCTGGGTCTCGCGATCGTGTCGGCCATCGTGGCCGCTCACCGCGGCTCGGTGGACCTCTCGGAAACACCGGGCGGCGGCGCGACGTTCACCGTGCAGATACCGTCCATCGCACAGCAGGCCCACAGTGACGACGAAGGTCCGGCCCAGTCGACCACCGAAGACTTCGGTGCAGATCGAATCCGCGCCGATTGAGGAGCAGCACGTATGCCGCAGGACCAATTCCCAGGAAACAGCGATCAGTTCGATGATCGGGACCGCACCGACCCCGGCGCTCCGGCGCAGGGTGCCGGCGGCTCGGCACCGGCCGGTGGCAGCTCCGCGGGCGGGCCTTCTCACACCCAGCCGATCTATCCGCAGCAGCCCTACGGCCAACCGATGAACCCGCAGGGGCAGCACCCGCAGGGGCAGCACCCGCAGGGGCAGCACCCGCAGGGGCAGCATCCGCAGGGGCAGCATCCGCAGGGCGCGTACGCCGCGCAGAGCCAGCAGGGTCCACAGGGTCCACAGGGTCCGCAGGGGTCTCCTTACGCCTACCAGTCCGCTCATGGCGGCAGCGCGTTCGGCCCCGCCCCCGTGGCCCCCCGGCGTCGCAACCGGTCGACGTTGTACGCCGTGCCCATCGCGGCGATCCTCGCCGCGGCGCTGGCATCGGGGACCACCTACGCCCTCACCGACCACGGGTCCACGACCTCGGCCGGCGCCACCAGCCCGGCCACGGTGAAGCTGAACCCCGCCGACTACCAGAACAACAACGCCGTCAACTGGACCAGCACCGCCAGCAAGGTGAGCCCGTCGGTCGTGTCGATCACGGTGCGCTCGGGCAACAGCGGCGACCAGGGCTCCGGTGTCGTCCTGGACAAGAGCGGTGACATCGTGACCAACAACCACGTGGTGTCCGCCGCCGTGAACTCGGGAACGGTCCAGGTCACACTCAGCAACAACGAGACCTACGGCGCCTCCATCGTCGGCACCGACGCCAGCACCGACCTGGCCGTCATCAAGCTCAAGAACCCGCCCAGCACGCTCACCCCCATGCCGCTCGGCAGCGCCGGCTCGCTCGTCGTGGGTCAGCCGGTGATGGCGGTCGGCAACCCGCTCGGACTCTCGGGCACGGTCACCACCGGCATCATCAGCGCGCTCAACCGGCCGGTGAACACCTCGGAGTCAGACTCCGCCGCGACCACGCTCCCGGTGGTCACCAACGCGATCCAGACGAGCGCGGCCATCAACCCGGGCAACTCCGGTGGCGCCCTGGTGAGCGCCAGCGGCAAGCTGATCGGGATCAACTCCTCGATCGCGACTCTCGGTCAGTCCTCGGGTTCCTCCCAGTCGGGCAACATCGGGATCGGGTTCGCTATCCCCGTGGATGTCGTGAAGAACATCACCGGGCAGCTGCTCAAGAGCGGCAAGGCCACCCACGCCCAGCTCGGAGTGATGGCCCAGGACGGGACCACCACCCTGAACGGTGCGACCGAGGCTGCCGCTCAGGTGAAGTCCGTCAACAGCGGTAGTGCCGCCGGCCGGGCCGGTCTGAAGCCGGGCGACTACATCATCGACGTCGACGGCCAGCAGGTCGCGAGCAGCGACTCGCTCGTCGGTTTCATCCGGGCCCGCAACGTCGGGCAGAAGGTCGTGCTGACCGTCGTACGCGGTGGCCAGCAGCAGAAGGTCACGGTCACCCTCGGGGAGGCTTCCTCGAACTGAGTGACGTGACGGGGTCATCGACGCGGAGTCTCCCTTCCTTCACGCGACGACCCTGACGGGGTGGGCCCGGCCAGTGACGGGGCCGGGCCCGACCGGGAGGCTCCCGCCGATGCGGCGGGAGCCTCCTGCGTCATGTCGGGCCCTGTGCACAACTTCTGCGGCGGGTCGCCCGTCGTGCGTAGCGTCCGGTGCAGCGGACCGCCGTACGAGCGGCCCGATCGACACCCGGGAGGGACCATGCATCAGCACGCAGACGGCGCGTTCGCCGTCGACAGCGGCCAGTTGTCGCAGCACGGCGCGGACGTGGCGATGATCGCCGGTCAGATCCACGACTCGATGGGCGCGATGCGCACCAAACTGGAGTCGTTGCAGGGCACCTGGAAGGGCGCGGCGGCCGGTCAGTACGTGCAGCTGCACCACGAGTGGGAGGTCGCGCAGGAGAAGGTGCGCGCCACCCTGGAGGACATCAGCGTCGCGCTCGGCCGGGCCGGCGGCGCGTACGCCGCGGTCGAGCACCAGGTGATGTCGACGTTCACGCCCTGAGCCGGCCGGTCGCTACAGGCTCGCCGCTAGCTCGGTCGCCTGGCGGATCGCCCGCTTGGCGTCGACCTCGGCGGCCACGTCCGCGCCACCCACCAGGTGTCGCGACGGGTCGTCGGGGCGTGCCAGGTCGCGCACGGACTCCTGACCCGCGCAGATGACCACGGTGTCGACCTGCAGCAGCCGCTGCTCGGAATCGGCCTCGGCATCGGGCTCCTTGCCGTCACCGGAGCGGATCGTGATGTGCAGACCCTCGTCGTCGATCAGGTCGTAGGTGACGCCGCCGATGAACTCCACACCGCCGTCCTTGAGGGTCTGGCGGTGCACCCAGCCGCTGGTCTTGCCCAGCCCCTTGCCGAGCGGCGCCGGTCTGCGCTGCAGCAGGTGGACGGTGCGTTTCGGGGGCTCGTCGTGCTTGGGCCCGAGGCCGGCGCGCGACTCCTGCGGATCCGTGACGCCCCAGCGCGCCTTCCAGTGCTCCACGGTCTCGTCGCGGTCGTGCAGCAGGTATTCGCTGACGTCGAAGCCGATGCCTCCGGCACCGATCACCGCGACCCGGGCACCGGCGGTGGCGCGCCCGCTCAACAGGTCGTCGTACATCACGACCTTGGGGTGCTCGATCCCCGGGATCGGCGGGACGCGCGGGGTGACACCGGTGGCGACGACCGTGTGGTCGTACGCCGCCAGGTGATCGTCGTCCACGCGGGTGCCGGTGCGGACCTCGACACCCAGGACCTGCATCCGCCGGGTGTAGTAGCGCAGCGTCTCGGCGAACTCCTCCTTGCCGGGAATTCGCATGGCGTATCGGAACTGGCCGCCGATCTCGTCCTGCTCCTCGAACAGCGTCACGCGGTGGCCGCGTTCGGCGCTCGCCACAGCCGCCGCGAGTCCGGCCGGACCTGCGCCGACGACCGCCACCGTGCGGGCGGCGTGCGGGCCGACCGGCAGCAGGCGCAGGGTCGTCTCGCGACCTGCGCGCGGGTTGACCAGGCAGCTGGCGCGCTGGTTCTTGAAGGTGTGGTCCAGGCACGCCTGGTTGCAGGCGATGCAGGTGTTGATCTCGTCGGCGCGATCCTGCTCGGCCTTGCGCACGAACTGCGGATCCGCAAGTAGGGGCCGCGCCATCGAGATCAGGTCGGCCTGACCGTCGGCCAGGATCTGCTCGGCCACCTCGGGGGTGTTGATCCGGTTCGAGGCCATCACCGGCACGGTGACGTGCTCGCGCAGCTTGCCGGTCACCGACGCGAACGCCGCCCGCGGCACCGACGTGACGATGGTGGGGATGCGCGCCTCGTGCCAGCCGATGCCGGTGTTGATGACGGACGCGCCCGCCTGCTCGACGCGCTGTGCGAGCTCGACTGTCTCCTCCCAGGACTGCCCGTCCGGGACCAGGTCGAGCAGCGACTGGCGGTAGATCAGCAGGAAGCCCTCCCCCACGGACTCGCGCACCCGGCGTACGACCTGCTCGGGGAAGCGCATCCGGTTGCTCGCAATGCCGCCCCACTGGTCGGTGCGCCCGTTGGTGCGGGCAGTGAGGAACTGGTTGATCAGGTAGCCCTCCGACCCCATGATCTCCACGCCGTCGTAGCCGGCCTGCGTGGCCAGGCGCGCCGCCCGGGCATAGTGACCGATGGTGCGCTCGACGTCCCTGCCGGACATGGCGCGCGGCTTGAACCTGCTGATCGGCGACTTGACGGCGCTGGCCGACTTCACCAACGGGTGGTAGCCGTAGCGGCCGGCGTGCAGGATCTGCAACGCGATCCGCCCGCCCGCCTCGTGGACGGCATCGGTGATGACCCGGTGCTTGTCGGCGGCACGGGAGGAGGTCAGCTGCGACCCGGCGGGCAGCAGCCAGCCGGTGGTGTCCGGCGCGAAACCGCCGGTGATCATCAACCCGGTCCCGCCGCGGGCGCGTTCGGCGAAGTACTCCGCGAGCTCACCGAAATGCTTGGCCCGGTCCTCCATGCCGGTGTGCATGGACCCCATCACAACCCGGTTGGGCAGGGTGATGCCACCGATCGTGAGCGGCGCGAGCAGCCGGTCGTACGGCATCGAGGACTCCCTGTGCATGGGCGGTGGGCGGGCCGGTGCACGGTATCGCGCCCCACCCCGACCACCGACCGAGGTCGGACGGGGCGCGCCGGGGTCAGGCGGGGGTCTGCGAACGCAGGATGCGCAGCACCGTGGTGTCGATGTGGCCCGCCCGCAGGCGCAGCTCGAGGTTCTCCACACCCGCCCAGGTGTCCAGGTCGTCGTACCCGAGGGTGAAGAGCCGCGACCGCACCTCCTGCGCGAGCTCGCCGGCGAGCGGCAGCAGCTCCTCGTCGGTGGGCGGCTTGAACAGCACGTCGTGGATGTCGAGCAGCCGACCGAGCTCCGTCACCGGGTCGGGGTGGTCGTCGACGCGCAGGTCGTACGCCAGGTCGTCACCCGGGGTGTAGCCACCGGTCTGCGAGACGACGTAGAGCGCCGCCGACTGACGCCCCCGACGGTCGCCGCCCGCGGCGTCCCCTGCCACGAGCGCGGCGTAGAGCCGCTGCGCGAGCGACCGGCCCTCCCCCTCGATCCACGCGTCGCTCATCGCTTCGACCACCTCGGGGCCGGTGAGGATGTTGCCCTGGATCGCGACCCCGTCGCCCGCGACTCCGCCCGCCCAGGCGTTGCACCCCTCGCCGGTGAAGGTGACGGCGCGCCCGGCCGCGTCGACGATGCCGACCTGCCGCTCCTCGCGCTGGTCGTCGGCCTCGGTCAGCGAGCGCAGCGTCGCGGCCGCGTCGGCCCCGCCCGCGAGCGCCGCCAGCCCGTCGCGCTTGTAGAGGGTGTTGGCGAAGGACTGCGTGGCGATCGCACCCTGCCCGAGGCGCGCGGCCGGCACCGCGGCGCCGACCCCCAGGAATTTGGATGCGACCGCGACACCGAGGTCGCCAGTGGCCGGATCGTGGCCAACGATGGAGAACGTCATGCCCGCCACGCTAACGACTCAACCTTTCGGGCGTCGCGTGCGTGGACAATGCATGCACACAGGGAGGGGGTGGCTGTGAACACAGCTGACACCGAGGAGTTCGAGCGGTTCGTCCGGGTCTCCTCGCCGGGTTTGCTGCGGACCGCATGGCTGCTGTGCGGCGACTCGCATCGTGCCGAGGAGATGGTGCAGGAGTCCCTGGAACGTGTGTATCTGCGGTGGGGACGGGTGCGTCGAGGCGGTCAGCCCCTCGCCTACACCCGTCGGGTACTGATCAACATCAACACCGACCGGTGGCGCCGGAGCCACAAGGAGGTCCTGACGTACGACGGCTCGATCGACGAGACCCCGGCTGTGGGCGGTGGCTGGATCGAGGACCGCGACCAGGTCATCCGGCTGCTGCGTCTTCTGCCCCCTCGCGAGCGCGAGGTCGTCGTCCTGCGCCATTACGCCGACGTGTCCGAGCGGGATGTCGCGGACATGCTGCAGATCAGTGTCGGCACCGTGAAAAGCAGTGCGTCCCGTGGTCTTTCGACACTTCGCGCCGCCCTGAGCGAACAGGAGAGCCAGTCATGAGTGACGACATCGAGACGTTGCTGCGGCACGCCGACGCGCCCGCGATGGGTGTCAGCGCCCAAGAGATCATCGCCGGTGCGCGGCGCACCCGCCGTCGCCGACGTGCCCGGTACGGCGCGTACGGCCTGGCCGCGGCCCTGGTCGTCGGCGTCGGTGTCGGCGCCGACCGGGTGGTCGCGAACCGCTCGCATCTCACACCGGCCACCGAGACGGCCACCGGGCCGATCGGTGCGCTCTTCGCGCACGCGAAGCTCGGCGACGACCACTTCGACCAGTACGTCGTGAGCGGGACGGCCGACGACCTCACGGTGCGTGTCGTCGGCAGCTCGAGCACGTTGCGTCGTATCCAGCACCTGAGCGGCGGGGCGTCGGTGTTCCGGGACGGGTCGCAGACGATCGTCGCCACACCACTGCCGCGCACTGCCGACCAGGTGTCCGTCCGTTTCACCAAGGACCCTGCGGACCAGACGACGACCTCAGGCGCCGAGTTGCGCGTGAACTCGGCTCTCAACGTCGACCTGGAGGTCACCGATCAGCCGGTCATGGTCCGCGCGGTCCTCTGGTCCTCGGGTGCTGACTTCCGCTCCACGACGGGTGAGCGGGCGCAGGTCGCGACATTCGGCCACACGCAGGTCTACTGGTACGAGCGGTTCGGGGTCTACGGGGTGACCGGGGCCTATCCGGTCGGTGACACCAGTGGGCTCGGGTCGTTCGTGTCCGGATATCTGTCGACCAGCGGAGGGGTCTCGGGCGGTACGTCGCACTTCGCGGCGACCGTCCCGCACGGCGCACGCGACGTCTCGGTGCGCGTGACGAAGGGCGACACCGCGAACGCGCCGCAGGTACGCCGGCTGGGCGACACGGCGTACGACGTCGTCTACGTCACGGGAACGGTCAAGGACGCGTCGTCGGCCGACGGTTTCGTGCAGAGCATCTCGTGGACGGACGCGTCGGGCCGGCACACGAAAAGCTACAACTGATCCAGCCGCGCCTCAGAAGAAGACCTGGGCGCCCATCGCGACGGTGCGGTCCGGCGGCAGCTTGAAGTAGTCGACCGGGGAGGCGGCGTTGTGCGCCATCCCGAGGAAGACGCGTTTGCGCCAGCGCGACATCCCCGGCCGCGAGCTGGGGTGCACCGTGATGCGCGAGAGGTAGTAGTAGGCCTGATCGGGATCGATGGCCAGACCCTGGGTCGCGGCGAACCGCAGACCCTCCGGCACGTCCTGCTCGTCCTGGAAGCCGAAGCGCAGCGTGACGTGGGTGATCGCGTCGTACGACCCGCCGAGGGGCTGCGCCTCGAAGCGGTCGGCGTCGGCGACATGCGGGATGTTCTCCGGCGACGTCGAGACGATGAAGACGTTCTCGTGGATGACGTGGTTGAAGTTGGCGTTCTCCCGCAGCGCCAGCGGCGTCGTGGGGCGACCCGGGTGCAGGAAGATCGCAGTGCCCGGCACGGTGGTGAGCGGCGCGGCATTCAGCCACTGCACGAACGGTTCGATGGGGCCCTCCAGCTTGGCGCGGCGCTCGGTGACGATCCGGCTGCCCTTGCGCCACGTCAGCATCGCCGTGCAGACCAGCAGCGCGATCAGCAACGGCAGCCAGCCGCCGTGCACGATCTTGGTCAGGTTGGCGCCGAAGTAGGTGAGCTCCAGCAGGCCGAAGAGGATGCCGACCAGCAGCAGCTTCCAGCGGGCCCATTTCCACGCCGACTCGGCGTACGCCAGGAAGAGCGTGGTCGTGATGAGGAAGGTGCCGGTCACCGCCAGTCCGTACGCCGTGGCGAGCTTGGCGGAGGACTGGAAGACCAGGAGCAGGATCATCACGCCGGCGTAGAGGATCCAGTTGATGCTCGGGACGTAGATCTGGCCGCTGCTGGACGCCGAGGTGTAGCGCACCGTCAGCTGGGGCAGGTAGCCGAGCCGCTCGGCCTGCCGCGACACCGAGAACGCGCCCGAGATGACCGCCTGCGAGGCGATGACCGTGGCGGCGGTCGCGAGCACGACCAGCGGCAGCTGCGCCCAGTTCGGTGCGAGGAGGAAGAACGGGTTCTTGACGCTGGACGGGTCGTGCACGATGAGCGCGCCCTGGCCGAGGTAGTTCAGCGTGAGACAAGGGAAGACCAGGAAGAACCATGCCCGGCGGATGGGGCTCGGACCGAAGTGGCCCATGTCGGCGTACAGCGCCTCGGCCCCGGTGATCGACAGCACCACCGCGCCCATCGCCACGAACGCGATGTACTGGTGGTCGACGACGAAGAGCACGGCGTACGACGGGGACAGGCCCTTGAGGATCGCGGGGTCGCCGATGACCTTGCGCAGCCCGAGCACTCCCAGCACCACGAACCAGACCACCATCACCGGGCCGAAGAGCCGCCCGACGACGTGGGTGCCGAAGCGCTGGGCCAGGAAGAGCACGGTGATGATGACGGCACCGACGGGTACGACGACGTGGGCCAGGGACGGCGCCGGCACCTCGAGCCCCTCCACGGCCGAGAGCACCGAGACCGCGGGCGTGATGACGCTGTCGCCGTAGAAGAGCGACGCGCCGAGCACGCCGAGGATCATCACGACGCCGAAACGCTTGCCGCCGGTCGGTACGTGGCGGCGTACCAGCGCGGCCAGCGCCATCACGCCGCCCTCGCCGTCGTTGTCGGCCCGCAGGATGAAGAGCACGTACTTGATCGACACCACCACGGTGATCGACCAGAAGACGAGCGAGATCACGCCGTAGACGTCACCTCGGTCGGCGGTGACCTTGCTGTGGTCGATGGAGAAGACGGTCTGCAGCGCGTAGAGCGGGCTGGTGCCGATGTCGCCGAACACCACGCCGAGAGCTGCGAGCGCCAGCGCGGGACCGCTCGATCCGTGGGTGACGGGCGAGGTCGGCCGGTCGGCCGGTGCGCCCTTCGGGAGGGCCTGCTCAGTGGTCACGAGCGTCCATTGTGCCCTCGGTTTCCGACTGCCGACACGCGGGTGAACAGGTCAGTGGAGGACGCCGGCCATCCGCTCGACGGCCTGACCGATCACCTGCGGCGAGGTCGCCACGTTGAAGCGGACGAACTGCCGACCGCGGGGGTCGTAGTTGGTCCCGACGCCGAGCGCCACCCGGCCCTGTTGCAGGAAGGAGCGTGCCGGATCGGCCAGTCCCAGCTCGGTGCAGTCGAGCCAGACGAGGTAGGTCGACTCCCCTGGTGTCACCCGGATCTCGGGCAGCTGTTCGGCGAGCATCCCCCGCAACAGCTCTCGCCGCTCGACGATCTCGCCGCGCAGCTCGTCCAGCCACGGGCCGCCGTGCGCGTACGCCGCGGTGTGGGCGATCTCGGCCAGGTGGTTGGCGCCGTGCGTGTTGACCTCGTGCAGGGCGCCGAGGGAGGCCGTCGCGTCCGCGCCCGGCACGGCGAGCGCGATCTTCAGGCCCGCGAGGTTCCAGGACTTCGACCCGCTCACGACACTGATGCCCCGGCTCGCCTCGGGCACCGCGAGGTACGGCGTGTACGTCACCCCCGGGTGCGTCAGCGGCCCGTGGATCTCGTCGGACACGACCAGCACGTCGTACCGGTCGGCGAGCCGGGCCAGCATCGCCAGCTCGTCCGCGGTGTGGACGGTGCCCATCGGGTTCTGCGGATTGCACAGGATGTACGCCGCGCCGGGCCCGGCGTCCCGGAACGCCGCCTCCAGCGCCTCGGGGTCGAGCCGGGAATCCGCGTCGAGGCTGGCCGTGACCAGCCGACGTCCGACGGCCTGCACGAAGCCGAAGAAGGCGTCGTAGCAGGGCGGACTCACCACGACGGCCGCATCGGGGCGGGTGTTCGCGCGCAGCAGCTCACCCACGCCGATCATCACGTCCGGCAGCATCATCGCCTGGCCCGGGTCGACCGCCCAGTCCCACCGTTCCTTCGCGAAGTGCGCGAACGCCTCCTCCAGCGGACCCGGGGCCGCGTACCCCACGTCGCCCCGACGCAGCGCACCCTCGATGGCCTCGACCACGGGGTCGCACGGCGCACAGTCCATCTCGGCGACCCAGACCGGGATCACGTCCGGGTCGTAGGCACGCCACTTGATGCTCGTGCGCGTCGCGCGCAGTTCGTCCAGGCTCGCGTCGAGGATCGCCATCGCGCCATCGTCGCACCCGCTCCCGCTGCTTTCGGCAACCGTGCCCCTCTTCCTGAGCTGGGTACGACAGAACCGCCCCGCGCCATCTCTGGCGCGGGGCGGTCCCGGTCGTTCGCTTGCGCTGTTCGCTTGCGCTGTTCGCTTGCGTGGTTCGCGGAGTGGTCAGTCGGAGACTGGTCCGTATCGGTTCAGCTCAGAAGCTGTTCCTTCTCGGTTCAGCTCAGAAGCTGTTCCTTCTGGGCTTCCTCCTCGCACTCCGCTGCGGCCGCCGACTCGGCTAGCGCCTCGTCGACAACCTTCGCTGCGTGCTTCGTCAGAAGCCCATGCCACCCATCTCGTCGCCGCCACCCGGCGCCGCCGGCACGTTCTTCTCCGGCTTGTCGGCGATGACCGCTTCGGTGGTGAGGAAGAGCGCGGCGATCGACGCGGCGTTCTGCAACGCCGAGCGGGTCACCTTGGCCGGGTCGATGATGCCGGTGGCGACCATGTCGACGTACTCGCCGGTCGCGGCGTTCAGGCCTTCACCGGAGGGCAGGTTGCGCACCTTCTCGACGACGACGCCGGGCTCGAGGCCCGCGTTCGAGGCGATCTGCTTCAGCGGAGCCTCGGCGGCCACCTTGACGATGTTCGCACCCGTGGCCTCGTCGCCCTCGAGCTTGAGTCCACCCCACGCGGCGTCGGTCGCCTGCAGCAGCGCGACGCCACCACCGGCGACGATGCCCTCTTCGACGGCAGCCTTCGCGTTGCGGACGGCGTCCTCGATGCGGTGCTTGCGCTCCTTCAGCTCGACCTCGGTCGCAGCGCCCGCCTTGATGACGGCTACGCCACCGGCGAGCTTCGCGAGGCGCTCCTGGAGCTTCTCGCGGTCGTAGTCGGAGTCGGAGTTCTCGATCTCGGCGCGGATCTGGCTGACGCGACCGGCGATCTGGTCGGTGTCACCCGCACCCTCGACGATGGTCGTCTCGTCCTTGGTGACGACCACGCGACGCGCGGTGCCCAGCAGGTCCAGCTCCGCGGTGTCGAGCTTGAGGCCGACCTCCTCGGAGATGACCTGACCACCGGTGAGGATGGCGATGTCGCCGAGCATGGCCTTGCGACGGTCACCGAAACCGGGGGCCTTGACGGCAACCGACTTGAAGGTGCCACGGATCTTGTTGACCACCAGGGTCGACAGCGCCTCGCCGTCGACGTCCTCGGCGATGATCATCAGCGGCTTGCCGGACTGCATGACCTTCTCCAGCAGCGGCAGCAGGTCCTTGATGCTGGAGATCTTGGAGTTGACGACCAGGATGTACGGGTCGTCCAGCACCGTCTCCATGCGCTCGGTGTCGGTCACCATGTAGCCGGAGATGTAGCCCTTGTCGAAGCGCATGCCCTCGGTGAGCTCGAGCTCCAGCCCGAAGGTGTTGCTCTCCTCGACGGTGATGACGCCTTCCTTGCCGACCTTGTCCATCGCCTCGGCGATGAGCTCGCCGATCTGCGGGTCGGCGGCCGAGATGGAGGCGGTAGCAGCGATCTGCTCCTTGGTCTCGATCTCCTTGGCCTGGCTCAGCAGCGATGCGGACACCGCGGCCACGGCGGCCTCGATGCCGCGCTTGAGGGCCATCGGGTTCGCGCCGGCGGCGACGTTGCGCAGCCCCTCGCGGACCATGGCCTGGGCCAGCACGGTCGCCGTCGTCGTACCGTCACCGGCGACGTCGTCGGTCTTCTTGGCGACCTCCTTGACCAGCTCGGCGCCGATCTTCTCGTAGGGGTCCTCGAGCTCGATCTCCTTGGCGATGCTGACACCGTCGTTGGTGATCGTGGGGGCTCCCCACTTCTTCTCGAGCACCACGTTGCGGCCCTTGGGGCCGAGTGTGACGCGCACGGCGTCGGCGAGGATGTTCATGCCCCGCTCGAGGCCGCGGCGGGCCTCTTCGTCGAATGCAATGGTCTTGGCCATCTGCGTGGTCCTCCCACAGTGCGTACCGAAGCTGGCCGTACGACGCCCGCGACGGACGAGCCGCGCCTGCCCGGGTGTACGGATACCCGGCGGTGAGCGGCACTCGTCGGACGGCCACTGTCTGTCACTCTCATGGCGAGAGTGCTAACAGCATTATTGGCACTCGCCGCCCCCGAGTGCAAACGGCTGGGGCCCCGCGGATCGCACCGGATGGGAGGCCGGACTTCAGGCCCGGCGGCTGGAGGGGGTCAGGCCTTCTCGCCCTGGTCGAACCCGAGTCGACGAGCGGTGCGCTGGCGCATCCGGCCGGCCCGCAGCCGCTGCAGTCGCTTGACCAGCATGGCGTCGTACGCGAGGGCGCCCGGGGTGTCGATCAGGGAGTTCAGCGCCTGGTAGTAACGCGTGGAGCTGAGGTCGAACGTCTCGCGGATGGCCTGCTCCTTGGAGCCCTGCAGCTTCCACCAGGTGCGCTCGAAGTCCAGGATGCGACGGTCACGATCGGACAGATCACTGGTGCGGTCGGCCCCCTGGACCTGCGCGTCGGCGACGCTCATGGGCAACCTTTCAGCCGTCGAGATGAACAGCCTCGACTATAGGAGCGAATCACACCCTTGTCATTCCGCTGCGGCGTGCCGTGACGGATGAGCCGGATGGGGCGATCTTCGAGCATCTCGTCAACCCCTTCCCACTCGCTTGCTACTTTGCTAGCATTCTGTCATGACAGCTCGCGACCCCTCCTCCAAGGTGCAGTTCAACGTCTACCTCCCGCCCGACCTCGTGACCCGGGTGAAGCACCGGGCCGTCGACGAGGGCAGCAGCCTGTCCACCCTCGTCTCACGTGCGCTCACCGACTACCTCGACGGCGACGCCCCCGACCACCCCGGCACGCCCACGAGCACGTCCACCGAAAGGGAGTCATGACCATGCCTCTGACCGTCGCCGCCATCCGCTACACCGACGACCTGCCGGCCATGCGGGAGTTCCTCGAGGTGCTCGGCCTCTCCCCCGCCGTCACGTCGTCCGGCTGGGTCGATCTGCACGCGGGTGCGGGCCGCGTCTGGTTGCATTCCGCCGGCGACGCGGACTCCCCGAGCGCCGCCGGTCAGACGAATCTGTGTTTCGAGTCCTCGGACCTGATCGGCCTGGCCGAGCGACTCGGCACGACGTACGTCGATGAGACCTTCGGCGCATCGCTGATGATCACCGATCCGCTGGGTGACGAGGTGCAGATCAACTCGGTGCACGCCGACACTTACGGCTACCAGACGCACGAACCGACGCCCGACGCCTCGACCTGCGTGGTGGCGGTCCGCTTCACCGATCCCGCCGGCCCCTACGTGCGGTTCCTCCGGACACTGGGGCTCGAGCGCTCGATGAGCGCGGCGGACGGCACGTACGCGCAGTTCTCCGCGGGGACGGGCGCGGTGGGCCTGCACGTCGGCGACGGCACCTCCCTCACCGGCAGGTCCGGCGCTCTGGTGAGCCTGTGCCTGACCACGGCGCGCGACCTCGACACGGTCGCGAAGGACCTACAGGACCACGGCTACGCGGACGCGACCGTCACCCACGAGGACGACGCGCGGTCGGTCCACGTGACCGACCCGGACGGGCAACAGCTGCAGATCCGCGCCGCCTGAGGCGATCCGACGGCGAAGCCAAAGCGTCGGCGTGGCCGGTTTGCGTCTGCGGCCAGGGCTGCAGCACTGGCCGCAGACGCAGAACCCGCACCAACGAACGTCCGCGCGCCGCGGGAGGTCCGGGCAGGTCAGGCCATCGAGTCGAGGATCGCGGTGATGTCGTCCTCGCTGGTGAGCGGGTTGACGATCGCGAAGCGCGCGAGCGTCTCCCCGTCGTGCGAGGTGGGCACCACGAACCCCTCCTGGCGCTCCAGCAGACCGTCGGACCAGCGGTGGTAGTCCGCGGGCTCCCAGCCGAGCCGGCGGAAGACCAGGATCGACAGGTCGGCGTGGCGCACGACCTCGAGGTAGTCGCGCGAGATCACCTGCGCCTCGGCGAACCGGGTCACCTCCAGGGTGCGCTCGATCGCCGCGCTGTACTTCTGCGTGCCGTTCGCGACCAGGGAGAACCAGAACGGCAGACCCCGCGCGCGCCGGGTGAGCCCCACCGAGTAGTCCGTGGGATTCCAGTCCGGGGCGTCGGTGAGGACGTCGAGGTACGACGCGTGCTGGGTGTGCGCGGCCCGGGCCAGCGCCGGGTCGCGGTAGAGCAGCGCGCAGCAGTCGAACGGCGCAAAGAGCCACTTGTGCGGGTCGACGATGAAGGAGTCGCAGCGCTCGATGCCGGCGTACTTGGGCCGGACGCTGGGCGCGGCGAGCCCGGCGCCGCCGTACGCGCCGTCGCAGTGGAACCAGATGCCGAACTCCTCGCACACCGCGGCGACCGACTCCAGGTCGTCGATGACGCCGAAGTTGGTGGTGCCGCAGGTCGCCACGACGGCGAAGAACGACTCCGGCCCCTCGTCGATGAGCACCTCGCGCAGCGCCTCACCGGTCAGCCGCAGGTCGTCGCCGACCTGCACCTGCACCAGTTCGGCGTCCATGACCCGGCAGGCCGACGCGATGGAGGAGTGCGATCCGACGGTGGCCGCGACGCGGAACGGTCGGGCGCCGCTACGTACGCGGGCGGTCTCGCGGGCGGTGACCAGCGCCGAGAGGTTGCCGATCGTGCCGCCCTGCACGAAGGAGCCGCCGGCGCCCTCGGGCAGCCCGACGAGGTCGGCGATCCAGCGCAGGGCCTGGTTCTCTGCGTAGACGGCGCCCGCCCCCTCGAGCCATGAACCCGCGTAGATGGACGAGGCCCCCACGACCAGGTCGAACATCGCGGCCTCGCGCGTCGGTGCGCACGGGATGAAGGACAGATAGCGCGGGTGGTCGGTCGACAGGCACGCCAGCGAGAGCTCCTCGGCGAAGAGGCGCAGCGCCTCCTGGCCGCCGATACCCTTCTCCGTCAACGCCTCCCCGGCCACAGCGTCCAGCTGCTCCTTGGTCCGCGGACCGTCGAGAGGGACCGGGTCGAGCGCGAGTCGCTCCGCGGCGTACTCGAGGATCGACTTGCCCAGGTCCTGCGTGTATTCGTCGTAGCCGTGCACGACCGCGAGTGTAGGTGCCAGGCCGGCCGCGCCACATGGGCGTCGTAGGTTGGCCGTATGCCGACCGCGCCGCTGCCCGAGCTCGTCCACCCGAGCTGGGCCGGCGCCCTCGAGCCGGTCGCCGACACGATCAGCGCCTGCGGAGCCTTCCTGCGCGCCGAGCTGGCCGCCGGACGTGGCTACCTTCCCGCCGGTGACAGGGTGCTGCGCGCGTTCGGGCAGCCGCTGGACGAGGTGAAGGTGCTCATCGTCGGTCAGGACCCCTATCCGACGCCCGGCCACGCGGTCGGGCTGTCCTTCTCGGTCGCACCGGACGTGCGCCCGGTGCCCCGCAGTCTCGCCAACATCTACACCGAGCTGAGCAGCGACCTCGGCGTCCCGACCCCCGGCAGCGGCGACCTGTCACCGTGGGCCGAGCGCGGGGTGCTGCTGCTCAACAGGGTCTTGACCGTGCAGCCCGGCAAGCCGGCGAGCCACCGCGGCCACGGCTGGGAGGAGGTCACGGCGCGCGCCATCGACGCGCTCGTCGCGCGCGACCAGCCGCTGGTCGCGATCCTGTGGGGCCGAGACGCCCGCTCGCTGGTGCCCCGCCTCGGCAGCACGCCGTACGTCGAGAGCGCGCACCCCTCCCCCCTGTCCGCACGCAACGGCTTCTTCGGCTCCCGCCCGTTCAGTCGCGCGAATACCCTGCTCACCGAGCAGGGTGGCGCCCCCGTGGATTGGAGCTTGGCATGACATGGCATCGGTACGTCGCGATCGGGGACTCCTTCACCGAGGGGGTCGGCGACCCGGACCCGGCGCGCCCGGAGTCCTACATCGGCTGGGCCGACCGCCTCGCCGGGCAGCTGGCCAAGCAGAACAGCGACCGCCGCACCGACTTCGACTACGCCAACCTCGCGATCCGCGGACGGCTGCTGGCCGACGTGGTGGGGCCGCAGCTCGACGCCGCGCTGCCCCTCAAACCCGACCTGCTGTCGATGATCGGCGGCGGGAACGACATCCTGCGCCCCCGGGCCGACCTGGACGACATCGCCGACCGGATCGAGGCGGCCGTCATGCGGGCCCGGACCGCGGGCGCGGACGTCCTGCTGGCCACGCTGGCCGATCCCGCGCAGGCGCCGGTCATCAAGGCCGCCCGCCCGAGGATCGCGGCACACAACGCCAACCTGTGGGGTATCGCGCAGCGCACCGAGGCGTACGTGCTCGACATCTGGTCGATGCGGTCGCTGCGGGACGCGCGGATGTGGTCACCGGACCGGTTGCACCTGTCGACCGAGGGCCACCGTCGGGTCGCCCTGCAGGCCGGCTGGACCCTGGGCGTCATCGAGGGCGAGCGCGAGTGGGCCGCGGCGCTGCCCGCCGGGCCCGTCCTGTCGCGCGCCCACATCGCCCACGAGAACGCCGCCTGGGCGAAGGACTACCTGGCGCCCTGGGTGCAGCGGCGGTTGAAGGGCCGAAGCTCCGGCGACGACCTGCTGCCCAAGCAGCCCGAACCGCGCCGGCTCACGTCGCGGAACGACTGAGCGTCCCGCCGTTTCGGCGACCGCCCGCACGATGCCGCCCAGCCACCCACCGATGAGCCCCGCGGCGTACGCCGTGCTGGGCGCGATCGCGCAGGGGCCTACCCACGGTTTCGCGATCGCCCGGCGGCTGCAGCCCACCGGCGACCTGGGACGGGTGTGGAGTCTCACCCGGCCCCTGGTCTACCGCGAGCTGGCCCGGTTGATCGAACGCGACCTGGTGCGCGAGCGGGCGGGCGAGCCGGGCGACCGCGGCCCGCGGCGCACCATCGTCGACATCACCGCGGCCGGGCAGGTCGAGACCGAGCGCTGGCTGGCGGAGCCGGTCGAACGGGTACGCGACTTCCGGTCGATGTTCCTGCTCAAGCTGGCCCTGATCGACGGCGCCGGGGCCGACCCGCGTCCGCTCGCCCGGGCACAGCGCACGAGATTCACCGAACGGGTGGCGCAGATCGAGCAGGAACTGGAGCAGAGCGTGGGCTTCGATCGCCGGGTCGTGGTGTGGCGGCTGCTGTCGACCCGGGTGGCGATCGACTTCCTCGACACGATCCTCGACGAACCGGCGTAGTAGTCGCACCTTGACTACCGAATGGGACAGGATGGTCCCGTCGCGCGCACGCGCTGTCGTCGTCCACCGGAAGGCACCACCCATGAAGCGCCTGCTCGGCAGTCTGGTCCTCGTGACCCTCGGTACCTGCGCCACCGCCGGATGCAGCAGTGGGTCGTCCTCGCCGGGCTCGTCTTCGGCCGGCGCATCCGGGTCCGGCTCCAGCTCGAGCAGTGCGTCCACCACGACTTCGTCCACGTCGCCCGCCAAGGGCACCGGGAGCGTCAACGTGCTCTACGCCGGGTCGCTGGTGAAGCTGATGGAGGACAAGATCGGGCCGGGATTCAAGGCCGGTACCGGGTATTCGTTCAGTGGCTTCTCCGCGGGGTCGACCGCTCTGGCGAGCCAGATCAAGGGCAAGGTGCGCCGGGGCGACGTCTTCGTGAGCGCCAGCCCGAAGGCCGACCAGTCCCTGATGGGCACCGCCAACGGTGACTGGGTGAGCTGGTACGTCACCTTCGGCTCCTCCAAGCTCGTCCTCGGCATCAACCCCAAGAGCAGGTTCGCGAGCGCCCTCAAGACCAAGCCCTGGTACGACGTGATCACCCAGCCCGGTTTCGAGGTCGGCTTCACCGACCCCAAGACCGATCCGAAGGGCAAGCTCACCGCGCAGGCGCTGAGCGACGACGCGAAGGCCCATCCGGCTCTGTCGAAGGTCGCTTCGTCCACCTCCGACGTCTTCCCCGAGGAGACCTTGGTCGCGAATCTGCAGTCGGGGCAGCTGGACGCGGGCTTCTTCTACACCAGCGAGGCCAAGACGGCCGGCATCCAGACGGTCCCGCTGACCGGGACCGACCTGAAGGCGAGCTACACGGTCACGGTGTTGAAGGGCGCGCCGAACGCCGCGGGTGCCGCGGCGTTCGTGAAATATCTGCTGGGATCGCAGACACAGGCGATCTTCAAGGCCGCGGCGTTCACCGTGACCTCGCCGCCCAAGGTCACCGGCACACCGCCCGCAGGTCTGCTGCCCAGCAGTTGAGGAGCACCCCGTAGCCCACCGTCGCGCCACGACGCGCAGCAGCCCGCTGAGGTATCTCGGCGGGCTGCTGGCGCTCTATCTGCTCGTGCCGCTGGTCTACTTCGCCTGGCGCTTCGCGACCTCCGGCGACCGTGGATTCGGTGAGTCCGGGCTGTGGGCGGCGGCGCGTACGTCGGTCGCGAGCGCCAGCATCAGCACCGTCATCGTCCTGCTGCTCGGGGTGCCGCTCGCGCGCTGGCTCGCGACGTCGACCGGCGCGTTCGCACGCGTGGTGACGGTCGTCGTCCAACTGCCGCTCGCGCTGCCGCCGGTGATGAGCGGCATCGTGCTGATCTACCTGGTCGGGCCCTACACCTGGCTCGGCACGCATGTCAGCGGCGGGCTCACCGGCACCACGGCCGGAGTGGTGATCGCGCAGACCTTCGTCGCCGCCCCGTTCCTGATCATCGCGGCACGGTCGGCCTTCGCGGAGCGGGACCCCGCGCTCGACGACCTGGCAGCCACCCTCGGTCACGGCGCGCTCGCTCGCTTCCTCAAGGTGGATCTGCCGTTGGCCGCGGACGGGATCCGAGCGGGTGCGGTGCTGACCTGGCTGCGAGCGCTGGGCGAGTACGGCGCCACGGTGCTGCTCGCCTACCACCCGTACACGCTGCCCGTCTTCACCTCGGTGCAGTTCTCGGCCACCGGTCTGCCCACCACCCAGGCACCGACCGCCCTCGCGCTCGGCATCGCGGTCGTCGGCCTCCTGCTCGCCGGTCTGCGCCTCCCCCGGCGCCGACACCGCGCCCGGGTCCCCTCGCCCGTGCACCCGCAGGCTGCCGCACGGGTGCCCGTCGGTTTCGCCCTGCGACAGCGGGTGGGCGACTTCGACCTCCAGCTCGCCCATCGGGCGGGCAGCGATCGGCTGGCCGTGCTCGGACCCTCCGGGTCGGGAAAAACCCTCACCTTGAAAGCGATTGCCGGACTGAACGCCGCACCCGGCGACGAAGTGGACTTCGCGGGGGACGCGGTCGCACAGGTGCCCGCCCAACTGCGCGGCGTCGGCTACGTCCCGCAGAACCGTGGCCTCTTCCCCCATCTGACCGTGTGGGAGCACGCGACGTTCGGGGTGCGCGCGGACCCGGCGCTGGCCGCGTGGTGGCTGCAGACGCTCGGCCTGGACCAGCTGCTCGACCGCCGCCCGCAGGAGCTGTCCGGCGGGGAACGCCAGCGGGTGAGCCTCGCGGCGGCGCTGAGCCAGAACCCTCGCGTCGTGCTGCTCGACGAACCGTTCTCCGCGCTGGACGTACCCGTGCGCGCCGGCCTGCAGACGACAGTGCGACGTCTGCAGCGCGAGAGCGGGCTGTCCACCGTGCTGGTCACGCACGACCCGGTCGAGGCGGCGCTGCTCGCGGACGAGGTGCTGGTCATCGCGGACGGCAAGCTGCTGCAGGCAGGTCCCGTCACCGAGGTCTACCGGCGCCCGGCATCACCGACCGTGGCGCGGCTGGTCGGCATCCCGGACGTCGCGGTGGGCCGGCTCACGGCCGGCGGGGCGTTGCGGGCAGGGGGTTGCGAATTTCTCGTGACGACAGGGCTACCGGCCGATACGCCGGTGACGTGGTGCGTGCGCCCGCAGGACGTCGTGCTCCGCCCGGACGGCGAGCATCATGCGGTCGTCGAGGACGCTGCCGACCTCGGATCCCACATCGCGGTGACCCTGCGGCTCGGGGACGACGTCCTCCTCGCCGCCACGGCCCGCGACCTGTCGCAGGTACCGGTCGGCGGCACCTGCCGCTTCGACGTCGACCCGGCACGCGTCGTCGTATGGGCCGATCAGGGCGCCGCGGCGGGCGACGACATACTGGCGAAATGAGCGATGCCCGCGAGACCGTCTTCACCTACGCCGCACCGCACCTGAAGCTCGGCCCGGGGGCATCGCGCGAAGTGGGCTACGACCTGGCGGCGCAAGGAGCGCGGAGGGTCCTGGTCGTCACCGACAAGGGCGTCGCCGCCACGGGTGCGCCCGGACACGTCGCCGACTCGCTGCGCGAGGCGGGCGTGCAGGTCGAGGTGTACGACGGGTCCCATGTCGAGCCGACCGACGAGAGCCTTGCGGCTGCTGTGGATTGGGCGCGCGAGCATGGACCGTGGGACGCCTTCGTGGCCGTCGGCGGCGGCTCCAGCATCGACACCGCCAAGGCCATCAACCTGCTCACCACCAACTCCGGCGAGCTGATGGACTACGTCAACGCGCCGGTCGGGAAGGGCGCCGACCCGACGCGGCCTCTCAAGCCGCTGGTCGCCGTACCGACCACGACGGGCACCGGGTCGGAGAGCACCACCATCTGCGTGCTCGACGTGCTCTCCCAGCACGTGAAGACCGGCATCAGCCACGTCTCGCTGCGCCCGACCACCGCCGTCGTCGACCCCGACCTCACCGTCAGCCAGCCGCCGATGGTCACCGCGTGCTCCGGCATGGACATCCTGTGCCACGCGCTGGAGAGCTACACGGCCAAGCCGTACACGTCGTTCGCGGCGAAGCAACCGAGCGAGCGGGTGCCCTACTGCGGCGCCAACCCGGTCGCCGACATGTGGGCCGAGAAGTCCCTCACTCTGATGGCGGGCTCGTTCCGGCGCGCCGTGCAGGACGGGTCGGACAAGGACGCGCGCTTCGACATGGCGCTCGCGGCGACGTTCGCCGGCATGGGCTTCGGCAACGCGGGCGTGCACATCCCGCACGCGAACGCCTACCCCATCGCCGGGCGGGTGCGCGACTACCGGCCCGCCGACTACCCGCAGGACGCCGCGATGGTGCCGCACGGGATGTCGGTGTCGCTGACCGCGCCGGCGGCGTTCCGCTTCACGTACGACGCGTCACCCGATCGGCACCTGCGGGCGGCAGCCCTGCTCGCGCCCGACGCGCCCCGAACCGACGACCCCCGCGACCAGTTGCCCTCGGTGCTGGCAGACCTCATGCGCGCCATCGGCATGCCGAACGGCGTTGCGGCGATCGGCTACTCGGCCTCCGACTTCGACGACCTCGTCGAGGGGACGATGAAACAGCAGCGGCTGCTCGCCACCGCTCCCAAGGACGTCACCGAGCAGGACATCCACGACGTCTTCGCGGGGTCGCTGCACCTCTGGTGACCCCGGCCCGCTCTTACCGAGCGGGTCAGTGCGCGATGCTCGTCTCGCTCGTCGCGCTCGTCATCTCGGCGCGGATCGCCGCGGCGAACGTCTCGATGTCGTCCTCCGTGGTGTCGAAGGAGCACATCCAGCGCACCTCGCCGACGCCCTCGTCCCAGAAGTAGAAGTGGAAACGCTCCATCAGCCGCTCGCTGACGTCGTGCGGCAGGATCGCGAAGACGGCGTTCGCCTGCACCGGCCGGGGCACCTGCACGCCGGGGATGTCGCGCACCCGCTCCGCGAGCAGCCGGGCCATCGCGTTGGCATGCGAGGCGTTGCGCAGGTAGAGATCGCCGGACAACAGCGCCTCGAGCTGGGTGGAGATGAAGCGCATCTTCGACGCCAGCTGCATCGACTGCTTGCGCAGGTACTTCATGCCGGTGACGACGTCCGGGTTGAGGACCAGCACGGCCTCGCCGACCATGAGTCCGTTCTTCGTGCCGCCGAACGACACGATGTCCACGCCGGTGTCGGTGATCATCTCCTTGAAGGAAACGCCCAGCGACGCGGCGGCGTTGGACAGGCGGGACCCGTCCACGTGCAGCACCCACCCGCGGGAGTGCACGTGCTCGGCGATGGCGGCGATCTCGTCAACGGCGTACGCGGTGCCCAGCTCGGTCGTCTGCGTGATGGAGACGACCTTGGTCTGCGCGTGGTGCTCGTCGTTGAGCCGGATGGCCACGGTGTCGATCAGGGCGGGGGTGAACTTGCCGTCCGGGGTGGGCACGGTCATCA
The DNA here is from genome assembly GCF_013410455.1 of Allobranchiibius huperziae. NCBI lineage: Bacteria > Bacillati > Actinomycetota > Actinomycetes > Micrococcales > Dermacoccaceae > Allobranchiibius > Allobranchiibius huperziae. Next base: position 552,125 of record NZ_JACCFW010000001.1, on the reverse strand, counting down.
GCTTCAGGCCGCCCATCCGCTCGGGCGCCGCGCACTCGTCGACGTGGATGTGCGCAGTGGAGGTGCAGATCACCGACTCCCACCGCTGCGTGACCGACTGCAGCGCAACGACATTCGCACCGGTGCCGTTGAAGACAGGGAACGCCTCGACGCGCGGGCCGAAGTGCTCGCGGAAGACCTCCTGCAGGCGAGCGGTGTAGACGTCGTCGCCGTACGACGTCTGATGGCCGCCGTTCGCGCGGATGATGGCGGCGAGCACCTCGGGATGCACCCCCGAGTAGTTGTCGCTCGCGAATCCGCGCTCGGCGCGGTCGTGCAGGATCGGCAGGCTCACGGTCGGCCACCTTTCATCGAGTGGCATACCAACTGCTCGAGTGGCATACCTGTGCGGGGTGCACCCGAAACATATGTATGCCACTCGGGGCTGGTCAGGGCGGGGGCCTTCAGAGGATCGCGCCGTTGACCTCTGCGGCCGGCGAGTCCCACAGCGAGATCAGCTGCGCCGCGACGTCGTCCACGTCCCGGTAGTTCTTGAACGCCGCGTCGGGACGCGCCTCGCGCATCGCCGGGGTGAGCAGCGCCATCACGCGTACGACGCTCGCGGCGGCCTGCGTGCCGCTGAACGAGTCGGCCACGGCGAGGGTCCACGCCTCGGAGGCGGCCTTCGCGGCGGCGTACGACGCGTTCTTGGCCCGCGGGCGCGCCACGCCGGTGGAGGAGACGATCGCGAGCCGCCCGCGGGGGCTGTCCCGGATCGGGTCATGCAGCGCCCGGGACGCATGCTGCAGAGTCTGGATCAGCGACGCGTGCAGCACGTCCCAGTCGGTGAGGTCCGAATCGACGATGCCCTTGCCGCCGCGCCACCCGCCGACCAGGTGCAGCAGCCCGTCGACCCGGCCGTACTGCTCGACCAGCTCATGGCCCCACGCCAGCGTGGCCTGCTCGTCGGCCAGGTCGACCGTGCTCGGGCTCACCGATCCCTCGGTGGCAGAGGCGAGTTCGACCAGCGCGGTCTCGTCACGGCCGGCCGCCACCACATGGGCACCGGCGCCGGCCGCGCGACGTACGACGGCCGGTCCGAGCGCACCGGTGGCGCCCGTGACCACGATCACGAGCTGGGAGAGATCCGTCATGCGACCCGCACCGCAGGTGCCGGAGCAGCACCGGCAGCGTCATCCGCGGTCGCCGCAGTGATGCCCGCGGTCGAGGCGATGACCGGTGTCATCTTCTTGCGCAGCGCCTCGTAGAAGACGTTGAGCGGGAACTCGTCGGGCTGCACGGCGTCGGTCAGCGGCTTGAGCGGACCGTCGAGCGGCAGCGCCGCGGCGCCCTTCGCCCAGGTCGAGGCCGGGTGCGGCGCGACGTACCGAGCCACGAACTCGTGCGACGCGAGCCAATGGCCGACCCGCGACCGGTCGATGCCCGCGCGGTAGAGGTGCTCGACCTCGTCGCACAGCTCGATGACCACCTCGGGCACGCGGCGCCAGTCGAAGGACAGCTTGTTGTCGGTCCAGCGAAGCGCGTCGTGCTTGTGCAGGTAGGCGAAGAGCAGCTGCCCGCCGAGCCCGTCGTAGTTGCGCACCCGGTCACCGGTGATCGGGAAGCGGAAGATGCGGTCGAAGACGATCGCGAGCTGCACCGACCGGGCGTACGGCTGACCGGCCGCCTCCAGCTTGACCGCCTGGCGGAAGGTGTTGAGGTCGCAGCGCAGCTCCTCCAGCGCGTACATCCAGAACGGCATCCGCTGCTTGATCATGAACGGGTCGAACGGCAGGTCGCCGTGGCTGTGGGTGCGGTCGTGGATCAGGTCCCACATGGCGAAGGTGCTCTGAGCCAGGTCCTGCGACGCGATGAGCCGCTCGGCGTCCGGCGGCAGCTGCAGCGACAGCAGCGCCGAGGCCTCGCGGACGACGCGGCGGAACCGCGCGCCCTCGCGGTCGCAGAAGATGCCGCCCCAGTTGAACTTCGGGATCTCGCGCACCGCGACGGTCTCGGGGAAGAGCACGGCCGAGTTGGTGTCGTAACCCGGAGTGAAGTCGATGAAGTTCATCGCAAGGAACATCGGGTTGTCGTACGACGCCTCGACCCACGCCAGCCAGTCCGGCCACGCCACCCACAGCAGGACGGCCTCGAAGACGCGGTCGGGGTTGCCGTTCTGGGTGTACATGGGGAAGAGCACGAGGTGCTCGACGCCGTCCGCGCGGTGCTGGTCCGGGCGGAACAGCATGAGGGAGTCCAGGAAGTCCGGCACGCCGAAGCCGCCGTCGACCCAGGCGTCCAGGTCGCGCGGCAGCGCCGCGAGGTAGGCGGCGTCGTGCGGGAATCGCGGCGCCAGCGCAGCGATCTCGCGCTTCATCACGTCGACCAGGTCGGCGGCGCGCGTGTGGTCGTGCGCCGCACCGTCGATGGACCCGTCCTTGGACTGCAGGAGGCGCAGCTCCTGCACCGCGTCCTTCAACCGCAGCCATTCGGCCGAGGTCTCGACGCCCGACCCCTGGTGCCGCGTCTCGTGGGTGCGCCGACCGGCCGCCCAGGTGACGGCGTTCGTCCAGAACTGCCCGTGGTCGAGCTCGCCGATCGAGTCGTCGCCCATGATGTCGGAGTCGGCGAGTACGACGACCCGGCCCGCGCCGTACGACGCGGTCACGACCAGCGCCTCCTCCGCCGGGTACGCCGTGGGGCTCGTGCGCGCGAGCACCTGCACGTCGGCGCCGGGCTCGATGTCGATGACGCCACTGCGGTAGAAGCACAGCTCGTCGACGCCGGCGAGCAGGCCCTGGCCCTTGGTGCCGGCCAGGTCGGCGAGCACCCAGGTGGCGTTGCCCAGGTGGCGGTGGCCGCCGTCGGCGGACTCGTGCACCACGGTGCTGCGGACGCTGACGCCGAAGTGCGCGAGCAGGTCGTTGACGTTGTTGCCGTGGACGTCCTGGTCGCAGTCGGCAAGGACGACCAGGCCGCCGCCGGCGCGCACGAACTGCAGGATCGCGTCCAGCTCGGACTGCTCGAAGGCCGCGGGCAGGCTGCCGGCGACCCGCTCGGAGCGTCCGTCGGCAGGGTGGGCGATGACGTAGACGTCGGCGGTGTCGAGGCTCGAGGCGCTGACCCGGCCGTCGTGCCGCGCGGCGACCTCGAAGCCGCGGGCGCGCAGCGTCGCCGCGGCGCGCTCCAGGCTGGCGTCGTCGGGGTTCGCGGGATTGATCACCGCAGCGAGCCCGCGATCCAGCGCCCAGGCACTGGAATGCTCCTGCTCGACCAGAACCTTCGGAAAGACAGCCACCACGTCTCCTTGCATCACTATTTCCTGTCGAGCGAAGGTTAGGCGAGATTATTTCCTGCCGCAAGACGGGATGTGGGGCGCGCCACACGCCGTTCCGGACGCCAATTACAGTCGGTCGCATGCCTGCCTCACGCCTGCTGCCGGATGCCGCTGGCGACGACCTGATCGAGCTGACCCGCGACCTGTGCCGCAAGGAGCTCGCGCCGCGCGTCGAGGCCGCCGAAACCAGCGGGGAGCTGCCCCGCGATGTCTTCCGCACCCTGGGCCGCAGCGGGCTGCTCGGCCTGCCCTACCCCGAGGAGCTCGGCGGCGGAGGCCAGCCGTACGAGACCTATCTGCAGGTGGTCGAGGAGATCGCGGCCACCTGGATGAGCGTCGCGGTCGGCGTCTCGGTACACGCACTGACGTGCTTCCCCCTGGTCACAGCGGGCACCGATGAGCAGCAGGCCACGTGGCTTCCGGACATGCTGGGCGGCGACCTGCTGGGTGCCTACTGCCTGTCCGAGCGCGACGCCGGCTCGGACATCGCGAGCATGCGGACGCGGGCGAAGCCGGTCGCGGACGGCTCGGCGTACATCATCCGCGGCACCAAGGCCTGGATCTCGCACGCGGGCCATGCCGACTACTACACGAGCTTCGTGCGCACTGCCGACACCGGCAGCCGCGGCCTGTCCTGCTTCCTCGTCCCTGCGGACGCGCCGGGGCTGTCGGCCGGGACGCCCGAGCGCAAGATGGGCCTGGCGAGCGACACCGTCTCGGAGATCCACTACGAGGACGTCCACGTCGACACCGGTCGCCGGATCGGCGCCGACGGTGAGGGCATGCATCTCGCACTGGCGGCGCTCGACTCCGGACGTCTCGGGATCGCGGCTGCCGCAACCGGACTGGCCCAGGCGGCACTCGACGCCGCCGTGAGCTACGCCGCCACGCGCACGCAGTTCGGGCGCACGATCGCCAGCAACCAGGGACTGCAGTTCCTGCTCGCCGACCTGCAGGCGCAGACGTATGCCGCGCGGTCGGCGTACCTGCTGGCCGCCCGGTTGAAGGACGCCGGCCGGCCGTTCTCGATGGAGGCATCGAGCGCGAAACTGATCGCCACCGACGCCGCCATGCGAGTGACGACGGACGCGATCCAGGTGCTCGGCGGCGCCGGTTACACCAGTGACTTCCCGGTCGAGCGGATGTTCCGTGACGCCAAGGTGACCCAGATCTTCGAGGGCACCAACCAGATCCAGCGCATCGTCATCGCCCGGCACCTGCTCGCGGGCACCACTCCCCCGAAAGGAACCCCCAGTGCAGATCACTGACTCCACCGTCGCCCTCGTCACCGGAGGCGGGTCCGGCCTCGGCGAGGCGACCGCGCGACGGCTGGCCGCGGACGGTGCAGCGGTCGTGATCCTCGACCTGGACCGTTCCCCCGGTGCCGAGGTGGCGGCGTCGCTCGGCGAGCGGGCCCGGTTCGTGGCCGCCGACGTGCGCGACGAGGAGCAGGTGCAGGCCGCCATCGATGCTGCACGCGAGCTCGGCGACCTGCGGATCACCGTCAACTGCGCAGGGATCGGCACGCCGGGCCGCATCGTCGGCAAGCGTGGGGTGCTCCCGCTGGAGGACTACCGCACCGTCGTCGAGATCAACCTCATCGGCACCTTCAACGTGCTACGCCTCGCGGCCGCGGCGATGCTCGACCTCGAGCCGGTCGACGGCGAGCGCGGCGTCATCACGATGACCGCGTCGGTCGCGGCGTACGACGGTCAGATCGGCCAGGCGGCGTACGCGTCGTCCAAGGGCGGCATCGTCGGGCTCACCCTGTCGGCGGCGCGCGACCTGGCCGACAAGTCCATCCGGGTCATGACGGTCGCGCCCGGCACGTTCGAGACGCCGATGCTCGCGGGGCTCCCGCAGGAGGCCATCGAGGTGCTGGAGTCGCAGATCCCGCACCCGTCGCGCCTCGGCAAGCCCGCCGAGTACGCCGCACTGGTCGCCCACATCGTCGACAACCCGATGCTCAACGGCGAGGTCGTCCGACTCGACGGCGCGCTGCGGATGCCCCCGCGCTGAGCCTCAGCCCGGGCTGATCCCCCACGACCCGGTCCAGGTCTGACCCGGCTCGAGGGTGAGCAGCCCTTCGCCGTTGTTGAAGGCGTCCGCCGGGCAGGTCATCGGTTCCAGCGCAACGCCGGTGCGACGCACCCGTCCCGGCGGGAGCGTGTCACCGGTGAAGGCCTGCGCGTACGGGAAGCGGGTCGCGTCCGCCCACAGGGTCGTCCGGGTCCCGCGGTGGTCGAGGGAGATCGTCCACCGCCCGTTGTTCGAGGTCAGGTCGGCGTAGCAGTGGTCGAGCTGGGTGGTGCCGATGGCGCGCCCGGCGCGGAAGTCGTACGGCGTCCCCTCGACCGCCGCCGACCCGATCGGGAGCAGCCGCTCGTCCACGGTGATGGTGCGCGATCCCGGCAGGGTCAGCGTCAACTCGTCGACGGTGTCCTCCCCCGCGGTCAGGTAGGGGTGGACGCCGTACCCGAACGGGGCCGGGGTGTCGCTGAGGTTGGTCGCCGCCGGCGTCACCATCAGACCGAGGGCGCTCAGCGTGTAGGCCACCTGCAGGCGCAGCGTCCAGTCCCAGCCGGGCTGCGGTCGTAGCAGGTGCTCGACCACAATGGCATCCGAGTCATGTTGCACGACAGACCAGTCGGCCCACCGGACCAGGCCGTGCGAAGCGTTCGAGCGAGCCGGTTCGGTCAGCGCCAGCTGTTGGTCCTTGCCCGCGAAGGTGTACTTCCCGTCGCGGATCCGGTTCGGCCACGGCATCAGCAGATGTCCGCGACCGGCATCGGACTTCGCGTCCTCCGGATAGCCGAAGAGCAGATCGCGGCCGTCGGCGCGGTAGGTGCGCAGCCCGCCACCGACCTGCACGATCACCGCCTCGTGGTCATCGTGCCGGATCGTCCACTGGTCCCCGCTGGGAAGCGCCGTTGCCATAGGGCAATCTCAGCACGATCCAGCATTCGGACATGCACATCGGGGCACATCCGCCCCGTCGCGCATGTCCAAAACGTCAGCGGGCGAGGATCTCGACCGCTTCCTCGCGCATCTGGACCTTGCGGATCTTGCCGGTCACGGTCATCGGGAACTCTCCGGTCACGTGCAGGTAGCGCGGGATCTTGTAGTGCGCCAGCTTGCCCCGGCAGAAGTCCTGCAGCGCGTCGATCTGCAGCTCGGGTCGGCCCGGACGCATGATGACCCACGCCATCAGCTCCTCGCCGTACCGCTCGTCGGGCACCCCGACGACCTGCACGTCTGCGATGTCGGGATGGGTGTAGAGGAACTCCTCGATCTCCCGCGGGTAGATGTTCTCGCCGCCGCGGATGACCAGGTCCTTGATGCGGCCGACGATCGCGACGTAGCCGTCGTCGTCCATGGTGGCGAGGTCGCCGGTGTGCATCCAGCGCGCCTCGTCGATGGATTCGGCGGTCTTGTCGTCCTGCTCCCAGTAGCCGCGCATCACGCTGTAGCCGCGCGTGCACAGCTCGCCGGTCTCCCCGCGTCCCACCCGCTGACCGGTCGCCGGGTCGATGATCCGCACCTCCAGGTGCGGCATCACCCGGCCCACGGTCTCCGTCCGCCGGGCCAGGTTGTCGTCCATCCGGGTCATCAGCGACACCGGCGACGTCTCGGTCATGCCGTAGGAGATCGCGACCGCCTCCATGTGCATGTCGGCGATGACCCGCTTCATCACCTCCACCGGGCACGGGGAACCCGCCATGATCCCGGTCCGTAGACTCGACAGGTCGTACGACGTGAAGTCCTCCAGCCCCAGCTCGGCCAGGAACATCGTCGGCACGCCGTAGAGCGACGTACACCGTTCCTGCTGCACAGCTTTCAGCGTCGCGGCCGGCTCGAACGACGCCGCCGGGATGACGAGGCAGGCGCCGTGCGAGGTCGCTGCCAGGTTGCCCATGACCATCCCGAAGCAGTGGTAGAACGGCACCGGCACCGCGATCCGGTCCTCGTGGGAGTAGGCGATCATCTCCCCGACGAAGAAGCCGTTGTTGAGGATGTTGTGGTGGGTGAGGGTCGCGCCCTTGGGGAAACCGGTCGTACCCGACGTGTACTGGATGTTGATCGGCTGATCGGGGTCGAGGTCGGCGGCTCGGCTCGCCAGGTCCTCGTCGCTCACCTCGCCCGCCCGCGCCAGCAGCTGCGACCAACTGTCCTCGCCGAGGTAGACCACGTCCTGCAGCTGCGGGCAGTCGCCGCGCACCTCCTCCACCATGGCGCGGTAGTCCGACGACTTGTGCGCCGTCGCGCTGACGAGGGTGCGCATGCCCGACTGGCGCAGCACGAACGCGAGCTCGTGCGAGCGGTACGCCGGGTTGACGCAGACCAGGATCGCGCCGATGGTCGCGGTGGCGTACTGCACCAGCACCCACTCCGGGACGTTCGGCGCCCAGATGCCCACCCGGTCGCCGCGTTGCACCCCGCTCGCGAGCAGCGCTCGGGACAGCCGGTCGACGTCCCGCACCAACTCGTCGTAGGTCCACCGCCGTCCGCTGGGGACGTCCACCAGCACCTCGCGCTCACCGTGGGCATCCGCCGTACGACGCAGGTTCGCGCCGATGGTGTCGCCGAGCAGGGGGACGTCGGAGGTGCCGGACGCATAGGACGGCAGAGGGACGGTGACCACGGGGAGCCTCCTGGAACGCGGGCGATGCGGTGAGAAGACCCTAGACCGGCGGGCGGGGGTTCGCGGCGTCGTTCGCCCGCGCCATACGCTCGGGTGATGACCGCCCGCAGCTTCGCCGACGACGTGCGGTCGCGCACCGATGCCCAGCTGCGCCGTCTGGTGCTTCGCCGCCCCGACCTGGCCCGGCCCGCCCCGGCGGATCTGACCGGCCTCGCCGCGCGCGCGGCGACCCGGCCGAGCGTGCAACGCGCGATCGAGGCCCTCGAGGCCGACACGCTACGGGTGCTGGAAGCGGTCCTGGTCGCCGACGACAAGAGCGCGGCCGGACTGCTCGGCGTCGCCCAGAAGACCGTCGCCCCGCAGCTGCGCTCGCTGCAGGAGCTCGGCCTGCTCTGGCGCTCGTCGACCGGTCTCACCCCGGCCCGTGCAGTCGCCGAGGTGCTTCCCGAGCCGGCCCACCTCGGACCGACGGCCCGCGAGCTCGGTGTGCGGCCGCCGGCCGACATCGCCGCCACGATCGAACAGTGCTCCGACGCGACCCGAGGCGCGCTGGGTCGCCTGCGGTGGGCCGGTCCGCGGGTGACGTTCTCCAGCAACGGCGCCCGCGCGGTGCGGGATGAGCTGCTCGAGGCGTCGCTCGCAGCCTCCGTGGCGGAGGACACCGCTGTTCTGCCCCGCGAGGTCGGCCTCGCACTGCGCGACGGTCGACTCTACGAAGACGCGCTCTCACGTCCGGATGCCGCCTCGGCGGCGCTCGACCCGGCCGCGGTCGATGCCGCCGGCGGCAGCGCAGCCTACGACCTGCTCGTCCGGGTCGAGGAGCTGGCCGACCTGTGGAGCAGCGAACGGCCACGGGTGCTGCGCTCGGGTGGCCTGGGCGTGAAGGACCACCGTGCGGCCACGACCGCGCTGGAGGTCTCACCCGAGATCGCGGCGTTCGTCATCGAGATCGCCGCGGCCAGTGGTCTGGTCGGCCGGACCGTCGACGCCGTGCCCGTCTTCCTTCCCACGGCCGAGTACGACGAGTGGCTGGACGCCGAGCCCGCCCACCGGTGGAGGCTGCTCGCGCAGACGTGGTGGACGACGCTGCGCGCGCCGAGCCTGTGCACCGACGCCGACCAGCCGGGCGGTCCGCTGAACGTGCTCGCGCCCGAGGCGACCTGGCCGCTGCTGCGGACCCGCCGGCACGAGGTGCTCGGCGTCCTTGCCGCACTCAAGCCGGGCCGGCCCGCGACGCTCGAGGAGGTGGGCGAGTTGCTGCGCTGGCACCTGCCGATGCGGCTCCCGCGCAGCGCTCCGACCCGCGCCGCGATCGTGCTGAGGGAGGCCGAATGGCTCGGCCTGGTAGCAACGGGTGCCGTGACGAGTGCGGGCCGCGCGCTCGTCGGCGGCACCGAACCGGCGCCCGCGCTGCCGACGCCGATCGACGAACTCCTGGTGCAGGCCGACCTGACCGCGGTGGCGCCCGGCGCGTTGAGCGACGACCTGCGCCGCTTCATGCACCGCGCAGCGGAGGTCGAATCACGGGGTGCTGCAACGGTCTACCGCTTCACGCCCACCTCCGTCCGCACGGTGCTCGACGGGGGCGCCGACGCCGACGACGTCCTGGAACGCCTGCGCGGCGCCAGTCGCACCCCGCTGCCCCAACCGCTGGAGTATCTGGTCGGAGACGTCGCCCGCCGGCACGGACAGACCCGGATCGGAGCCGCCGGCTGCTATTTGCGCAGCGACGACGAGGCATCGCTGCAGGCGATCCTCGGCGACCGCTCGCTCGCCCCGTTGCAACTGCGCCGCATCGCGCCGACCGTGCTGGTCTCCCCCGCGCCTGCGACGACCGTGCTGGAGATGCTGCGGGACCATCGGCACACGCCGGTCGCGGAGAGCGCGACCGGCACGGTCGTCGGCACCGGCCCGGGCAAGGACCGCGCTCCGACGCCACGCGCGCCGCAGGCCGTGCAGGTCTCCCTGGTCGACGAACCCCTGGCGGAGCGACTGGTCGCCGCCATGCGTGCCGGCGAGCGCGACCGCCCGGAGCCTGCCGCAGGTCCGCGTATCCCGTCGACCGAGCCGAGCGTGACCCGGTCGCTGCTGCAGGAGGCCGTCGGCAGCAGCGCGCGGGTGTGGATCGGGTATGCCGAGCCGTCCGGTGAGCTGCGTCGCGGTCTCTTCCGGCCGCGCCGGATCGAGGGCGGCCGGGTGTCCGGCCTGATCAGCCCGAACGAGCAGGATCCGGAGCATCCGCGGACGTTCTCGATCCACCGCATCACCGGCATCGTCGAGGTCGCCTGAGCGATCCGTCCCCGTCGAGGGGTGCAGAAACGCACGAGGGGTGGTGACATGTCCCCACCCCTCGGCTCGTTCCCTGCCCCTCGATGATCAGAAGATGCGGACCCGCCGGTCCTCCGGCAGCCACATGCCGTCGTCCTCGGAGACGCCGAACGCCTCGTGGAACTCGACCAGGTTGCGGGCGATGTTGGCCCGGCAGTTCGCGGGGGCGTGCGGGTCGATCGCGAGCAGTCGCACGGCCTCCTCGCCGCGGGCCTTGGCGCACCAGATCTGCGCCCAGCCGACGAAGAACCGCTGGTCGCCCGTCAGCCCGTCGAGCTCCGGTGACGGTGCCTTCTCGGTAGCGATCCGGTGGGCCTTGAAGCCGATGGTCAGGCCGCCGAGGTCGCCGATGTTCTCCCCGACGGTCAGGCCGCCGTTGACCTTCGACCCGGGCGCGTCCGCGGGCTCCTGGTCGTCGAACTGCTCGATGAGGGCCTTCGCGAGGGCGTCGAACCGGGACCGGTCCTCTTCGGTCCACCAGTCCTCCAGCCGACCGTCCCCGTCGTACCGCGAGCCCTGGTCGTCGAAGCCGTGCCCGATCTCGTGGCCGATGACCGCGCCGATGCCGCCGTAATTGACCGCGTCGTCGGCATCCACGTCGAAGAACGGCGGCTGCAGGATCGCGGCGGGAAAGACGATCTCGTTCATCGTCGGGTGGTAGTACGCGTTGACCGTCTGCGGGGTCATCAGCCACTCGTCGCGGTCGATCGGTCCGCCGAGCTTGGCCAGCTCACGATCGGACTCGAACTGTGCCGACCGCACCACGTTGCCGAGCAGGTCGTCCGCGTCGATCTCCAAAGCGCTGTAGTCGCGCCACTTGTCGGGGTAACCGATCTTCGGGGTGAAGTTCGCGAGCTTCTCCAGGGCCTTGGCCCGGGTCTGCTCACCCATCCAGGGCAGCGTCTGGAAATCGCGCCGGTAGGCCTCGATGAGGTTGTCGACCAGCTGCACCATCCGCTCCTTGGCGTGCGGCGGGAAGTGCTTCTCGACGTAGAGCTGCCCGGCGACCTCGCCGAGCGCGCCCTCCACCAGGGCGACCCCACGCTTCCACCGCTCACGCAGCTCCGGCACCCCGGACAGCGCCTTGCCGTAGAAGGCGAAGTTCTCATCGACCAGAGGCGAGCTGAGGTAGGGCGCGCGCGCACTGATCGTGTGCCACAGCAGCCAGGACTTCCAGTCCTCCAGCGGCAGCTCACGCAGGGTGTCCGAGAGGCCGCTGAAGAACGACGGCTCCCCCAGGACGATCTGGGCGAACGCGCGTTCGGGGGCTTGCAGGCCCGACGTCCAAGCGTCCCAGTCGAATTCGGGCGCCAGCTCACGCAGGCCTGCCGCGTCGAACTTGTTGTAGGTCTTGACCGCGTCGCGGGTGGCGACGACGTCCCAGTGGTGGGAGGCGAGGCGGGTCTCCAGCTCCAGCACGGCCTGCGCACGCCGCTCACCTTCGTCGATGCCGGCGTGCCCGAACATCGCCGCGATGTGCGCGACGTACGTGCCTCGGATCTCGGCGTACTTCTCCTCGCGGTAGTAGGACTCGTCGGGCAGCCCGAGGCCCGCCTGCTCGAGGTAGACCACGTAGCTGTCGGGGTCCTTGGCGTCCGCACTGACGTACGCCGCCACCGCGTTCGGGATGCCCGCGCGGGCCAGCACGCCGAGTTGGCTGCACAGCTGCTCCACCGTCGCGACGGCGGTGATCGCGTCGAGCGTCGGCACGAGCGGGGCCACTCCGAGGGAGTCGATGTGCTCCACGTCCATGAACGAGGTGTAGAGGTCGCCGACCTTGCGACCGGGGGTGCCGGGCGCGTCCTGCGAGGCTGCCGCCTGCTGCACGATCTCGCGCATGCTCGCCTCGGACGCCTCGCGCAGCCGGTCGAACGAGCCGTAGCGCGCCCGGTCGCCGGGAATCTGGGTCTCACGCACCCAGACGCTGTTGACGTACCCGAACAGGTCGTCCTGCGCCCGGATGTCCGGATCGAAGGTTGCGGTGATGCCCGATGTCTGCCCCACGAAGAATCCTGTCCGCTGCGTCGACTGCGGGTGCCTCACGCGAGCGCGACGGGCGCGGTGCTGCTCCCCCGTGGCGCGCGAGGACCCGACGTTGGTCTGGTCTCCTGCATCCTGTCACTGACCACTGTCACCAAGGGCGCGCACGACCCTCGACGGGGACGGGCGGCCGAGCTGCCCGGCCATCCAGACGCTCGTGGCGACCAGCTCGGTCAGGTCCACTCCGGTCTCGATCCCGAGCCCGCGGCAGGCCCACACCAGGTCCTCGGTGGCGAGGTTGCCGGTCGCGCTCTTGGCGTACGGGCACCCACCGAGACCGCCGGCGGAGGCGTCGACCGTGCGCACCCCCTTCGCGAGCGCGGCCAGGGTGTTGGCCAGGGCCTGGCCGTAGGTGTCGTGGAAGTGCACGCCGAGTGTCGCCGGCGCGATCCCCTTCTCCCCCAACGCATCCAGCAGCCGTACGACGTGACCGGGCGTGCCGGTGCCGATGGTGTCGCCCAGGCAGAGTTGATCGGCGCCGAGCGCCAGCATCGCCTCGCAGACCGTCACCACCTGATCGATCGGGACCGCGCCCTCCCAGGGGTCGCCGAAGCACATCGAGACGTACGCGCGCACCCACAGCCCTGCGGCCTTCGCGCGTTCGACGACGGGAGCGAACATCCGCAGGGACTCCTCGACGCTGCGGTTGAGATTTTTCTGCGCGAAGGTCTCGGTCGCCGACCCGAAAACGGCCACCGCTCCCACGCCTGCTGCGAGCGCCGCGTCCAGGCCCCGCTCGTTCGGCACGAGCACCGGCCGGTCGGCACCGCGGCCGAGCTCGCCCAACTGCTCCAGCAGCTGCGGCGCGTCGCCCATCTGCGGCACCCACGCGGCCGGCACGAAGGACGTCGTCTCGATGGTCTGCAGGCCGGTCGCGACCAGGCGTCGTACGAACTGCGCCTTCACGTCCGTGGAAAGGATCGTCTTCTCGTTCTGCAGTCCGTCGCGCGGACCGACCTCGTAGATCGTGATCCGGTCCGGCATGACGGAGGACGGCTCGACCTGGGGAAGGCTCATCCCGTCATGTTGCCATCACGCCGCACGTCAGCCGCGAGCGACGGCGACGAAGACGTTCACGAGAGATCCGGAGTCGTCGGCGGGCAGGCCCGCGACCCATCGTTCGAGGTGCGCGGTCAGTTCGCGGGTCTGGACGGGCGTCAGACGCACGGCGCGCAGGAACGCGAAGGACTGCGGATCCGCATCCAGTCCGGCCCGGACCGCGCCGAGCATGCCGGTCGTCGCGTCACGGTCGTGGAAGTGCAGCGATCGACCGGCGCGCGCGTAGAGCGTCCCGGTGCCGCCACGGCCGGTCCGTGTGCCGACACGCCTCACGAGGCCGGCGTCCACCAGCACCTTGACGTGGTGGGCGACGTTGCCCTTGTTCATGGCCAGCTCGCGCGAGAGGGCGCTGACCGTCATGGGTTCGATGCCGAGGGCCAGGGTGATGCGGTGCCGTGACGGGTGCCGCATCGCCTCGTGCTGTTGGGGCGTCGACACGTTCAAGGCATCCGGTACGTCAGTGCTCACCCCCGAAGCGTCAACTGGACTGGCGTGAGCGTCAAGAGCCTTCGATCCTGTGCCGATGACGATCTTCGATGAGATGGCAGACCTGGTCGAGCACCACTACGTTCTCGAGGCCGATGCGGCCCGATACGCAGGACTCCTGCGTCAGCACTCGGCCGAGCTCGCGGCGCTCGTACCGGACCGCGATGCCGTCAACGCCCGCATCCACCAGTTGATCCCCGACCGGCACCTCAGTCTGCGGGCCGCGACCGTGCAGGCACCGGCACCGCGCCCTCCGGCCGCGGGGATCGCCGGGGTGCAGCGTCGCCTCGATGGCATCGCCGTCGTCACGATCAGCCCGTACCTGGACGACGCGGATCGCGCTGAGACCTGCATCGACGCGATGTGCGCGTTGGTCGCCGGCGCGGAGCGGCTCGTCATCGACCTGCGGGCCTGCGGTGGAGGTGACACCGACACGATCGCGATGATCCACGGCTGGCTGCTGGGCGCGGAGCCGGTCCTGCTGGGCTGGTTCGAGCATCGCCACCAGCCGACCGTCGACTACCTCAGCAGGCCGCGGACCCTTGCGTACGACGGCCCGGTGGACATCCTGACCTCCCACCGCACGTTCTCCGGTGGCGAGGACCTGGCCTACGTCCTGCAGGCGAACGGGCGTGCCCGCGTGATCGGTGAGAGGACGGGCGGCGGCGCGCACCCGGTCGAACGCTTCACGCTGGCCGACGGGCTCATCTGTCAGATCCCCGTGGCGCGCTCAGTCATCGCCCGTACGGGCGGGAACTGGGAAGGCGTCGGAGTCGCCCCCGACGTCCCCTGCGCGGCCGACGAGGCACTGCAGGTCGCTGGGGCCGCAGGGTGATGGTCGAAGGGGTGGCGCCTGTCTGACAGAGTCGGCGACATCATGGGGAACCCACTGGTCGTCTTCGTACCCGGCCTCGGTCTGGACGAACTGGAGTGGGAGCGGGTACGCGCCCGTCTCGATCGGGACAGCGTCGTGGTGGTGCTACCGACGATGGGGCAGCCGGCTCCCCGCGGTCTCGACCTGCGGGTCGAGGCCCAGGCGGCACTGCTCGCGCGGCGCCTGCCCCGGAACGCTCCGCTGATCCTGGTCGCGCACTCCGCGAGTTGCCCGATCGCTGCCGACCTCGCCTCCCGGTCAGGCGATGTGGTCGGCCTGGTCCTCGTAGGACCGGTGACCGATCCCGCTGCCGCGTCGTGGCCGCGGTTGTTGGTGCAGTGGGCTCGTACGGCGGTCCGGGAACCGTGGTGGCAGCTGCCCGCGCTGTTCCGGCAGTGGGCGCGCACGGGGCCGGGGAGCATGATCCGCGGCATGAACGCCGTACGCCCCTTCCGCACCGATCACGCCCTCCGCTCGGTGCAGGCACCGGTGGCGATCGTGCGGGGAGAGCGGGACCAGATCGCGGCGAAGGAGTGGTCGGCCACGGTGCAGAGCGCATCGGGCGGCCACCTGAGCACTGTTCGAGGCGCCGCGCACATGGTGCCCACGACCCATCCCGACGCCGTGGTCGACGCCGCCCACCACGTTCTCGCCGCCGTCACAGCCGCCGAGCGCCTCCGCGACGATGAACCCCAGCTGCCCATCTGACGTCACCAGCCCAGGCGTAACGCCGCTCGCCGCATGACATCGTCGAATCGTGCTGTTGCTGGTGACCGGATCGAGTTGCTCGGGCAAGACCACGGCCGCGCGGCTCTGTGCCGACCTGCCGCACCTGGCCGTGCACGACAGCGACGAACACGGCGTACCGAGCGACGCGGACACCGCCTGGCGCCAGCGCGACCTGCGTCGCTGGGTGCAGGAGGCGACCCGGCTCGAGCGGACGGGCACCGACCTGCTGCTCACGGGTCAGTCCCCCATCGGCGAACTCCTGGCTGTGCCCGAGGCCGACCGACTGGCCACCGCGGTGCTCCTGATGGATGTCGAAGACCGCACCCGATGGCGCCGCCTGGAGGAGCGCGATCCGGGGAAGTGGTCCAGGGAGGAGAAGCGCGCCTTCGTCGGGTGGGCGCGGTGGCATCGTGCGCACGCCGTCGACGCGGCGTTCCACCCCGAGGTCCTCACCGAGGGCGCCGCAGCCGGGATGCGCTGGGACCGGTGGCTGCCGGGTGCCGGGACGGGTCCCTCGTGGATGGTCGAGGTGATCGACACCACGGAACAGGACGTCACGACCACCGCAGCCGCACTGCGGGACTGGGTCACGCTCCAGCGCTCCCAGAACGGTTGACCTCGGCGCCACCGGCTCGCATCCCGTTGCGGCCCTGCCTTCGTGCGATGCTTGCCGCTCACGCCAGCACCGGGAGATCACGATGAGCAACCAGCCGCCCTACGACGGCTCGCAGAACCCCATCCACGAGCAGCCGACACAGGGCGTGCCGCACGTGGAGGAGCAGGGGCAGGGAGACGACTCGGGGAGCACCCAGAGCGGCAACGGCTGGTCAGCGCCGCCCTCCGCCGCCCCGTACGGCGAATCGTCCGGATCGTCCTACGGACAGTCCACGCCGCAGTACGGCAGCGCGCCCCAGTACGGGCAGGCCCCGCCCCCTCAGTACGGCGAGCCGACGCCGCAGTACGGCAGCGCGCCCCAGTACGGCCAATCGGCGCCGCAGTACGGCAGCGCTCCGCAGTACGGCCAGTCGGCGCCCTACGGCCAGACGGAGAAGGACCCGTACGGCGCGCCGCAGGGCGGGTACGACGCGTACGGCCAGGGTGGTTACGGACAGCAGGGCTACTACTCCCCACCCGCCACCCAGGGCAACGGCAGCAACACCTCGGCGATCGTGTTGACGGTCGTGTCGGGGCTGTCGATCTTCCTGTGCTGCGGGGCCGGCGTTCCCTCGCTGATCCTGGGCATCATCGCGCTCACCAAGCAATCCAACGACCCGGGCGGCGCGGCTCGGCTCGCGAAGATCGGGTGGATCGTCTTCGGCGTCCTCGTCGCGCTCGCGGTCATCGCTCTGATCGTGCTCTTCGCCGTGGGTGAGTTCGGGAGCCACTCCAGCAGTTACAACGACGACTACGGGAACTCTCCCAGCTACAGCTCGACGTTCTGACCTCGCAGACAGTTCCCAACGGGCGGCGCCGGAAGATCGGCGCCGCCCGATGCGTTGTACGGGCGAACCCCGAGGCGAAAGAGCAGGTATGACCGACGGACCCCTGATCGTGCAGAGCGACAAGACGGTGCTGCTGGAGGTCGACCACCCCGACGCGACGTCGGCCCGCCGGGCGATCGCCCCCTTCGCAGAGCTCGAACGCGCACCCGAGCACATCCACACCTACCGGGTCACCCCGCTCGGGCTGTGGAACGCGCGTGCGGCCGGGCACGATGCCGAGCAGGTCGTCGACGCCCTGGTCCGCTTCAGCCGCTACCCCGTGCCCAACGCCCTGCTGATCGACATCGCCGAGACGATGGACCGGTACGGCCGCCTCGTGCTGGAGAAGCGCGAGCACGACCAGCTGGTGCTGACCTCCACGGACAAACCGGTGCTCGAGGAGGTGCTGCGGCACAAGAAGATCGCGCCCATGGTCGGCGCGCGGCTCGACGACCTCACCGTGGCGGTGCATCCCAGCGAGCGCGGCGCGATCAAGCAGCAGCTCATCAAGGTGGGCTGGCCCGCCGAGGACCGCGCCGGGTACGTCGACGGTGAGGCCCACGAGATCTCCCTCGACACGACCGAGTGGTCGCTGCGGCCCTATCAGGAGCAGGCCGTCGACGGGTTCTGGCACGGCGGGTCCGGCGTCGTCGTGCTTCCCTGCGGCGCCGGCAAGACGCTGGTGGGCGCGGGCGCGATGGCACGCGCCAAGGCCACCACGTTGATCCTGGTGACCAACACGGTCTCGGCCCGGCAGTGGCGCGAGGAACTGCTGAAGCGCACCTCACTGACCGAGGACGAGATCGGCGAGTACAGCGGCGCACGCAAGGAGATCCGCCCGGTCACCATCGCGACGTACCAGGTGCTCACGCACAAGCGGAAGGGCGTCTTCCCGCACCTGGAGCTGCTCGACGCCCGCGACTGGGGCCTCGTCCTCTACGACGAGGTCCACCTGCTGCCGGCCCCGATCTTCCGGATGACCGCCGACCTGCAGGCCCGGCGTCGCCTCGGTCTGACCGCGACCCTCGTACGCGAGGACGGCCGTGAGTCCGACGTCTTCAGCCTCATCGGGCCGAAGCGCTTCGACGCGCCGTGGAAGGACATCGAGAACCAGGGCTACATCGCCCCCGCCGACTGCGTCGAGGTGCGGGTCACCCTGCCCGAGCACGATCGTCTGGTCTACGCCACGACCGAGCCCGAGGACCGCTACCGCTTCGCGTCCTGCTCGGAGGTCAAGAACCCGGTCGTTGAGCAGCTGGTCGCCCGGCACGCCGGCGCGCCCACCCTGGTGATCGGCCAGTACCTCGACCAGCTCGACACTCTCGCCGGCCGGTTGAACGCCGACATCATCACCGGCGAGACGACGGTCGCCGTACGCCAGAAGCTCTTCCAGCAGTTCCGCGACGGCGAGATCACCCTGCTGGTGGTGAGCAAGGTGGCGAACTTCTCCATCGACCTGCCGGAGGCGAGCGTCGCGATCCAGGTGTCCGGCACCTTCGGGTCACGCCAGGAGGAGGCGCAACGCCTCGGGCGCGTGCTGCGCCCCAAGCGCGACCACGGCACCGCGCACTTCTACACGGTCGTCGCCCGCGACACCGTCGACGCGGAGTTCGCGGCGCACCGCCAGCGGTTCCTCGCCGAGCAGGGCTACGCCTACCGGATCGTCGACGCCGAGGACCTCGGGGACACTGCTCCGTCCGGTGCGCGCTGACCGGGCGCCGCTAGGCTGGCATCCGTGAGCCAGGACGTGGGCCGGGAGCCCGGGCAGGATGCGCAGATCGAGCCGCTGCAGGTCGACACCCCGCACATCATCATCGTCGGTCTGGTGCTGTGGGCGATCGCGCTCGTGGCCACGCTCGCCGTGCCGGCTCTGCACAGCGGCGACCGTCACTGGTGGCCGTGGGCAGCGTTGTCCGGCCTCCTCCTCGGCGCGCTGGGGCTTGCCTACGTACGACGCGGGCGCGGCAACGCGAGCGCGGCATGATCCGGCGAAACTCCTTCTCCCGAGAGGCTGCCCATGGTTTCCGAGACGTCCACTGACAACGTGGCCGACCGCACGGCAACCGTCGTGCTCTTCGGCGCCACCGGCGATCTGGCCAAGCGCAAACTCCTCCCGGGCCTGCTGCACCTCTTCCACTCCCGGCTGCTCGGCGACATCCGGCTCGTCGCCACGTCGCTGGAGGAGATGACTCGCGAGGAGTTCATCGACCTCGCGTCGCGCTCCATCGACGAGTTCTCGGTGCACAACCGCGACGACAAGGTCTGGCAGGCCTTCGCCAAGCGCGTCTACTACGTGCCCGGGTCGGCGGGTCCGCAGGGACTGGCCAAGACCGTGGCCGAAGCGGAGGCCGAGGTCACCGGCACCCTCCCGCCGCAGCGCCTGCACTACCTGAGCGTGCCGCCGAAGGCGGCGCTGGCGGTGACCCGCACGCTCGCCGAGGCGGGGTTGGCCGAGGGCAGCCGGATCGTCATGGAGAAGCCGTTCGGCACCGATCTCGCGAGCGCCGTGGCGCTCAACGCCGCGGTCCACGAGTTCTTCGACGAGGACCAGGTCTTCCGCATCGACCACTTCCTCGGCAAGGAGGCGGCGCTCAACATCCTGGCGTTCCGCTTCGCCAACGGACTCTTCGAGCCGATCTGGCACCGCAACAACATCGAGCACATCCAGATCGACGTGCCGGAGACCCTCGGCCTGGAACAGCGGGCGTCCTTCTACGAGGGCACGGGCGCCTACCGGGACATGGTCGTGACCCACCTCTTCCAGGTGCTGGCGTTCACCGCCATGGAGCCGCCGACCGCGCTACTGCCCCAGGCGATCACCGAGGAGAAGAACAAGGTCTTCCGGTCGATGCAGCCGATCAACCCCAACGACGTCGTACGAGGCCAGTACCAGGGCTACCGCGACGAGAAGGGCGTCGCTCCGGAGTCGGAGACCGAGACGTTCATCGCCCTGAAGGCCTACATCGACAACTGGCGGTGGGCCGGCGTCCCGTTCTATCTGCGCACCGGCAAGAAGCTGTCCGAGGGCCAGCGGATCATCTCGGTCGCGTTCAAGGAGCCGCCGAAGTCGATGTTCCCGCCCGGTTCCGGTGTCGGACAGAACGGCCCGGACCACCTGACGTTCGACCTCGCGGACAAGGCCAAGCTCTCGCTGTCGTTCTACGGCAAGCGGCCCGGACCCGGCTTCCGCCTCGACAAGCTCTCGATGCAGTTCGCCTACCAGGACACCAGCTGGGCCGGGTCGGTGCTGGAGGCCTACGAGCGGCTCATCTACGACGCGATCCGAGGTGACCACACGCTGTTCACCTCGGCCGAGGGCATCGAGCGGCTGTGGGAGATCTCCGAACCGCTGCTCGACAACCCGCCGCCGGTGCGGCCCTACGCGCTCGGCTCATGGGGTCCGAATCAGATCCACCAGCTCATCGCCCCGCGAGCCTGGCGGCTTCCCTTCGAGCGCAAATGGCGTGCGCCTGCTCGCGATTGAGCTGCGCACACGAGGAACGGCCGGTCGGGGATCACCCCGACCGGCCGTTCTCATCTGCCGGTCAGTGGCGGACGCGCCACGCGTGCGTGTGCGCCTGGTGGGCGTCCTGCGCCAAGGGGTAGTCGTAGCCCAACGCGTCGAGCATCGGCTGCGGTTGCGGCGCCTCGCTGGTCGGGAGCGGCTTGTCGCTCAGCAGTCCGGCGGTGGCGGTCGTCGCCGCGTAGTCGACGTAGTAGCTGATGGTGCCGTTGTCGACCTCGCAGGCGGTGTCCGCGGCGACGGTACGGGCGTGCGGGTTCACCTTGACCAGGTTGACGAAGTAGTTCAGGTACTTGTCGCAGGTCGCCACGTCGGTGGACGACGCGGGCTTGCTGACGGAATGCTCGTAGGCCCAGACGTTCTCGGAATCGACCGTCTTCACGCCGTTGAGCAGGTCGGACAGCCGGTTGGAGGTGTCGACGTAGATGTCGGTGGAGGCGACCGGGTTGCCCGTCTTCGACGTGTACGCAGTGAGATAGGTCCACTGCGCGCCGCGTACGGGATAGCAGTTGAAGCGCAGCTCCGGACCCTGGAAATCCGAGTCCTGGGTGCCCGGCAGGAGGGTCGCGGTCGCGGAAGCCTTGGTGACCTGGCCGACCTCCCACTTGGCGTGCGACTCGCAGTCGCTGCGCGACCAGAAGTGCGCCTGGCGGCTGGTGCCGTGCAGGAAGATCGAGCCCGCAGGGTGGGCGGCAGCGTGGGCGGGTGCGGCCGCCAGGGTGATGCCGGTACCGGCGAGCGCGGCCGCACCTGCGACCGCCGCGAGCGTCTTCAGCATGAGGTGATCCTTATCGGGAGACGGCGTGAGCGACCGCTCACGATCGGATCATAGGAGTCGCGCACGGCTCGGTGGCCACGTTGACACGGTTGTTCACCTGCTTCTCGCCGGACGTTCGCGGCGTACGGCGGGTGCCCGGAGCTCATGGCCTCGGACACCCGCCGTCGACGTGCTACTTGTGCGTGTACCAGGCGTGCGCCCGCGCCTGCACCGCGTCGCCGAGGTCCTGCCCGTAGTCGTAGCCGAGGACGTCCAACATCGGGATGCCCCGGATGCCGAACGCCTGGTCACCGCGCAGTCCGGCGGTCTTCGTGGTCGAGAAGTAGACGACGCCGTAGCCGAAGCCGCTGTCGTCCCTTGTACACGAGTTGTCCGAGAAGGCCAGCCGCGCATGCGGGTTGGTCGTCACGAGGTTCTGGAACCACTTGAGCCATCCGTTGCAGGTCGACGCGCTGGTCGACCCGGCCGGCTTGCGCACCTCGTGGTCGAAGAGCCACACGTTCTCGCCGTCGGGCAGCGTGCTCGCGGTCCCCTGGTCGCGGTGCGCCGTGTCGACGTACCGGTCGCTGCTCGCCACCGGGTTGCCCGTCGCGGACTTGTACGCGATCAGGTAGCTCCACTGCGCGCCCTGCACCGGGTAGCAGGTGAACCGCAGCTCCTGTCCGTGGCTGGTCGGGTCCGGGACTGCCGGGAGCAGCGCCGCTGCCGATCCGGCCTTCTTGACCTGCCCGACCTCCCACGCAGCGTGTGAGTTGCAGTCGCTGCGCGACCAGAAGTGCGCCGCCGGGCTCGAGCCGTGGAAGTAGATCGATCCCTTGGCATGAGCGGCGGCGGGTGCCGCGGCGTACGCCGGCGTGGCCGACACGGCGATGCCGGTGCCGGCAAGCGCAGTGGCCCCGGCCACCGCGGCGAGCGTCTTGAGCATGTGTGAGCTCTTTCCCCTATGAGTGAGCCGTCGGCGACCGCCGACGGGCTCCCAGATCATAGGGTTCTCACAGGATCGAGTGGTCGAAAGTGGACGACCCCAGATGCACGTCCGCGAACGCTCGGATGTCCACCGGTCTTGCTGGCCATGCGGTCCTCGGACGTACGAGAGGTGGCCGGGAGAACACCCCCGGCCACCCCACGCGTGCAGTCCTGTCAGCGGACGTTGTACCCCAGCGACGCGAGCATCGAGGGGTTGTCGAACTGGATCGCCCGGTCACCGGCCAGGCCGATGTTCTCCGACGTCCCGAGATAGTCCACCTCGTAGCCGATGTAGCCCGGCAGAAGCTGGTCCTGGGTCGAGCAGGTCTTGCTCGCGTAGCTCAGATGCGCATTCGGGTTTGCCAGAACCGCGTTCGCCGACCAGTTCAACTTGTTGTTGCACGCCTGCAGAGAGGTGGTCTTGGTCGAGAACGCGACCTTGTGCGCGTAGCCGTAGACCGAGTCGTGGTCGGGATTGACGGCCGGCGGGTGGCTCTGCCCTGGGTCCACCTTGACGTCCACCGGGGACAGCAGCGGCTTGCCGGTCACCGAGCGATAGGCCACGACGTAGCTCCACTCGCCGCTGTAACCCGGGTAGTCGCGGTTGACGATCGGGTAGCACTCCGTCGGAGCGGAGGTGCGCGAATACCCCAGGCTCGGCAGCAACGTCATCCCGCTGCCGGCCTTGGAGACCTGATCGACGGCCCACTGCGCGTGGCTGTCGCACACGGCGCGCGAGTCGAAGTGGGCGAGGTAACGCAGACCGTGCACGAAGACCGGTCCCCCAGCGCTCGACGTCGACGCCGAGGCGTGCGCCGCGCTGGTACCGAGCAGTGCGGACGTGGCGACCAAGCCCACACCGGCCAACGCGACATACTTCTTGAACATGGCTGAATCCTTTTGCTGAGGGTGTGAGCGCGGGCCCTCACCAGCTGTTGAGGCCGGCGACTGCCGGCACGCGGATCGTCGGGTTCAGCGGTGTGTAGGACCCATCCATCTCAGACCTAACTTTCGCTGATTTTTAGACCTAGGACCCGGCCTAGCACCCCCGTCGCGGACCCCGTCATCGATCAAGGTCAGTCGGCGATCCACCGTCGGCTCGTGATGTCCGCTCTGGGTGTGGACGACCTCGAAAAATGTCACCTCGGCGCAGGGGAATGTGGATAACTCAAGCTCGGATCGTGAACATTGGCAGTAGTTTTCGTGGTTCAACCTCTTGCGTGACATATCGAACACGCGTATGATTCAAGATAGACGGCAAGGGGCGCCGTCATCAGCGCAGGAGGGGCCATGGCGCAGTCGAAAACTGAGCACCGGCGCCCTGCTGCGCCGGGTACCGGTGACCGATTGATGGCTCTGCTGGGCAAGTTCGCTGCCGGGCTGGACGAATGGCCGGACGCTCTGTGGCAACTGGACGAAGCGGCCCTGGGTGAGGTCGTCGGGGGCATGCTGCGGATCACAGCTCGCGCGGAGAACGTCGCCGCGCTGGCGACCGCGGATGCGCTGAGTCGGGGGACCGTGGCGAACTCCACGGCGACGGGTGCTCCGGCGTGGGTCGCCCGTCAGGCAGCTGGTGTCGAACCCGCGGTGGTGCGCCGGGTGGGTTCGGTGGGCGTGGACTGTGCGGATCCGGCCAATCAGGTGGTTGTTGAGGCGTTGGCGACCGGGTCGGCGAGTGTGCCGGTGGCTGCTGCCGCGTTACGGCAGGTGCCAATGATCCTGCCGCAGCTGCCGACCGTGGATCGGGATGACCTGCTGGGCCGGTACCTGTCGTTGTCGGACTACGGCGCAAAGACGTTGCGGGAGTTGACCACCCGCATCCTGGGGGAGTACGCGCCGCAGCAGCTGGTGCGGGATGAGGAGCGTCAGCAGGAGTGTGAGTCGGTGTTCTGGGCCGACCTACCGTCCGGGTGGACCCGGTTCGTCGCCGAACTCTCGAGCGGGCACGCCGCCATGGTCAAGCACGCCCTGCGCGCCTTATCCGCTCCCGCGCCGGTGGCAGCTGGCGGCGAAGGGCCAGAGCGGGATACTCGCACGCCGGCCAAGCGGCGAGCGGACGCCCTGGTGTGCTTGGTCGACACCGCCGCCGGCGTCCTCGATGGCACCAGCTCGCGGCCGGTCGGAGAGTTCGGCGGCACCGCGAAGATCCTGGTGACCCTCGACTACAACACTCTGTACGAGGGGCTCCGCGAAACGGGTCGGCTCGGCCAACATGGTTCAGACGACGGCGGATTCGCACCGACGTACCTGCCGGGTGTCGGGCGCACCACCGACGGTGAGCATCTCGACGCGGGCACCCTGCGACGGATGGCGTGCGACGCCGACCTCATCCCCGCAGTCCTCGGCACCGACTCCGAACCGTTGGACGTCAGGCGCGCGAAACGCCTCTTCACCGGAGGACTCAGAACGGCCGTTATCCACCGAGACCGGCACTGCACGTTCCCCGGCTGTGATCGGCCACCGGACTGGTGCGATGCACATCATGTGACGCCCTGGTGGGCCGGCGGCGAAACGAACCTCGGCAACGCGGCCCTGCTCTGCGCGCGACATCACACGATCGTGCACCGCGACCTCCTCACCGCCCAGGTCACCGCCACCGGCGTCACCTGGGATCTCACGCCAGGCCTGATGCCCACCTGGCCCGGACAGCGGGCCGCCGCGTGACGCTGACGGCGTTTACGTTCATCGACGGCGTTCGAACACCGTCAACGAACGCGAACACCGTCAACGTGGAGCGCGATCGGGTGTGGCGAACTTCAGGCCTCCTGCGGCCCGTCGTCCGGTGCGTCGGACTCGGAGGTCGCGTCGGTCGGCTCGGGGAGTTCGGACTCTGCCGCGGCCGGCTCGACCTCCACCGCGGCGGGCGGCTCCTGCTCGGGCGCAGCAGGCGCGGGCTCGGAGACCTCCAGCGCGAACTCGTCCAGCACATGGCCCTGTTCGGGCTCGGAGGACGGCAGATCCAGCTCGACCTCGCTGTGCGCGCCGCACCCGTGGTCCAGGGAGACCACGGCGCCGTCGCTCGGCGACCAGGCGTTGGTGCAGACCCCGAAGACCTGGCGCAGTGCACCGGCCATGGGCAGGAAGAAACCGCAGGTCGTGCACTGTGCCGGTGCCTTCACGGCGATCTCGGACGTGGGCCCGTGCGCGCCGTCGTACCAGCGCTGCGCAGCCTCGTCGCGACCCTCCGCGGACAGCACGCGCGGTCGTCCGAGGCCCAGTTCGAAGAAGCCCGTCTCGTCGACGTCCTCATCGCCGGTGGCCTCGAAGCCGGCCTCCAGGCGCGGGTCGTCCTCGATGTACGGCGTGATGTCGCCGGCGCCGATGTCACCGGGCGCCAAGCGCTCGGCGTACGGCAGCCACTCGGGCGACAGGACGGCCTGGTCGCCGGGGAGCAGGTTGGCCTCGCAGACCGTCGCAATCTTCGCGCGGGGGGCGCGGGCAACGGAGATCGACCAGTGCCAACCCTGGTATCCCCTGCGCTCGCAAGCGAACTGGTGCATAGCCAGGCGCTCGTCGAGCATCACGACACCCAGGTGCTCACCGACGTCCTCGGCGGAGGAGATCTCGACGGCGGCCGCGCGGGCGACCTCGACCGCATCGGTCAGGACCTTGTCGGCCTTGGGCCGCGTCGAGCGCGTCTTGGTGGGCATGGACTCAGACCTCGAGGTCGTCGGCGACCGCGCGGAGGACGGCGGCGATCTTGCCACTCTGCGCCTTGTCGGGGTAGCGGCCGCGGCGCAGTCCGTTGCCGAGCCCGTCGAGCATCTTGATCAGGTCCTCGACGATGAGGCTCATGTCGTCGGCGGGCTTGCGGTGGCGGGCAGCGAGCGAGGGGGCGGCGTCCAGGATCTTCACGCTCAGCGCCTGCGCGCCGCGACGGCCCTCGGCCACGCTGTACTCCACGCGGGTGCCGCCCTTGACCACGGTCGTGCCGGTGGGCAGGGCGCTGGAGGGCAGGAAGACGTCCTGGCCGTCGTCGCCGGAGACGAATCCGAAGCCCTTCTCGGAATCGAAGAATTTGACCTTGCCGCTGGGCACGATGCACCTACTCGTTCGCTGCGTGTTGGGGTGTTCCGTCGCATTTCCGCTGACGGACAAGGTTAACCCGTCGAGGCGGCTCGCTCGAACTCATTGAGCCGCTCCCCCAGAGCCACCAGGTCTGGCACGACGGCGTCGGCCCCGGCTTTTCTCAGCATCGCCTCGTCGTGCGGCCCGGTCGTCACGCCGACCGCGTACGCCGAGGCGGCCCGGGCGGCGTACATGTCGCCCTGGTGGTCACCGACGTACATCCGCGCGTCGTGAGCGCGCAGCGGGACCGCCTTGTCCTCGGCGAACACCGCCCCGACCACCACATCCGGGCGCAGGCCCACGTGCTCGAGCACCGCGTGCACCGCCGCGGGAGCCTTGGCACTCACCACCAGCACCCGGCCGCCGTCGGCGTGGATCAGCTCGACCAGCTCGACCGCCCCCGGGAGGGCGGTGGTCAGTCGTACAGCGTGCTGTAGATAGACCGCCCGGTAGTCGTCAGCCGCGCCGCGCACCTGCTCAGCGGGGAGGAAACCGCCCAGGTTGGCCTCCAGCGGAGCGCCGATCAGCGGCCACAGCTGCTCGTCGCGTGCGGTGACACCGCGAGCGGACAGCACCCGCTGCATGCATTCGACGATCCCCCGCCGGGAGTCGACCAGGGTCATGTCGAGGTCGAACCCCACGACGAACGGCGCGCCGCTCACCACTGGTTCGGTGCCCCGCTCTGGGTCCACCGGCGGCGCTCGCCGGAGGAGCTCACGAGCCGCACGATCGCGAAGATCACCAGTGCGAGCCCGAGCAGCCCGAAGACGGCCGCACCGGCGAAGCCGAGGAGCACCGGGATCCCGATGTCGTGACCGAGGCCGTCGATCCTGCTCTGGGTGGCGACCCGGAAGGACGCGTCGCCGCAGTCGAGCCGGTAACTGCCCGCCGTGGTCGAGGTGAAGGCGGCCGCCTCCGTGTCGTCGTTGATGGTGCTGCCGGAGCTGCTGACGAAGCGGATGAACTGCCCGGACGGGTCCAGCGCGCCGCACCGCGCGCCCGCGCCGATCTGGTCGGCGGTGCCGCGGGAGGCCAGGAGGACGTACCGGGTCGACGCCTCCAGCCGCTGCGGGGCCGACGCCGTCCATCGGCCGTGCTGCAGGGCGTCCAGGCCGCTGCGCACGCCGGTCCAGATCCCGAGGCCCAGGCATCCGGGCGCCAGGATCAGCAGACAGACCAGCCCGATTCCGAGCGGCCACCAGCCGCGAGTGCGCGGTGGTCCCGCTGGGTCGACGTAGTGGTCGTTCATCAGAAGTACCAGGGGTAGGGCGACCAGTCGGGGTCGCGCTTCTCCAGGAACGAATCGCGGCCCTCGACGGCCTCGTCGGTCATGTACGCCAGGCGGGTCGCCTCGCCCGCGAAGACCTGCTGCCCCATCAGACCGTCGTCGGTGAGGTTCATGGCGAACTTCAGCATCCGCTGCGCGGTCGGGGACTTGCCGTTGATCTCGGCCGCGACCTGGATCGCCTCGCGTTCGAGCTCCGCGTGGTCGGCCACGATGTTGACCGCGCCCATCCGCTGCATGGCCTCCGCGTCGTACGTGCGGCCCAGGAAGAAGATCTCGCGCGCGAACTTCTGGCCGACCTGCTTGGCCAGGTACGCCGACCCGTAGCCCGCGTCGAACGAGCCGACGTCCGCGTCGGTCTGCTTGAACCGCGCGTGCTGGCGGCTCGCGATGGTCAGATCGCACACCACGTGCAGCGAGTGGCCGCCGCCCGCTGCCCAGCCGCCGACGACCGCGATCACGACCTTCGGCATCGTGCGGATCAGCCGCTGCACCTCCAGGATGTGCAGCCGCCCGCCCTGCGCCTTGACCCGCGCGGCGTCCACGGTGTCGGCGGTCTCGCCCTCCGCGTACTGGTATCCGCTGCGCCCGCGGATGCGCTGATCGCCGCCGGAGCAGAAACTCCACTTGCCGTCCTTGGGGCTCGGGCCGTTGCCGGTGAGCAGGATCGCGCCGACGTCGGGGGTCATCCGCGCGTGGTCGAGCACCCGGTAGAGCTCGTCGACGGTGTGCGGCCGGAACGCGTTCAGCACCTCCGGACGGTCGAAGGCGATCCGGACCGTGCCGCGCGCCGGGCCCTCCAGCGTGCACCGGTGATAGGTGATGTCGGTCAGGTCGAAGCCGGCCACCGGCTCCCAGGACGAGGGATCGAACGGCTGGTCGGCGGCTGCGTCGGTCACGCGGACGACTGTATGCCGGGCGGTCGTGCGGGTGCACTCCCTGCCGGTCGCGGCTGTCGACCCGGTCGTACTGTCGGTGCCATGGATGCGGTGCAGGAGTGGAAGGACGCCCAGGCGCGCGTCATCGAGCTGGTCGAGGGGCTGTCCGCGGACGCGGCGGAGACGATCGTCCCCGCGTGCCCGGACTGGACCGTGCGCGACCTGCTGTCGCACATGATCGGTCTGGACGCCGACGTCCTCGCCGGTGACGAGCCCGATGACCACAACGAGGCGTGGACCGGCCGACAGGTCGACCAGCGCCGTGGGCGGGACGTCGCGGCTCTGGTCGACGAATGGCGTTCGCTCACCGAGCCTCTCGCGACATGGATGCAGGCGCACACCACCCGCCCGCTCGGCGACGTGGTGATCCACGAACAGGACCTGCGCGCCGCGCTGCACTCCCCGGGTGCCCGGGACACCAATGGGCTGCGCGCGTTGCGCGACCGGATGGCGGACGGGTTCGCCGAGCGGGTGCGTGACACCGGCGCCTCCACGATCGAACTCCGTTCACCAACGTGGCAGTTCGTCGCGGGCGAAGGTGCGCCGGCGGTGCGGGTGGAGGCCTCGGAGTTCGACCTGACCCGCGCGCTGATGTCACGCCGCAGCGCCGACCAGCTGCGCGCCTGGACCGTGGAGGGCGACATCGAGTCGTACGTCGAGCTCTTCGCCGGCCTGGGGCCGCTGCCGCACGACGCACCACCGGAGTGAGCCTCGTGAGCAGCGCCGACGTACCCGCTCTCGGGGATCTGCTCGACGGTCTGAGAGTCGTGAGCATCCCCCTGCGCACCCGGTTCCGCGGCATCGAATATCGCGAGATCGCTTACCTGGCAGGCCCGTCCGGCTACGGGGAGTTCGCGCCGTTCCTTGAGTACGAGCCGCCGGAGGCGTCGCGATGGCTGCTGGCCGCGATCGAGGCGGCGTACGACGAGTGGCCCGTCGCGGTCCGCGAGAGCGTTCCGGTCAATGCGACCGTCCCTGCCGTCGACGCGGTCGACGTGCCCGCCGTCCTCGCACGCTACGACGGCTGCACGACCGCCAAGGTGAAGGTCGCCGAGCGCGGGCAGCGCCCGGCCGACGACCTGGCGCGAGTGGCGGAGGTGCGCAACGTCCTCGGCGCGGACGGCCGGGTGCGGGTGGATGCCAACGGCGGCTGGTCCGTGGAGGAGGCCGCCGCGTCCCTCGAACGCCTTGCGGCGTATGGACTGGAGTACGCCGAACAGCCCTGCGCGACCGTCGAGGAGCTGGTCGAGTTGCGAACCCTGTTGGCGCACAGGGGCGTCGACGTGCGGATCGCGGCCGACGAGTCGATCCGCAAGGCCGAGGACCCGCTGCGGGTCGCGCGGCTCGGCGCCGCCGACATCGCCGTGGTCAAGGTCGCACCTCTGGGCGGCGTGCGCGCTGCCCTCGCTGTCGCGCAGGAGTGCGGACTGCCTATCGTGGTCTCGAGCGCGCTGGACTCCAGTGTGGGCATCGCCGCCGGCCTCGCCCTGGCGGCGGCGCTGCCGTCGCTGGAGCACGCCTGCGGGCTCGGCACGGTCGAGCTGCTCGAAGGCGACGTGACCACGGATCGCCTAGTGCCGCAGGCAGGTTCGCTGCAGGTCCGCAATCCCGAGGTCTCCCCCGAACTGCTCGACCGGTGGGCGGCAGCGCCGGACCGGGTCCAGTGGTGGCAGGACCGCGTCTCGGCCTGCCGAACAGCACTCAGCGCAGATCGCGCAAGGGACCTCTGACCGACTCGAACAACTCGGGCGTCGCAGCCGCGAGCAGCGGCTTCGTGAGGCTGCCCGCGTCGTATGCGCCACCGTCGAGGTAACCGACGGCCCCGCCCACCTCGGCGACGATCAGCGAGCCCGGCACGTGGTCCCACGGCATCACGGATCGATAGAGCAGGTAGTCGCACTCGCCGACGGCCAGCTTGGGGTAGTCGATCCCGCAGCTGACCCAGGTCAGGGTCAGCGGCTCGAACCCGGCCGGGGTTCGGCCGATCATGGCCCGGTCCGACGTACGCCCGTCCGCCGGCTCGTGCGCCGCCCGCTGCTCCAGCCGCACGCCGTCGCGGTAGGCGCCCGAGCCGCGTTCGGCGACGTACGCCGCCCGGTGCTCGGGCTGCCAGATCCACGCGCGCACCGGCTGGCCCCCACGTACCTCGCCGATCATCATGGCGTGGTCGACCGAACCGTGCACGAAGTTCTTGGTGCCGTCGATCGGGTCGACCGTGAAGAAGTCCTGCGTCGTCCGGGCGGCGGTGAGCAGCGACGGGTCACCCGCGACCGCCTCCTCGCCCACGACGAGCACACCGGGGTACGCCGCCCGCAGCCGCGCGGTGATCAGCACCTCCGCCTCGCGGTCGGCGACGGTCACCAGGTCGCCGGGATTCTTCTCCATCACCTGGTCGGCCGACAGGGCCCGGAACCGTGGCGTGACGACCTGCTCCCCGACCTCCTGCAGGAGGGCCAGGATCTCCTCGGTCTGCATCATTCGCGGTCGATCTTGTCCTTGCTGGCCTGCGCTCGGGGCCGCACCAGGATGCTGTCGAGGTTGACGTGCTCGGGCTGACCGGCGACGAACGCCACGCACTCGGCGATGTCCTCGGCCGTCAGCGGCCCCTTCACCCCCCGGTAGACCGCGTCCGCCCTCGCTTGGTCGCCGCCGAGGCGCACGAGGCTGAACTCGGGCGTTGCCACCATCCCGGGGTCGATCTCGCAGACCCGGACGGGCTGATCCCACAGCTCCAGCCGCAGCGACCCCATCAGCGCCTGCACCGCCGCCTTCACGCCGCAGTAGCCCGCGCCGCCCTCGTACGGCGCCCACGCTGCGTACGACCCGGTCGCGAGGATCGTGCCGTGCCCGGCGGTCAGCGCGGGAAGCAGCGCCTTGATCGTCGCGGCGACGCCGATCACGTTGACCTCGTACATCTTCCGCCAGTCATCGAGATCGGCCGTGGCCACCGGGTCGAGACCGTAGGCGCCACCGGCGTTCGCGAAGAGCAGGTCGATCCGGTCGCCCGCCCCCTCGGCGAGCGCAGCCACGTCGGCGCTCGACGTCACATCGCAGCGCACCGCGCGTCCGCCGATCTCGCGGGCCAGACCGTCGATCCGGTCGGTTCGACGCGCCGCGCAGATCACCTCGAAGCCGTCCGCCGCGAGCCGCCGGGCCGACGCCTCCCCGATCCCGCTGCTCGCGCCGGTCACCACTGCGATCCGCTTGGTCATGGGGGCAACGATAGGGCCGCGGCCTACGCTTGCTGACCGTGCCGACCCTCGTCCCGTACGCCGTCCGCCCGGATGACGTCGGCGCGTACCGCAGCGCGCTGGGTCAGGCATTGGAGGGGACGGGGCCCGCGCTCGCGCCCGACTCCGCTGCGTTGCCCGATGGTCCCCTCCCGGACGATCTGGCCCTGGTCGTCAGCACGTCCGGGTCGACCGGCTCCCCCAAGCGGGCGATGCTGACCGCGGCGGCGCTGCGGGCGAGCGCGGACGCGACGCACGAGCGACTCGGCGGTCCCGGCCAGTGGTTGCTGGCCATGCCGGCCCACCACATCGCCGGCACCCAGGTGATCATCCGGTCGCTGCGCGCCGAGACCGACCTGCTGGTGCTGGACCGGTTCGACGTCGACGGATTCGTCGCTCGCACCGCGCAGCTGACCGAGGAGCGCGCGTACACCTCGGTGGTGCCCACCCAGCTCGGCCGGTTGCTCGACGCGGCGCCGGAGTCCCTGCGCCGCTACGACGGGATCCTCCTCGGCGGGGCCGCGGCCTCACCGACCCTGCTCGCGCGCGCCGCGGACGCCGGGGTGCGGGTGCTCACGACGTACGGGATGAGCGAGACCGCAGGTGGCTGCGTCTACGACGGCGTGCCCCTGGCGGGTGTGTCGGTCGAGCTGGAGGACGACGGGCGGATCACGCTGGCCGGCCCGACGATCGCGCACGGCTACCTGGCCGACCCCGAGCGCACGGAAGCGGCGTTCGACCTCTCGACCCCGCTGCGGCGGTTCCGCACGGACGACCTCGGTGAGGTGCGCGACGGGGTGCTGCGGGTGCTCGGGCGCCGTGACGACGTGATCGTCACCGGCGGCATGAAGGTCGCTCCGCAGGTCGTGCAGGACGCGGCGGCCGCGCTCCCCGGGGTCGCGGACGCGGTGGCGCTGGCGCTCCCGGACCCCGAGTGGGGGCAGGTGGTCGCGCTGGCCGTCGTCCCCACCCGTTTTGGACATGCGCAACGGGGCACATCCGACCCGCTGCGCATGTCCGATTCATGGACGGTGCACGAGGTGCGCGACGCACTGCGAGGCGATCTCCCGGCGTACGCGCTGCCCCGCCGGCTGCTCGTGCTGGACGCGCTCCCGCTGCGCGGACCAGGTAAGCCGGACCGCGTGGCGCTGGCGGCCCTACCCGGATGGCAGGATTGAGCCACCTCCCCGCACGTCCGAAAGGCAGCCGCACCCCACCATGGCCACGTTGAACCAGTGGGTGCAGGGCGCCCGGCCGCGCACCCTGCCCCTCGCCGTCGCCCCCGTGGTGGCAGGCACCGGAGCGGCGTACGCGCTGCGGCACGCCAACCCGGCGTACGCCGTGCTCGCCCTGCTCGTCGCCGTCAGCCTGCAGATCGGCGTGAACTACGCCAACGACTACTCCGACGGCATCCGCGGCACCGACGACGAGCGCGTCGGCCCGGTCCGGCTGGTCGGGCAGCGGCTGGCGACGGCGGGCAACGTCAAGCTCGCGGCCTTCATGGCGTTCGGTTTCGCCGCGCTGTGCGGGCTGGCGCTCGTGGCGCTGGCCAACCAGTTCTGGCTGCTGCTCATCGGGGTCCTCGCCATCGTCGCCGCATGGAAGTACACCGGCGGCAAACACCCGTACGGCTACCTCGGCCTCGGCGAGCTCTTCGTCTTCGTCTTCTTCGGCCTCGTCGCCACGCTGGGCACCACCTACACCCAGGTCGGGCACGTCGAGAGCGCCACGTGGGCTGCCGCCGTGGGCGTGGGCGCGATGGCGTGCGCGGTGCTCGTCGCCAACAACCTGCGAGACATCCCGGGCGACCGCGAGGTCGGCAAGCGGACCCTGGCCGTGCGGATGGGCGAGCACGGCACGGCGATCTTCTACGTCTTCCTGCTCTGCGTCGCGCTGGCAGCAACCATCTTCGCGGCCCACACCCGCACGTGGACGCTGCTCGGGATCCTCGGCGTGGGCGCGGCCGTCCCGTCCATGCTGCTGATCGTGCGAGGCACCCGCGGTCGGGCGCTGATCCCCGCGATCGCCGGCACCAGCCTCGCGGCGCTCGGGTACGGCGTGCTGCTCGGCCTCGGTTTCTACCTCGACTACCTGGTCGGCTGATTCATCACTGCTGCTCACTCGGCACGACGAGGGCATGATGCTGCGGTGACGACAGCACATGGCGACAGCGGCGGCCCTGCGATCCGGGCTGCCGCGATCGAGGACGTCCCGGCGATCGCGGCCCTGGTCGACCGGATGTGGCGCACGACGTACGCCGATCTGGTCGACGATTCCTTCTGGGCGACCGTGCCGATGACGTTCTGGGCCGCGGAGGTCCGCTCCCACCTCTGCGTCGCGCCGACCGCGCTCGTCGCGGTCGAGGGGGACGACGTCGTCGGATGGGTGTGCAGCGGCCCGGCCCGTTCGGAGCAGATCGACATCCCACGGGCGCGCAGCCGCGAGCTCTACACCCTGTACGTCGGCGCCCCCGGCCACGGCCTCGGCCAACACCTCCTCGACGCCGCGCTCCCGAACGACGAGCCGGCCGAACTCTGGGTCTTCGAGGCCAACCTCGCGGCGCAGCGCTTCTATCGGCGCAACGGCTTCACGCCGGAGGGCAGCCGGCACGTCTACCTGCCCGAGACCGCGGCCCTGCCGGAGATCCGGATGGTGCGCTGACCCCACGCGGCATGATGGATGGTGACGGCGTCGGCGGACGGTCGATGCGGATCGGAGCAGCGTCATGACCTCTTCGTGGTCCACCGACGAGGCGGCTCATATCGCCGCCGCCGACGAACTGCAGATCGCCGTCAGGCGGGCGGACGGGACGTTGCGCCGGTGGGTGACGATCTGGGTCGTGTGCGTCGGCACGGAGGTGTACGTGCGGACCTGGTACCGGCGCGACACCGGCTGGTTCGGTCACGCGACCAGGTCCCTGAAGGGCCGCATCGAGGTCCCCGGCCTCGAGGCCGACGTCACCATCGAGGACGTCGGCAGCCGCCCCGCCGAGCTGCGCGCGGACGTCGACGCCGCTTACCGCGCCAAGTACGGCAGCACCTCCGGGGACCGGATGGTCGGCGACGACGCGGCCGACGCCACCCTGCGGCTGGTGCCCGACCGTCCCTGACGGTGATTCCGGCGCCGTCGGATTGCGGATGGTTCGGTGACCGACCCGGCATGATGCTGCGATGACGACTTCGCAGCACGCCGATCGCGAGAAGTTCGAGCACCTGCGCACGACGCTCGAGACGGCCGGGGTGCGGGCGGTGCTCGGCACCACCGTCAACGCCGCAGGGCTGACTCTCGCCAAGAGCGTGCCGATGCCGCGCTTTGAGGCGTTCCACCGCACGGGCCTCGGGGCGGCACGGGTGTGGCCGGTGTTCTGCATCGACGCCGCGATCGCCTCCGCCCCGGGCATCGACGCCACCGGAGATCTGCGGCTGCGCATCGACATCGATGCGCTGCACGACCTCGGCGACGGACTCGCGTGGGCCCCGGCCGATCTGCGGACACAGCAGGGGGATCCGGTCGGCGCGTGCACGCGCAGCCTCCTGCGGACCGTCGAGCAGCAGCTGGCGACCGCGGGGTTGGCGGCACTCGTCGGGCACGAGCTGGAGTTCGTGCTGGTCGGCTCCGACGGAGCGGCGCAGGGCAGCGGCTGGGTGCCGTACGGCGCGACCGGACTGCTCGACCAGGAGGCCTTCGCCTCCGACCTGCTCATGGCCGCCCAGGCCGGCGGGCTCCGGATCGAGCAGCTGCACAGCGAGTACGGCCCGCAGCAGTTCGAGTTCTCCCTCGCACCGCAGTCCCCGGTCGACGCGGCCGACGCCGTCGTGCTGGCCAAGCTC
Organism: Allobranchiibius huperziae; assembly: GCF_013410455.1. Taxonomy (NCBI): domain Bacteria; kingdom Bacillati; phylum Actinomycetota; class Actinomycetes; order Micrococcales; family Dermacoccaceae; genus Allobranchiibius; species Allobranchiibius huperziae. The sequence goes on along the minus strand of NZ_JACCFW010000001.1, from coordinate 516,552 downwards.
CTCGTCGGGCGCACGGCGCGACGTCACGGGATGCGGGCGTCGTTCTCCCCCAAGCCGTTCCACGGGGCGGTGGGCAACGGTGCGCACCAGCACTTCTCGCTGCAACGGGACGGCCGGCCGCTCTTCGGAGGCGGTGACGGACCACACGGCATGACCAGCGACGGCGGTGCCGCGATAGGCGGCGTCCTGCGCGGGCTGGCCGAGGTGCAGGGTCTGCTGACCGGGTCGCTGCTCTCCGGTGCGCGCCTCTCCCCCGGCATGTGGTCCGGCGCGCACGCCGGCTGGGGGCTGGAGAACAGGGAGACCGCCGTCCGCCTCATCCGGGGCAGCACCCCGGGCGGCTCCAATGTCGAGGTGAAGTGCATCGACCCGTCCGCCGGCGTCTACGCCGCGAGCGCGGCGGTGTTGGCGCTCGCCCTCGAGGGCATCACCGACGGCACGTCGTTGCCCGCCGAGGTCGACGAAGACCCCAGCGGATGGAGCGACGAGGACCGGGCTGCGGCCGGGGTGCCCCTGCTACCCGACGACCTGGCGACCGTCCTGGCGGCGCTCGACGGATCCACGCGCGCCAGGCGGCTGCTGGGCGACGACATCGTCGACGCCACGGTCGGCGTACGACGGCACGAGCTCGACACCTACGGTGACCGGGAACCGGAGGAGGTCGCCGAGCTGTTCCGGCTCGCCTGGTCGATCTGACGCCGGCTCAGCGATAGGAGTCGTGTGGCGCGAGACGCAGGGACTGGGGCCGCGACCGGTCGTGGCCGTAGATCAGCAGCCCGCCCGTCGCGTCGGCCAGCTCCCGTAGTGAGTACGCGCTGCGCCGAGCCGCCACCGGGTCGTGATGGGCCGTCCAGTCGTCCCGCTCGAAGCTGCTCGCGACGTGCACAGCATCTCCCGCGAGGATCACCGTCCCGGTCTGCGGGAGCTGCACCACTACGGACTGATGACCGGGCGTGTGTCCTGGAGTGGGCAGCACCCGCACCCCCGGCGCGACCTCGGCCGGGCCGTCGAGCAGCTCGTACGCCAGCTGCGGCAGGTCCCAGAACCGCGCCGGGTAGTCGGGGTTGTCGCGCGCGAAATCGACCAGGGCACGCTGCACGAAGCACCGCGCGTGCGGGAAGAGGTCGTTGTCGCCGGCGTGGTCGAAATGCAGGTGGGTGTTGACGACGTACCCGACGTCCGCGGGCGTCAGACCGAGCTCACCGAGCCGGTGGGTGAGCGTGTCCGCAGGAGTCATCACCCCGCGCAGATCGCCCTCGGAGTCCGTCCCCCGCCAGGCCAGGTCCGCGTCGTAGACGTGACCCCGGTGCATCCCCGTGTCGACGAGCAGGTGGGCGCCGTCGGCGAGCCGCACCAGGTACGCCGAGACCGGGAGCCGCAGACGTGACCCGCCCGACCGGGGCGCCACGGTCGAGGCGGTGCAGCCGCACACCCCCAGGTCGAGCACCCACAGCTGCTCGGCGCAGGAGGTCAGTCGTCGTCCTCGGCCGTGCGCATCGCGTCGGCCTTCTCGCGCTTCTTTTCGACCCGGCGCTCGACCTGGGCGGCGAACCGCTCACGAGGCACCCGCAGGGCGTAGACCGAGATGACCGCGGACACCACTGCGGAGATCACCAGCAGCGGCCAGCCGCGCAGCTGGCAGAACCACAACGCGATGAGGACGAGGAAGAACGTCGACAGGCGCAGGAGGGTGTAGCGGGCCATTCAGGTCACAGCCCCGAATAGGAGTGCTGGCCGACGAAGTAGACGTTGACGACGCCGTAGTTGATCAGGATCGCGGCAAAACCGGCCAGCGCGATGTACGCCGCCTTCTTGCCGGACCAGCCGGCCGTCGCGCGGGCGTGCAGGTAGGCGGCGTAGACGACCCAGATGACGAGCGTCCAGACCTCCTTGGGGTCCCAGTTCCAGTAGTGGCCCCAGGCCTCCTGCGCCCAGATCGCCCCGGCGATGAGCGTGAAGGTCCACATCGGGAACGCCACGATGAGCACGCCGTACGTCGTGCGGTCCAGCGACGCGGCGGACGGCAGCGCGTCCATCCACTTGAGGCGCTCGCGACCCGCCTCGCCCCGCTCGTCGCGCCAGTTCTGCACGAAGTAGGCCACGGTCAAGCTGAACGCCAGCGTCGACAGCGCCACGGACAGGGTCGCGACGGTGACGTGGATGGACAGCCAGTAGCTCTGCAGCGACGGCATCAGCGAGCTGGCCGCGGTGTAGTAGACGACGGCGGCGAGCATCTCGAAGAGCACGATCGGGCCGGTCACAAAGACGCCGAGCCAGCGGATGTCGGACTTCAGGCTCCACGCGAGGAAGAACACCATGGCGAACATGCAGCCGACCATGGAGAACTCGTACATGTTGCCCAGAGGCGGGCGACCCACCGCGATGGTGCGGGTGGCGACGGCGACGATGAGCAGCAGCGTGCCGAGCCAGGACAGCGACATGCCGATGCCGCCCCACTGCCGCTTCTCCGGCGTCAGCTGCGTGGTGGCGGGCGCGTCGACGAGCACGTCGCCGTCGGCCGTGGCCCGGGTCTGCGCGGCGGCGGAACGACGAGCCTCCAGACGCGCCGCTCGGTGCGGCGCACCGGCCAGGTCGAGCGCGAAGGAGACCATCGCCAGCGTGAGCACCAGCGCCGAGGCCCACAGGAAGTGGGAGGAGAGGGTGGCGACGCCCGTGTTGATGTGGTCGTTGCTGAAGTCGAGCTTCATGTGCGGGCACCTGCCTGAGTACGGAGCTGTACGTGCGTGCTGTCATCGCCGGCCACCGCGAGCGCCAGCCCGTCGATCGCCACCTGCAACCGCGGGTCCTCGCCCTTGGCAAGGCCGCCGACCCTGACCAGGCTACGCGCGGGATCCTGGGGGTCCGCCGACACCTTGACGAAGACCCGCCGGCGGCGCAGCGTCATCGACATGATCAGCCCGATCAGGCCGAGCAGCGCGCCGTAGAGCGCGGGCATCTTGCCGGGGTCGTGCCGGGTCGAGAGGCCCGCCCAGCGCTGCACGTTGTCGAAGGTGATCGAGCCCCGTCCGCCGGGCAGCTTCGTCGTCTGTCCGGGCTTGAGGACGATGCGCAGCGGCTGCTTGGCCTGGGCGCCGGTGCCCTGCACCTGCTTCATCGCCGAGGTGTCGAGCGTGTAGACCGACTGCGGAGCGTTCCCCGGGAAGAGGTTGCCGACGTACATCCCGAGCACCAGCGCGGGGTCCTTGGGCGCCGGGAAGGTGGAGACCGGTCCGAGGGTGTCGGAGAACGCCGCGGTCGGTAGGAAGAAACCGAAGAAGCCCATCTGCTTCGCAGCAGGCAGCGACGACACCTTGATCGCGCCGGTGGACTTGTAGTTGTTGTCCTGGGACAGGAACGGCGTCTCCTGCCGGTAGAGCACGTTGCCCTTGGCGTCGCGCACGGTGATCATCGGCGCGTAGCCGTTGCCGAGCAGGTAGACCGAGCTGCCGCCGATCGGCAGCGAGTGGTTGACGGAGATCACCTCGCGCTTGGACTTGCCGTTCGTGCCGGTGACCGTGGTGTACGCGGTGAAGTGGCGCGGCTGGCCGTACTGCGGCGACGTCGGCGGCACCTTGTCCTCGAACGACACGTCCAGGCTGTTCAGGCGGATCGACCACGGGCTGAACTTCGAGTCGTCGACGAGCGGCCCGAGGTTCTCGGTGTCGTAGCCGCCGCTGTTGGAGAAGCCCTGGCCGACCGGCACGATCACGTCGGCGCGCCATCCCCACAGGTGCCCCGCGGCGACGGCCAACACAACCCAGATCAGGCACGAGTGGAAGATCAGGTTGCCGGTCTCGCGCATCCGACCGGCTTCCGCCGCGATGGACCACGACGACTGCGCACTGCCCTCGACGGTCTCGTCCTCGCGCACCCGGTAGCGCTTGCGCTTCAGCACCTCCCGCGCGCGGTCGAGCACGACGTCGGCCGGTTCGTCGACGCTGCGCTCGACGTACGCCGGCAGTCGCGACAGGTTCTTCGGCGTCCGCGGCACCGGCGCCCGCAGCGTGCGCAGGTGGATGCGGATGCGCGGGATCACGCAGCCGATGAGCGAGATGATCAGCAGGATGTAGATCGCCGCGAACCACGGCGACGTGAAGACGTTGAAGAAGCCCAGTCGGTCGAGCCACGGCGCCAGGCTCGGGTGGTTGGTCTTGTACGTCGCGACGCGGCCGGCGTCGATGCCGGTCTGCGGGATGATCGACCCGGGGATCGCCGCGACCGCCAGCAGCAGGAGCAGGAACAGCGCCGTGCGCATCGAGGTCAGCTGCCGCCAGAACCATCGAGCGGTCCCGAGCGGGCCGAGCCGGGGCTGGGTGATGGTGCTCATCAGATCGCCGGCTCGAACGCGCCGTTGCCGACGAGCTGTGTCTGGATCCAGGCCACGAAGTCCTCCCAGAGACCGCTCACCATGAGCACTCCCACGATGAGCATCAAGGTGCCGCCGACCAGCTGCACCGCCCGGTGGTGGTCGCGCAGCCAGCGCGACGCGCGTTCGGCACGGGACCATCCCGCGGCGATGAGCACGAAGGGGATGCCGAGCCCGATCGTGTAGCAGACGGCGAGCAGTACACCGCGCGGCACCGGCCCGCCCTCATGGCCGAGCGGGGCCGCCGCGACCTGGATCGCGCCGTAGACCGGACCGACGCACGGACTCATCCCGAGCCCGAACACCACTCCGAGCAGCGGTGCGCCGAACAGGCCGGCGGCGGGGCGCCAGCTGACCGGCAGCCCGCGTTGCCCGATGAATCCCAGGTAGACCAGTGCCAGCAGGATGACGACGACCCCGCCGACCCGGGTCACCAGACCCAGGTGGTTGCGCGTCAGGTCCAGCGCCCAGTTGAGGGCGATCGAGATGCCGACCAGGACCACGCCGAAACCGAGCACGAACAGCAGCGCGCCCGAGACGAGTCGGGTACGGCGGCGTTCGTCGGTCAGACCGGTCACGTAGGCGAGGAATCCGGGCACCAGCGGCAGCACGCACGGCGAGGCGAAGGACACCAAGCCGGCGACGAGAGCGAGCCCCACCGCGAGCGGGAGGCTGCCGGTGGCCACGACCTGCTGCACGTCGGCTGACATCGCCGTCACTTGCCGGACAGGGTGTCGTCGACCAGGCCCACCAAGGTGGTGCTGTCGACCGGTCCGGTGACCCGGGCCGCCACGCGGTGCTGGGAGTCCAGCACGAGGGTGGTCGGCGGGCTGTTCTTGAAGTTGCCGCCGAGCGCGGCGATCGTTCGGCCGTCGCCGTACTGCAGCGACGGATAGGTCATGCCCCGCTCCCGCGTCGTCGCGAGCGCGGTGTCGGCGCCCTCCTTGAAGTCCAGGCCCATCATCACGACCGGCTGGCCGCTGGCCTTCAGCTGCGTCCACGCCTTCTGCAGGTCGGCGAACTCCGTCTGGCACGGCCCGCACCATGAACCCCAGACGTTGAGCACGACGACCTTGCCCTTGGCATCGGCGCTGCTCGACCACGGCGCACCGGTCAGCTCCGTGCCGGAGACCGCGAGCGGCTTGCCTCGCTGCGCGACCGACAACTGCTCGACGGCGCCCCCACCGCCGGTGCCGCCGGCGTTGCGGGCCTGCCCGCCGATGGTGTTGCCTCCGCCACCGCTGCTGCACGCCGTCAGTAGGACGGCCGCGCACACCGCACCCGCGGTCAGACGTAGCGGCCTCATGCGCCGACCACCGCGGAGGCGAGGGGCAGCAGCGAGGCGGCCGGCTCGGCGTACGTCACCATCGTGACCTCCGGCCCGCGGAAGGTAAGGCTCGTGACCGAGGCGAGCGTGCACTCGCGGTTGCGCGGGTTGTGCCACAGGCGGCGGTGTTCGGCGTCGAGCCGCGAGATCCACACGGGCAACTGGTGACTCACGATCACTGCCTCCCGACCTTCGGCCTTCACCCGTGCATCGGCGATCGCCGCGCGCATGCGGGCGGCGATCTGTGCGTACGGCTCGCCCCAGGACGGCTTGACCGGGTTGACCAGCTTCGGCCAGAAGCGCGGTTGGAGCAGCTGACGGGGCGAGACGCCCACTGTCAGCCCCTCGAAGTCGTTGTCGGCCTCGATGACCCGATCGTCCAGCGTCACCGGCAGCCGGGCCACCTCGGCGAGCGGCTCGATCGTCTGCTGAGCGCGTTCGAGAGGCGAGGACACGAGGTGGGCGATGTCGTTGTCGGCGAGGTAGGCCGCGGTCATGTGCGCCATCCGCACGCCGAGCTCCGACAGCTTGAAACCCGGCATCCTGCCGTAGAGCACCTTGCCCGGGTTGTAGACCTCCCCGTGGCGCACCAGGTGCACGATCGTGCGGTCCCCTCCCGTCATGTCCCCCAGTTTCTCATCCATGTCTGTGTGGTTCGTGACCGCCGGGGCACCGCCGCGAACACGGCGCGCAGGGGCGGCGATTCAGGCCGCCGCTGCGGCAGCGGCAGCCGTCGGCAGCGCCGCGAGTACGGCGTCGACGGCCTCGTCGTCGTGCGAGGCGCTGACGAACCACGACTCGAACGCGCTGGGCGGCAGATGCACGCCCTGCTGCAGCATCGAGTGGAAGAACCGCCCGAACGCCGCCGTGTCCTGATCGCGCGCATCGTCGTAGTCGCGCACCCGCTCCTCACGGAAGAACACGTTGAACATCGAGCCGGCGCGGCCGATCACGTGGGGCACCCCGGCTACGTTCAGCGCCTCGGTGGCACCAGCGATCAGTGCGTCGCTGACCTGCGTCAGCCGGTCGTAGACCGCCGCTGTGCACCCGCGCAGCGTCGCGAGCCCTGCGGCCGTCGCGACGGGGTTCCCCGACAGCGTGCCCGCCTGGTAGACCGGCCCGTCCGGTGCGAGCCGGCTCATCAGCTCGGCCGACCCGCCGAACGCCGCCGCCGGGAAGCCGCCACCCATCACCTTGCCGAAGGTGAACAGGTCCGGTGCGCCGCCCTCGGGCTCGCCCTCCAGGCCGTACCAGCCGGCGGCCGAGCAGCGGAAGCCGGTCATCACCTCGTCGCTGATCAGCAGCGCCCCGTGTTCTCGGGTGATCCGCCGCAGCGCAGCGGTGAACCCGGGCTCCGGCGGCACCACGCCCATGTTGCCGGCGGCCGCCTCGGTGATGACGCAGGCGATCTCGTCGCCGTGCTCCGCGAACGCCGCCTCGACGGCGGACACGTCGTTGTAGGGCAGCACGATGGTCTCGTGCGCGCTGGAGACCGGCACTCCGGCCGAGTCCGGCAGCGCGAACGTCGCCAGCCCACTGCCGGCCGCGGCCAGCAGCGCGTCGACGTGGCCGTGGTAGCAGCCGGCGAACTTCACGACCTTGCTGCGGCCGGTCGCGCCGCGCGCGAGGCGCAGCGCGCTCATCGTCGCCTCCGTGCCGGAGCTCACCAGGCGCACCTGCTCCAGCGGCGCGACCCGGTCGACGATCTCGGCGGCGAGCAGGACCTCGTTCTCACTCGGCGTGCCGAAGGAGAACCCCTTGGCCGCCGCCTCCCGCACGGCCTGCTCGACGTCCGGGTGGGCGTGCCCGAGGATCATCGGCCCCCACGAGCAGATGAGGTCGACGTAGCGGTTGCCGTCGACGTCCGTGAGCCAGGGACCCGTGCCGGACGCCATGAAACGCGGTGTGCCGCCTACGGATCGGAAGGCTCGCACCGGCGAGTTCACCCCGCCGGGGATCACCGTGCGCGCGGTGCGCATCAACTCGTCGGACCGGGTGGTGGGCTGTGCAGAAGGCATGGCGCCATCCTCGCAGGCCCTGCGCCGCCCGGTTCGGCCCCCACCAGGGCCGGTCAGCGGGTGGCAGGTGGTCACCCTGTGTCCAGGTGGTCGCTCTGCGTCCTCGGCCAGTGCTGCAGCACTGGCCGAGGACGCGAACTGCGCACCCCGACACAGAGCGACGCGTTGCCGCGGTCGGGCAGCTGACGGGTCAGGCGACCTCGGTGTCCTTGCCGGTCAGATGCCGGCGTACGGCGTCCATCGCGTCGCCCAGCACCTCCAGGTCGCTCGCACCGATCTGCTCGATGAAGTGCTCGCGCACCCCCTGCACGTGCAGGCGTGCGGCGCGGCGCACGGTGTCCCATCCGGGCACCGTGAGGGAGAGGACCACACCGCGACGATCCTCGGGCGCGTCACTGCGCACGACCCACCCGCGACGTTCCAGACGGTTGGCGGTGTGGGTGACCCGGCTGCGGGACTGGATGATCAGGTCGGCGAGCTGACTCATCCGCATCGATCCCTCGGGGGCCTCCGAGAGCATCGACAGCAGCTCGTACTCCGCGAACGAGAGCCCGGCGCCCTGCAACTCGGTGTCCAGGCGCACTTCGAGGGCGCGGCTGGCACGTAGATAGGCGCGCCAGGCGTGCTGCTGTTCCTTGGTCAGCCAGACCTGGTCGGTGGCTGTCACGGACGCCCGCTCATGGCAGCCGAGCCTACCGCCGACCGACCTTCTCAGATGGCGGCTCGCAGGATCGTGGCGACCTCGACGGCGTAGTAGGTGAGGATGATCGACGCACCCGCGCGCTTGATGGACGTGAGCGTCTCCAGCATCATCCGGTCCCGGTCGATCCAGCCGTTGGCGCCGGCCGCCTCGATCATCGCGAGCTCACCGCTCACCTGGTAGGCGGCGACGGGGACGTCGACCTCACCGGCGACGGCGTGCAGCACGTCGAGATAGGGCAGCGCCGGTTTGATCATCACGATGTCGGCGTCCTGCGCCAGGTCGAGAGAGACCTCGCGCAGCGACTCGGTGAAGTTGGCCGGGTCCTGCTGGTAGGTCGCGCGGTCACCCTGCAGGGCCGAGTCGACGGCCTCGCGGAACGGCCCGTACGCCGCTGAGGCGTACTTGGCGGCGTACGCCAGGATGATCGTGTCGGTGAAGCCCGTCTCCTCCAGGGCCGCGCGGCACGCGGCGACCTGGCCGTCCATCATCCCGGACAGCCCCAGCACGTGGGCGCCCGCGCGGGCCTGCGCCAGCGCCATCTGCGCGTAGAGCTCCAGGGTGGCGTCGTTGTCGACGCGACCACGGTCGTCGAGCACTCCGCAGTGCCCGTGGGAGGTGAACTCGTCGAGGCACAGGTCGGACATCAGGACCGTGCTGTCACCCAGCTCGTCGCGCAGGCGGCGCAGCGCGACATTGAGAATGCCGTCCGGATCCGTTGCGCCCGAACCAATCTCGTCGCGGTGCTCGGGCACGCCGTAGATCATCAATCCGCCGACGCCGGCCGCGACCGCATCCCGTGCCGCGACCACGAGGGAGTCCAGACTGTGCTGCAGCACGCCCGGCATCGAGGCGAGCGGGACCGCGTCGGCCAGGCCCTCTTTGACGAACATCGGCAGCACCAGATCGGCCGGGTGCAGCCGCGTCTGTGCCACGAGCCGCCGGACCGCCGGGGTCTGGCGGAGCCTGCGCGGGCGGTGCTCCATCAGGCCTTGGCCTTGCGCCGCGCCGCCGTACGCCGCTCGCTCGGACGGCGTACGTCGTCGCCCGCCTCGGCGGCGGACAGCGCGAGGCCGCGGCCGTAGTCGGCCAGGGCGTCGACCAGTGACGCGGCGGAGGGCTCGGCGGCCAGGACGTCGACCCGCAGGCCGTGCTCCTCGGCGGTCTTCGCGGTCGCCGGGCCGATACACGCCACCACGGTGGACGTGTGCGGCTTGCCCGCGATGCCCACCAGGTTGCGCACGGTGGAGCTGGAGGTGAAGAGCACCGCGTCGAATCGACCGGACTTGATCGCCTCGCGCACCTGCGGAGCCGGCGGAGCGGCGCGCACCGTGCGGTAGGCCGTCACGTCGTCGACCTCCCAGCCCATCTCCTGCAGGCCGGCCACCAGAGTGTCGGTGGCGATGTCGGCGCGCGGCAGGAAGACCCGGTTGATCGGATCGAGCAGGTCGTCGTACTCCGGCCACCCCGCGAGCAGTCCCTTGGCCGACTGCTCACCGTCCGGCACCAGGTCCGGCTCCAGCCCCCACTCGCGCAGGGCATCGGCCGTGACTCCCCCGACGGCGGCGATCTTCAGCCCGGCGAACGCGCGGGCGTCCAGACCGAACTCGGCGAACTTCTCCTTGACCGCACGCACCGCGTTCGCCGAGGTGAAGCCGATCCACTCGTAGCGGCCGGTGACCAGGCCCTTGATGGCCCGCTCCATCTGCTGCGGGGTGCGCGGTGGCTCGACGCTGATGGTCGGCACCACATCGCTGGCCGCACCGAACGACGCCAGCCGCTCGGTCATCGTGCCGGCCTGCTCCTTCGTGCGCGGCACGAGGACGTTCCAGCCGAAGAGCGGCTTGTTCTCCCACCAGGACAGCTGGTCGCGCAGCGCCACGGTGCCGCCCACGACCGCGACGGTCGGCGCGTGCACCTTGTCGGCGCGGATCGCATCGGCCGCTTCGGCGAGGGTGGTGACCTGGGTGGCCTGCTCGATCAGGGTGCCCTGCGAGGTGAGCGCGACACCGGTGTCGCCGTCCCGCCCGGCCGCGAGCAACCGGCCCAGCGCGTCGGCGATGTTCTCGGTGGCACCGAGCAGCACGACGGTCGTGTCGTCGCCGGCGGAGCGCTCCCACACGACCTTGCCGTCACCGGCACTGATGACGTGCACAGCACGAGTCGCGTTGTTGGTCAACGGGATTCCAGCGTACGACGGCACCGCGGACACCGCGCTGACGCCGGGCACGATCTCGAAGGGGATACCGGCCTTGCGCAGGGCGACCGCCTCTTCGGCCAGACCGTTGAACATCGCGGGGTCGCCGTCCATCAGGCGGACCACCAGGGTCTCCTCGGAGGACGGGTCGCTCGGCGACGCCTGTTTCGCGGCGCGCACGACGAGCTTCGCGCGGGAGGCGTGGGTCAGCGGCTGGCCGGCCTCGCCGTGTCCGGCGTCGACGATCTCCACGTCGGCGCGGGCGTAGGGCGCGACGAAGTCCTCGCGCGCGATCCGGTCGATCACGATGACGTCGGCGCGACGCAGCAGGCTGACGGCCCGCGTGGTCAGCAGTCCGTGGTCGCCGGGGCCCGAGCCGACGAAGGCGACAGTGGGCAGGGCCTTCACGGCCTTGGCGCCCTTCGCCGTGCCGCTCTTGCGATTCGATGCAGTGGTGGTGCTCACGATTCACGCTCCGCAGCGTTTGTTGGGACGAGGTCTTCGGGGTGGGTGGGGAACGCATCCGGTTTCGGAGGCGCCCCTGGAGGTATGACGTCGGCGGCACCGTCCTGGAGCAACAGCTGTGCCAGTTCGATACCCAGCCGGGGGGCGGCCTCAATCGGGCCGGTGACGGATCGGCGCAGTTCGAAACCGCCGTCCTTGCTACCGACGAACGCGCGCAACGAGATCATCAGAGAACCGTCGAGCTCCTCGACGACCTCGGCCAGCGCCCCGATCGGCGACGAGCAGCCCGCTTCCAGCGCACCGAGCAGCGCGCGTTCGGCAGTGACCGCGGCACGGGTGTCGGGGTCGTCCAGGGGCGCGAGCGCCGCGCGCAGCTCCGTGGCGTCCTCGCGGACCTCGAGCGCCAGCGCGCCCTGACCGGGAGCCGGCAGCATCTGCAAGGGGTCGAGGACCTCGGTGATCGCCGCGGTACGACCGATCCGTGCCAGCCCGGCGCGCGCGAGGACGACGGCGTCGACCGTGCCGCTGGTCACCAGCGACATGCGCGTGTCGATGTTGCCGCGGATCCCGCGCACGGCGAGTCCGAGCCCGAGGGCGTTCAGCTGCGCGGCCCGCCGAGGCGAACCGGTGCCGACGACAGCGTCCTGGGGCAGCTCGGCGAGCGTGAGTCCGTCACGGGCGACGATGGCGTCGCGGGGATCCTCACGGGACGGGATGGCGGCGAGCACCAGGCCCGGTTCCGGCTGCACCGGCAGGTCCTTCAGCGAGTGGACCGCGAGGTCGACCTCGCCGGCGAGCAGCGCGTGGCGGATCGCGGCGGCGAACACGCCTGTGCCGCCCATGGTCTCCAGGGGTGCGCGATTGGTGTCGCCCTCGGTGGTGATCATCACCAGCTCCACCTCGTGGCCGCGGTCGCGCAGCAACTGCGCCACGCTCTCGCTCTGGATGGTCGCGAGCGCACTGCGCCGGGTGCCGAGTCGCACCATCATCGGCGATCACCGTCCGACAGCCGCGGGACCCGCGAGACGCGGGCCTCGTGCGGGTCGAGGTCGAAGAGGGTGCGCAGCAGCGCGGCGTAGTCCTGTCCGTGCTCCTCACCGGCGAGCTGCTTCATCCGTACCGTGGGCGTGTGCAGGATCTTCTCCGTCACCCGGTGCAGGGTCTGGCGGACCTGCGCCGCTTGCGCATCGGTCAGCTGCAGGCGACCGACCAGCCGGTCCATCTCGGCGTCGACGACGTCCGCGGCGCGCACCCGCAGCGCGGAGACGGTCGGCACGACCGCGGCCGAGCGGCGCAGCACCAGGAACTCCGCGACCTCGGCGGTGACCAGGTCCTGTACGACGCGCAGCGAGTCGCGCTGCGGGCCGTCGGCGGTGGTCCGGGCGCCGAGCTCCTCGAGCGTCACGAGCGTGACGCCGTCGAGCTCGCCGCACGCGGGGTCGATGTCGCGCGGCAGCGCAAGGTCGATCAGCACCATGTGCCGGGCGGGCGGGCCGTCGGCGGTCAGCAGGTGCGGCACCAGGATGTGGCCCACGGCACCGGTGCAGGAGATCACGATGTCGGCCCCGGCGAGGGCGTCGGTCAGCTGCGCCCAGGGTCGCGCGATCGCTCCGGTCGCGGCGGCCAGTCGCTGCCCGTGCTCAGGCGTGCGGTTGACGATCGTGAGGCCGCCGACGCCGGCGCGGGTGAGGGTGTGGGCGGCGAGGGCGCTCATCGAACCGGCGCCGATGACGACCGCGGACTGCGCGGACAGTGCGCCGAGGTGCTCCTGCGCGATGCCGAGCGACTGCTCCACCAGCGACCGGCTCACGGTGTCGAGGTCGGTCTCGGCGTGCACGCGCTTGCCCACCCGCAGGGCGTGCTGCACCAGCTCGGACAGCGACGAGCCGAGCCGCCCGGCGTCCTGGGCGGCCCGCATCGAGGCGCGCAACTGACCCAGGATCTGGCTCTCGCCGATGGCCATCGAGTCCAGCCCCGCGGCGACGGAGAAGAGGTGGGCGACGGCCCGGTCCTCGAAGTGCACGTAGAGGTGGTCGCGCAGCGCGGGCAGCGGCATACCGGTCACCGCGGCGAGCGTCTCGCTGATCGAGGTGACCGCACCGTGGAAGGTGCCGACCTCGGCGTACAGCTCGGTGCGGTTGCAGGTCGACAGCACGAGCAGCTCGCTGACGTGCTCATTGCCGACCAGGGACTCCCCGATCCGGTCCTGCTGCACGTCGTTCAGGACGACGCGCTCCAGCGTGGCGATGTCGGCGGTGCGGTGGGAGATGCCGATGACGATGACGCTCATCCGCTGGCCTCGATCCCGTCGGCGCCGAGGCGGGCGTCGTCCTTGCCGCGCTGCTCGTGGAAGGCCAGGATCTGCAGCTCGGTGGCGAGGTCGACCTTGCGCACCTGGGTGTGGGCCGGGACGTTCAGCACGCCGGGCGCGAAGTTGAGGATGGAGCGCACGCCGAGAGCCACGACGGCGTCGGCGACCTCCTGGGCGGCGACCGGCGGCGTGGAGATGACCGCGATGACCTGCTCGGTCACGCTTGCCGCGAACTGCTCGAAGTCCACGACCTGCATGCCGGCGATCGTGGTGCCCACCACGGCGGGGTCGCGGTCGACGAGCCACTGCACCTTGAAGCCGCGGGTGGCGAAACCGCTGTACGCCGCGAGCGCGTGCCCGAGGTTGCCCATCCCGATGATCGCGACCGACCAGGGGTGCTGCAGGCCGAGCTGGCGGGTGATCTCGCTGGCCAGCCGCTCCACGTCGTAGCCGACGCCGCGCACGCCGTACGAGCCGAGGTAGGACAGGTCCTTGCGCAAACCAGCCGAGCGGACGCCCGCGATGGTCGCGAGCTCCTCGGAGGACACGACCTCCACACCAGCGGATACGAGGGGGTGCAGAGCACGCAGATAGCCCGGAAGTCGAGCTACCGTCGCGTCCGGGATGTCCCGCCGCGTCATGGGGTCGGTCGTCAAGGGCGCTCGACTCCTCCCGAGGTCGGCAGGCCCTATATCAAACGCCTGCGCAGAGGAAGTAATACCCCCTGACCATAAGACTTTGTGAAGGCATGCACAAAATCGCTCTGGAGCGCTGAAAGTGCTAGGCGGTACTACACCTGCTGCATCTCGCGGGCGTTCGGGCGAAGAGTCGGGGGCTCAGGCCAGGGCGGCGCGCAGCCGCTTCTCGTCGACCCGCCAGTAGTCGTGCTGGGCGCCGTCCACCAGCGTGACGGGGATCTGTTCGGCGTACTGCTCGCGCAACGCCGGATCATCGAGGATGGAGATCTCCACCCACCCGACGCCGGTGTCGGCCGCGACCGCGGCGATGACCGTGCGGGCATCGTCACAGAGATGGCACCCCGGCTTGCTGATGAGGGTGATGCGCGGCTCGTCGCTCACCAGAAGACCGAACGTCGTTGCAGCAGCAGCGAGTAGAGCGTCTGCTGGATGGTCTCGCGCACCTGGTCGGTCAGATCGAAGACCAGCATGGGGTCGTCGGCGGCCGCCGGCTCGAAGCTGTCGGTCGGGATGGGCGCGCCGAATTCGATGATCCACTTGCTGGGCAACGGGAGCAGACCGAGCGGGCCGAGCCAGGGGAAGGTCGGCGTCAGCGGGAAGTAGGGGAAGCCGAAGAGCCGGGCCAGGCTCTTGGCGTTGCCCAGCAGCGGGAAGATCTCCTCGGCGCCCACGATCGAGCACGGGATGATCGGCACGCCGGTGCGCAGCGCCGCGCTGACGAACCCGCCGCGACCGAAGCGCTGCAGCCGGTAGCGCTCGCCGAACGGCTTGCCGACGCCCTTGAAGCCCTCGGGGCAGACGAAGACCAGCTCGCCGGCGCGCAGCAGCCGCTCGGCGTCGGCGTTCGCCGCCAGCGTGGATCCGGACTTGCGCGCCAGATCGCCGAGCACCGGGGACTGGAAGACCAGGTCCGCGCCGAGCGCACGCGCGTACCGGTGGCCGGGCGTCTCGTCGTGGATGGCGACCTGGACCATCAGCCCGTCGACCGGCACCGTGCCGGAGTGGTTGGACACCACCAGCGCGCCGCCCTCGAGCGGAAGGTTCTCGATGCCGCGCACCTCGACGCGGAACCAGCGCTTGTAGAGGGGCCGCAGCAGCGGCAGCCACACCTCGTCGGTGAACTCCTGGTCGAAGCCGAAGTCGTCGACCTCGTACTCCCCGGTGATGCGACGCCGCAGGAACGCGAGCGCCTTGGTGATCCGCCGGTCCAGGTCGTCACCGGAGAGCCCTGCCGCCGAGCCGGCGATCCGCAGGGTGCGCACCAGCAGCTTGACGATCGACTCGATGTCGTACGGCGACCCGCTCGGCTCGGGTGCCGGTGCGGGGTCGGGCACGACGCGCAGCGGTCGGTCGGCACGCGCGCCGGCGAACGCGGCGCGGGGCGGACGCTTGCGCGCGCCTGTCGCGTCGGATCCGGTGGTCTTGTCAGGCATGGGCTCCCCCTGCTCGCAGCAGCGCCGACACTCGGTTGTCGCCGCCGAAGACGTCGGTGAATGCTTCGCGTGTGGTGCGCTCGGGGGTGTAACCGAGCGACGTACGTAGTGCTGTGGTGTCCATCCCCCGCCCGAAGCAGAGCAGGTCCATCTGCTCCGCGGAGAAGTTGCCGACCCGGGCGCGGGAGGTGAACTGCTGAACGAGCGGCCCGGCCTGCGCCAGCACCGGAAGTGTCGGGCGACCGGCGATGCGGGCGGCCTGGTGCACGGTGAGCACCCCGTCGCCGGCGACGTTGATCACCCCCGTGCACTCCTCGCGCAAGGTGGCGGCATGGATGGAGCCGATCGCGTCGTCCAGGTGCAGCACCTGGAACCTGCCGTCGAATCCCAACGGCACCGGGATCACCGGCAGGTGGAAGAGGTCGGAGAAGGTGGTGCGCAGCCCGGGGCCGACGACGTTGGCCATCCGTAGCATGCACACGTCGACATCGGGCCGGCGACGGCCGAAGCCGCGTACGTAGGTCTCGACCTCGACGGAGTCCTTGCCGAAACCGCGCGGAGGGGTGCGCCGCGCCGTCATGTCCTCGGTGAACATCGCGGGGTCGCGCGGCGAGCTGCCGTAGACCGCGGAGGACGACTTGACGACGAGCCGTCGCAGCGAGGGCGCCTTCTGGCACGCAGCGAGCAGCTGCATCGTGCCGATGACGTTGATCTCCTTCTGCGTCGTGCGCCCGCCCGCCTGCCGCGGCGTGGTGATCACGCCCAGGTGCACGACGGTGTCGACGTTCTCCTGCTTGATGATCTTGCCGATGATCGGGTTGCGGATGTCGGCACGGACGAACTCCGCGCGGCCGATGTCATGGGCAGGGCGTACGACGTCGACGGCCAGCACCCGCTCGATCCGCGGGTCGGTCGACAGGGCCCGCGCGGCGAGTCCGCCGACGAAACGCGAGACCCCGGTGACGAGCACGGTCGTAGCCATCGGGTTCCCTCTCGCGGGTGCGGATGATCGCTGTGCGCAGATCGTACGACGAAGCCCCCGCCCGCCACGGCTCACGCCAGGCGACAGGGGCCTTCGTAGGTCCTACTGCTACTTCTTGTTACGACGCTGGTGTCGCGTCTTGCGCAGCAGCTTGCGGTGCTTCTTCTTCGCCATCCGCTTGCGGCGCTTCTTGACTACTGAACCCATGCGTGAACGCTGTCCTTCGATGATCGGAAATTTCAGAAAGGCTGCCAGTCAGGCTACGGCATGCCGGGGATGCGGCCGAATCAACCGTCTCCCGCACCGGCCGGGCGGATTCAGGCGGTGCCCATGTAGGACTGGCTGAGGTACTCGGTCACGGCGGTCTCGGGCACCCGGAACGAGCGTCCCACCCGAACGGCCTCGAGCTCGCCGCTGTGCACCAGTCGGTAGACCGTCATCTTCGACACCCGCATGATGGTGGCCACCTCGGCGACGGTCATGAAGGTAACCTCGCCCACGTGCGTCTCGTGCGGCATGGTGGGGCCTCTATTTTCTGTGCGGTCCGCAACGGATGGTCTTTTCAGCAGGCCAGGAGTGCGGGTCGGCTGGTGCTGAAATGCACCCTAGAGGTAGAACGCATCCTGTGTGAAGTTTGAGACTAAAATGTCCACTCGACACGCCGTACGAGCGTGTTTTTCCTCCTGCCCGGTTACGCGTGCGCCAACGCCCACAGCGGACCGCGCGGCGCCCTTGCGGCGACGACCCCACCGGATCGCCCGCAACGGACCGCGCGGCGCCCTCCCCGCGGCACGCTCACCCGGCCACCCCACGTACCGATCAAGGCCGCCTGAAAGTGACGCCGACGCCCACAACGAACCACGCGGCACCCTTGCAGCGACGACCCCACCGGATCAGCGCCCACAACGGACCACGCGGCGCCCTTGCGGCGAGCTCAGTCGAACCAGACGTTGAGCCCGTGCTCGGGGAAGACCGCCTCACGGGTCGCGAGCACGCACTGGTCGACCCGATCGTTCGGGTCGGCGCCGGTGGCCCAGGACTTCCACCACACCCGGTCGTGCTCGGCCACCCCGTCGCCCATCCGCGGCGGACCGGGCCGCCCACAGGTCATCCGTGCGTAGTCGTGCCAGGCCGCCGGGATGGCCGTGTCCAGCGGGATGGGTGCGTGCGCGGCGATCCCGAGCAGGTGGGTCCACGTGCGCGGGACGACGTCGACGATCTCGTATCCGCCGCCACCGAGTGCCACCCAGCGACCGTCGGCCACCTCATGGGCCAGGTCGTGCATCGACTCGGCCGCGGTCCGCTGCGCGTCCACCGACAGGCGCAGGTGCGCCAGCGGGTCCAGATAGTGGGAGTCGCAGCCGTGCTGGGTGACCAGCACCTGCGGGGCGAACGCGCGCAGCAGACCGGGTACGACGGCGTGCAGCGCCCGCAGCCAGGCCGCGTCGCCCACCCCGGGCGGCAGCGCGATGTTGGCGGCGCCGCCGAGCGCGCCCGGGCCGCCGATGTCGGCCGGATCGCCGGTGCCCGGGAAGAGAGTGCGTGGGCCCTCGTGGATGGAGATGGTGAGCACCCGGGGGTCGTCCCAGAAGACCTTCTCGACGCCGTCGCCGTGGTGCACGTCGAGGTCGACGTATGCGACCCGCTGCGCGCCGGCCCGCAGCATCGACTCGATCCCGATGGCCACGTCGTTGTAGACGCAGAATCCGGACGCGTTTCCGGGCATCGCGTGGTGCATGCCGCCGGCGAAGTTGACGCCGTGCGACACCTCACCGGACCACACCGCGTCGCAGATGTCGCGGGTGCCGGCCGCGATGAGCGCGGACGCCTCGTGCATCCCGAGGAACGCCGGGTCGTCGGTCGTGCCGAGCCCGTACGTCGTGTCGGCCAGCTCGGGGTCGGCGGACGCGACGCGCACGGCCTCGACGTACGCCGCGTCGTGCACCGTGCGGATCAGGTCCTCGGTCGGGTCCGAGGGCCCCGTGACCTGGACACCCGGGGCATCGAAGACGCCGTACTCACGGGCCAGTACGGCGGTCAACGCGAGCCGCCGCGGGTCCATCGGGTGGTGATCGCCGAAGTCGTACCGGGTCAGCCGTTCGTCCCAGACGATCCGGGTCGAGGCGGTCATCGGCTCGTCATCGACGGTCCCGCGTCACAGCACCGAGCTCGGCACCGAGCCGGGGTCCTCGCCGAGGGAGTAGACCATCGCCATCTCGTCCTCGGGGACGTCCGGCTCCTCCTGGGTGGCGGGTGTGCCCTCGGGCACGCCGGTGACCTTCATCGGTCGCCGCGCGTCGGTGGGACGGAAGCCGAAGCTGCTCGCGAACGCGACGCCCCGGCCGTTGTCGGTGCCCACCCAGTAGACGACGAACTGGAAGGAGTCGGTGCCGGCCTGCTCGACACCCGCCTGCACGAGTTGCCAGGCGACGCCCTGACCACGCAGGTCGGGCTTCACCCAGAGGCCGAAGAGCTCGCAGCTGCGGGGGTCCTCCGCAGGCGACCGCCCGACGGACACGACGCCCACGACGTCGTCGCCGCGCTCGGCGATCAACCGGCGGGAGCGGACCAGACGACGTCGCCAGAAGGCGTCGTCGAACTGTCGTTCCTGCGCGACGCTGGCCGCGAAGGCATCGGGGCTGTCGGACAGTGCAGCCAGCCGTACGTCACGGTAGATCTGCCAGTCCTGCTCCCCGAGAGCACGAACCGTGATGTCAGTCATGCGGGTACTCTCGCACGGCCGTCGCGCCCGGGGGTAGCTGCGTCCACCCCTCGCGACTCACTCCCCTGCGGCCAGCTGGGCCGAGCGCCGTGCCGCCGCCTCGATCGCGGTGAGGAACGCCGCGCGGACCTTGTGGTCGTCCAGTTCGCGCAGTGCGGCCATCGTGGTGCCACCCGGGCTAGAGACCTGCTCGCGCAGCACCGTGGGGTGCTCGCCGGTCTCCTTCAGCATGGTCGCGGCGCCGTAGAGGGTCTGCACGACCAGCTCGGTGGAGGTGGCGCGCGGCATCCCCAGCAGCACGCCGGCCTCGATCATGGCCTCGACGACGTAGAAGATGTATGCTGGCCCGCTGCCGCTGATCGCGGTCACCGCGTCGAGGTGGTGCTCCGGCAGCGCGACGACCCGGCCGCAGGCCTGCAGCAGCCCGGTCGCTGTGGCCAGCTGGTCGGCGTCGCAGTGCGCGCCGGGGCTCACCGCGGACATGCCCTGATCGACCAGGGCCGGGGTGTTGGGCATCACCCGGGCCACCGAGGTGCCCTCGGGCAGTTGCGCCTCCAGGAACGCCGTGGTGATGCCGGCCGCGAGGGAGACCACGAGCGTGCTGTCGCCGACCGCGCCGGAGATCTCCTGCACCAGCGCGCGCATGTCCTGCGGCTTGACCGCGAGCACGAGGGTCGCCGCCTGGGCTGCCGCCTCCGCGGCGGGAAGCGCCCGCACGGCGTACTTGTCCTTCAGGTTCGCGAGCCGCTCGGGGCTGCGGTCGCTGATCAGGACCGTGACGGCATCGCGTCCGCCGCGCAGCCAGCCCGAGAGCAGCGCCTCGCCCATCACCCCGGCGCCCAGGATGGCAACGGTGTCGGCGCGCGACACGGTCATCCCCTGCTGATGAGGGAGCGGGCGAAGAACATCGCATTCGCCGGCCGTTCGGCCATCCGGCGGACGAGGTAGCCGTACCACTGGTCGCCGTACGGCACGTAGATGCGCATCTGGTGGCCGGCATCGGACAGTCGCTGCTGCTCGTCGGGGCGGATGCCGTAGAGCATCTGGTACTCGAAGGAGTCCGAGGCACGCAGGCAGCGGTCGGCCAGCGACCCGGCGATCTGGATGAGCCGGGGGTCGTGGCTGGCGACCATCGGGTAGCCGTCGCCGTGCATGAGCACCTTGAGGCACCGCACGTAGGACAGGTCGACGTGCGCCTTGTCGAGGTAGGCGACACTGCCCGGCTCGTCGTAGGCGCCCTTGCACAGCCGGATCCGGCTGCCGGCGGTCGCGAGGTCGCGGCAGTCGGCCTCGGTACGCCGCAGGTAGGCCTGCAGGACCGCGCCCACCCAGGGGAAGTCGGCGCGCAGCTCGCGCACGCCCTCGAGGGTGTCGTCGGTGGTGGTGTGGTCCTCCATGTCGATGGTGACCGTCGTGCCCGCGGCGGCCGCGGCCGCGCAGATCTCCCGCGCGTGGTCCACAGCGATCTTGTGGCCGTCGTGCGGCAGCGCCTGCCCGATGGCGCTCAGCTTGACGCTGACCTCCACGCCGCCGCGCTCGGTGAGCCCGGCGTCGCTCAGCGCCCGCAGGACGTCGAGGTAGGCGTCGCGGGTGTGCCGTGCTCCCTCGAGATCCGTGCAGTCCTCGCCGAGGAAGTCCAGGGTGCCGAGCAGTCCCTGCCCGTGCAGTCCGGTCGTCGCCTCGACGGCGTCGGAGGTGCCCTCGCCGGCGACGTAGCGGCGTACGACGTCCCGGCTGACGGGCGCGTTCTGCACGACCCGCCGCACCTTGTCGTTACGGGACAGGCCGAGCAGGCCTGCGCGCAGTGCTGCGCTGGGGTCCAACACGATTGATCTCCTCGAATTACGCGAGCCGGCTGATCTCCACGGTCACGAACATCTTGCTGCCCGGGGTGCCGGTGAAGATGCCCCGCAGGGGCACGACATCTGAATGGTCGCGACCTTGCGCCACTTCAATGTAGAAGTCGTCGGGGACGACTCCTGCACTCGGGTCGACCGCCGTCCATGCGCCGTCCCACCACTGGATCCATGCGTGTGACACACCGGTGACGTTCGCACCGACCGGAGCGTCCCGGTCGGGGAAGACGTAGCCGGTGACGAACCTGGCCGGGATGCCCTGCGAACGCAGGGCGCCCAGGGCGAGATGGGCGAAGTCCTGGCAGGCGCCCTGGGCGTCGTCCCAGGCACCGGCGCAGCGTGCGTAGACCGTGCGCCGTCCCGCGATGTAGTCCAGCCGTTCGCGGATGGCGGCGATGACGTCGGTGACGAAGACCGCAGGAGTCGCCGCGTTCTCGCGCGCCCGCGCGACGACCTCCTCGAAGGCGGGGCCGAGCGCCGTCCGCGGGACGATGCGCAGCACCTCCTCGAACTCGTCGCGCACCGAGGGGTCCGCGTACTGCTCCCAGGTCATGCCCGCCGTCTCGGCGGGGTGGCGGTCGACCGTCACGGTGCTGATCGCGACGACCTTCAGCTCGTCGTGCGGTTCATGAAGCTCGAACGACGTGACGGTCGTGCCCCAGTAGTCCGTCCACTGCTCCATCCACGGCGTCGGCGTGACGTCGACGCGGGAGTGCAGCACCGTCTGGCGGGCGCTCGACAGCGGCGTCAGACGCGCCTCGTTGTAGGACTGCGTCGCCGGGCCGGTGTAGGTGTAGCCGGTGCGGTGCACCAGCCGCATGGTCACGCTCACAGGGCCTCCGTCAGCCACTCGGGCGCCACGACGCCCTCGAAATACCGCTTCGCGATCGCCTCGGTCGCATCGGCGCAGACGCGCTGCAGCTCCTCCATCTCCCGGGGCAGGTCGGTGACCAGGTCGGTCAGGGACAGGTAGGACAGTCGCGCGTGCGCCTGCCCGATGACCCGTGCCGCGTCGCCGCCGAAACCGACCCGCCTCGACCTCGGGTCCAGCTCCTCCAGGCAATGCCCGGCCTGCTCGAGCAGGTGGGAGATCGAGCGCGGGAAGAGCCGGTCGAGCAGCAGGAACTCCGCTGCGGCGCGCGGGGATTCGGTCACCCGGTAGACGCGGGTGAACGCGTGGGCGGCGCCGCACGAGCGGAGCGTGAGCGCCCAGGCGCCGTTCGGCCCGGACACGTAGTTGCCCATCGTGATCAGCCGCGCGGTCATGTCGATCCGCTCGATGCTGCGCCCGAGGACGATGAACTGCCAGCCGTCGTCGTGGCTCTGGGTGCTGTCCGCGAGCGCGGAGATCATGCTGGCCCGCTCGCGCACGAAACGAAACGCGTCAGCGGGCCGCCGCTGCTGCAGTTGCCCCGCGAGCACCGCGTTGTAGGTGCTGTTGATGGCCTCCCACACCTCGGTCGAGACGACCTCCCGCGAGCGGCGCGCGTTCTCCCGGGCGGTCTCGATTGCGTATGCGATGGACGGGGCAGCCGTGCGGTCGAGCAACAGGGTCTGCAGCAGCGTCCCGGCGTCCGGGGTGCCCTCGCCGTACGCGATGCCCATGGCAGCCATCACCGAACGGCAGGTGGCCTCCTCGTCGATGACCGGGTCCTCGATGAGCAGCTGCAGGTAGGTGTCGAGGATGCGCGCCGTGCACTCGGCGCGCTCGACGTAGCGGCCGATCCAGAAGAGCGCCTCGGCGATCCGACTCAACATCTAGCGCTCACCGCCGAACGACGTCCGCACCGCGGTCTGGGTCTGGCTCTGACTCTGGGTCTGGCTCTGCTCGCCACCGTGGCCGCTCGGGGGCGGTGCGGTGTCGTCGGCGTCCGACGCGCGCTCCGCGGCCCGCCCGGCCCGCAGGCTCGGGTGCACGACGGCGTCTTCGGCCGCGGGGGCCGGTGACGCCTCGGGAACGGCACCGCGATCGGCGGCCAGCACCCAGGTGTCCTTGGAACCGCCGCCCTGACTGGAGTTGACGATGAGCTCACCCTCCGGCAGGGCCACCCGGGTGAGGCCGCCGGGCAGCACCCAGACCTTCTCGCCGTCGTTGATCGCGAACGGCCGCAGGTCCACGTGCCGCGGCGCCATCGTGTCGCCGATCAGGGTCGGCACCGTGGACAGCTGGATCACCGGCTGCGCGATCCAGCCGCGCGGGTCGGCGATCAGTCGCTTGCGCATCTCGTCCAACTGGGCCGCGGTGGCGCGCGGACCGATGATGATGCCCTTGCCGCCGGCGCCGTCGACGGGCTTGACCACCAGCTCCGCGAGTCGGTCGAGCACCTCGGCGCGGTGCTCCGCGTCCTCCATCCGCCAGGTGTCGACGTTCGGCAGGATCGGCTCCTGGCCCAGGTAGTAGCGGATGAGATCGGGCACGTAGGTGTAGGTCAGCTTGTCGTCGGCGACCCCGTTGCCGACGCCGTTGGCGATCGTGACGTTGCCCGCCCGGGCAGCGTTCAGCAGACCGGGCACGCCGAGCATCGAATCCCTGCGGAAATGCACGGGATCCAGGAAATCGTCGTCGACGCGTCGGTAGATCACGTCGACCGGTCGCAGGCCGTTCGTGGTCCGCACCAGCACCCGGCCGCCCTGGGCGACCAGGTCGCGGCCCTCCACGAGGCGGGTGCCCATCAGGCGGGCCAGCAGGGCGTGCTCGAAGTACGCGGCGTTGAAGGCGCCGGGTGTCAGCACGACGACCGTGGGGTCGGTGACACCGCTCGGCGCGCAGGCCCGCAGGCTGGCGAGCAGCTTCGCGGGATACTGCGAGACCGGCCGGATTCGGTGGTGCGCGAAGACCTCGGGCAGCGCCGTGGACATCGCCCGCCGGTTGGAGATGACGTAGGAGACCCCAGAGGGGATCCGGACGTTGTCCTCCAGCACCCGGAAGTCGCCGTTGCCGTCGCGCACCAGGTCGATGCCCGAGACGTGCACCCGGACGCCGTGCGGGTAGTTGATGCCCTTGGCGACGCGCAGGAAGTGCGGGCTGCTCGTCACGACACGGCGCGGGATGACCCCGTCCCGGAAGACCTGCCCCTCGTCGTAGATGTCGGCCAGGAACGCCTCCAGAGCCCGGACTCGTTGGGCGACACCGGCTTCCACGTGCGACCAGGTCTGCGCCTCGATCAGCCGGGGCACGATGTCGATCGGGAACGGCCGCTCCTGGCCGCCGATGTCGAAGGTGACGCCCTGGTCGAGGTAGGAGTGGCCGAGATAGTCGGCGCGCGCCTGCACCTCCTGCATCGACAGACGCTGCATCTGACGCTGAATGCCCATGTAGTCGGGCCGGCAGCCGGTGCCGTCGTACATCTCGTCGAACGTGTCCGGCCCCGAGCGGTATCCGCCGAAAACCTGACCCGAGGTGCCGCCCTGCGTCTGGCTCTGGCTCTGCGTCACGCCGTCACGTTATCGGCACCGTGTTGCGTCCCTGTTTCGATCGGCCGCATCGATCCGCGCGGAGGTCCGTGCCGGACGCGTCAACTCACGATGTCCTTGCGCTCGAAACGCCACCAGGCCAGGGCCAGGAAGACCGCCGAATAGGTGAGGGCGACTCCGGTGCCGCGGATCATCCCGTCCCAGTTGACGCTCGGGCCGAGGGCGTCGAGCCAGGAGTACTGGAAGTGGGTGGGCAGGACGTTGCGGTAGGAGCCGAGGGCGGTGATGGCGTCCAGGATGTTGGAGACCACCACCAGCAGCACCGCGCCGCCGACCGCGCCGAGCGGAGCATCGGTCAGCACGCTCAGCAGGAAGGCCAGGGCGGCGACCAGCAGCGACTGAAGGCTCGCGTACGCGACCACGATCAGCAGCCGCTGCAGTCCGACACCGGTGCCGAACGAGCCGCCCAGGGGTGACTGTGCGGGCGCCCAGCCGAAGAACACCCCGCCGATCAGGAACGACCACACGGGCACCAGCAGGTTGGCGCCGAGGCTGAGGCTGAGCGCGACGACCAGCTTCTGGCGCAGCAGCCGCGAGCGGGGCACCGGGATCGCGAGCAGATACCGCAGGGAGGACCAGCTGGCCTCGCTCGCCACGGTGTCGCCGCAGAAGAGGGCGACGATGACCACGAGCAGGAAGGCAGCAGAGGCGAACTCGGTGTAGAAGGCGAAGTTGGCGGCGCCCGCGCTGCCCAGAGTGATCAGGGCCGAGCCGGACGCGCCGGCCCCACCCCCGCCACCACCACGACCTCCGCCGGGGTTGTTGACCTTCAGCGCGATCGCCACGATCACCGGCAGGACGATCAGGAGCAGGGCCGCGAGCTGGGTACGACGACGGCGCAGCTGGCGCACGAACTCCACCCGCAGCGACAGGGTGCGGCCGGGCCGGAACGCCGCGCGCTCGCCCGGCGGGAGCTCGGCCAGCCGGTCGTGGACACCGCGGCGGGTGGCGGCGATCTCGTTCATTCGTCCGCTCCGACCAGTTGCATGAAGACCTCTTCCAGCGAGTGTCTGGTGGCGACCTGCTGGGCCTCGATGCCGGCGTCCGCGAGCACCCGCACCGCGCGTTCGGGATCGGCCACCCGCAGCCGGTCGGGTCCGGCGACCGCGCCGACGATCTCCTCGACCGACCCGGCCGTGATCAGACGCCCGTTGTGCATCACCACGACGTGCGTGCAGGTCTGCTCGACCTCGTCGAGCAGGTGACTGGACAGGACCACGGTGCGCCCGGTCTCGGCGTACCGGCGCAGCACCTCGCGCATCTCGATGATCTGCGGCGGGTCCAGACCGTTCGCGGGCTCGTCGAGGATGAGCACCTCGGGCAGCCCGAGCATGGCCTGCGCGATCGCCAGGCGCTGGCGCATCCCCTGGCTGTAGGTCTTCACGCGGCGTTCGATGGAGGGTCCGAGCCCGGCGATCTCCAGCGCGGTCTCGAAGTCGGCGTCCTCCTCCGGACGGCCGGTCGCTGCCCAGAAGAGCCGCAGGTTGTCGCGGCCGGACAGATGCGGCAGCAGCCCAGGGCCCTCGATGAACGCGCCGGTGCGCGACAGCACTGCGGCGCCCGGTCCGATGAGCTCGCCGAAGAGCCGGATGGAGCCGGTGGTGGGCGCGATCAGCCCCATCAGGGTGCGCAGCAGGGTGGTCTTGCCCGCGCCGTTGGGTCCGAGCAGCCCGACGACCTGCCCCTGCTGGACCGAGAAGGTGACGTCGTCGACGGCCCGGTAGCCGTCGGAGTACACCTTGCTGAGGTGTTCGATGCTCACCGGCACGTGCTGGAGCGCGGGCTCGAACGAGTGACGTCGGCGACGGCGTACGGCGGCGAACGCGACGCCGAGCAGGAATAGCCCCATTGCGACGAGACCGACGATCAACCAGGGCCACGGGTGGCCGGTCGCCTCGGCGCGGCCTACGGCGGTGGAGAGCCCAAGCTGGGGAGAGGCGAGCGCGACGTCGTAGCTGCGGGCGTCGGTCGGCAGCTGGTAGGCGAGGTCGGTCGTCGCGACCCGGACGACGACCCGGTGCCCTGCGGGCACCGACTGCACGATGCCCGGCAGCCGCACCGTGACCGTGGTCGGCACTCCCGGACGCAGGCCCGTCAACCGGATCGGGGCGACGAGACCGGAGGGCAGGGTGTCGCTGCCGTCGGGCGCGACGTCGTGCAGCGACGCGAAGAGGGTCGCGTCGGTGGTGGTCCGCGCGGTGATGCGCAGCTGGACGGTCGAGGAGCCCGCGACCAGCTCCGCCCTGGTCAGCGGCGCGGAGGAGAAGGATGCGAACTGCCCTGGTATCGAAGCCAGTTGGGTCGCCCCGGTCACTCCGGCGAGACCGGCTGCCTGGCCGAGCAGACCACCGAGGCCCGGGACCGCCGTGACCGCGGCGGGGTTTCCGCCCGCCGGGGCGAAGATCGTCCTCGAAGCACCGGACAGGGCGACCGGCACCTGCCGGTTCGCGCCGTACCCGCCCTCGATTCGGACGGTCTGGTCGATGCTCGAGCCGTCCTGCGACGACAGCGCCGCGCCGGTGAGGGACGCGGTGAACGACCGGTCGGGCACCCGCCCGTGCTTCAGGATCGGGTCGAACCAGCTGCGCAGGAAGCCCACGAGCTGGGACGTCGAGGTGCCGCCGTCGTGACCTCCGCTGCGCCAGATCACCTTGGTGGGGGTGCCCGCGGCGGCGATGCCGCGGGCGTTGGCGTCGGCCTGGGACAGGTCGAAGAGCGAGTCCTGCTGGCCCTGGCTCAGCAGCGTGGGCGCCGTGATCCGGCTCAGGACCCGCGCGGGACTCGAGGCCTGCAGCAGGCTGAGGATCGTCGCATCTGGCCGGCCGGTGGCAGCTGCCTGTTGGTACGCCGCGCAGACATCGGCCGCGAACCGTCCGCAGCCGTTGCTGCTCGGCGCCCTGCCCGCCGCGGCGCCGAACAGCTGGCCCGCCCACAGCTTCTTGAAGACCCCGGGCGCGTGGCCCTGCGCGGCGTTGGGGAAGAGCGCCGTCGACAGGTCGTTCCAGGTGATGTCGGCGCCGACGGCGTCGATGCGGCGGTCGGTGCCGGCCTGCAGCAGCGCCAGTCCCCCGCCGTACGACGACCCGGCGACACCGATCCTCGGGTCGCCCGGGTGGTCCTTGATGACCTGTGGCATGGCGGCGAGGTAGGAGACGAGGAGTCGCGCGTCGGCGACCTCGTAGTCAGGTGCGTCGAGATGGATCAGACCGCCGGACCGTCCGAATCCCCTTGCCGTGTAGGCGAGTACGACGTAACCGTCCGCGGCGAGAGAGCGCGCTTCACCGGCCAGGTCGGTCTTGCTGCCGCCGAAGCCGTGTGCCAGCAGGATCGCCGGGGCAGGGGTCTTCGCAGGGAGGTAGACCGTGGTGTCGAGCCGCACCGGGGTGCCGCCCTCGGGCGTGCCGGTGACGAACTGCGACCGCGTGGCGATGTGCGGGCTGCCGGGTCTGAAGAGGGCGATCCCGCCGACGGCGAGAGCCAGGACCACGAACGCCGCCAGCAATCCGCGTACGGCGCGCGACCGCGGGATCCTGGTCCGCGGCAGCTTCATGAGTCCAGTAAAGACGGGCGGGCTGTGGAAAGGCCGAGGCGCCCCCACCCGATCGGTCGCCGACAGCACGGGTCGCGGTCCGCGGTCCAGGTCGCGGGGTGTGTCCGAGCCGCCGGTTTGCGTTCGTGCTGCGGGTCTGCGTTCGTGGCCAGGGCTGCAGCACTGGCCGCCGACGCAAACCGTCCACCGCGTCGTACGCCGGTCCTACAGTGACGGCCATGCCCTCGGCGCCCTTCCCGCCCTCTCCCCCGCCTCCGCGGCCGGACGAGGTCGACGGCCTGCTCGGGTTCCTGGAGTGGCAGCGCCACGGCATCCGCTACGCGCTCGACGGCATCACCGACGCGCAGGCGCGGCTGACGCCCATCCCATCGACGACCCTCTCCCTCGGCGGGCTGCTGAAGCACGTGGTGGCCACGGAGAGGTCGTGGATCCGCACCGACGTCGAACGCGGCGAGGAGCAGCCGCGCACGGACGAGTTCACCCTGGGCGACGACGAAACGGTCGCTCAGTGGCTGGCCGCGTGGGAGGTCGAGGCGGCGCACACGGAGGGGGTGGTGCGGTCCGGGATCGACCTCGATCAGGAGGTGCCGGACTACCAGGGCGGCGCGTCGAACAACGTGCGGTGGGTGCTGCTGCACCTGGTGGAGGAGATGGCCCGCCACGCCGGCCACGCCGACCTGTTGCGCGAGGCGATCGACGGCCGGACCTACCGCCGCTGACGTCGGCCCTCCCGTTCGACGATCAGCACAGGACGCCGGTGGACGAGTGGGCTCGGCGTACGAGCGCCTCGTGCTCGCCGGACCGACCGGGGCCGGCACGCGCCGCGAGCGACCCGGATAGCTTGGGCTGATGGCCCATGGACCGTTCGCCGGACAGGGCGTGGTGCAGATCGCCGAGCTCCTGCTCGCATTCGTCCTCTCCTCCGGCATCGGGCTGGAGCGCACGCTGCGCGGCAAGAGCGCGGGCCTGCGCACCCAGTCGATCGTCGGCACCACCGCGGCGGCGATCCTGCTGGTCTCCAAGTACGGCTTCACCGACGTGCTGCACAGCGGCTCGGTCGTGCTCGACCCCTCACGCGTCGCGGCGCAGGTCGTCTCGGGCATCGGATTCCTCGGCGCCGGCCTCATCCTGTCCCGCGGCGGCGTCGTACGCGGTCTCACCACGGCCGCCGCCGTCTGGGAGACCGCAGCGATCGGAATGGCCGCCGGAGCCGGTCTGTGGTTGATCGCGCTGGTGGTCACCGCCCTGCACTTCGTGACGGTCTTCGGTTACACCGAGCTCGCCCACCACCTGCCGGGGAGCCCTACCAACGCCACGCGGCTGCAGATCATCTACACCGATGGTCGCGGGGTGCTGCGTTCACTGATCAACCGGCTCACCGCGCTCGGCTGGCGTGTCGACGGCCTCACCGGGATGCAGGACTCCTCGCGACTGCCCGAGGGCGTCGTCGGCGTGGTCATCACCGCATCGGGTCAGGCCGAACCCGAGCGCCTGGTGAAGGTCCTGAGCGGCGTCGACGACGTCGTCGGAGTCGGCGTCGTCGAGGACGACGACGAGCTCGAGTAGCGACGTCGCGCTAGCCCGTGTCTCCAGCAGCGTGCGAGCGGGCTCGGCGGCGCCGCTCGTCGACGGTCACGACCCACAGCAGGAACACGTGGTCGCACATCGGCACCGTCTCGGGCACCGTCACCGATGCGAGATAGCGGACGATCCCGCGCTGGTCATACTGTCCGATCGCCGCCCCGGCGACCGACACCCGCGATCCTTTGAGCCGGTAGGTCGCGGTCGGCGTACAGACGTCCCAGTAGGTGAAGAAGAGGCCGCCCTTGTCGGCGGACATCCGCCGCGGCTCTCCCTCGGTCCGCGCGGCGACGACGGTGCCGCCGAACTCCTTGGCGTACTCCCAGTGCTCCGTCTCGAAACTCACGGTGGCACGTTCGCGGAACGTCATGGTCTCGAACGATCCGATCTGCTTGTCCCCCAACAGGATCTGGCCACGGCCCCAGGTGAGCTCCCGCATCGCCTCCATGGAGCGGAAGTATGTCGTGCGCGCAGTGTCATCATGCGCCGTACGCCGCAGCCCCACAGGCCTAGCCTGGCGGAATGAGCGACACCGAGGGTTTCGACACCTCCGTCCCGCCGAGCGGTGAGGGATGCGCGGACTGCCTGGACGGCGCGAGCCCCGGCTGGTGGGTGCACCTGCGGCGCTGCGCCCAGTGCGGGCACATCGGATGCTGCGATACCTCCCCGGGCCAGCACGCGACCGCCCACCACGATGCGACCGGCCACCCGGTCATCCAGAGCTTCGAACCCGGCGAGGACTGGTGCTTCGACTACCGCACCGGCGGATTCGCCTACGGGCCCGCGCTCGCACCCCCGACCAGTCACCCCAGGGACCAGAGCGTCCCCGGTCCGGCGGACAGGATCCCGGCCGACTGGCAGGACCAGCTGCACTAGAGGACGCCGGGGCGCGCGACGACGCGTCCGCCGCAACAGACGAGGTGTGGGTTTTGCGTTTGCGGCCAGGACTGCAGCGCTGGCCGCAGACGCAAAACCCGCACCTGGCGCCCGGCACCGGGCTGGACCCAGCTCTGTCAGGGAAGGGCCGGTGCCGCGAAGTGCAGCCGCGCGAACGCGAGCGCCTCCGCGAGATCCAGCTCGCGTTCCTCGTCGTCGAGCTTGCGGGTGCCGACCTCCAGGACGATGGACCCGTCATACCCGCGCGCCGCCAGCGCCTCCAGGAACTGCGCGCACGGCTGCCCACCGCGTCCCGGCACCAGGTGCTCGTCCTTGAAGGACCCCGAGCCGTCGGCGAGGTGCACGTGGGCCAGTCGCTCGCCGAGCGCGGCCTGCATGGCCATCGCGTCCGATCCGGCGGTGGCGGTGTGCGACAGGTCGAGCGTCACGTGCGCGTAGTCGATGTCGACCGGGTCCCAGCCGGGCAGATAGGCCTGCATCTCGCGCTGCCGGGCACGCCACGGGAACATGTTCTCCACCGCGAGCTGTATGCCGGTCTCCTCCTCGCGCTGCGCCACCCCCGCGACGAACTCGGCGGCGTATTCGCGCTGCCAGCGGAACGGCGGATGCAGCACCACCGTGTCGGCGCCGACCTCGCGTGCGACCCGGACCGAGTTGTCGACCTTGTCCCAGGGCTCCGTGCCCCAGATGCGTTGGGTGAGTAGCAGAGTCGGCGCGTGGATGGAGACCACCGGCAGCTGGTAGTGGTCGATAAGCCGTTGCAGCGCACCGGCCTCCTGGCTGACCGGGTCGTTCCACACCATCACCTCGACCCCGTCGTAGCCGAGCCGGTCGGCGAGGTCGAAGGTGGCCGCGACGCCGTGGGGGTAGACCGAGGCGCTGGAGAGGACGACCTTGGCGTCCGGGATGCGGCTGATGCTCACTCGGCCGCGTCCCATCCGTCCATGGCGTCCAGGCGGCGCAGGATGACGCCCTCGCGCAGTGCCCACGGGCACAGCGTCAGGGCGGGTACGTCGAGCAGCTCCATCGTGCCCTCGATGACCACCGCGCCGGCCAGCATCTGCGCCGACCGGCTGGCCGACACCCCTGGAAGGCCCGCGCGCTCGGCGGCCGTCATCTTCGCCAGGCGCGGCACCAGCTTGGTCAGGTCGGCCCGCTCCAAGGTGCGTTCGACGTACGGGCCCTCGTCCTTGGGCGCCGCTCCGCAGAGCCGCGCGAGCGACCGGATCGTCTTGCTGGTGCCGACGACGTGGTCGGGGCGGCCGAACCGGGTCAGGTCGCGCATGCTGCGGGCGATCTCGGTGCGCACCTGCTTGCGCATGGCGCGCAGGTCCTCCGGTGCCGGCGGATCGCCCTGCAGCGTGCGGGTCAGGCGGCCTGCGCCGAGCGGCAGGCTGATCGCCGCGTCCGGCACCTCGTCCTGCCCGTTCGCGAGCTCCAGCGACCCGCCGCCGATGTCGATGACGATCAGCCGGCCGGAGGACCATCCGAACCAGCGGCGTACGGCGAGGAAGGTCAGCGACGACTCCTGCTCGCCGGAGAGCACCTGGAGGTGGATCCCGGTCTTGTCGTGGACGGTCTTCAGCACGCCCTCGCCGTTGGGGGCCTCGCGGATGGCGCTGGTCGCGAAGGCCAGCAGCTGCTCGGCGCCCTGGTCCTCCGCGATGGTCTTGCACTCCTCGACGAAGCCGATGAGCGCGGCAACGCCCTCCTGCGCGATGTCGCCGGTGGAGGTCGTGTGCTCGGAGAGCCGCAGCTCACGCTTGTGGGAGAACGCCGGGATGGGCTGGGCTCCGCGGTGCGCGTCGACGACGAGCAGGTGGACCGTGTTCGAGCCGACGTCGATCACTCCGAGGCGCATGCGGCCAAACTAGTCGGCGCACCTTCGGTCGGTGAGCACCATCCACCGCCGGCCGTCGAGGATCTCCCGCGACAGCCTTCTGCGTCTGCTGGGTGCAGTGTGCCGGGGCTACGATCACGCCCGTGGCCGAGACCGATCCGAATGTCGCACGAAGCTGGGTCGAGTTCGACAACCCGGACGACGGTGCCGAGCGGTTCCGCTGCGACCTGACGTGGCTGACCTCGAACTGGACCTGCATCTACGGGCGCGGCTGCCAGGGCATCTACGCCGACCGCCCCGACGACGGATGCTGCACGCTCGGCGCGCACTTCGCCGACAAGGACGACCTGAAGAACGTCCGCCGGGTGGTCAAGGAGCTCGGCCCCGATGAGTGGCAGTACTACGAGGAGGGACACTCCGACCTGGGCTGGCGCGAGAAGGAGGACGGCGCGACCAAGACGCGCGTCGTCGACGGCGCCTGCATCTTCCTCAACCGGCCCGGCTTCCCCGCGGGCGACGGCTGCTCCCTGCACCAGCACGCGCTGCTCACCGGCGTCGAACCGCACACGGTCAAGCCGGACGTCTGCTGGCAGTTGCCGTTGCGGCGCACCTTCCGCACGGTCGAGCGCGGCGACGACACGTCGTACCTGGAGATCTCGATCGGCGAGTACCAGCGCAGCGGCTGGGGCCCGGGCGGACACGACCTGGACTGGTACTGCAGCTCCAACCCCGAGGCGCACGTCGGCAAGGAGCCGCTCTACCTCTCCAACGCCGGCGAGCTGCGGCACCTGATGGGCGACGCGGCGTACGACGTGCTGGTCACGCACTGCGAGGCCCACCTGGCGCTCGCGAAGGCAGCGCGCCGCCCGGGCAACCGCACCCTGCTGCCGCTGCTGATCCACCCCGCCACGCTCGACGCGCAGAAGCAGAACCGCAAGCGCGTCTGACCGGCCGCACGTCTGTCGGCGGCGGCGCATACCTTCTGCGTATGCCGACCGCGAGCGCCCGCAAGAAACCCCCAGCGCCGTCCTACCGCTGCGCCGAGTGCGGCTGGACCGCGATCAAGTGGGTCGGACGCTGCAGCGAGTGCCAGGCGTGGGGCACCTTGGAAGAGGTCGGCCAGGTCGGCGTGCACACCGCCGCCGCGACGGTGCTCGAGCGGCCCGCCGTGCCGATCGGCGAGGTGGACGGGTCGCAGGCCTCCGCCCGGCCGACCGGTGTCAGCGAGTTCGACCGCGTGCTCGGCGGCGGGCTGGTGCCCGGGGCCGTCATCCTGGTCGCCGGCGAGCCGGGCATCGGCAAGTCCACGCTGCTGCTCGACGTGGCCGCGCGCGCGGCACGAGGGCCGCGCCGGGTGCTCTACGTCAGCGGTGAGGAGTCGGCCGCGCAGGTGCGGGTGCGGGCCGAGCGGATCGAGGCGCTGGCGCGCACCCTCTTCCTGGCCAGCGAGACCGATCTCGGCACGGTGCTGGCGCAGATCGACCAGGTCCGCCCGGAGCTGCTGGTGATCGACTCGGTGCAGACCATCGCCTCCACCGAGATCCCCGGCTCTCCCGGCAACGTCAGCCAGGTGCGTGAGGTCGCGGCGGCGATCATCCAGGTCGCCAAGCAGCGCGACATCAGCGTGCTGCTGGTCGGCCACGTCACCAAGGACGGCTCCATCGCCGGTCCCCGCGTGCTGGAGCACCTGGTCGACGTCGTCGTGCAGTTCGAGGGCGAGCGACACTCGCGGCTGCGCCTGGTGCGCGCCGCGAAGAACAGGTACGGCCCGACCGACGAGGTGGGCTGCTTCGACCTGTCCGACGTCGGCATCGTCGGCCTGCCGGATCCGAGCGGGCTCTTCCTCACCCGCCGGGAGCAGCCGGTGCCCGGCACCTGCGTCACGGTCACCCTCGAAGGGCGCCGTCCGCTGGTCACGGAGGTGCAGGCCCTGATGGTCGACGGCGTGCAGGGCAACCCCCGGCGCACCACCAGCGGCATCGACTCCTCGCGGACGGCCATGATCCTCGCCGTGCTCGACCGCCGCGCCGGCCTGCCGGTCTCGCGCAGCGACTGCTACCTTTCGACCGTCGGCGGTGTGCGGCTCAGCGAGCCGGCGGCCGACCTGGCGATCGCGCTGGCCATCGCGAGCGGGGTGCAGGACCGTCCGATGGGCGCGGGCACCGTGGCCGTCGGCGAGGTCGGACTGGCCGGTGAGGTACGCGCGGTGTCCGGTGTCGCGCGACGCCTGGCCGAGGCCTTCCGCATCGGCTTCAGGAGGGCTGTCATCCCCGCGGGGTCGCTGGCCGGGGAAGCGGCGCCGGAGGGTATGCAGGTCGTCGAGGTGGACGACGTACGCGACGCCGTGCGGTTGATCGACGGGGGCGGCCCGCGCCTCACATAGAATCCAGCGCGTGCCACCCACCGAGGAACAGTTGCTGCGCGACACGCTCGCCGCGGCCGCTCCGGGCACCCAGTTGCGCGACGCCCTCGAGCGCATCCTGCGGGGCCGCACCGGAGCGCTCATCGTGCTGGGCTACGACACCGTGGTGCAGAGCATCAGCACCGGCGGTTTCCCCATCGACATCGACTTCTCCTCCACGCGGGTGCGCGAACTGGCCAAGATGGACGGCGCGATCGTCCTGGACAAGGGCGTCACGCGGATCATCAGCGCCGCCGTACAGCTCGTCCCGGACCCCAACATCCGCACCCGGGAGTCCGGCACCCGGCACCGCACGGCGGAGCGGGTCGCCAAGCAGACCGGCCTTCCCGTCATCTCGGTGAGCCAGTCGATGCAGACCATCGCCCTCTACGTCGGGTCGCTGCGGCACGTGATGGAGGGCTCCAACGCGATCCTGTCCCGCGCCAACCAGGCGCTGCAGACCCTGGAGCGCTACAAGTCGCGCCTCGACGAGGTCACCCGCACCCTGTCCGCCCTGGAGATCGAGGACCTGGTCACGGTCCGCGACGTGGCCACGGTGCTGCAGCGGCTGGAGATGGTGCGACGGATCAGCGAGGAGATCGCCGAATACGTCGTCGAGCTCGGCGTCGACGGTCGGCTGATGTCCCTGCAGCTGGACGAGCTGGTCGGCACCCTGTCGGACGACCGAGAGCTGGTCGTGCGCGACTACGTCGACGTCGCCCGTGACGGCATGACCACCCAGCAGGCGCTGGACCGGCTGGCGGCGATCAGCTCCACCGACCTGCTCGACCTGCACGCCGGTGCCGGCGCGCTGGGCTCGGCCGGTGCAGCGGAATCGCTCGACGCGCCGGTCTCGCCGCGCGGCTACCGGCTGCTCAGCAAGATCCCGCGGCTTCCACCGCTCATCAACGACCGCCTGGTGGAGCACTTCGGCAGCCTGCAGAAGCTGCTCGCGGCCGACTTCGATCAGTTGATGGCCGTCGAGGGCGTCGGCGAGCTGCGCGCCCGCTCGGTGCGCGAGGGCCTGTCGCGTCTCGCCGAGAACAGCATCCTCGAGCGGTACGTCTGAGCGGCGACCGGTGACCGCAGCTGCGCACGCCGGACTGCACCAGCCGGTCCTGGACTGGTACGCCGACCACCGACGCGATCTACCCTGGCGGGCCCTCGACGCCACGCCGTGGGGTGTCTTCGTCTCCGAGATCATGCTGCAGCAGACCCCGGTCGCGCGCGTGCTGCCGGTGTGGACGGACTGGATGACGCGCTGGCCCGCACCTGCCGATCTGGCCGCCGCCGCACCCGGCGACGCGGTGCGGCACTGGGGTCGCCTGGGATATCCGCGCCGGGCCCTGCGGCTGCACGCCGCTGCCACGGCGATGGTCGCTTCGCACGACGGAGCCGTCCCGGACGATCTGGAGCAGTTGCGCGCGCTGCCGGGAGTGGGCGCCTACACCGCGGCGGCGGTGGGGGCGTTCGCGTTCGGGATCCGCTGCGCCGTCGTCGACACCAACGTGCGCCGGGTGCACGCCCGCGCGGTCACCGGGTCGGCCCAGGCCGCCCCGGCGCTCACCGCCGCGGAAACGCGCCTGGCCGAGGAGCTTCTCCCCCGCGACGATGCGGACGCCGCCACGTGGAACGTCGCGGTCATGGAGCTGGGCGCACTGGTATGCACCGCCGGCTCCCCCACCTGCGAGCTGTGCCCGATCTCCGACCGGTGCGCCTGGCTGGCCGCCGGCCGACCGGCGTACGACGGTCCGGTGAAACGGGCGCAGCGGTGGGCGGGCACTGACCGACAGGTCCGGGGGCTGCTGCTGCAGGCGCTGCGCGACGCGGACGGTCCCGTGCAGCAGGCCGCCCTGGACCTCGTCTGGTCCGACGCGGCGCAGCGCGGCCGCTGCTTGGCCGGCCTCATCGAGGACGGCCTGGTCGACCCGCTGCCGGATCGGACCTACGCGCTGCCGGCCTGATCGATCAGGCCCAGCTTCTCGAAGGCCTCGGCGACCACGTGCTGCGGGTCGCCGTGCGCGTGCACCACGACTCCGGGCTCATCGGGCTGCAACGCCTCCAACGTCGCCAGCTGCGACGGGAGCAGGGACGCGGGCATGTAGTGACCGGTGCGCACCGCGAGCCGTCGTTCGAGCTCCTCGACGGGTACGTCGATGCAGCAGAAGCGCACCCGGTCACGGCCTTCTCGCAACAGGTCGCGGTAGGCCCGCTTCAGCGCTGAACACGTGACGACCGCGCTGCGGCCCTCGCGCGCGTGTTCGTCCATCCACGCCCCGATGGCCCGCAGCCACGGCCAGCGGTCCTCATCCGTGAGCGGCACGCCGTGCGCCATCTTCTCGACGTTCGCCTCGGGGTGGAAGTCGTCGCCCTCGGCGAAATCCCACCCCAGCCTGGTCGCCAGAGCCGTGGCGATCGTGGTCTTGCCGGACCCGGAGACACCCATCACGATGACGAACTGCGGGCGCTCGTCGGTCGGCCGGTCCGGGTCGGGTACACCGCTCATGGACCACGACTCTAACGAGGCGGCCGCGACATCCCGATCCCCGGTCGGAGCAGAAGCTGGTAGGTTCCTGCGTTTGTGCCTGTCGCTCTCGCGCCCTACGGGCGCCTCTTCGCAGCGGGCATCCGGCAGCAGACGACCTACCGCCTGGCGATGCTCGGCGGGCTGGTCGCCAACACGACGTTCGGGCTGCTGAAGTCGGTCATCCTGCTCGCCGCGGTCCGCGCGGGTGGCGGGAATCTGCACGGATACGCGGTCGGGACTATGGCGACCTACGTGTGGCTGTCGCAGGGGCTGCTCGGATCGCTCAACCTCACCGGGCGCACCGACCTGGCGGACCGGATCAAGTCCGGTGCCGTGGTCACCGACTTCCTGCGGCCGATCTCCCTGCAGTGGGGCACCGTCGCCACCGATGTCGGCAAGGCCGTGTGCGCCCTGCTGCCGCGTGGCGTGCCGAGCATGCTGATCGGCTACCTGTTCGTCGGTATGACGATCCCGCACCGGCCGCTCCCCTGGGTGCTGGGTGCCGTGAGCCTGCTGCTCGGCATTACCGTGTCGTGGGCGAGCGTCTACCTCGTCGCATCGGCCGCGTATTGGCTCGTGGAGATCCGCGGGCTGCAGGTGTTCTACATGATGGTGTCCGGTTTCTTCGCGGGACTCCTGGTCCCGATCTCGCTCTTCCCGCACTGGCTGCTCGTGCTCGCCTCGAGCACCCCGTTCCCGTCGATGCTGCAGTACCCGATCGACGTGTTCACCGGCCGCGGCGGGGTGGGCCTGATCGCCGCGCAGGTGGGGTGGCTCGCCCTCGTCGGGACGGTCGGACACGTGTTGACGAACGCCGGTCGGCGGCGCTTGGAGGTGCAGGGTGGCTGACACCGTCACCGCCCGCACCGCGCCGTACCGGGCCGTGCTCGCCTCCCGCATCCGCGCGCAGCGCTCCTACCGGCTCAGTTTCGGCGTCGACCTCGCCGCGTCGTTCCTGGTGAGTTTCATCGAGCTCGCCGAGGTGTGGGTGCTCTTCCACGCCGTGCAGTCGCTCGGCGGATTCGACTTCCGGCAGATCCTGCTCGTCTTCGGCATCGCCGACTTCTGCTTCTCGATGGCCGACATGGTGGTCGGTCACTGCGACGACCTGGACAGGTACGTCCGCGACGGCACCCTCGACGTGTTCTATCTGCGTCCCCAACCGCTGCTGCTTCAGCTGATCACCAGCAACATCGAGTTGCGCCGCCTCGCGCGAGCGGCGGTCGGCCTGGCCTCCATCGTGATCGCCCTGTCCATCAACGACATCCGGTGGAGCCCGGCCCACGTCGGACTGCTCGCGATGACCCTCATCGCCGGGATCGCGATCTTCTCGGCGATGTTCGCCTGGGCCGCGGGCATCCAGTTCTTCGTCATCAGCGGCGGCGAGCTCACCAACTCCTTCGTGTACGGCGGCCGGTACGCCGCCACGCAGGTCGCCTCCGTGTGGACCCGCCCGGTCAAGGCCGCGTTCGGATTCTTCTTCCCGATGGCCTTCACCGCGTTCCTGCCCGCGCTGCTCCTGCTCGGCAAACCCGGGCCGTCCCTGCTGCCGGCGTGGCTCGGCTGGTGCACTCCACTCGCGGCGATCTGGGCGTGGGCCGGTGGGCTGTGGCTCTGGCGGATCGGCGTACGGCACTATCAAGGAGCAGGAGGATGACCGAAGTGATCATCGAGACTGATTCTCTGACAAGAGTTTTCAAGCGTCGCCGTGGTCTGGTGCGCACCGAACTGACCGCGGTCGATCAGCTGACCCTGCGGATCGGCGCCGGCGAGTCCGTCGGCTACATCGGCGCGAACGGCGCCGGGAAGTCGACCACGATCAAGATGCTCGTGGGCATCCTCGTGCCGACGGGCGGCTCGGTGCGCACCTGCGGACGCGATCCGTTGCGTGAGCGACGCCATCTCGCCCGACAGATCGGGGTGGTCTTCGGCCAGCGTTCCCAGTTGTGGTGGGACCTTCCGGTCAGGGAGTCCTTCGCGATCCTGGCCTCGATCCACGCCCTGCCCGCGCAGGTCCGACGCGCGCGCACCGAGGAGTTGACCGAGCAGTTGGAGATGGGTGACTTCCTCGACACCGCGGTGCGCCAGCTGTCGCTCGGGCAGCGGATGCGCGCCGAGGTCGCGGCCGCGCTGCTGCACTCTCCCGAGCTGGTCATCCTCGACGAGCCGACGATCGGCCTGGACGTGCTGTCCAAGCAACGGCTGCGCGAGTTCCTGATCCGCGAGCGCGCCGAGCACGGCACCACCCTCCTGCTCACGACCCACGACATGGGCGACATCGAGCGGTTGTGCGACCGGGTCCTCGTCGTCGACCACGGCCGACTGGCGTACGACGGCACCCTGCCCGGGCTCTCCCAGCGGGTGGGGGCGAGGCGGGTGCTCGTCGTCGACCTCGCGGCGCCCGCGCCCGACCTGCTGGACATCGACGCCACCACCCACCTGGGGAGCGAGGCGGGCGGCATCCGGCAGCGCCTGGCGTTCGATCCCGAGGTCGCCACCGCCGCGACGGTGCTCGCCGCCGTCGCCGCACGGGCCGAGGTGCGCGATCTGTCCATCGAGGAGCCCGACATCGAGGACGTCGTACGCCGCATCTACGCCGGGAGCCGCTGATGGATCTGCGCAGCAGCGTCTACGCCATCGTCCGACTGGTCCCGCCCGGCACCGTCGTCAGCTACGGCGACATCGCCGGGATGCTCGCCATGTCACCGCGGATGGTCGGCCGTTTCATGGCGCTGTGCGAGCAGGAGGACGTGCCGTGGTGGCGGGTGGTCAGCTCGTACGGCGACCTGCCGGCCCACGTACGCGTACATGCCCTCGATCACTGGGACGACGAGGGGCTGGTGCTGAAACCGAACGGACTGGGAGTGGCGATCCGGCGCTACCGGGCCGATCTCGCCGACCTGGCCGACGCGGCGGAAGCTGCCCTCGGACCGCTGCCGGGGCTCGCGGACGACGACTCCTTCACAGAGTGAGCAGCATCCGGGTGTTGCCTAGGGTGTTGGGTTTGACCCGATCCAGGTCGAGGAACTCCGCGACACCTTCGTCGTAGGACTGCAGCAGCTCCAGGTAGACGTCCGGCTCCACGGGATCGCCCTCGATCTCCCGGAACCCGTGACGGGCGAAGAAGTCGACCTCGAAGGTGAGACAGAAGACGCGCGCCACCCCGAGGTCGCGGGCGTGCTGCAGCAGGTGGCCGAGCATCTGGTGGCCGGTCCCGTGGCCGCGCATCTGCGGGTGCACGGCGATGGTGCGCACCTCGGCGACGTCCTCCCACATCACGTGCAGAGCACCGCACCCGACGAGCTCTCCGTCGCGCTCGGCGACGATGAACTCCTGCAGCCCCTCGAAGTAGGCGACCGGCGGCTTGGCGACGATAGCCCGGGTCTCGACGTACGGCTCGATCAGCGCACGGATGGCGGGGACGTCGGCAGTGCGGGCAGGGCGCAGGGTCGTGCTCACCGACGCGTGGTCCACGTCACGACCCTAACGAGAGCGTTCCCGGACGCGCATCGGCCCCGGATCCGAGCCGGATCCGGGGCCGATGCGTGCTGCGTTCTGGGTCAGTCCTTGCCGAGGTCGACGCCGTGTTCGCCGCCGCTGTCGCCGACACCGGCCGGCTCGGGCAGCGCGTCGGGCGCCTTCGGCTTCGGCGAGCCGGCGAAGGTGAACTTCGCGGTCTTGCCCTCACCGTCGACATCGACCAGGACGATCTCGCCGGCACCGAGCTCGCCGTAGAGGATCTTCTCGGACATCATGTCCTCGATCTCCCGCTGGATCGTGCGACGCAGCGGTCGGGCACCGAGCGCGGGGTCGTACCCGCGCTTGGCCAACAGCGCCTTCGCGGGCGTGGTCAGCTCGATCGCCATGTCCTTGTCCTTCAGCCGCACGTCGAGCTTCTCGACCATCAGGTCGACGATCTCGACGATCTGCTCCTCGGTCAGCTGCGGGAACACGATGGTGTCGTCCACGCGGTTGAGGAACTCGGGGCGGAAGTGCTGCTTGAGCTCGTCCTGCACCTTCGCGCGCATCCGGTCGTAATCGGTCGCGGCGTCATTGCCGGAGGCGAAGCCCAGCGAGACACCCTTGGAGATGTCCCTGGTGCCGAGGTTGGTGGTCATGATGATCACCGTGTTCTTGAAGTCCACGACCCGGCCCTGGGAGTCCGTCAGGCGACCGTCCTCCAGGATCTGCAACAGGCTGTTGAAGATGTCGGGGTGGGCCTTCTCGACCTCGTCGAAGAGCACCACCGAGAACGGCTTGCGCCGCACCTTCTCGGTCAGCTGGCCGCCCTCCTCGTAGCCGACGTAGCCGGGAGGCGAACCGAACAGCCGCGAGACGGTGTGCTTCTCGGCGAACTCGGACATGTCGAGGGTGATCAACGCGTCCTCGTCGCCGAAGAGGAACTCCGCGAGCGCCTTGGCCAGCTCGGTCTTACCGACACCGGTCGGACCGGCGAAGATGAACGAGCCGCCGGGACGACGGGGGTCCTTCAGGCCCGCACGGGTACGACGGATGGCCTGGGACAGCGCCTTGATCGCGTCGTCGTTGCCGACGACCCGCTTGTGCAGCTCGTCCTCCATCCGCAGCAGTCGCGAGGACTCCTCCTCGGTCAGCTTGAAGACGGGGATGCCGGTCGAGGCGGCGAGCACCTCGGCGATCAGCTCCTCGTCGACCTCGGCCACGACGTCCTGGTCGCCGGCCTTCCACTCCTTCTCGCGCTGCGCCTTGGCGTTGATGAGGTTCTTCTCGTCGTCACGCAGCGACGCGGCCTTCTCGAAGTCCTGCCCATCGATCGCCGACTCCTTCTCGCGGCGCACGTGCTGGATCTTCTCGTCGTACTCGCGCAGGTCGGTCGGCGCCGTCATCCGGCGGATGCGTAGTCGCGCACCGGCCTCGTCGATCAGGTCGATCGCCTTGTCCGGCAGGTGCCGGTCGTTGATGTAGCGGTCGGCCATGTTGACCGCACCGACCAGCGCGGCATCGGTGATCGTGACCCGGTGGTGGGCCTCGTAGCGGTCGCGCAGACCCTTGAGGATCTCGATGGCGTGCGGGATCGAGGGCTCCATCACCTGGATGGGCTGGAAGCGGCGCTCCAGCGCAGCGTCCTTCTCGATGTGCTTGCGGTACTCGTCCAGCGTCGTCGCGCCGATCGTCTGCAGCTCACCGCGCGCCAGCATCG
Source organism: Allobranchiibius huperziae (assembly GCF_013410455.1). Taxonomy (NCBI): domain Bacteria; kingdom Bacillati; phylum Actinomycetota; class Actinomycetes; order Micrococcales; family Dermacoccaceae; genus Allobranchiibius; species Allobranchiibius huperziae. Next base: position 474,028 of record NZ_JACCFW010000001.1, on the reverse strand, counting down.
GCTTCAGGATCGAGGCCGCGTCGATCGCGCCCTCGGCCGCGCCCGCCCCGACGAGGGTGTGGATCTCGTCGATGAACAGGATGATGTCGCCGCGGGTGCGGATCTCCTTCAGCACCTTCTTCAGGCGCTCCTCGAAGTCACCGCGGTAGCGCGAACCGGCCACCAGCGACCCGAGGTCGAGGGTGTAGAGCTGCTTGTCCTTCAGCGTCTCGGGCACGTCGCCGCGCACGATGTCCGCGGCGAGGCCCTCGACGACGGCGGTCTTGCCGACGCCGGGCTCACCGATGAGCACCGGGTTGTTCTTGGTACGCCGCGACAGCACCTGCATGACGCGTTCGATCTCGGACTCGCGCCCGATGACCGGATCGAGTTTGCCGTCTCTCGCGGCCTGGGTCAGGTTGCGACCGAACTGGTCGAGCACCAGCGAACCCGCCGGGGTGCCCTCCTGCTGGCCCTGACCGCCGACGCCTGCGCCCGCGGTCTCCTTGCCCTGGTAGCCGGAGACGAGCTGGATGACCTGCTGGCGCACCCGCGCCAGGTCGGCACCCATCTTCACGAGGACCTGGGCGGCGACGCCCTCGCCCTCGCGGATCAGCCCGAGCAGGATGTGCTCGGTGCCGATGTAGCTGTGGCCGAGCTGCAGACCCTCGCGCAGCGAGAGCTCCAGCACCTTCTTGGCCCGCGGGGTGAAGGGGATGTGGCCCGGCTGGGTCTGCTGGCTGGGGCCGATGATCTCCTGCACCTGCTCGCGCACGGCCTCCAGGGAGATGCCGAGGCTCTCCAGGGCCTTGGCCGCGACGCCCTCACCCTCGTGGATGAGACCGAGCAGGATGTGCTCGGTGCCGATGTAGTTGTGGTTAAGCATGCGCGCCTCTTCTTGGGCGAGCACCACCACACGCCGTGCGCGGTCGGTGAACCGTTCGAACATGTCAACTCCCTTGAGGCTGCTGCCTGCGTCGTTCGATGCTATCCGCAGCGGCTGGGCGACCTGCCCTGCTGCTGGTGTCTGATGACCTCAACGCGACCCACTCACAGTGTGTTCCGCACAGGGGCCTCAGACGAAAGACGTTCGCCGTCAGCAGAAAGCCGAAGCGGCACGTTTACGATCCATACCGTGGCGGATACGACGGTGGTCAAGGTCGGGGCCTTCGGACACACCGTCGACATCGAGGTGCCCGATCAGGTGTCCGCGGGGCGGGTCCGCGACCAGTGGTCGCGGTGCCTGGCCGATCCCGGCGCCGGCCCCACGCTGCGTTCGGTGGAGTACGTCGCCGATCTCGACACCGATTTCGCCGAGTACTCGGTGGTCTCCGGCGTCACGCTGCGCTTCATCCAGCTGTGTGCCGGGCAACTCACCATGCTGCACGCCTCCGGGGTGGCCGACCCCGAGACCGGTGCGGTGATCGCCCTGGTGGCGGAGTCCGGCACGGGCAAGACGACCGCGGCCCAGCGGTTGTGCGCGGCCGGATTCGCGTACGTGACCGACGAGACGGTCGCCGTACGCGGCGACAGCCGGGTCCTGCCGTTCCCCAAGCCGCTCTCGGTGATCATCGAGGGCGAGGAGCACAAGCACCAGCACGGACCGGACGAGCTCGGCCTGCTGCCGGTGGCAGAGCCACCGCTACTGCAGCTGCGGCGCATCGTCCTCCTGCAGCGGGACGGCGCCCCGGGTGCAGCGCCCAGGGTGGAGCAACTGCCGCTGCTCGACGGCATCCTCGCCCTCATCCCGCAGCTGTCCTATCTGACGAAGATGCCCGAGCCCCTGCTGACCCTCACCCGGCACGTGCAGTCCTGCGGTGGCATCCACCGGCTGCACTACAGCGAGATCGAGGAGTGCGCCGACACGCTGCGGGCGCTGGCCGCCGACGACCCGGCGGAGGTCGCGCAGGTCGAACACCTCTCGCCGCCCACCGACGAGCCCGCGCCCGGGGCGATCGGATCGGTCCGCCGTGGCGCGTACGCGGACGCGGTGCGCATCGACGAGGAGATCCTGCTGCTCATCGAGGACCTGCCGATCCGCTGCAGCGGATTGGGCGCCACCGTCTGGGATGCGGCCCGCGAGCCGCGCACCCTCGAGGAGCTGGTCTCCATCTGCGTCGAACTGCACGGCGACCACCCTGACGCCGACGCGCTGGTCCACGCCGCCGTCGAGGAACTGTGCGCGCACGGAGTGTTGGCGCAGGCCTGACCCGCCGCCGGACCAGCCCCCGTTTCGGCTCGCTCAGCCCCCAAAAAACGCCCCGCCGCTCGCCTCAGCCCTGGTTAGGGCCCGCTCGGCCCCCAAACGCACCCCCGCTGGCCGGTCCAGGCCCGGTTACGGCCCGCTCGGCCCCCAAACGCACCACCCGCTGCCCGGCCCAGCCCTCGTTAGGGCCCGCTCGGCCCCGAACGCACCAGGCCGACTCAGCTGGCTTTCTTGGCCGTTGTCTTCTTGCTCGTCTTCGCGGTCGTCTTCTTCGCAGTGCTCTTCGCGGCCGTCTTCTTCGCGGTCGTCTTCTTGGCCGTCGCCTTCTTCGCCGCGCCCTTGCCGGCGCCGGTCTTCTCGGCTGCAGGCACCTTGGCTCTGCTGCTGCCGGCGCCTGCGCTCTTCTTCGCCGGCGCTTCACCCCGCGACGCCTTCGCCCGGTCCACGCTCTGCTGCAGCGCCGCCAGCAGGTCGACCACCTGGGCGGAATCTCCGTCGTCCTCCTCCTGGGGCGTCTGCACCTCGCCGCCGTCGAGCTTGGCGCGCACGACCTCCTTGACGGCCTGCTCGTAGTCGTCGACGTAGTCGTCCGGCTCGTAGTCGCCGGCCAGCGACTCGACCAGCATCTGAGCCATCGCGAGTTCCGCGGGCTTGGCGGGCGAATCGTCGGCGCCGTCGAGGACGCCGAAGTCGGCCTCGCGCACCTCGTCCGGCCACAGCAGGGTCTGCAGCGCGATCACCCCGCCGCGCACCCGCAGCACCGCGATCGTCATCCGGGTGCGGATCGAGATCGTCACGATGGCGACCCGGTCGGTCTCCTCCAGAGCCGACCGCAGCAGCTCGTACGGCTTGACCGCTGCCTTGTCCGGCTCGAGGTAGTAGCACTTGTCCAGGTACATCGGGTCGATCTGGTCGCTCGGGACGAACTTGTCCACGGCGATCTCGCGACTGCTGCTCGTCGGCAGCGACGACAGGTCGTCGTCGGTCAGCACGACCATCTGGCCGTCCTCGGTCTCATACCCCTTGGCGATGTCGTCGTAGGCGACCTGCTCGCCGTCGATCGAGCACACCCGCTGATAGCGGATCCGGCCCCCGTCCTCACGGTGCACCTGGCGGAACTGCACGTCGTGGTTCTCGGTCGCCGAGTAGAGCCGCACGGGCACGTTGACCAGGCCGAACGACACGGCACCTCTCCAAATGGCTCGCACCAGGCAAGATTGCCCCATGCGCCCCATGCTCGCCACCCCTTCCGCACGGGTGCCGAGCGGCGACCGGTGGCAGCACGAGGTCAAATGGGACGGCATGCGCGTGCTGGCCGACGTGCACGACGGCCGGGTGCGGCTCACCTCCCGCACCGAACGCGAGGTGTCGGTGGCCTTCCCCGAGCTGCTGACCGAGACCGCGGGCCTCAGTGCGTACGACGATCTGCTCCTCGACGGGGAGATCGTGAGCCTGCGCGAGGGCCGACCGTCGTTCGGTGCGTTGGCCGAGCGGTTCAACGTCGGCGATGCGCGCACCGCCGCGACCCTCGCGGTGCAGGCGCCGGTGACGCTGATGGCCTTCGACGTGCTGCGGATGGCCGGCACGTCGACGCTGGCGCGGCCGCTGTCGCAGCGCCGGGAGTTGCTGGAGGGCATCGGCCTCGCCACCCCGCGGGTGCAGGTGCCGCCGGTGTTCACCGAGGGCGAGGACCTGTTGCGGGCGACGGCCGACCAGGGCCTGGAGGGGATCGTGTCCAAGCGCACCGACTCGGCGTATCTGCCGGGGTCGCGCAGCCCGCAGTGGCGCAAGATCGTGCACCGCACCACGGGCTCGTACGTGATCGGCGGCTGGCGCCCGGAGACCGACTCCGCGCGACTGGGAGCGCTCCTCGTGGGGACGCCGACCCCGGACGGACTGGCCTTCCGGGGCCGCATCGGTTCGGGGCTGGCCGGCGCCGCGGGTGACCGGCTCCTGGCACAGCTGCGCTCTCGCAGCCGACCGGACTCCCCGTTCCTGGAACGGGTGCCGGCGATCGATGCGAAGGGCTGCACGTGGGTCGAGCCGGACCTGGTGGCCGACCTGGAGTACCACGGGGTCTCCGAGGGGGGCCGGCTGCGGCAACCGACGTGGCGCGGACTGCGCCCGGACCTCAGCCCTGCCGAACTCATGGACACGGCCGTACAGGATGTCGCCGATGGCTGAGGCGCAGCAGGTGAGCGTCGAGGTCGAGGGACGCCGCCTGGCCCTCAGCAACCTGGACAAGGTGCTCTATCCGGCGACCGAGACCACCAAGGGCGAGGTGCTGCACTACTACGCGCGGGTGGCGCCGGTGCTGCTTCCGATCCTGGCGGGCCGGCCCGTCACGCGCGTGCGCTGGCCGCACGGTGTCGGTGACACGTCGTTCTTCGAGAAGAACGTGCCACAGGGCGCGCCGTCCTGGCTGCCGCGGATGACGGTGGCGTCGAGCGGTTCGCGTGGTGGCGGCGACCGCGTCACCTATCCGTTCGTGGAGGACCTCGCCGCGCTGACCTATCTGGCCAACCTCGCGGCGATCGAGCTGCACGTGCCCCAGTGGCGTTGGGTCGACGACGCCGCGGCCAACCCCGATCGGCTCGTGATCGACCTGGATCCGGGATCCCCCGCCGGCCTGGCCGAGTGCGCGGATCTCGCGCTGCAGGTCCGGGAGGAGCTGGCGGACGCGGGGATGGAACGCGCCGTGCCGGTGACCTCCGGCAGCAAAGGCATGCAGGTGTACGCCGCGCTGGACGGCTCGCGCACGAGCGAGGAGATCCGCGACTGGGCCAAGGAGTTGGCTCAGTCGCTGACGCGGCGCAATCCGGACCTGGTCGTGTGGAAGATGACCAAATCCATCCGCGGGGGGAAAGTCCTGCTGGACTGGTCGCAGAACACCGCTGCTAAGACCACCATCGCCCCGTATTCACTACGCGGCAGGGAACGGCCCATGGTGGCCGCCCCGCGCAGCTGGGAAGAAGTGCAGGAGCCCGGCCGACTCACTCAACTCGATTTCGAAGAAGTGCTGGACCGACTCGATTCCGACGGGGATCTATTCGGCGCGGCGCTGGGCGACTGAATTCAGGAATTCGCCTCGGCGTACGCCGTCTGCAACTCACCGGAAACACGACCGCGGTCGCTCACGGTGAAACCGTTGGCGCGACCCCATTCGCGGATCTTGTTCAGGTCGTCGCGACCTGCGGTGCTGCCGCTGCTGGCCCGGGAAGTGGTCGCTTTGCGGGCGCCGCGGACCTTGCGGGCGTGACCGGTCCAGGTGGCCAGGTCATCTCGCAGCCGCGCGGCATTGGCCGCCGACAGGTCGATCTCGTAGTTGACACCGTCGAGGGCGAAAGTCACGGTCTCCGCAGCTTCGGAGTGGTCGAGGTCGTCCTCGAGCAGAATCTGTACGCGCTGAGCCATATCTATCTCCTGTGTACCCGATGTGGGTTATGCATCGTTTGATGGACCCTTCAACGACGCACACCTGGGCATCATTCGAAGGAGTTACAAACCTAACATACTAATTCAGGAGTCTTGAGATGCGCCGGGCGTTGTCGGAGGCTGCGCCTGAGCGTCCGCCCTATCGCTTTTGTGTTCTTCTTCCCACTGCGCTTGCGCTATTCGTTCGCGCCGGTCGCCCTCCATCATGTGGCGCAGCACGAGATACAAGAGAAACAGCAGCCCGATCGACGGGACGAGTGTTTCCAGGGCGGCCCACATGGTTCCAGGGTAGGCCGCCCCTCCCGTCGCTCAGCGCGGCAGGTCCAGCATCTGCTGCGTCCCGCCCCTTCCGGAGCCCACGTCACCCTCGTCACCGAGCGTCTCGCGCTCGTGGTCCAGCAGCCACACCTTGCGCTCGATGCCCCCGCCGAAACCGGTCATGGCGCCGTTCGCCCCGATCACGCGGTGGCACGGGACCACGATGGAGATCGGGTTGCGCCCGTTGGCGAGGCCGACGGCACGGCTCGCGCCGGCCGAACCCAACGCGCGGGCCAGGTCGCCGTAGCTGCGGGTGCGCCCATAGGGGATCGCCCGCAGCTGGGCCCACACGCGCTGTTGGAAGTCGGTCCCGGTCGGGTCCAGCGGCAGGTCGAAGGTGCGGCGTTCGCCGTGAAAGTACTCCCTCAATTGGCGCACTGCCTCGCCCAGCACGCCCGTGGCGGATTCCTCGCGCGGGCCGAAGGTGGATTCATCGGGTTGGTGGCGGTGCTCCTGCATGTAGAGCGCCGAGAGGGCCGATCCGCGACGTACGAGCGTGAGGTCGCCGATCGGAGTGCCGGTCATCTGGAAATGCGAGATCTGGTTCATAAGATGTCCTCTTCCGGGAGTTTGTTGGCCTCGTGGTCGCCGGTGGCCCACAGATGCTGCACGGCGTAGGAACGCCAGGGCCGCCAGCGGGCCGATGCGCTCTCGATGACGCGGGGCCTGTCCTCGATGCCGAGGGCCCGGGCCGCGATCCGCACGCCGAGGTCGGTGCCGGGAAAGGCGTCGGGATCGCCCAGCGCCCGCATGGCGTAGCTCTCCACGGTCCACGGTCCGATGCCGGGCACGTCGCCGAGCACCCGCCTGGCCTCCTCGCGGTCGGCACCGGCGCTGGTGTCCAGGGACCCCTGCGACAGCACCCGGCACAGCGACCGGATCGTCTCCCGCCGGGTCACGGGCATCGCGAACGACTCGTCGCCGGCCGTCAGCAGTGCCTCCGGCCCGGGGAAGAGCCGCGTCAGACCTCCGCCCGGGTCGTCGACGTGCGCCCCGAACGTCGCCGCGAGACGCCCCGCGTGGGTGCGCGCCGCCTTCGTGGAGACCTGCTGGCCGAGCACGAGGCGGATCGCCATCTCTCGGGAGTCGACGGTCCGGGGCACGCGCCGGCCCGGCGTACGACGGACGAGCGGCGCCAGGTGGGGATCCTCGGCCAGCGCGGCGTCGACGGCCTCCGGATCGCAGTCGAGATCCAGCAGCCACCGGCATCTGCTCACCGCCACGGTGAGGTCGGACAGATCGGTGAGTGCCAGGTCCGCGCGGACGTGGTCCGTCGTGGGTGACAGCTCGACGATGCCCGGACCGCCGGGCAGGTCCAACGTGCGCCGATAGCGGCCGTCGCGCCACTCCTCCACCCCCGGCACGCCGGTCGCGGCGAGATGGCCGAAGACGTTGTCCGGGTGGAACGGCGCGCGGAACGGCAACCGCAGGGACAGCCGCTGCCACGGCGAAGGGTCGCGCTCGGGCGAGGTGCCGCTCCGACCGCGCGCTGTCTTCGCGGCGCGCAGCTGCGACGGCGTCATCGCGAAGACCTCCTGCACCGCCTCGTTGAACGCCCGGATGCTGCCGAACCCGGAGGCGTGCGCCACCTGTGCGAGCGGCAGGGTCGTGGTCTCGATGAGGATCCGCGCGGACTGTGCGCGCCCGGCCCGGGCGATCGCGAGCGGACCGGCGCCGAGCTCGGCCTGGACGGCCCGCTCGATCTGCCGCACCGAGTAGCCGAGTCTCTGTGCGAGCCCCGTGACGCCGTCGCGGTCCACGACGCCGTCGCCGATCAGGCGCATGGCGCGCCCCACCAGGTCGGCGCGCACGTTCCACTCCGGCGAGCCGGGGCTGGCGTCCGGCCGGCAGCGCTTGCAGGCGCGGAAGCCGGCCGACTGCGCCGCGGCGGCGGTCGGGAGGAAGGTGATGTTGCGCGCCTTGGGCGGGGTCGCCGGGCAGCTGGGTCGACAGTAGATGCCGGTGCTGCGCACGCCGGTCACGAACCAGCCGTCGAACCGTGCGTCACGGGATCGGACGGCCCGCAGGCAAGCGTCGGTGTCGGTGTGCATGCGACCAGTCTGCGCCGGTCGCCGGTACGAAGCTAGCGGAAAAACGACATGTCGGTTTCTCGCGTGTTATCGCCCCGTCAGGAGATCGGTCGCGCCCCGCCGTCCGGGCCGAGCTCGATGGGCAGGTTGTCGATGAGCCGGGTCGTGCCGACCCGTCCCGCGACCGCCAGCAGGGCCGGTCCGCGGTACCACTCGGCCACTTCGGTGAGCTCGGTCGGGTGCACGAGCACGAGGTAGTCGATCAGGGCGAGCGGCTCACGCACCAGCACGTCGCGGGCGGCACGTCGTACGGCGGCCGGTCCGATCCGCGCCATGTCGGCGCCTGCGCGCAGCGCCTGTGACAGGCAGCCCGCAACCTCGCGGTCCGTCTCGGTCAGATAGCGGTTGCGGCTGCTCAGCGCCAGCCCGTCCTCCTCGCGGGCGGTCTCGACGGCCACCACCTCAGTGGGGAAATCGAGATCGCGGGCCATCCGCTTGATGAGCAGCAGCTGCTGAGCGTCCTTCTGCCCGTAGTACGCCCGTGAGGGCCGGACCAGGTGCAGCATCTTGGCCACGACGGTGAGGACCCCGTCGAAGTGCCCGGGCCGGGCGGCGCCCTCCAGCACGTTGCCCAGCGCGCCCGCCGAGATGCGCACACCGGGTTCGCCGTCGGGATACACGACGTCGGGTGAGGGCGCGAAGACCAGATCCACGCCCTCGCGTGCGCAGATCGTCAGGTCCTCCTCGAACGTGCGCGGATACCGCGACAGATCCTCGCCGGCCGCGAACTGCAGCGGGTTGAGGAAGATCGTCACGACGACGTGCTCCATCTCCTGGCGCGCCTGGCGGATGAGCCGCGCGTGACCTTCGTGCAGCGCTCCCATCGTCATCACGACGCCCACGTCGTCACCGAGCGCCGCACGCGCGGTCTGCAGTTCGTCGCGGCTGTAGGCGATCGTCGGTGTCTCGTGCGTCATCCCTCTTGTCCGTTCGGGTCGAGCAGATCCAGCATCGGTCGGGTGGTGCGCGCCGGGGTCGCGTGGCGCTCCGCGGCGCGCAGGGCGGTGGCCAGCGCCATGGCGCGGTAGGAGTCGGGCACGTCGGGTGATTCGTCGGACAGCACCTGCAGATGGGCTCGCACCGTCTCCACGTCACCGCGTGCCACCGGCCCGGTGAGCGCCCGGTCACCGTGCTCGAGCGCGTTGGTCAACGCGGCCGTGAGCAGGCCGTCGAGCACCTGCTGCGGCGCCTCGATCCCGGCGTGCCGCAGGATCTGCTGACTCTGCGCGACGAGGGTGACCAGATGGTTGGCGCCGTGGGTGAGGGCGGCGTGGTAGCGCGGGCGCTGCTCCTCCGACAGCGGCAACGGTTCACCGCCGAGGTCGAGCACGAGCGCCTCGGCGATCAGGTCCGCGCCCATCGACGCAGTGACGGCCATCGGGATGCCGAGGAGTCGGGGCAGGTCGCGCGCTGTGCCGGTGAAGGTCATCGCGGGATGCATCGCGATGGCGTCGCCGCCGGCCTCGACGACCGGAGCGAGCACGTCGCAGCCGTGGAAACCGCTGGTGTGGATGACGAGACGGCCGCCGTTCCAGGCCCCCTGGGCGCCGAGCGAACGGGTCAGATCGCCGAGTTCATCGTCCGGCACGGTGAGGAGCACGACCTCGGCCGACCGGGCGACCTCCGGCGGAGGGAGCACCGGCACGCCGGGCAGCATCTCGGCCGCCCGCTGCAGGGAGGCGTCGCTCACCGCGCTGGTGGCCGTGACCTCATGACCTGCCGCGCGGAACGCGGCACCGAGCACCGCGCCGACGCGGCCGCATCCGACGACCGCGACGCGCAAGCTCGGTGGCCGACCCGTCGTACTCACAGGCAGTGACGCTACCTGCGCGCCGATCTGCACCTACGGTGGCCCGATGAGCTGGACGCCGTGGGAGCAGGCGTGGGAGGACGCGTTGTACGGCGAACGCGGCTTCTACCGCTCGACGCACGGCCCCGCCGCGCACTTCGCGACCTCCGCGCAGGGCATCCCCGGAGGCGGCGCGGTGCTGGCGCGGGCCGTCGTGGCGCTCGCCCGCGTGCACCGGGCACGGCACATCCTCGACTTCGCCTGCGGCAGAGGCGAACTGCTCACACAATTGAGCGCGCTGGCGCCGGATCTCACCCTGACGGGAGTCGACGTCGTCGACCGTCCTGCAGACCTACCGCAGGACGCCGCCTGGGTCGCCGGGCCCGGCGGGGCGCAGGTGCCGCCGGGGCTGCACGGACTGTCCGACGTGCTGGTCCTGGCCCACGAGTGGCTCGACGTGGTGCCGTGTCCGGTGCTGCGGCACGACGGGCGGCGGCTGCGGGTGGTCGAGATCGACCAGCACGGCGTCGAACGACTCGGAGCGCCGGCATCGGCCGCCGATCAGCGCTGGTGCGAGGACAACTGGCCCGGCTGGGACCGCGAGGACTCCCGGATCGAGGTCGGCCGGACCCGCGACGCGGCGTACGCCGAGCTGCGCGGGTCGGTGGACAGCGGCGTCGTGGTCACGATCGACTACGGCCATCTGCGAGACGCTCGCCCGGACGGCGGCACGCTCATGGGCTACCGCGACGGCCAGGCCTGCGCGCCACGTCCGGACGGCAGCACCGACGTCACGGCGCACGTCGCGATGGACACGCTCGGTGCACCTCGGCTCGTGCGACAGCGGGACCTGTTCACCGAGTTGGGCATTCGCCCGGAAGCTGCCGACGACGCGCTCGCGCGTACGGATCCGCCGGCATACCTGCGATCGCTCGCGCTCCGAAGCGCCTACACCGCATTGACCGCCTCGGGAGGGCTGGGCGACTTCTGGTGGTCGGTCGATCCGGTCAGCCGCCGGCAGGACGCAGCGACTGCAGCATCGTGGTGATCGTCGAGGAGGACGGGCCCGGGACACCGGGCCAGGTGCCGACGGTGACGAGCAGCATCACCGAACGCCCGTTGGACGTGAACGCCGCGGCGTAGAACGTGATGGCCTTCCCCACCCCGCAGTCCGCGTTCAGCGTGCCCTCGGTCACCGTGAGCTGACCGCGGACGGCGGGGATCGACCCGTTCGCCACGGTGAAGTTCGTCGTGACCGGACTGCCCTGCGCGGCGTGGGTGGTCTTGTCCTTGTTGATGCTCGCCGCGGATCCGAAGTCGACCAGCAGGGACCCGACGGCCTCGGCCGGGTCGCGTTTGCCGATGTCGATGAAGCTCGCGCTGGCCTGAGGGCTGTTCGGATATCCCGAGCACTTGCCGAGGTTGTACGCCGCGAGCCCCCAGTCGGTGTGTTCGCCTTCGATGCCGGTGCCGTCGGCATCGTCGAAATAGATGTTGTTGGACTGCTTGACCTGCCACCCGGGAGGAGCGTCGTACGCGCCGTAGATCTGAAAATCGGAGCTGACGATGCCGCCGACGGCCTGCCATCCCGGGACGACCGGACGCACCGACAGGGCACCGTCCGCTGCGGTCGACGTGGTCCCGGACGACGGCGTGCCGCTCGACGCGGATCGCGGTGACGGCGCCGTCGAGGACGACGACGTCACGGCGTCGCCCTTGCCGTTCGCGCCGAAGAGGATGAAACCCAGCACGGCGACCAGGACGACGACCAGTGCGCCCGCGCCCAGCGCCAGCCACCGACCGGGGCCACGGCGCGGTGGCCGGTCGAGCGGGCCCGACGACTGCGAGTACCGCTGGTAGTAGCGATCCTGGGGCGACCCGGGCGGGCCGGTGGGCGGCTCGCCACCCGGCGGCGGCCCGTAACGCCCGTTGTCGCTCACCCGCGGATCGTATCCGCGCAGCCGCCCCGCGGGAGGGGATCGGTGAGGTCCGGTCAGCCGCCCGCGGGGCGCACGGAGCTCAGGATCTTGTCGATGGTGCCGGCGGCCGGCGCCGGGTATCCCGGCCAGGTCGCGATGGCGACGAGCACCATGACCGACCTGCCGTTGGTGGTGAAGGCCACGGCCTGGAAGGTGGTGGTCCGGCCGGTGCCGCAGTCCGCGTTCAGCGTGCCCCCCGTCGCCGTGATGGTGCCGCGCACCGCCGGTATCGATCCCCCGGCCACCGTCGTGTTCTGCACCGACACGGTGCCCTGCGCCGCGTGGGTGGACTTGTCCTTGTTGAGGCTGGCGGCGGAGGCGAAGTCCTGCAGCACACCCTGCACGGCATCGACCGGATCACGCTTGCCGATGTCGACGAAGCTGGCGTTGGCCTGCGAGTTGTTGGGGTGGGCGGCGCACTTGCCGTAGTTGAGCTCTGAGAGACCCCAACTGGTGTGCTGACCGAACATCTTGGTGCCCTGGGCGGTGTCGTAGTAGATGGCGTTGTCCTGCTTGACCTGCCAGTTCGGCGGAGCGTCGTACGCGCCGTAGATCTGGACCTCGTCGTTGACCACGCCGCCGACAGCCTGCCAGCCCGGCACGACGGGCCGGGCGAACAGCGCGCCCTGCGCTCCCGTGGTGGGGCTGGCGGAGGCGGTGACGACATTGCTGGACGACGTGGAGCTCGAGGATGACGCGCCCGTGTCGTTCGTGCCGCCGCGACCGACGAGGACGAAGGCCACGACCGCGACCAGGATCACCACGAGAGCCGCGGCTCCGCCGAGGATCCAGGCCCCGGTGCGCCGACGCCGGCCGCCGGGTCCGCCGAACCCGCCGCCGGCCTGCTCGTACCGCTGGTAGTAGCGGTCCTGCGACGAGGGCTCCTGATGGTCTGACACCTGCCGCAGATTACCCGCGCGCCGCATCGTCGCCGGATTTGCGGCGGGCCCGGTACGCCGCGACATTCGCGCGGTTGCCGCACCCCGCGTCGCAGAACCGGCGCGACCGGTTCTTGGACAGGTCGATCAGCACGTCGTCGCAGTCGTCGGCCGCGCAGATCTTCAGTCGCCAGATCTCCCCGGCCCGCAGCACGTCCACCATCGCCATGGCCGCCTCGACCATCCAGCGCGTGGCGAACGGCGCGTCCCTCGACGTGGCGTGCAGGTGATAGTCCCATTCGTCGTGCCGCACGAGCTGTGGGAGCGCCCTGCCCGCTCGCAGCAGCTCGTTGACCAGGACCACCAGCTCGTCCTCCCCGTCGGCCTCCCACAGCGCGCGCAGTCTCGGTCGCAACGCGCGGACGGCGCGTCGTTCGGCCTCGTCGTGGTCGCGCGCACCGGTCCACTCCCACTGGTCGACGAACTCCTCGAACTCCTGCGGGTCGAGCAGCACGTCGTGTTCGGGGTCGGTCCGCCCGGCCGGACCCGTGGACGCCACGGAGTTCACCAGCGCGACCGCGGAGGTCAACGCATCCTCCGTGTCATGGGTGAACGGCATGTTGACTCCTGATCTGTAGGCACCGTACGCTCGGATCCAGTCACGAGTCTAAATCATCTTGACTCATTACACGCGAACATGCGATCAGTAACGGAAGGGGCTTCCATGTCGGTCGACGTCGAGACCAGTCACACCCTCACGACGACCGGGTCGCCCGCGGGCGCCACGTCGCGCGCCCTGATCATCGCGCTCGCGTCCGCCGCGGCGTTCGGTACGTCCGGACCGTTCGCCAAGGAGCTCTTCACCGCCGGCTGGTCCCCCGCGGCCGCGGTCACCATGCGGATCGGGATCGCCGCCCTGGTGCTCGCGATCCCCACGGCGCATGAGCTGCGGGGTCGCTGGCGCCTGTTGCGCACCAACGCGCGTGCCGTGCTGCTCTACGGCCTCTTCGGGGTGGCCGGGTGTCAGTTGTTCTACTTCGTCGCGGTGCAGCACCTCTCGGTCGGCGTCGCGCTGCTGCTGGAGTACCTGTCCCCCACGCTGCTGGTGGTGCTCGCGTGGGCGCGGACCCGGCGGGCGCCCTCGCGCCTGACGCTGGCCGGCGCCGCGGTCGCGCTCCTCGGACTGGTGCTGGTGCTCGACGTCTTCGGATCGGTGAGTGTCGACGCGGTCGGCGTGCTCTTCGGGCTGGCAGCGGCGGTCTGCTCGGCGACGTACTTCATCGTGGCGTCCGACGAGCCGCAGGACGGCCTGTCGCCCCTCGCGCTCTCGGGCGCGGGTATGGCGGTCGGCCTCGTGCCGCTGCTCCTGCTCGGGATGGTCGGCGCGCTGCCGATGCACGCCTCGATGCACTCGGTGCCGCTCGGCGGGTGGCAGGTCAGCGTGCTGGTGCCGGTGCTCGGCATCTCACTGGTCGCGGCGGCGTTCGCCTACGTCTCGGGCGTGGTCGCCGCGCGGATGCTCGGCACCCGGGTCGCGTCGTTCGTCGCCCTTGCCGAGGTGCTCTTCGCGGTCTTCTTCGCGTGGCTCCTGCTCGGTGAGCTGCCGCTGCCGGTCCAGTTGGCCGGCGGCGCGCTGATCGTGCTCGGCGTGGTGCTCGTGCGCGCCGCGGACGATAGAGGCTCCCTGGCAGACTGATGCCATGGCCACCCGTGAACTGACCGTCGGTGTCGGCGCGGGTGAGCTCGCGACCGCGGACATGGTCCTCAACATCGGTCCGCAGCACCCCGCCACGCACGGCGTGCTCCGGCTGCGGGTGACCCTCGACGGCGAGCGCATCTCCCGCGCCGAGCCCATCGTCGGATACATGCACCGCGGCGCCGAGAAGCTCTTCGAGGTGCGCGACTACCGCCAGATCATGGTGCTGGCCAACCGACACGACTGGCTGTCGGCGTTCAGCAGCGAAGTGGGTCTCGCGCTCACCGTCGAGCGGATGCTCGGCATGGAGGTACCGGTCCGTGCGACCTGGACGCGGACCCTGCTGTCCGAGCTGAACCGGGTGCTCAACCACCTGATGTTCCTCGGCTCCTATCCCCTGGAGCTCGGCGCGATCACCCCGATCTTCTACTCCTTCCGCGAGCGCGAGGAGTTGCAGGCGGTGATGGAGGAGATCTCCGGAGGCCGGATGCACTACATGTTCAACCGGGTCGGCGGCCTGCGCGAGGACATCCCGGCCGGGTGGCTGCAGCGCGTCCAGGCCGCGATCGACGGCGTGCGTGCCCGGATGCCCGAGCTGGAGAGCCTCCTGATCGGCAACGAGATCCTGCAGGCCCGCACCCGCGGCGTCGGCGTGCTCACCAGCGAGGCCGTCGCGTCGTACGGCGTCTCCGGACCCATTGCGCGCGCCAGCGGCTTCGACGTCGACCTGCGCCGCGACCAGCCCTACCTGGCGTACGACGAGCTGTTCGCCGCCGGCGGCCCGGGCCGGGTCGTCACCCGGCAGGCCGGCGACTGCCTCGCGCGGCTGGAGGTGCTGCTGGAGCAGACCCACGTCAGCCTCGACCTCGCGCAGGCCTGCGTCGAACGACTGCTCGCGATGCCCGCGGGCCCGGTCAACCTGAAGCTGCCGAAGGTGCTGAAGGTGCCCGAGGGCAGCGACTACGTCGCCACGGAGAACCCGCTCGGTTTCAACGGCTACTACCTGGTCTCCCGGGGCGACAAGACGCCGTGGCGGCTGGCGCTGCGGTCGGCGTCGTTCAACAACGTCGCGGTCCTGGCCGAGCTGCTGCCGGGAAATCTGCTGGCCGACATGGTCGCGATCCTCGGCTCGATGTTTTTCGTCGTCGGCGACATCGACAAGTAGCGGGTCCGCCCGCGTCGACGTGGGCGGAAACGAACGCGCGCTGTCGTGCGCGCGCGTTCAGACGACTTCGCCGGGAGGCCCCTTCGGGGTGCGCCGCTTCTTGTCCTCGTCGTCCTCGGGCAGCTTGCACCACCACTGCACGACCAGGCCGCTCACCACCAGCGCGACGCACACCACTATCAGCACGACGGCCAGCAGGAACGAGCTCGGGCCCGTCGTGGTCTGCATCCGCCCGGCATCGACCGCGGCGGTCCCGGCGTACCAGCCGGCGAACGCGGCACCGGCGAGGATGCACGCCTGCGCGGCCACCAGGGTGCTACGCGACCGCTGCGGTGACGGAGGTCGGGTGGACTCGCCCTTGAGATAGATCCGGATCTCGTTGCCGGCGAAGAGCACCATGGCCGCCATGACGACCACGACTCCCACGGCGATCCAGGAGTTCTGCGGCATCGCGTGACCGTGCGCGTTCCACACGGCGAGGGCGGCGTACGCGACCACGAAGACCACGGCGGCGACACCGAGTGCGTGCTTCCAGGTCAGCTGTCCGGCGTTCACAGCGGATCCCACGCGGGCCCGGGACGGATGCCGTCGAGCGCAGCGGCCGGCAGCCCGTCGATCAGCTCGCGAATGTCCTCGGAGCCGGCGGCGGTCCGCAGTTGTGCGGTGCCGTCGACCCGGGACCAGGGCACGAGGACGAATGCCCGCTCGTGCGCGCGCGGGTGCGGCAGAGTCAGCTCCTCGGTCTCGAACCGCAGGTCGAAGTCATCCGTGGAGTCACCGACCTGGATCAGGTCGAGGTCCAACGTCCGGGCACCCCAGCGCACTTCGCGCACCCGGCCGTGGTTGCGCTCGATCCTGTGCAGCTCGTCGAGCAGGGTCCACGGCGCGAGGCGGCTGCGTGCGACGACGACCGCGTTCAGGTAGTCCGGCTGCTCCGGGCCGCCGACCGCGCCGGTCTCGAGCAGCGGCGAGCACGCCACGACCTCCAGCCCGTCGACTGCCGTAAGAGCGCGTACGGCGTCCGCCATCGTGCCCGCGCGGTCGCCCATGTTGGCGCCGAGCGCGATCACGACCTCCCGGTCGTGCTCCCTGCGCACCGTCACGAACGGGCCGCCGGTCACCTCGTCCACGAACGGCACGCCGGCCGGCGCCTGCGGCTTGCGGATGGTCACCTCGACCGCCTCGACAGCGACCGGTGCGAGCGCGACGGCGGCGATCCGCTCGGCGAGCGTCTCGATCAGGTCGACGCTGTCACCGGTGAGGACGGCGTACGCGCCCTGGGCGATGTCGGCGTAGCTCACGGTGGAGGCCAACTCGTCATCGGTGCCCGCCCGGCGCAGATCGCACTCGAGCACGATGTCGGCGACGAACCGTTGCGGTGCGCGCTTCTCGTGCTCCAGCACCCCGTGACACGCCTCGGCCACGATCCCGGTCAGCCCGATCCGGTCGCTCATTCCGTTGCCCCCATCGTCTCCAGCACCGCGAGCGCCGCCCGCGCCGCCGCCACGTCGTGCACCCGCACGCCCCACACCCCGGCCTGCGCCAGCAGCACCGTCAGAGCGGTCGTCGCCCCTTCGCGCCGGTCCGGCGGCAGCGGGGCGTCGGATCCCACCCGGGCCAGGAACCCCTTGCGCGAGGCTCCTACGAGGACCGGCAGGCCCAGTTTCTCGAATGCGGCGATGTCGCGCAGGATCGTCCAGTTCTGCTCAGCCGTCTTCGCGAAGCCCAGGCCGGGGTCGATGACCAGGGCATCGCGGGCGATCCCGGCGGACAGCAGCGCCTCCACCCGGGCGCCGAGCTCGCGGCGTACGTCGGCGACCACGTCGTCGTAGACCGCCCGGTCGGCCATCTGGTGGCTGTGGCCACGCCAGTGCATGGCCACCATCCCCACCCCGAGGCTCGCGACCGTCGCGGCCATCTCGGGGTCGGCCAGGCCCCCGCTGACGTCGTTGACGATGCTCGCCCCTGCCTCGACGGCACGGGCCGCCACCCGGGCGCGCATCGTGTCGATCGAGACGCGTACTCCGTCGGCGGTGAGCTGACGCACGACGGGCACGACCCGGCGCAGCTCCTCCCGCTCGTCCGGGCGGCGCGCACCCGGTCGGGTGGACTCACCGCCCACGTCGACGAGGTCTGCGCCCTGTTCGTGCAGTTCGCGGCCGTGACGCACGGCAGCGTCCGCGGCGAACCAGCGGCCGCCGTCGGAGAAGGAGTCGGGGGTGACGTTGACGACCCCCATCACGAGCGGGCGGGTCGCGGGGCGGGCTGGGAGCGCCGTCACCGTCGGTGATCCGGCGCCATCAGGCTGATCGCCTCGGCGCGCGTCGTGGCGTCGCGCAGTTGCCCCCGCACCGCGGAGGTCGTGGTGAGGGCACCGGGTTTGCGGACGCCGCGCATCGACATGCACAGATGCTCGCAGGAGACCACGACGATCACACCCTGCGCGTGCAGATGGGTGACCAGTGCATCCGCGATCTGGCTGGTGAGCCGCTCCTGCACCTGCGGGCGACGCGCGTACAGATCCACGAGCCGGGCGATCTTCGACAGACCGGGCACCCGGCCGTCCTTCGGCGGGAGGTACCCGACGTGCGCGACACCGTGGAAGGGCAGCAGGTGGTGCTCGCAGGTGCTGTAGACCTCGATGTCGCGGATCAGGACCATCTCGTCGTGAGCCACGTCGAAGGTGCGGCTCAAGACCTCGGCGGGATCCTTACCCAGGCCGGCGAAGATCTCGGCGTACGCGCGGGCCACCCGGTCCGGTGTGTCGAGCAGCCCTTCGCGGTCGGGATCCTCCCCGACCGCGAAGAGCAGCTCACGGACCGCGGCGGCGGCGCGCTGAAGATCAACCCTCGGTGGGGTCGACATACCCACCGTCCGGCACCTCGATGACCGCCTCCGGCGGGTGGGCATCGACCTGCTGGCGATCCTGCTTGTCGAGGTCGACGCCGCGGGCGACCGCCTCGCGCTCGGCCGGAGTCAGGACCGGGGGTCGGTCGCTGACGTTGCGGGCGTCGCTGGACAGCCACACCTGACGGCGCGGTCGCTTGTGCACCGTGGAGAAGAGCTCCGCCAGCGCCTCGGCGTTGAGCGTCTCCTTCTCCAGCAGCTCCAGCACCAACTGGTCCAGCAGGTCGCGGTTGTCGTTCAGCGCGTGCCAGGCCTCGTCGTGCGCGGCCTCGATGAGACGGCGCACCTCCTCGTCGACCACACCGGCGAGGTCCTCGGAGTAGTCGCGCTCGTGGCCCATGTCGCGGCCGAGGAAGACCTCACCGCCACCGGACCCGAGCTTGATCGCCCCGATCCGCTCGCTCATCCCGAACTGGGTGACCATCTTGCGGGCCAGCCCTGTCGCCTTCTCGATGTCGTTGGAGGCACCGGTGCTGGGGTCGTGGAAGACGATCTCCTCCGCGACCCGGCCACCGAGCGCGTACGCCAGCTGATCGAGCAGCTCGTTGCGGGTGGTGGAGTACTTGTCGTCGGCCGGCAGCACCATCGTGTAACCGAGGGCGCGACCACGCGGCAGGATCGTGATCTTGCTGACCGGGTCGGTGTAGTTGAGCGCCGACGCCACCAGGGCGTGACCACCCTCGTGGTAGGCGGTGATCTTGCGCTCCTTGGCGCTCATCACCCGGGTCCGCTTCTGCGGACCCGCCATCACGCGGTCGATCGCCTCGTCCAGCGCGCGGTTGTCGATGATCTGCGCGTTGCTGCGGGCGGTCAGCAGCGCCGCCTCGTTGAGGACATTGGCCAGGTCGGCACCGGAGAAGCCCGGCGTACGACGCGCGACCGTCAGCAGGTCGATGTCCTCGACCATCGGCTTGCCCTTGGCGTGCACCTGCAGGATGTGGTGACGGCCCGCCATGTCGGGGGCCTCCACCGCGATCTGCCGGTCGAAGCGGCCCGGGCGCAGCAGCGCCGGGTCGAGGATGTCCGGGCGGTTGGTCGCAGCGATCAGGATGACGTTGGTCTTGACGTCGAAGCCGTCCATCTCGACCAGCAGCTGGTTGAGGGTCTGCTCACGCTCGTCGTGGCCACCGCCGAGACCCGCACCGCGGTGCCGGCCGACGGCGTCGATCTCGTCGACGAAGATGATCGCCGGGGAGTTCGCCTTGGCCTGCTCGAACAGGTCGCGCACACGGGACGCACCCACACCGACGAACATCTCCACGAAGTCCGAACCGGAGATCGAGTAGAACGGCACGCCGGCCTCACCCGCGACGGCGCGCGCCAGCAGCGTCTTCCCGGTGCCGGGCGGGCCGTAGAGCAGTACGCCCTTGGGGATCTTCGCCCCGACGTCGAGGAACTTCTTCGGCGCCTGCAGGAAGTCCTTGATCTCCTCCAGCTCTTCGACGGCCTCGTCGGCACCGGCCACGTCGTGGAAGGTGACCTTGGGCATGTCCTTGGTCGCGAGCTTGGCGCGAGACTTGCCGAACTGCATCACCCGCGATCCGCCGCCCTGCATCTGACTGAGGATCAACCAGAAGAGTCCGAGGACCAGGATGAACGGCAGGATCGACAGCAACAGGCTGACGAAGACGTTCTGCTTGCCGGGGTCGTCGGTGAAGCCCTGGCTCGGCGGCGTCTTCTCCAGCAGCTGGACGAGGTGGCTGCCGCGCGCGCTGACGTAGTTGGACTGCACGCGGGAGGCGTCCTTGACGCCGTCGCCGCTGAATTCGTCACCCTTCTTCAGGGTGAGGTTGATCGCGTCGGGGGTGAGCTTGGCCGATTCCACCTTGCCGGTGGAGATCAGTGTCTCGGCGCGGGAGGTGTCGATCTGCTGATACCCGCCGACCTTGCCGAACGTGTAGATCATGAATCCGACGACCACGACCAGGACGATCCAGATGCCGGGGTTCTTGACGAGGCGCTTCATAGTCAACATGTGCCGGGGTGGTCCCCGTACCTCCTGCTCATGGGCGCTCGGCGGGCAAGGAGCCCGACAACCGAGGACCGAACGATCCTAAACCGCGCCAGCCCGAAGACTTGACACGGCATCGATACGTCCAACGCACGCTGTGCGTCATACGTTCCGCGGAGTATGCAGGGAATTTCGCCTCAGGAGTACACGTGCGGCGCGAGGGTGCCGATGTCGCGCAGGTTGCGGTAGCGCTCGTCGTAGTCGAGCCCGTAGCCCACGACGAACTCGTTGGGAATGTCGAATCCGACGTAGCGACAGTCGATCGCGACCTTGGCGGCGTCCGGTTTGCGCAGCAGCGTGCAGATCTCCAGCGACGCCGGATCGCGCGAGAGCAGGTTGCTGCGGATCCAGTTGAGGGTGAGGCCGGAGTCGATGATGTCCTCGACGATCAGCACGTGCTTGCCGGAGATGTCGGTGTCCAGATCCTTCAGGATCCGTACGACGCCGGAGGACTTGGTGCCCGATCCGTACGACGACACCGCCATCCAGTCCATCGGCGCGGACCCGGGCAGCGTGCGCATCAGGTCGGCCATCACCAG
The DNA here is from genome assembly GCF_013410455.1 of Allobranchiibius huperziae. Taxonomy (NCBI): domain Bacteria; kingdom Bacillati; phylum Actinomycetota; class Actinomycetes; order Micrococcales; family Dermacoccaceae; genus Allobranchiibius; species Allobranchiibius huperziae. Next base: position 453,036 of record NZ_JACCFW010000001.1, on the reverse strand, counting down.
GACCGCGCCCTTGAGGACCCCGACGAGCAGCAGGTCCTTGTCCTTGTAGTCAGCCCAGATGCGGTCGCCCAGCTCCTGCAGCCTGTCGTGGATCTGCGCCTCCGTGAAGAGCACGTGGTCCAGGTCGGTGCCGGCGTCCGATGCATCCATGGCGCTATTCAACCGGACGGGGCGCGACCTCGATCAGCCGCTCACGTCGAGCCACCCGCAGGCCACCTGGTATGTCGACCGCTCCCTGTCCGCGCCACCGCGTCACCAACTCATCGAGCGACGCCACGTGCACGGCGGCCACATCCGCGGCGGTCGCGCCGGCGCGGGCCATCAGCAGCCGCCAGACGCGTGTGCGCAACGCGTCCGGGAGCGACTCCAGATCCTTTACGTGCCAGGGAGATTCACCGAGGGCCTGGGCTTCGACCGCCGCGAGCGCGTCGAGGTGGTCGGCGTCCTGCCGGGCCAAGGTCGCGGTGCGGACCAGGTTGTCGGTCAGGCCCGGTCCGAGGTCGTCCTGCAGGAGCTGCAGCGCGCGGCGGGCCCGGACGCGGGTGAAGCGGGGGTCCTCGTTGTGCGGGTCGTCCCACCACGGCAGGTCCAGTGCTGCACAGGCAGCGCGCGTCTGGGCCCTTCCAACGCTCAGGAGGAACGGCCGCCGGAGCGGCCCCGGCCCGTCGGCCGCCATCCCGGCGAGGGCGCGGGTGCCCGACCCGCGTGCCAGCCGCAGCAGCACGGTCTCGGCCTGGTCGTCGCGCGTGTGGCCGAGCAGCAGCCGGGTGGCGTCGTGGCGCAGGAGCGCGGCCCTGAACGCCGCGTGCCGCGCCGCGCGGGCCGCTGCCTCGGGGCCGTCACCGTCGGCGGTCGTGACCTCGACGCGGATCACATCGACCGGGTCGAGGCCGAGCGCATGGCAGTGGTCGGCCGCGGTCCGCGCCACCTGGGCCGAGCCGGCCTGCAGCCCGTGGTCGACCACCACGGCGCCGGCCCGCAGACCCTGCTTGGGCAGCTCGAACGCCGCCGCTGCCGCCAGCGACAGGGAATCGGCCCCACCGGAGCAGGCGACCAGCACCAGGCTCCCGGCGGGTGCGTCGGCGACGGCTCGTCGTACGGCGAGGCGGGTCGCGGCGACGGCGGGGTGCGGGCCGGGCATCTCGTGCGGGGGACGTGCTCAGCCGTGCACGCGGGCGACCCAGTCGGCGGGTGCCTCGATCTCGCGGGCACTGGGCAGGGTGTCCGGCGAGGACCACACGGCGTTGAACCCGTCGACGCCGACCTTGTCGATGACCGCGCGACAGAAGACCGCGCCGTCGCGGTACTGGCGCATCTTGGCCTCCAGGCCGAGCAGACGGCGCAGCAGCCGGTCCACGCCGCCGGCGCCCTTGCGCCGCTGGTCGAACTTGCGGCGGATCTCGGCCACGCTCGGCACGACCTTCGGCCCGACGTCGTCCATCACCACGTCGGCGTGCCCCTCGAGCAGCGACATCACGGCGGTGAGCGAGGCCAACTGCTCGCGCTGCTCGGCCGTGGTGAACAGGTCCATCAGGCCGTTGCCGCCACCTCGTACGGCGTCGGGCAGTGCCTTCAGTGCGTGCTGCAACCGCTCCTGCAGGTCATCCGGGTCGGGCATCAGGTCGGTCATCAACCCGCGGGACCGGTCGATGACGTGCCCGCGCAACCAGGGCACCGCGGTGAACTGCACCCGGTGGGTCTCCTCGTGCAGGCACACCCAGCTGCGGAAGTCGGTCGGGTCGACGTCCAACTCACGCTCGACGGACACGATGTTGGGCGCGACCAGCAGCAGGCTCGGGCGGCCGCCCGGCGCGAGGTCGAACTGGCCCAGGATCTTGGGCGCCACGAAGCCGAGCAGCGCCCCGATCTGGGCGCCGGTGATCTTCGCGCCGACCGCGATCGCGACGGGCCCGGCGGCCTTCTTGGCCGTGACCTTCTCCAGCACCGGGGAGAGCAGCGCGGCGGTCGAGTCGACGTTCACGTCGATCCACCCGCCGCGGTCGACCACGTGGACGTCGGACCGCGCGGCCCCGCCGGTGTCCATCCGTGCGGTGTCGGCGACCGGCTGCGCGGCATTCGCCGCGGCCTGGCGCAGATCCGCGACGACGGCCGCGGCATCCTTCGCGGTGGTCTCGGGGCCGTCGCTCACCAGCCGTCGACCGGTCGTGCGCGCGAGATCCCAGTCGACGTACGAGCGTCCCGAAGTGGCCATGCCCTCAACCGTATGCCGCGGCTGCGCGGCACGCGGCCTCCCTGCCGGTGTTCGCATCGGTCGACGGTCCTCGAACGCGGTCGACCAGGCCGAACGCCGCCACCGTCGCGTCGCCGCGATCCGCTCCTCGAACACACCGCAGCTCGCACGGCCCGAGTGTGATCTTGACCACATCCGGGCGCCCGGCGCAGAGTGGCGGGTTGAAAGATCGCTCACCGATCTTTCGCCGGGGGTGGCCGTCGGGCCATCCCCTTTTCGGTGCCGACCCGCCCCGAGCCGACACCTTGATCTCGAAGGAGTCACCCCATGAACACTCCAGCACGGTCGGTGCACGCCGCCCTGGCCGGTACGGCCGCGATCGCGGCCGCCGTGGCACTGACGGCAGCAGCTCCAGGGTCGCTGACACCCGCGGCCACGGCCGCGACCAGTTCGCCCGCGTGCAGCTCGGGCACCCTGGTCCACACGACCAAGGGGGCCGTCTGCGGTACGACGGCCGACGGGGTGACGACGTACGAGGGCATCCCGTACGCCGCGGCGCCGGTGGGGAACCTGCGCTGGAAGGCTCCGGTGCCGCACAAGGCGTGGACCACGACCATCCGGTCGACGACTCCCGTGCAGGAGTGTCCGAGCCCGGGGTTCCCGCCCGGGTCTCCTCCCACGACGAACACCACCGAGGACTGCCTCAACGTCAAGGTGCAGATCCCGGCAGGCGCCAAGCCGGGCGAGCGGCTGCCGGTGATGTACGAGATCCACGGTGGCGGTTTCCTCGGCGAGGCCCGCACCGACGACGGCTCCAACCTGGTGCGCACCGGCAAGGTCGTCTACGTCTTCGTGAACTACCGGCTCGGCATCCTGGGGTTCCTCGCCGACAAGGCGCTGGGCGCGCACTCCGGCGACTACGGGATCCAGGATCAGCAGGCGGGGCTGCGCTGGGTGAAGCAGAACATCTCCCGCTTCGGCGGCGACCCGGGCAACGTCACCGTGTTCGGGGAGTCGGCCGGCGGCGCCAGCACCTGCGATCAGGTCGCCTCGCCGACCGCGAAGGGCCTCTTCCAGCACGCGATCAGCGTCAGCGGCTACTACAACTACCAGAACAACATCGTGTGGTCGAAGGCCGACTGCAAGTCGACCTACTACACCGAGGCGCAGGCCCAGAGGACCGGCGCGCAGTACGCGAAGAAGGTCGGCTGCGGCGATGTGGCGGACGTCGCCGCGTGCCTGCGTAAGGTCCCGGTCGACAAGCTGGTCTCCGCGGGCGGGCAGTTCGTCGAGCCCACCGCCGGAGGCACGATCGGCCCGATCGTCAACGGCACCACGCTGACCATGTCCCCGGCCAAGGCGTTCGCCACCGGGCATGTCAACAAGGTCGATCTCATCACCGACATCGGGCGCGACGAGTTCAACGGCGGCGTCTACACCAACACCCCCGGACTGCACCCGGTCGTGGCCGAGACGCCGGCCCAGTACCGGCTGCTCGTCCGTGAGCAGTTCGGCGGGCTCGCTGCGACGGTGGAGCGGCTCTACCCGCTGATCCGTTACACCTCGCCGTTCGTGGCCTACCGCACGATCATGGCCGACTCGGCGTCGGTGTGCCCGATGCTGCAGTCGGACGCGAAGGTGTCGCGCTACATCCCGACGTACGCCGACATCGACGACGACGCCGACAACCCGGCAGGCGAGGGACTGACCGAGATCCTGGGCGCCCAGCACAGCGAGACCAACGGACTGGTGCACTTCGCCACCTCCAAGCTGGATCCCAACCAGAAGGCCCTGCAGACCCAGCTGCTGCTGGAGTGGACCTACTTCGCCCACACGGGCAACCCGATGGCCGACTACACCCCGGCGTGGCCGCTCTACCGGACGTACTCGAAGCCGGTGATGGAGCTGCGGCCCGCCGGGTCCAGCTCGGTGAGCCCGGCCGCGTCGATCGCATCCCTGCACCAGTGCGGTTTCTGGGACAGGGTCACGCACTACTGATCGCGTGATCGGTCGTGCCGCACGCTGACGGCGTTCGCGTTCGTTGACGGTGTTAGAACGCCGTCAACGAACGTGAACGCCGTCAGCGTCGTACGTGGCCCCCCGACTGCGAGGTGACCGCGGACTGTCTACGGGCAACCGCATTCGTGGATGGCGGTGACCACCGTGTCGAGGGCCGCCCTGGCCCCCGTGGGTCCCTGCGGCTGCGGACCGTTGCTGATGATCGCGAAGACCAGGAGCCGTCCCTGCACGTCGAGCACGGTGCCGGCCAGCGAGTTCACCGACGGCAGGCTGCCGGTCTTGGCGCGCACCCATCCGGCGCCGTCCCTCGTCGCGGGAGTGCCGTACCGGTTGCCCAGGGTGCCGCTCCAGCCGCCGACGGCCAGCCGGGTGAGCACCGGGGCGAACTGCGGGTCCTTGCCCGAGGTAGCCCCGACCAGCAGATCGCCGAGCAACCGGGCCGTCAGGGTGGTGCCGTCGGAGAGGCCGCAGACATCGGCGAGCTTCACGCCGGTCAGATCGAACCCGCCGGCGGCCAGGCGCGCCAACAGCCATCGGGTCAGCGCCGCCTCGGAGTCCGCCCGGGTGCCCGAGCGGTACGCCGCCTGGCGGGCGAGCGACTCGATCATCGCGTTGTCGCTCTCCTGCAGGGCGTAACCGAGCTGGTCGAGCAGCGGCGCCGACTGCACCGAGGCCACGGTGGCCGCGCCGACCGGAGCCGTCGCCGGCGCACCGACGGTCGCCGCGATTCCCTTGGCCCGCAGGGCTGTTGCGAGCGCGGCGGTCGTGCTGGCGTCGGGGTTCGCGACGGCGGGCCCGCTCTCCGCGTGCTGCGTCGACAGCCCGAGCATCGCGATCCGGGTGGTGAAACCCATGTCGAGCAGGTCCTGTCCCCACCCGGGTGCCGTCGCCGGCCCCGGGGCGTACGACGCGTCGTACGCGAGACGCACGGAGTTGAGTCCCTGCTTCTTCAGCCCGGCGGCGATCTGGGTCGCGAGATCCCCGACCCCGGCGCGACCGCACACGGCGTTCGGGTTGCCCGCCTTCGGGTTGAGGCAGGTGTCGCCGCCGGCCACCAGCACCATGGATCCGGGAGCGGCCGAGACGACCTTCGTGGTGAACGTCCCCTCGAGAGGGAGGGTGTGCGAGATCGCCCAGGCGGTCAGTAGTTTGGTGGTCGAGGCGGGCGTCATCGCGGTGCCCGCGCCCTGGTCGTAGAGGTCGGTGCCGGTCGTCGCGTCGCGCACGGTCATGGTGACCTTGGACGTGAGGCCGACGGCCTTCTGTGCGGCCTGGATCCGTGCCTTCAAGGAGGCGGCGCCCGGCTCCGGTCCGGTGTCGACGCCGGCGACGTCGGGTGCGGTCGGCGCGCGCGGCGGGGCGACCGACGGACCGACGGTCGATCGGCCCGGCACGGGCACGGCGGGCCGGGTGGCCGCGGCACGGGTGAGGACGCCGGGCACCACGTCGTACACGTCGAGGGTGGCGTACGCCGCCAACGCGGCCACGACTCCCCCTGCGGCGAGCCCGACCTTGCCGGAACGGCGCATCCTCACCCCCTCGTCACGCAGGCGTTTCGCGATCGGCCCGCGGGTGCGGGAGACTGCCTGCCGCAGACATCATCACACCCGAAGATTCGAGGAAGTCGCATGGAGTTCGACGTCACCATCGAGATCCCCCGTGGCACCCGTAACAAGTACGAGGTCGACCACGAGACGGGGCGCATCCGGCTGGACCGGTTGCTGTTCACCGCGATGAGTTACCCCTCGGACTACGGCTACATCGAGGACACCCTCGGTGAGGACGGCGACCCGCTGGACGCGCTCGTGCTGCTGGACCAGCCGACGTTCCCGGGGTGCGTCGTGCGCGCCCGCGCGATCGGCGTCTTCCGGATGGTCGACGAGGCCGGCGGCGACGACAAGATCCTCTGCGTGCCCGCGGGCGACCCGCGCCAGGACGGCGTCAAGGACCTGGGCGACGTCAGCGACTTCCTGCTGAAGGAGGTGCAGCACTTCTTCGAGACCTACAAGGCGCTCGAGCCCGGCAAGAGCGTCGAGGAGGGTGCGCACTGGATCGGCGTCGAGGAGGCCGACAAGGTCGTGCAGGGTGCGCTCGACAAGGCGAAGGCCGAGGGCGTGACGACCGCTCGCTGGGCGATGCCGGGCCACGCGGCGGGCGAGACCGCGCACGGCATCGACCGCGCCGGCGACGGCTCGCAGGCGGCCCAGCCCGAGAGCTGACCCGCCACGACATCGGGGGTACGTGCGCGCTCGATCGGGCGCGCACGTACCCCCCATTGTTCGCAGGTCAGGGTCTAGCGGTGGCGAGCGGGCAGGAGATGCGCCCACTGGTCCACGTCGCCGTGCACGACGGCGCGGGTCTTGCGGCGATAGCGCACGATCATCGCGATCCCAAGCGCCCACCCGGCGTACTGCACCGACAGCGCACCTTGGAAACCGGCGGTCGTGTACGCCGACGGTCCGCCCGGGCAGATCCGGTCCAGCACCAGCCCGACGGCGAAGACCGCGGCCAGTGAGGCTGCGAACCCGCCGACGTTGACGATGCCGGTGGCGCTGCGGATCCGCTCCAGCGGGTTGAAGCTGCGCGCGAGATCGAAGCCGATCATCGAGCCGGGCGACCCGACGGCGGTCACCGCGACGAGGACGATCAGCAGCCACAGCGGCGCTCGCCCGTGCCACAGCAGCACCGCGGTCCACACCGCGACGATGGCGCCGAGCGCTCCCAGCACCAGCGTGGAGCGAGAGTAGGGGAACCGGCCGAGGTAGATCCCGAGCAGCGGACTGGTGATGAGCGACACGATCACCATCAGCGACAGCAGCAGGCTCGCCGCGCCGGAGCTGAGGCCTTCGCCGCGGGTGAGGAACGGGAATCCCCAGATCATCGTGAAGAGGTTGCTGGAGAACGGCAGCGTGAAGTGGCACCACAGGCCGAGGCGGGTGCCCGGCTCACGCCACGACAGACGCACGGCCCGCGCCACCGCACGCAGCTTCAGCTCGGTGCGCTCCGCGGCGGCGTACGGCGTGTCCTTCACCACCAGGACCATCACCACCCCGAGGACGAGGCCGGTGGCCGAGGCGATGAGGAAGCTCGTCTCCCAGCCGTACCCGCGCAGCACGGCCACCAGCGGCGTCGCCGCCGCGAGCGCTCCGAGCTGACCGATGACGCCGGTCATCTGCGTTACCAGGGGTGTTCGCGCCGGCGGTATCCAGAGCGCGACCAGCCGCAGCACGGACACGAAGGTCATGGCGTCGCCCATGCCGACGAAGACCCGCGCGATGATCCCGACCGCGAAGGAGTGCGCGAAGGCGAACGCCAGCTGCGCCAGGCTCATCAGCACCACGCCGACCGACAGCAGCACCTTGGAGCCGACCCGGTCCAGGAGCGCGCCGACCGGCACCTGCATGGCGGCGTACACCCCGAGCTGCACCATCACGAAGGTCGCCAGCTGCGCGGAGCTGATGTGGAAGCGGTGCGCGGCGATCAGCCCGGCGACCCCGAGGGAGCTGCGGTTGAAGACGGCCAGCACGTAGATGGCGAGACCGCCCGCCCACACGGCGTACGCGCGACGTCCGCCGATCGGGTAGCGCAGCGTCGGGTCGGTCACGGGAGCGATTCTCTCAGCGCGACTTTCCCCCGACGCCGTCGAGGCGGTTGGGTGGGGGCATGGACACCTTCACCCATGACGGGTTGACCTTCGACGTCACCGACCGCGGCCCGGCCGACGGCCCGGTGGTGGTGCTGCTGCACGGCTTCCCACAGGACCGCACCGCGTGGGACGAGGTGACCCCGCTACTGAACGACGCCGGCCTGCGCACCCTGGCGCCGGACCAGCGCGGCTACTCCCCGCGTGCGACCCCTGACGGCCGCTCGTCGTACACGCTGGAGAAGCTGCTCGGCGACACGCTCGCCCTGATCGACGCGAGCGGCGCGCAGCGGGTGCACCTGGTGGGCCACGACTGGGGCGGGGCGGTCGCGTGGGCGATGGCCGGGCGGCATCCCGACCGGCTGGAGTCCCTGACTGTCTGCTCGACCCCGCACCCGAAGGCGATGGCGTGGGCGTTCCGGCACGGCGACCAGGCGCGAAAGAGCGCGTACATGCTCGGTTTCCAGGTGCCGTGGCTCGCCGAACGTCTCACCCACAAGCGGCTCTTCGGCATCTACCGCGCGCTCGGGATGCCCAAGGAGCGCGCCGCGGCGTACGTCGCCCGCTTCCCGACGCCGCAGAGCCTCACCGGCCCGCTCGGCTGGTATCGCGCGATGCCGGCCAGCAAGGCGATGCGCCAGAGCATGCTGCCGGGGAAGAAGAAGTCGCCCTCGAGCGCTCCGCGACCCGACCGGCGGATCGCCGTGCCGACCACCTTCGTCTGGGGTGCCCGCGACGCGGCGCTCGGGAGGGCCGCGGCGGAGAAGACGGCCGACTACGTCTCTGCCGACTACCGATTCGTCGAGGTGGACGAGAACCACTGGGTGCCCGAGCTGCAGCCGCAGGTCGTCGCCGACGCCGTCCTGGCGCGGGCCGGCAGCGCGTCCTAACGGGACGCGTCGAGCCGGCTGGTCCTAGCGGGACGCGCCCGGGTGACGGTTCTTCGGGTCGTGCTCGTCGCCGGGCGTGCCGAGCACCGGCAGCGTCGGCCCAGGGCGCGGACCGCCGCGCCGCCGATCGCGCATCCGCCCGACCCACGCGATCAGCAGGAAGAGGATCACGAAGATCGCAGCGAGGCCGAAGAAGCCCAGTCCGATGCCGATGGCATGACCCGAGCCCTCGTCGAGCTTGGCGGAGTAGGCGGGGAGCGATGCGGTGACCACGAGGTCGATTGTCGCGCATCGGCCTGGGTCCCCTCTGCGAGCCGTCGCGATTCACGGCGACGCGCGAACGTTCCAGGGGAAGCGGAGCACCTGACCCGGTGCTCGATGTCAGTATCGGTGCCATGAGCACGGGGACACAGGTGGATTTCTCGCCGGCGACGGCGCAGGCGTTGCGGCGCGCAGGTCAGCTCATGCGACAGACCGAGCAGGGGGACGTGCACGGCCTGTACGAGGCGGCCCGCGGCGCTCTGATCCACGTGGCCGACGTCGACGCGTGCTACGTCGGCCACTATCGCGGCAGCAACCGGCTGGTGATCCCCTACCTCTACGACCGCGGCAAGCCCGGGGCACCCGACGTCATGTCGTTCGGGGAGTTCGGCCTGTCGCACTGGCTGCGCACCTGGGGCAAGACCTACACGTTCGCGCAGGACAGGGGCCGTCTCGTGCACTCCGGCAAGTCGTTCGGCGAGGACGGCGACCCCAGGACCGTCCAGGATGCGATCGTGGCGCCGTTGCTGGAGCCGGACGGCTCGGTGTCCGGCATGTTGGCCGCCCTCAGCTACACCTCCCGCCACTTCTCGCAGGAGAGCGTGGCTGTCGTGGAATGGCTGGCGCGGCAACTGCGCCGAGCCATCAGTCGGGACGCCGAGGACATCACCGATCTGGATCTGGTCACCACGGGGTCCGAGACCGCACTGGACCGCAGCGCCGATCTGGTGCATGCCATCTCCGATCGACTGAGGCGGCTGCAGGCGAAGGTCGATCAGTCGACCTCGTCCCTGGAGGGCAGCTCATCGGCCGCGGACGTGGAATCCGTAGCCGATCAGTTGCGCTCGATCAGCTTGCTGTGCGGACGCTTCGATACCGAATTGGCACTGTTGGCAACGGAGCCGGGTGCAGCCGCGGGACCGCACGCGCCCCTCACCGGCCGCGAGGCGGCCGTGGCGCGGCTGGTCGTGCAGGAGGGCCTGTCCAACTCCGAGATCGCGTCCCGACTCGTCATCAGCGAGAAGACCGTCAAGACGCATCTGTCCCACGTGTTCCAGAAGGTGGGCGTGAGCCAACGTTCGGAGCTGCGATATGTCGCCTCATCCACGGTCCTAGGACTATCCGAGGCGTAAACCTAGGCCTCAGTCCTATGGGTCGGGGCGTGACGGCACTCCAAGATGGAGCCCGGGAAGGCCGCACCGGCCCGAGCCAGGGGGAGCACCCACCGTGTGCCGTAGGGGGAGCGCGGGTGTGCGAGTAGGTATTGGGCCGGTGCTGCGTTCCTCATTCGATGCCCAGCTCGGGTGCGCCCAGGCCGTAGCGGTCACGCAGAGCCGTGCGGGCGGCGTACCAGCCGCTCAGGCCGTGCACCGACGGGCCGGGTGACGTCGCCGAGGAGCCGAGGTAGAGGCCGTCGATCGGGGTGCGCCACGGCGTGCGGGACACCACGGGCCGCTTGATCAACTGGGCCATCGTGACAGCACCCGTCGCGAAGTCGCCGCCGGCGAAGTTGGGGCTCACGTCGGCGAATCTGCTTGCCGGCGTTGCGGATCGGGCCAGGATCAGATCGCGGATGCCGGGCGCGTGCTCCTGCACCATGTCGAGCATCGCCTCGGTGCGGTCGACCGGGCAGTCGTACGGCACATGTGTGTAGGCCCACAGCGTGGCCTTGCCCTCCGGCGCGCGGGTGGGATCGATGACGCTCGGCTGCACGAGCAGCACATAGGGCCGGTCCGGCAGTCGCCCCTTCGCGACGTCCCGTTCGCTCGCGGCGATCTGCTGGCGGGTGCCCCCGAGGTGGATCGTCGGTGTACGCCGTAGCTCCGTGTCGGTCCACGGCACCGGCCCGTCCAGGGCGAGGTCCATCTTGGCCACGCCGTTGCCGTGCCGGAAGCGTCGCAGCGCGCCCAGATATCTGGCCGGCAGGCGGTCTCGCCCGATGCTCGCCAGCAGCCTGGTCGACACGTCGAGCACGACCGTGTCGTAGTCGGTCAGCTCACTCAGGTCGCGCACCCGCGTGCCGGTGACGATGCGTCCGCCGTGGGCCTCGAAGTCCGCGGCGAGCGCGTCGGCGATCGCCTGGCTGCCGCCGATCGGCACCGGCCACCCGGCGGCATGCGCGTGGGTGCCGAGCGCCAGCCCGGCGCCGGCCATCGCGAGCCGTGGGTGCGACCCGATGGTGTGCGCGGCTGCGCCCGTGAGGATCGCGGGGGCGACCTCCTCGTGGAAACGCAGTCGCCATGCAGGAGAGCCCTGTTCGAGCGCTCGTAGGCCGTAATCGAGTGTCACCGCAGGTTCGGTCGGGAGCTGCAGCAGGGACTCCCCGGTGAACCGCGTCAGCTGCTCCACCCGTCGGACCAGGGGGGCGAAGAGCCGCCGGTACGCCGCACCGTCACGCCCCAGCGCCTCTGCCGTGCGGTCCAGGTCGCGGTAGGCGATGCCGCTGCGCCCGTGCGGAAGCGGGTGGCCGAAGGAGATCTCCGGCACGCGCAGGTCGATGCGGCGTTCGATCTGGAACTGCCGGAAGAACGGCGACGCCAGGGCCATCGGGTGCACCGCGGACGCGACGTCGTGATGGAAGCCCGGGAGCGTCAGTTCGCGCGTGCCCGCTCCCCCGCCGATCCGGCCGGCCTGCTCGAGCAGGTCGACCCGCAGCCCGGCGCGCGCCAAGGTGACCGCCGCGGCGAGCCCGTTCGGACCCGCTCCCACGACGACCGCGTCCCGCTCCCCCGCCATACGACCGAGTCTTGCAGCACCCTCCTCCCGAGTGGCATACCTATGCCTCCAGTGCACCTCCTGCAGATATGCCGCTCGACGCAGATGTCTGCCACTGGGGTCCAGACACTCCGCGTGCACGCGCCGATTCGGCTCACAGCCTTCGCGCCGGTATCGTGAGGTGCATCAGTTCGGCGTCTGTCTCACCCACGAATTGATCCGCATGTCGAGTTCGCTCCATGCGCGGCCCTCCAGCCTGGAGAACCGGCCGGTCCGGGGAGACTTCTTCTAGATCGCGATTTGATGACTTCAACTTTCACTGACTTCGGCGTGCCCGCTCTCCTGGTCGACGTACTGACCGGCCAAGGCATCGCCGAGCCCACTCCCATCCAGGCCGCGACCCTGCGCGACTCGCTCGCAGGTCGCGACGTGCTCGGCCGCGGCCGCACGGGCTCCGGCAAGACGCTGGCCTTCTCCCTCCCCCTGGTGGCGCGCCTCGCCGAGTCCAAGCGCCCCCGCGTGGCTCGCAAACCGCACGCGCTGATCCTGGCCCCGACGCGCGAACTGGTCACCCAGATCGACGCCGTGATCAAGCCGCTGGCCCGCACCATGGGTCTGAACACCCTGACCGTCTTCGGCGGGGTCGGCCAGAACCCGCAGGTACGCGGCCTGCAGGCCGGTGTCGACATCCTGATCGCCTGCCCGGGTCGCCTGGAAGACCTTATTTCTCAAGGATTCTGCCGCCTGGACGACGTGCAGGTCACCATCCTCGACGAGGCCGACCACATGGCCGACCTGGGCTTCCTGCCCGGCGTACGCCGCCTGCTGCGCCAGACGCCGAAGGACGGCCAGCGGCTGCTCTTCTCGGCCACCCTGGACAAGGCGATCGACGTCCTGGTCCGTGAGTTCCTGCGCAAACCGGTGACGCACGAGGCCGATTCAGCCCAGTCCCCCGTCGCCGCGATGTCCCACCATGTCCTCGGGCTCGAGAAGGACCTGCGGGTGCCGGTGCTGGTCGACCTGACCTCGGCACCGGGCCGGACCATCGTCTTCACCCGCACCAAGCACGGCGCGAAAGCCCTTGCGCGGCAGCTGAACAGCCGCGGCGTCCCGGCAGTTGACCTGCACGGAAACCTCGGCCAGAACGCGCGCACTCGCAACATGGAGGCCTTCAGCTCCGGCGCTGTGCACACCCTCGTCGCCACGGACGTCGCGGCGCGCGGCATCCACGTCGACGACGTCGCGTTGGTCATCCACGCCGACCCGCCGTCGGAGCACAAGGCGTACCTGCACCGTTCGGGTCGCACCGCGCGGGCCGGCGCCGCGGGCTCCGTCATCACCTTGATGACCCCCGATCAGCGCGGCGACGTCCGCAGCCTCACCCGGGCCGCGGGCATCCACCCGACGACCACGCAGGTCACCAACACCGAGCACCCGGTGCTGCGCGAACTCGCCCCGGGCGAGCGCGTCCTGGTCGAGGGGTACGTCCCGCCGGCCGCGCCGCAGCAGCAGCGTTCGGCCAAGAAGCCTTCGTCCAACGGCCAGGCGGGCGGTCGCGGACGTGGTCGCGGTGCCGGCTCGGGCTCGGGACGCCCCGCGGGCGGCTCGGGCGGCGGCCAGCGCCGCAACGGGTCCGGTTCAGGTTCCGGGGGCTCGGCATCGGGTTCGGGTCCTCGCCGCTCCGGCGGTGGCTCCGGCTCCCGCACCGGGGGCTCCGGCTCTCGTGGCGCGGGTGCGGCGTCGGGTGGCAACCACTCGGCGGCGAACTTCAGCCGCCGCTCGCGCTGACCGATACGGCCTGACGCCCCGCGGGCCATTGGGACTGCGCATCCGCCGGGTCGGCCGATTCGTCGGGCGCACCTGAGCCGTCCGGGTGCACACTGGGCGCAAAGCGCAGTTCGTCCCCGCTGCTAAGGGGTGACCCACCGTGGGAGCTCTGGACCTGGCGCTGCCGAACGGTCCACCGGACAGCGTCGAGGGATGGCGCGCCGCTGCCCAGGCCCTGCTGAGTCCGCCGTGCTGCGCCTTCCATCGCAACATGGAGATCTCCTCGCGCTATGCGTGGCTGAACGCCCAGCATCCGACCGGTTTCAAGTGGGCCGGGATGGCTGCGATCGCCTCCCACCATGCGCGCCTGGTGTTGTTCCCCTTCCGCCTGGACGCCGACCGCAACGGTTATGTGGACCTCCCTCGCAGCCTGAGCCGCCGGCTGCTGACGGGCGACGCGAACAGGATGCGTCAGATCAACAACGCGATCTACGACGACATCTTCTGGGTCCACCTCGCCTACCTTGCGTCCGGTGACGGCATCCAGGGCCTGCGACGTCTCTTGGGGCCGTACCGCGAATACGCTGGCCTGCTCTCGGGTTTCGAGACGATCGACCGTGGTGCCGCGGTTCTCTCGGACGAACGGTCGTCGCAGGAGGACCGACGGGATGCCGCCGACCAGGTCTGGGCCGGCAACCTCGCTCTTCTCGAGCATGAGCAGCGCGTCGTCGTGCAGCCGCTCTTCGAGAGCCTGTCGGGCATGTTCGCACGGCTCATCTCGATGGGCGCGACGACGACGTTCGAGGTACGCGGCGTCCGCCAGCAGGTCCGGTACTTCACGTCGTTCTCCGCGTACTCGCTGACCCGTGGACTCACGGCCGCGCTGCGCGCCCGGTCGGTGCCGAGGATCACGCGGTTCGAGGACCGCTGGCCGTGGCTCGAAGCCAGTGTCGTTCCCCGGTTCCGCCGACTGGACTCCGACCAGGCCCTCGTGACGCGGACGCTCGGTCGCGTCGTCGAAGCGGGGAAGCGGTACGGCGAGATGCCGTGCCTCATTCCACCCAACTACCTCGGTCGGGGAACGCTCACCGAGTAAATGAACCGCAGGGGTACTCGAGGACCCTCGGCACGGTCTCCCGCACGCACTGCGGCCGACGAGGTGTTCGATGGGTCCGTGACGACCACTCCCCACGAACCCCCGGCGACCGACGCACCTCCCACACGGTTCCTCAACGGCGACGGCCCGAAATCCGCCGCCGACCTGCTCGCCACCATCCCGCCCGACACCGGCACGGACATGTACGGCAACGGCGGCGCCGTCGAGGAGCTCGAGCAGTACACCGCCGAGCTGCTCGGCAAGCCTGCGGCGGTGTTCTTCCCCAGCGGCATCATGGGCCAGGGCGCGGCGCTGACGGTGCACGCGGCGCGGCACATCTCCTCGACCGTCGCGTGGCACCCCCTCGCGCACCCCGAGATCCACGAGCTGGACACGATCACCCGTCTGCACCGCCTCACCACGCGCACCGTCGGCGACCCGACGCGACTGCTACGGCTCTCCGACCTGGAGGCCGTCCCCGAGCCGCTCGCCGTCCTGCTGCTGGAGCTCCCGCAGCGCGAGATCGGCGGCCAGCTGCCGACGTGGGAAAAGCTGACGTCCCAGGTGGAATGGGCCCGCGACCACGAGGTCAGCCTGCACCTGGACGGCGCCCGTCTCTGGGAGGCATCGGCGGCGTACGACCGCTCCCCCGCTGAGATCTCAGCGCTCTTCGACACCGCGTACGTGTCGTTCTACAAGGGCATCGGAGCGCTGTCCGGATGCTGCGTCGTGGGCGCGACGGACGTGGCCGACGAACTACGCGAGTGGCGTCGCCGACTCGGCGGCACCCTGTACGGGCTGTGGCCGCTCGCCGCGTCCGCCCTCGCGCTGCTCCCGGAACGGCTGCCGGAGATGCCTGCCCGGCTGGCGCACGCCCGCGCCATCGCCGACGCGCTGCGCCCGGTCGCCGGCGTCACGGTCGTCCCCGATCCGCCGCACACCTCGATGATGCATCTGCTGCTGCGGGTCGACGAGCCGACGTTCACCGCGAACGCCGCTCGCATCCTGGAGCGCGACGGACTGCAGACCTTCCGCGGGGCACAGAGCACGATCGACCCGCACGTCATGAAGGTGGAGTTGAACGTCGGCCGAGCCACCCTGCAGCTCTCACCCGACGAGATCGCCGCCGCGATCGCAGAACTCATCGGCTGATCATTCAGCCGCAGCGTGCCTCGGCACAATGCCGTTGCGTGCATTTCGCTGTGGCTTGCCCCGGTTTCGGGGCCAGTGCCGGACCTGCCATCCGAGGCACCCTCCCGTGCCCAGAGCCATCAGCCACGCCACCCAGGGTCCTGCCGCGATCCAGAACGCTGTGTGTACGACGTTCGCATCCTCGTCATCGGAGATCCCGCCCACCTGGTACCCGGCTCGCACCGACCCGTCGTCTCCTGTGCTGCCATCGAGCGTGACTCCCGACTTCACGGTGAACCCGTCCTGGCTCAACCAGTCCCCCGTGGTCGTGCACTGCCGGTCCCAGACATCACAGCTGCTCGATGTCTCCGTGAAGGTGCCCCAATGGACCGGGCGGTGCAGACCGCCCAGGCCGTCCACGCCCAGCGCCACGAAGAAGACGAAACCGCTGGCCACGACGACCAGCACGACGATGTGCCCCGTGGTCGAGACGGCCGTACGTGCACGCCCCCACAACCCCACGATCGAAGCTTCGCACGGTGCCTCTGGCCCACTGCTCCCCAGGTGGGACGTGATCAGCGGATGAGTCGCGCCGGGCCCCGCGTAGCATCGATCGAGCAGCTATCGAACGACACCGTCGACGCAGGAGTGGATGCCTTGAAGAAGCCGGCTTGGGTCGTTCTCGGAGTCGTGGTGGCACTGCTCGGGTTGGTGTTCACCCTGCAGGGCATCGGGGTGATGAAGGGGTCCTCGATGAGCAACAACACGTTCTGGGCCGTGGCCGGCCCGATCATCATCATCGTCGGTCTCGCAGTGGCCGCGGCGGGCGCGAGGGGCCGATCCCGCTGAGCCGCCTACAGATTCGCCGTCATCATGCGTCACGAGACTCCCGAGCGTCCAACGTCGACGAGGGCGCGCCTGTCGGTCGGCGGGTCATGCTCGGTGTGCTGGGGCTCGGCGCCGTGGGCATCGTGGCCGGCAGCCGGGTGTCGAACGGACTGTCCAGCCTCCTCGGGCCGGTTGAACAACGTGACCCCACCGGTCTGCTCTCCCTCATCCCCCTCGGCGACACTTTCCGCTACTACTCGGTGACCGGCGCGGTGCGCACCGAACCGGCGCAGACGTACCGACTTCCCGTGTCGGGTCTGGTCGAAGCGCCGCACACCTACTCCTACGCCGACCTGCAGGCGCTGCCGCGTACAGCGTTCGTGCAGACCTTCCAGTGCGTCACCGGATGGCAGGTGCCCGAAGTTCATTGGGCCGGCGTGCGATTGGCCGAATTGATCGAACGCGCCCAACCCAGCAAGCAGGCACGAGCAGTGCGGTTCCGGTCCTTCGACGGCACCTACACCGAGTCGCTGACCCTGGATGAAGCGCGGGCCGACGACGTCCTGGTGGCGCTGGAGATGTTGGGGGCACCGGTGACCCACGACCACGGTGGGCCGGTGCGCATGTACGTCGGCTCTAACTACGGCTACAAGAGCACGAAGTGGCTCTCGGGCATCGAGCTGACCGACCACCAGATACCGGGCTACTGGGAACCGAGGGGCTATGCCATCGACGGACGACTCCCCGCGTAGCGCGTCCGCGTCGTTCGATTCCGTATCGGAGGGCGACGACGGACGCATCCCTCGATTCAGCCTCGCGGAGCGGATCGTCCACCGCGTCACGGCCGTCCTGATGATCGTCTGCATCCTGACGGCCGCCGTCCTCTACAACGGCTCGCTGTCGGTCGCGATCGGGCATCGGCACCTCGTCGAACTGATCCACGTGTACTGCGGTTTCGCGCTGCCGGTGCCCATGCTGCTGGGTGTGGTCTCCGTCGCGTACCGGGCGGACCTAAACCGCCTCGGCCGGTTCTCGACCGCCGACCGCCGCTGGTTGCGCTCCCGCACGCGGCGTGACGGCACGATCCGGGTCGGCAAGTTCAACGCGGGGCAGAAGCTGAACGGCGCGCTCACCTCCAGCTCGATCCTGGTCCTCCTCGCCACCGGCATCATCATGTACTTCGTCACGCTGGCGCCCCTGCCCTGGCGGACCGGCGCTACGTTCGTCCACGACTGGTTCTCGATCGCCGTGGGCCTGCTCGTGATCGGCCACATCACCTTCGCCATGAAGGACCCCGAGGCGCGCGAGGGGATGCGCACGGGCTGGGTGTCTCGACACTGGGCGCGCCGCGAACACGCCGCGTGGCTCCACGAGATGAGCGATGGGGCCGACGGCGACCCGACGAACGAACGAGTGGACTCCTAGCGTCCGCCGGACCCGCCGCACGGCATAACGCGAGCCGGTCCCGACGTTGCACCGTGCGTACACCGTTGTCGACGAAGGGATTCTCATGCGCGCCGTGGTCTACACCGAGGGCGGCGACGCCTCCGTCCTGCACCTGGTCAAGCGCGAGGCCGCCGACCCCGGACGCGGCGAGGTGCGCGTACGCATCGAGCGTGCCGGGGTGAACCCGACCGACTGGAAGTTCCGTGCCGGCGGCGAGCTGGCCTTCCCCGAGATCGTCCCGGGTCAGGACGGCGCGGGCACCATCGACGCGGTCGGCCCCGAGGTCGACGGGCTGCATGTCGGCGACCGGGTGTGGACGATGCTCGCCCAGCACCAGCGCCCCGGCGGAACCGCCCAGGAGCAGGTCGTGCTGCCGGCGGCCAACGTCACCACGCTGCCGGACGGCGCGTCGTACGACGTAGGTGCGGCGCTCGGCGTACCCGCCGTCACCGCCCACCGCGCACTGACCACCTCCGAGGGAGGACCGGACCGGCTCTACCGCGGCGCCATGGACGGGCTGACGGTGCTCGTCGCCGGTGGTGCCGGCGCGGTCGGCAACGCCGCGATTCAGCTCGCGCGGTGGGCGGGAGCCACGGTGATCAGCACCGTCAGCGGGGACGAGAAGGCAGCCCTGGCGACGGCGGCCGGCGCGCAGCACGTCGTCAACTACCGGGAAGGCGACACAGCCGCCGCGATCCGCAAGATCGCGCCCGAGGGCGTGCACATCGTGGTCGAGGTGGCGCCCGCGCAGAACCTCGCGCTCGACCTGCAGGTCATCCGACCGCGCGGCACCATCGCGGTCTACGCCAACAACGGCGGAGACGAGGTGACGTTGAACGTCCGGGAGACGTTCTCGACCAACGCCCGGATCCAGTGGGTGCTTCTCTACACCGTCGGCCAGGACGCTCTGCGCGCCGCGGCCGACGACGTCACCGCCGCGGTGGCCGACGGCGGTTTCGCGATCGGGGACGAGCACGGCCTGCCGCTGCACCACTACCCGTTGGAGCACACAGCCGAGGCCCACTCGGCTGTCGAGGACGGCGCCGTCGGCAAGGTGCTGCTCGACGTCACCGACTGATCGCGGCCGAGCCTGACGGTTTGCGTCGGTGGCCAGTGCTGCAGCACTGGCCACAAACGCAAAATCCGCACCCCGACAAGACTCGAGGCGGCACACAGCGATGGGGTGCCGCGTACCGCCTCGAGCCGGTCTCTGTGGACGGTCAGCTCTTCAGCGTGACCTTCACCGAACCGAAGACGAGACTGCCGTCAGCCGGGAGTGCGGTGCCGAAGGTGCTGTTGAGCGCCCCGGCGGCCGCCGGGTCGAGGCGCGCTGTGATGCCGGAGAGGTTGGTGGTGCCGTTGCGCTGCTTGACGACCAGACCGGAGAAGTCGAGGTCGAGTACGGGGATGCGCGCCGCGGCGAAGTTCACCTGGGTCGCGTAGACCTTCTTGTCCGCGAGCGACACGTCGAACTTGCCGATCTCCAGGGACTTGCCCCGCAGCGACACGAAGTCGATGCCGCCCCGGTGCAGGATGTCGCTGCTCGGACCCGACAGGTTCGGGTTGCCGCCGGTGATCGGGAAGCCGTAACTGACTGCCAGGTACGGGAACAGGCGCAGGCCGAGACGGGTGTCAGGCACGGGCAACGGCAGGATGCCCGCCTTCAGCAGCGTGGGCGCGATGCCCTGGGCGGTGGTCACGGTGGTGGTGCCGGACAGACTCGCCGCGGCGGGTCGAGCGCGGTGGGCGGCGCTCGCCTCGGCCGGGCCCGCGAGCGCGACGGAGGCCGTGGTTGCGGCGACAGCGATGGCGAGCGTGGCGGTGATGACGCGTGATCGCATGAACATGCCTTTCGTGGGTGTTGCCCGTGAACGGATGACACCTGCTCTACGGGCGCGAGGGCCGTTGCGGATGCACTGCGGGCGTTCCTCCGCCGTCGCGCCCCGTCCGGTGCCAGACTCGTCCTGCCGGCACGCCACGGTGCCGGAGGGCAGTCTCCCGACCGGACGGACGACGCAGTGGACCCCGACGACGACGCACGTGTCGCCGCGCTGTTCGTGGCGGGCGAGCAGGCGGCGCTGCGGGTGATGTACGACCGCTACGGCCCGCTCGTCTTCCGCATCGCGCTGGCGATCGTCGGCTCCGTGCCGGACGCCGAGGACGTCACGCAGGACACCTTCGTCTCGGCGTGGCGCGGCCGGTCGACGTTCGACCCGGAGGCGGGTTCGCTGCCCGCGTGGCTCGTGGGCATCGTGCGCCGCCGGTCGGTCGACCAGCTGCGTGACATCGGCCGCCAGCGCCGCGCGTGGAATTCGGTGGCGCAGCACTTCGCCGCGATGGACAGCTCGGCGTCGGTGGACAATGTGGTGGAGCGCACCCTGGTGTCCGATGAATTGGCCCGGCTCCCCGAGACCCAGCGGCGCGTGCTGGAACTAGCGTTCTACGACGGCCTCACCCACACGCAGATCGCCGCGGCCACCGGGATGCCGGTCGGGACGGTCAAGAGTCACGTACGGCGCGGGCTGATCCGGTTACGACGACGATGGGAGCAGGACAGTGCCTTCGCCTGACCATCGCGCCCATCACGGACCGGGCGAGGACTCCGCCCGGCTCGAGGCCCTCAGCCTGCTCGCGCTCGGCGAGCCCTCGGAGCTCGAGCGCCACGTCGAAGGCTGCGCGGAGTGCCGCAGTGAGCTGTCGTCACTGCGTCGCACGGTCGAGCTCGGCCGCACCAGCGGCGCCGGGTACGGCGACGGTCCCGCACCGTCCGAGGCGGTCTGGGCCGGCATCTCCGCCGAGCTCGGCCTCGAGGAGCCGGTGGTCCGGGCGGGGCGCCGTACGCCGCCCCGCCCGCCCTGGCGTCGCCGCGCCGGCCTTGCGGCTGCCGCCGTCCTGATCGCCGCGGCGGGACTCGGTGGCGGTTACGCGATCGCCCGGCACCAAGGCTCACCCGCCGTCGCCGCGTCGGCGACCCTCGCGCAGATCGCCGGCGGTCCGACCGGCGTGCACGGCAGCGCCACCGTGCACCGCACGTCCACCGGCCAACAACTGTCCGTGCGCACCAGCAACCTGCCGTTGCGCAACGGCTACTACGAGGTCTGGCTGTTCGACCCGGTCGCGAACAAGATGGTCGCGGTCGGCACCCTGCCGCGGACGGGCACCGCGACGTACCCGGTGCCGCCGGGGCTGGACGTGACCAGCTACCACCTCGTGGACGTGTCCGCACAGGACTACAACGGCAACCCCGCCCACCAGCAGAGCGTGCTGCGCGGCGGTCTCACCTGGTAGCCCGAGTCGGCCTGGCCCTCTGAGGTGTTCAGGTGCTCTCTCGGACGATCAGCTGATGGGGCACCACCAGGTCGAGCGGGCCGTCGTCATCGGACTCGGCCGGACTGCTGATGCGGGCTGCGAGCCGGTCGAGGGCGACCCGGACGATCTGGGTCTTGTCCGGTGCGATGGTGGTCAGCGTCGGGGTGCTGTAGCGGCCGTCCTCGATATCGTCGAAGCCGACCACCGCGATGTCCTCCGGCACGCGGCGGCCCTGCTCGAGCAGGGTGCGCAGCGCGCCGAGCGCGAGCTCGTCGCTGAAGCAGAAGACCGCGTCGAGGTGCGGCTCCACCTCCAGAAGCCGTGTGACGGCGGCGGCCCCGTCCGGCCGGTGCAGGGACCGGACGGGGATGACGAGCTCCTCGCGGAACGGCAGCCCCGCCGACTCCAACGCCTGCCGGTAGCCCTCGACACGCAGCTCCGCCGTGCCGTTCTGCAGATGCGGTTGCGCACCGATCGCCCCGATCACGCGGTCCCCGCGGGCAAGGAGGTGCTGCGTCGCCTCCCGGCTCGCCCGCACGTTGTCGATCGCGACATGGTCGAGGACACCGTCGGTCTCGCGTTCACCGAGCAGCACGACCGGGCCGGCTGCGAGCTCGACGAGTTCAGCCGGCGACACGGCCCACGGACTGCACAGCACGCCGTCCACGCTGCGACCGGCCGGGCCGAGGATCATCCGACGCTCCTGGTCGGCGTCGCCGTCGGTCTGGTCGATGTGCACGGTCCATCCGCGCTCGGCCGCGACCCGCACGGTGATCGCGGCGAGCTCGCTGAAGTAGGGCGAGCTGATCTCGGGGACGACGAGGCTGATCACCTCGGTGCGTCCGCGACGCAGCTGCCGGGCGGCGGTGTTCGGGCGGTACTTGAGCTCCTCGATCGCGGCCTGCACGCGCCGTCTGGTCTCGGGGGCGACGTGCGGAAAGTCGTTGGCCACGTTGGATGCCGTGCGCACCGACACCCCTGCGCGTTCGGCGACCTCTCGAAGACCCACCACCGTTGAATCCTCTCGTGAGACCTACCGCAGCGGCGCTTTCCGGCGTACGTTTGCAACGTTGCAATTTCGACAACGCTACAGCTACGCCTGCTGCACGAGAGGGAACCGATCATGAGCGAGACCGAGACGCAGCGCCCCGACGTGACGGAGACCGACGTACGGGCTGCGGTCGAGGCGCTGCGCACCGACGGCATCATCGGGCGCAAGGGTGCCCTGTCGCGAGACTTCGTGGCCGGGATGCGGGTCGACGTCGAGGAGGCGTTCCGCGAGGCGCGATCGCTGGAGAACGGCGCCGTCGGCCGCGGCCCGAACCGGTGGTACGCGGAGATGCACCCCGAGGCGCTGGGCGGCTTCGTCGAGCTGGTCGATCACCCATGGGTGCGCGCGGTGAGCGAGGCGATCCTCGGGCCGGACTACGAGATCGTCGAGGTCGGCTTCGACATCCCGTTCGCCGGCGCGCACAACCAGCCCTGGCACCGCGACTTCCCCTCCCCCGAAGTGACGCGCACCGAGCAGCGGCTGACGAGCCTGGCCTTCAACGTGACCCTGGTCGACACCGAGCAGGACATGGGCCCCTTCGAGATCGCACCCGGCACCCAGTGGGAGACCGGCGAGGACTTCGAGCACGAGATGTTTCCCGACCGCTCGACGTGGTCGCGCTATGAGGAGCGCGCGGTGCGCAAGTACCCGCAGATGGGCGACATGTCGGTGCGCTCGGCCCTGACGATCCACCGCGGCACCACGAACCACTCCCAGAAGTCCCGGCCCGTGCTGGTCATCGGGATGGACGCACCCGGCGCCGGCAACGCCGAACACCACGACCTGGCCGTCACGGAGGGCTACTGGGCCAAGCTGCCCGAGCGCGTACGCCGGCACCTGCACTGCCCGGTCGTCGACCAGCTCACGCCGATCGTGCAGAAGCACACCATCGAGGGCCTGGTCATGGGCGAGGCCGAGTGAGGCCGCGCTACCTCGTCAGAGGCTGAACCACTGACCGGCCCAACCGCCCGCCGCGTTCCAGTACGTCGAGTAGACGTGGTTGTCCTTGCCGGTGACGAAGAGGTCGATGACGTCCTGCTCGCGCGACTGCGCCGTGACGCGAGCTCCCGGCGGGATCGTGAACTGGTCGGCGAATCGGTCGTCGCCGAGCCAGAACCACTGCCCGCTCCACCCGCTGCTGGCGTCCCAGTACGTGCTGTAGACGTGGCCGTCGCGACCGCTGGCGAACAGGTCGATGTGACCCTCGAAGCGCGAGATCGGGGTCACCGGCGAGCCCGGCGGCACGGTGAACCCGTCGCCGAAACGGGCGTCCGCAAGTCGGAACCAGTGGTTGTTCCAGCCCGTGCCGGCGTTCCAGTACGTGCTGTAGACACCACCGTCGAGGCCGCTGACGAACAGGTCGATCTGATCGCGGAAGCGTGACAACGCGGTCACCGGCGCACCGACCGGGATCTTGAACTGGTCGGCGAAGTTGTCGTCACCCAGCCAGAACCACTGACCGCTCCAACCGCTGCTGGCGTCCCAGTACGTGCTGTAGACGTGGCCGTCGCGGCCGGTGGCGAAGAGGTCGAGGTGCTCGGTGTAGCGCGAGAGGACGCCGACCGGCGTACCGGGGGCGACGGTGAACCCGTCGCCGAAGCGGCCGTCAGCCAGCCGGAACCAATGGTTGTTCCAGCCGCCTCCGGCGTTCCAGAACGTGCTGTAGACGCCTCCGTCGAGGCCCACGACGAACAGGTCGATCAGATCGGGCGCCCGGTCGACGCAACTGACCTGGCTGCCGACCGGGATCTTGAACTGGTCGGCGAAGTTGTCGCCACCCAGCCAGAACCACTGTCCGCTCCAGCCGCTGGAGGCGTCCCAGTACGTGCTGTAGACGTGGCCGTCGCGGCCGGTCGCGAAGAGATCGAGGTGGGTGGGGTAGCGACTGAGCACGCCGATGGGTGAGCCAGGAGCGATCGTGAAGTCGTCCCCGAAGCGGCCGTCCGCGAGCCGGAACCAGGTGCGCAGCCAGCCGCCGGCCGGGTTCCAGAAGGTGGAGTCGACGCTGCCGTCGGTCCCGACGGCGAAGAGATCGATCTGATCCTGGGTGCGACTGATGGACGCCACCGGCGCGGGCGCCAGGCTCAGGAACTGCTGCGAGTAGTTCAGGTCGATCTGCCCTGCCCCCGCGGTGTTGCTGACCACGTCGGTGTGCTGACCGCAGTCCGTGATGGCGTCGTAGGCCGCGAAAGCCGTTGTCAACGCACCGCTGTCGGTGTTGACGCTGATGTCGCGCATGCTGGTCATCAGCGTCGGAGGGTAGTCACGACACTGGGCGACCGTGTACGTCTCGAGCGTCTGCACCGGCATCACCAACTGCCCGGTGACGTTCACCGACAGCACCGTGTCAGGGAAGCCGACGAACTCGCACGTCCAGAAGTCGAAGGTCGTGTGTCGGGACACCAGCTTCATCACGCCGGTCAGCACGTCGCCCGGTTGCACCGTGACCAGGGTCTGGGTGCGGAACGCGTTCGTGCCGACGACCAGCCAACTGGCCAACGCCCAGCTGTTGCCACCGCCGGCCGGGGACACGCCCCACTGCAGCACCGGCTGCAGGATCTGGGTCACGGGGCTGTCCTGCAGCCCGTTGAACAGGTAGAGCAGCTGCCCGTCCTCCGCGATCGGCTCGGGCGGCACGGTCCACGTCGTGGTCATCGACCTGATGACGTTCGTGGACGCCTCGGTGTACGCGGCGTACGTGATCCATCCGCTGCCCAGGCCCGGCAGCTCCGCGATCTCCGCGGTGGTCTCGGGTGGTTCGACGAAGGTCTCGGTGCGGGTGTTGAAGCGCTTCATCCGTCCACCGTCGGGGCGCACGATCTCGTCGGGTCCGACGAGATGGATCATCGACTTCGGCCGCAGACCGCCGGGAGTGATGGCGTAGTCGCCGGTCGCGAGCAGTGCGCGGGTGCGCCGCAGCGTCAGGGGTGGCCTCTTCGCCACCCGGTACCGGCCGCCCTCGTCGGCTGCGACGACCTCGCCCGGGGCGACGGTGTGCACGTGATCCGCAGGTCGCGGCCCGCCGGGCGTGTGGACGGTCTCTGACGTTGACCCCGGCTCCTGCGGTGTCGCCATGACGTTCCTCCGTGTCGTTGTCGCGTCCACGGAACGTCGTGAACGGTGGCGGTGGCCTCGCCGATTTCCTCCCTGATCGCCCTCAAACTAGAGGCGACGGACGATATTCTTCGCAGGGTGTTTCCAGATCGGACACAGTTTTCCGCGGGCCCGCTCAGTCGGAAATAGCTCGCACCAGATTGCTTTGATGAGGCGAAGCCCGGAGCCGATGACAGCGTGGAACTCAATCTCACCGAGGTCCTGAGCTGGACCGTCCTGGCCCGTGAAGGTCACTACGGTCGAGCTGCCGACGAGCTGCACGTGTCGACGTCGTGCCTCACCAAACGGATCCAGCGCCTGGAGAGCCAGCTGGGGACGGTCTTGGTCGAGCGGGGACCAGGAGGGGTGCTCGCCATCACCGGCACCGGGCGGCTCTTCGCTGTCCGGGCCGAGCGGCTGCTCGACGACGCGCGCCGTCTCGCCACCTCGGCCCACGAGCCGGCCGCGCCGGTGGTCGTCGGGGTGCCCGGGTTCGATGGCGCCCGGGTTTTCGAGCACTGGGCTCGCAACCAACCGCCCACCGTCCGCGAGACGCTCGCGACGTTCGTGTGCTGGGTCGGCATCGCCTTCGATCACCTCGATCTTGCTCTGAAGAGCCAGCGCGTCGACATCATGCTGACCGCGGGTGCGTCCACTCAGCCGGGGATCCGCTCCACTCGCCTGTGGCCCCTGGATCGCATCGGGCTGGTGGCCAGATCACACCCGCTCAGCGGCCGTCGTACCGTGCCGGTGGAGCAGTTCGCGACCCTCCCGTTCCTGCGATCGGCCGCCGCTCCGCCCGACTGGATGTCGCTGTGGTGCCTGGGCGACGTGCGGCCGATGAGCGAGGCTCGCATGGTCGAGGTCGCACCGCGGTCCATGTCCGACGTCCTGGGCAGCGTCGCGCGCGGGTCTGTCGTGGCGGTCAGCCCCACTCTCGTCGGCCCGGTCCTGCCTCCGCCCGTGTCATACGTAAGGCTCGAGGGCGCCCCGCCTGCGTGGTACTTCGCGCACACCCGACACGACGAGCCGAGGCGCGTTGTGACTGAGGTCCTACGGCTCCTCGCGTCAATACCCGCCGAGCAAACTTTCGCCTGATCCCATCACTAGTACACGCTGCCCTCACCAACGCCAAGGTGAGCCGTTTCGAACAGGCCATCGACGTTCGTGGCACATGGGAGTGCCGTATCGACGCCGACAACGTTCTCCGGAAGCCGCCGTCACACCTCAAAACCGCTGATGCGGTATACCTCAGCCGGCCGAGCCGCAGCTAGAAATAGCCCCACGTCCTCTCGCTTCACCGTCCCCTCGTAGCCTGCGAAATCCGAGTCATCGAGCGCATCCAGGAGGCAGTGCAGATCACCACCTCGGATCGTTCCGGTCACCTCGGCAACGTTCCACGTCGGCGCGTCGACAACGCCTGACCTCGCGAGTTCAACTGCTTGGTAGAGGAGAGTGGTCGCTGGTCCCCACATTCCATTGTGGAAGGAGAGCGACCCACCGTCAGCCTGCCCTTCGACGGAGAAATCGACTGTCGTCACGGTGCCTCCGGAAGTTCAGAAGCGGGGTGCTTGTAGCCGAGCGCCGCAAGGGAGTCACGAAGGGGTTTCCACCGATCGCGAGCGCTCGGTTTCTTGGGCACGATGTCCGCGACTGCCCGGGCAGCCGCGATGACCTCGCTGTCTTCCTCAGTGAGCGCGGCATACCGCGGATCGAGCAGGTAGCTGGACGACACACTCGCGTGCATCGCTAAGTGGTCCAGAAAGATCTCGAGTTCCCTGGCCTGCGTCAACGATTCGTCGGAATCCTCGCCGATCGCGACCCAATGCAACCGGCCGCCCCAAATAGCCGCCTGGAGCTCATCCCCACCTAACGCGAGAACCGTCCCCAACTCATTCTTCTGAGAGCTGCCTCCCGCTTCGACGAACCCGGCGACCTCGTGGGTCAACCGAAGGATGTTGTCGTCCCTGAACGAGACTCCGACCGCCAGAAGGTGGGTCGTCAGAAGCATCGACTGGAAGATCGCGCCGGCAGGTCCATTCTTCGCGTCGTACGCGATGAACTCACTGCGAGCAAGGACTACGTCCTCGGGGTGGTCGACGTCGCCATGCAGTTTGAGCACCCAGGATCCTCCAGGCGCAGGACCGTCGTACGGCAGCAGCGTGGGCATAGGCGCGCCGGCCTGGGCAGCCACTGCGTTCTCGTACAACGTGTCGTAGTTCGTCGTCGCCACTGCCCTGCATCCGAGCGATGCAAGGAGCAGGTGACCAAGGGCCGGGCGCTGCACAACCTTGATCTTGTTGGCCACCACCGACCCGAGCTTCGTTCCCTTGACGGCAGCCAGGTACTCCGCCTGATCCAGAACGCTGAGCTTCCCGAGGGCATCTTTCTGACTCTGCGTGAGGTAGGAACGAAGGTCTTCGATCAGGTCGGTCCAGCTGGGGAGGCCAGCGCCTATGCTCACGCCGGCTCCGATCAAAAGCGACAGACCGCCCTTGCGAGCTAGGTCTGCGAGCCGCGATTGGGTTTTGTGGAGTGCGTCATCTGTGTCGCAGGCACCGCTTTGACGGCGGACCCATTGGGCAGCGGCGTAGTCCGATTCAGAGAACAGCACGAAGGCGATGTCGATGCCATCGGCTCCTGCCTGGAGCGCCTCCATGACTCGCCCTATAGCTGCTCCCGCGGATCCATGGTGCCCGCCACCCGCGAGCCCCAGCGCGGGCACCGCCACCAGCGGACGCGCGCGCGTGGTTTCGAGATTCGCGGCGGCGACATCCTCGAGTACAGACGACAGGTGCTTCACAAGCGCGTCGATACTCACATCGCCACGTTCGGTGACATCCAGGTACCAAACAGGTACGCCGGAGTCGTCGCGAAGTGCCCGAGCGAAGCCGTTCTCGAGCCTCTTTGGTCGGCGCACCCCGCTTAGCACGCCATCCCACGTTCGCTCCAACTGGGCGCTGCTGTCGGTGGGCACGATCAAGGCGTCGCAGTAGACACTCTCGAGCTTGCCGCGCACGACGAAGAGATGACCTAGATCTGCCATAAGCACCAATCCTTGATAGCTGGCTCAGCGTCCAACGTGCTCACGCCGGCAAGGTCAACCTACGTGTCGTCGACCGGCGACGGGTGTGCATCGCTGCGCTCATCCAGCCGTTGTCGGTACCCCCGGTTATGTTCCAAGTGAGGATAAAGACCGACTGAGGAGAGCAGATGGACGAGCAGGCAACACAGGCACGCGGTTTCGACGCCGAGGTGGCCAAGGAGTGGGCCACCTTCGAGGTGGCGCTCGGTGATCACCTGGCACAACTGTCGAGGACCGAGCGATACGAGGTGTATTCGCTCGATCAACACGACGAGCCGTTGGTAGTGGTGACCAGGGAGGACGAGCTGTCGAATTTCGAGCTCACAGCTCCTGCTCTCAGCAGCTTCGACCTGGGGCAGGAGCAGCGCCGAGTGACTAAAGCGCTCGGGATTACGACACATCCTGCAACGTTCGAGTGGCGCCTCGTGCACAACGGAAAGCTGCACCTGGCCGACCACATTTCATGGGTGATGGTGGGACTGTTGCGGGACGTCTACAACGTCCCGTCTCCCGTCGTGCTCGATGCGGGGACGCTGACAATCCCCGCCCCGGACGAGCCTCAAGCGTCGTTTGACACTCGCGAGCCGATCGCCGCGGAAGGGCCGTCCGAGCTCGCCGACGCCGTAGAACACACCTTGGCCGAAATTTGTCCAAAAGTCAGTCGTCTTAACGACAACTACTTCCGGCTGGGTGACGCAGAGGGAGCGATCACGATTCGAGTCGACGGCGACAGCAGAGCGGTGTGGGTGCTTCAGACTCCCGTGAAGACCCGTAACACCTCAGTCGCGACGCGCGAAGTCGCGCTGCTCAACCGTGACGCGGTCTACGGCCGCTACTACCTCAACGGTGGGTGGCTCATCGCGGAGGCCCGGTTGTCAGCCAATCCGTTCCTGCCTCAGCACCTCATCGACACGATCACCGCTCTGTACGCCGAGACCCATCGGATCGCCGGCGACTTCGCCTGGCGGACGCACGGGACCGTCCTTGAGGCTTGACGCCTCGGGGCTTGAGCGTTTGACGTTGTTGTGGGGAGGACGAGTCTCTCGCAAGGAGCGAATATCGCGATGCAACCTGCTCACCAAGAGGTCAGTGACATTCGATCCAATTCATTCAGAGAATCGGGATCCGGCGGACAGGTACTTGACCGGTGCCACGGACGACCAACCGCCGCGAACTTCGGTCACGTCGTATCCCGGCATCGGCTGCCATACCTGCGAGCGCCGAGGTGCATTGTCGCCCGACGGTAGATGGGCTGGCAGCTGATCCGGCCGCACCGACCCGATCAAGTCTGGCACTTCGGCGCACAGGGCGGTGAACAACTGGGGCACGGCTGCGTCATCGAGGAGCTGTCGTAGGTCGGCTCGCCGAGACAGAGGAATCGTACGAACTTCTTCACACGTCCACGGATCCAGGAGGTCCAGCTGGACCCAGTGCGTGATGGTGGCCCGTGCCCGCGAGTAACGCAGCGACCACGTCTGTTGCAGCTCTCCATACGCGGTGTTCTCGAGGAAGAAGCTGATCTCGAGGCTCCTGTGCGGCTCAAGTTCCAGGTCGGCGTATCCAAGACGTGGGTCGTCGTCTTGGGGCAGTACTACCAACCATCCGGTGGTCGATGGAACCTGTGGCAAGCGCGCTCCGATCGGCACGTCGTTCCCCGATCTATTGTTGAGAGTGGCGGAAGGTGAATTGCGCACGCGAGCGTATCGCTGACGCGAGGACCATTGGGGGTTCCGCAACGTCAGGTGCGCACTAACCGGTGGCAGCCCTCGCCGATCATCCACCAGAACCCGGTCGAAGGGCTTTGGCTGCGGCGGCGACCTGTAGGACGACGGACGTGAGGAGCGAAGCAAGATTTTCGCTGCTGGTTAGAGCTGCCGCATCGAGAATTACGCGGACATGAATGCCGAAACGCTCATCCCACGCGACTGGACCCAGCTGGCTGTAACCCCTTTCGGAATTGAGCACGGCGGAGACGTTCGCTGAGTTCAGCACTATCGAGGAGGTTGGTTCCGAGGTGTGGAGCACTGGCACGCGGAGCATCAGGCCGGTGCCGTATTTTGCGACCTGTGCTGGCTCATGCAACGGCCGAATCAGGATATCAACGTCGTCTCGAGTCAGCCACTCAGCCGCGCCAGGACCGTGCTCGGATCGAAAACCCTCTTTCTGTAGAGCGATTCGTGAAGACTCGCGTGCTGCTGCCACGCGCTCCACTAGGTCGTCAGGTTCGGGGGCGAGCGTTTGCAAGCCAGCGTAGATAGTAAGAATTTCATCAGGCTCGTAACGGATTCCATAACCCGGGTGGGGCTGTTCGCAAACGACGAATCCATCATGCTCGAAGGGAGCATCCGACTCGGGTGCGATCGCGGACGGCACACCCAGGTAACAGAGCGCGACCTGGTTTGCGCGGGTTGCCTGCTGCAGACATGCTTGTCGGAGCACTCCGAGCATCTGTTCATCGCCACGGGTCCAAGCGAGGGTTGTAGATGCACGCACCACGTCGTCGGACCAATAGAACGATCCGAAGTGGAATGTCTCGTTGAGCGTGAGGGCAACCTGCGAGCCGAGCTCCTCGTCCCCAGGTATATAGAAGAGGTCAGTTGTTGCCTCCAGAAGAAGAATCTCGTCTGACTTGGGCGCGGGGTGCTCGTCGATAACTTGAATACGCTGCGGGAGGGGCCCGGGCCACCACATCAAGCCACCGGTGTAGAGCAGAGTCCACTCCGGATCCATCGATAAGTAACGCGCAAGGTGGTCAGCGACATGCGGCCACATCCGACCACACTCCGATGCATCAGCACCCGTTTCGGCGCTCTCTGTACTTGCCACTTGTCCCCTCCTGGAAGCGTTCACAAGACGCATGTTCCAACACCCTACGTTCCTCATCGACAGTCGACTGGGAAGCGCTGTCGGAAGCATGAGCCCCAGAGACGCTGGACGATCAGCATCTAGATGGACGTTCCGGCGTCTAGGACCATCAAGGGACCCCTATGCATGGCATGAGGTCGGGAACTTGGCCCCCAGATTATGGCTACTTCGTCCTGGCCTGTCCTCGCCACCGTCGCATGGCCACGCTCTGATCCCACGCCGTTCACCGTCATGCGTTTAGGCGAATCGCAGCGTGCTTCTCGGACCAGCCCAACGCGTACCAGATGGAACTAGTGACGTTGCGCTGCAGATATTCGAAGGGTACGAAGTGAGTGCGGCCTCCGGTGTCGGCGACATCTCGGGGAGTGAGATCGCGCGAACGGTACTAGGACGACGTGCCTCCTCCATGCGAAAGCCAATCAGACAACGATGAAGTGCTTGCACCAAGCACGCGACAGCGAGTGGGCGCATTTCGTGACCACGGCCCCGTCCTTCGCGATCAATTCAGCTGCCGGGGCCCTGCTGCGCGAAGGCTTCGCAGTCACGGCACCTTTCGGGCCATTGCCGACGCGCTAGCCGACCCAATCCAAGGAGATTGGCTTTGCGTCGCACTCAGCGATAGCAACCTTGAACCGCTTTGGTGATGCACCGTTCGCCTGAGGTAGAAGCGCAGGCAGACAGTGACCGCCAGCAGCGTCGAATGGCCCCGTCGAAGTCCAGCTCGGAGGAATGCCGGGCAGAATTGCGCGATGAAGACTGACCAGCGCCCTGTCAGCGGCGACGAAGTAGACGTATACAGCCGTTGGCGCTTTGTGGTTGCCTGGGCGCAGCGACCGGGCGCGGTCAAGAGGGTGAAGCGCCGAACCCACCGACACGATCGTCGCCGCGAACGCGAACGACTCCGCCAGGACAGTGCAGAGGGCTGAGCACCCTCATGAAGGCTCGACCGGCACATCGAACGCTCCGCGCTCACCGACGAACAACAGGTGAGGCCTTGCTACTTCGGCGCCAGTTGCGGTCTGCACAATGCATCGGTACGCCGCCACCTGAGGTGCGTAGAAGTTTGCTCGCGCGGAGAGCGCCGCCTCAGGGATCTGATCGGTCTTGTAGTCGACGATGACGATCGACCCGTCGTCCTCTCGGTACATCAGGTCGATGACCCCTTCGAGGATGGTCCCATCGGGTTGTTCCATGCCGACGAATGACTCACGCCAATGCGGGCGCACGGCTGCGCGCTGCACGATGTCCGACGCCAGCGCCACCCGCACGAGTTGCGTGACCAGCACCTCGAAGTCGACCACGCCCTCGGCGAGCACCTGAGCCGTCACCGCATTTTCGAGACCGGCACCGGACTGTAGGTCCACCAGTTGCAGAACGCCGTGCACCGCGCGGCCCACGGCTGACCCGTACCGCCCCTTGGTCCACGGAGAGGCGCCCAGATCTCTGGAGCCCTTCGCCGTGCCCGCCGGCAAGTCCTCAGCGTCAGGGGTCTCATGCCCAGCCGTTGGAGGGACGCCGACCGTGGGTGCCCGCAGTGCATCCGGTTCGGTGCCCTCCAGACCGGAAGCACTGACCGACGACGCAACAGCGGTACGTGCAAGCGCCTCGCGCAGACGCGTAGACCACTCCGCGAAGTCGGGTGGCGCAGTCGCCGTGCGCGACGACGCAGCGGGGACCGCGTGGGACGGATCCGCGACCAGCGTGACCGCACCGAACCCACTCGCCCCACAGCCGGCGAGGCGACCGGCGTTCGTGTCCACCGGTCCGGACCGGTGGAGCGACACCACGAGATGGTCACGGGCACGGGTCGCTGCGACGTACATCAGCCGGTCCCGCTCGAGATGCCCCATCTGCTCATCGATCGGCACCCGCGCGTCGAACTCACCCGTGGTGAGCTTCTTGTTGATGGCTGCTTCGTATCCGTTGTCATTCCAGAGGATCCGCACTCCGGGACTGTTGCGGTGTTGTGCGCCGAGACCGGACATCACAACCATCGGAAACTCCAGGCCCTTCGCGGCGTGGATCGTCATGACCCGGACGGCGTCCACGTCGGACTCCGGGAGCACCGATTCGGCGGCCTGGGCAGTTTCCGCACCTTGTGCTGCTGCCCACAACAGGTACGCGCGCAGCCCACCGTGCTCCACGTCGACCCACGCGCGGGCTTGATCCATGACGTACCGCAACGACGCCACGAGTCGCGAGCGCGAGGGCCCCACGCGGCGACCTCTAGCATTCGGCGGTCGTGGACGATCTGGCCGAGCACCTCACTGGGCGCGAGCCATCGTGAGCGCCGGTGCAGACTTCCGAGGTAGGCGACGGCCTTGCCGACCGGATGTCCGGAGTCTTCGTCGACGCGCGTCAAAATGTTGAATGACTGACCTTGCGCGCGCCACGACCAGAGATCGTCATCGCCGCAGCCGAAGAGCGGGCTACGCAGAGCAGTGACCAACGCCAACGCGTCGGTCGGGTCCGCGACGGCTCTGGCAGCGGCCATCAGGGAGCGCACCTCGGGGGCGGAATAGACCAACGAGCTTGCTTCAGTGCGGTATTCAATCCCTGCGGCATCCAGGGCGTTCTCGAGCATTGGCAGCGAGGTGCGGGCAGGTATGAGGACGGTGATGTCGCGGTGCTGGATGGTGCGCCATTCGCTCAGCGCCTCGTCGAAGACGGTCCAGCCTTCGTGCAGAGCACGAGTAATCGCAGCGGCCACGTCCTCGGCCTCCACGGCGCGCAACTGATCCGCGTACAGCCGACCACCGCCGTCCAGGACGTGTGGCTCCGGCCCGAGCACCGTGACCGCAGCTCCGACGGTGGCCGCGGGTCTATGAGCATCGAGGGGCGCATAGTCGGGCTGTCCGCCGGCGACCGGTTGGATGACCTGCCCGAAGACGCCATTGACCCATTCGAGAATCTGGTCGCTCGATCGAAAGTTGGTCGTGAGCGACAACGGCTCGCCGATGACGGCGCGGGCATCCAGGTACACCGCGATGTCGGCCCGACGGAATCGGTAGATCGACTGCTTCGGGTCGCCGACGACGAAAAGGGATCCAGCCGGGGCGTGGGCGTAGGCGTCGCGGCAGTCGGCCTCCCCGGCTTCAGCGCCTCCGGCGATCCGGATGGCGATCTCCACCTGGATCGGATCGGTGTCTTGGAATTCGTCGAGCAACAGGTGCCGGTATCGCTCGTGCAGGCTCTGCCGGACACCGGCATCGGCGCGCAGCACGTTGCGCGCGAGCACAAGGAGGTCGTGAAACTCCAACTGTCCATCTGCCTGCCGAGCATGGGCTGCATCGAGAACTTCGCGACCACACCACTGCACCAGCACGCGCAAGGCCGTATTAAGAATCCGCTGGCGTGCGAGGACAACGGCGTCCTGCCAGTCCCCGCAGTCCGTCTTGAGGGCTTTCAGATCCTTCCAGTTCGACGTCTTGCCATACTTGAACTTCAACTCAACGCCGGCCTGGAGGGTCAGCAGTGCGGATGCCAGACCGTCCGCGACACCGGCCGTTTCGGCCCACGCTCCAAGCGCGCGCAGGTAGGGCACGAACTTGTCTTCCGGGTCCTTGCAGGTGTCGGCCTCGGATGCGATCCGTCGTGCCAGCGAGACCAGAGCGGTCAGATCCGGGACAGTGATGGGCGGGGTCGGGTTGGCCAACACGTGCGACTCGACCAGGTCCCAGTCGTTGTTGAGTGCCGTGATGACCGGGCGCAGCTGATCGATCTTGGTCCCGGTGCCGAACAGCACGGACAGAGCGTCCGCGATCGTGGGGTCTTCCAAGAGTCGGGAACGGATCTGAACCCACCGTGCCTCGAATGCCACCGACGATCCCACCGCCTCGAGCACCTCGACCAGAGGCGGTATGCCAGCCTCGATCGGGTGCTGCAGGAGCAGCTGCTGGGCGAACGCGTGCAGCGTGCCGATGGCTGCGAGGTCGAGACCGTCCAGAGCATCGTCGATCAGCCCCTGCGCCTCCGCGCCCGCCGCATGCTCACGCTCGAGCGCCGTCCGCAGTCTTTCGCGAAGCTCAGCGGCCGCGCGCTCAGTAAAGGTCACCGCAGCGATGGCGCCGATCGGCACTTCATCGACCAGGAGCAGCCGCAGCATCCGGCCGATCAAGGCCGTGGTCTTGCCGGACCCCGCGCCGGCATCGACGAACAAGGTGGCGTCCGTGCGCGTGCGGATCGCGTCCCGCGCAGCAGCGTCGTTCAGAGCGTCAGTCATGTTGAGTCCCCTCAGAGACGACCGCTCCGGGCTCGATCAATGTCACCAGCTCGCGTAACTGAGGTGTTGTCTTGATGGTCTCCCAGCGTTCTCGTACGTCACTGTGTCCGAGGCCGTCCGGGTTGCAATAGGGACACTGCACCCAGAGATAGTCGGCCTTCTCGGGCGGTCGTGGCGGGAAGATGCCGCTGTTGATGGCGGTGGCAAGGCGTTCGACCGCGTTGACGTACTGCGCTTGGACATCTTCGGTGAGCTCCAGGGCGATGCGTTTCTTAGCTCGCGGGCTGTGGAACCAATACAGCGCCTCGACCTCACTGCTCGGATCGCCGTACTTCGCCCGCACAGCGTGCGCGTACGCCGGCAGCTGCAACTTGGTACCGCCGACGACGGGATTCGCCGTGCTGATGTCCTCGAATTTCGTGGGACTACCCGTCTTAATGTCCACGACGATGAGCGCCCCAGTCTCTGTCTCCATGACCAGGTCGGCAGATCCACGCATGCGCACGACGTCGCCGCCACCGAGCGCGAGCTCCATCGGGGGTGCGTCATCGAACCCGAACCTCACCTCGCTACCGACGATGCGGGCACCGTGCTCGGCCCGCCAGCGCTCGTCGTCCGTCAACATGTCGTCGAGCTGCCGCCTGATCTCGATGAGTCGTCGTTCCCACATGAGCGGGTGGCCGGCGTGCCCGCTTGCGACCAGCCGCTGTCCTTCCTCCCCCACAATGATCTGCATACGTGCGCGCTGCTGGGAGGTCCACGGCTCCCCGTACCCCGGGAGCGTGTCCTGTTCGGCCGCCTCCGCGATGAGCGAATCGAAGCAACGGTGGATGAACGTGCCGACCTCGGCGGGGGACACCTCGAAAACATCCTCCGGCTCCTCGACGGGACGCACCCCGAGGATCCGCTGGACGAAATACGCGTACGGACAGACCGCGAACGACTCGAGAGCGGTCGGGGAGACGATCGCATCCGCGCCGGTGACGGCGGGCAACGGCGGCGTTGTACCCACCAGCCCGTCGAACCTTGTCGGCGTCTCACCAGATCGGCCCTGCTGGAGCTCTCGAGCGGCCGTCATGGTCGGGTCGTCGAACGTCGTGTGAGTGGCCACGGCTCGGGTGCGCCATTCCTGCTCGGTCGAGGGATGCGACGTCGACAGAAGACCTGCCGCGAATGAGGGGACCGACTCGATTCCGCCGGCGGTCGCATACGCCGTCGCGGCAAGCGTCGGATCCCCTGACAGCTGTCGCAGGGTGGGCAGGAGCCAGCGGCTCGGGATGCGATCGGTCTGCCGGCGAAGGTCGCCGCGGGGAAAGGTCGCCACGACGGTGGGCGCGCACTGGAATGCCGCAAGGACACTGCGGTGCTGTCGGTCGATCGTCTCGCGGATACCGGGCAGCTGGCCGCCTGTCCGCGCGCGAATACGCTCCGGCAGCAACGGGTCCTCCGTCACCCGGCCGGGGCACTGGTCCTCGGAGAGGCCGACCACGAACACCACATCCAAGTCGAGCCCGATAGCGTCGGCCACGGGCCCGACGAAGACTCCATCGCCGAATCGTCCGACCCGCTCGCTCCCGGCTTCCAGCTGCTGCTGGACGGTCTCCTCGACGAGGACCATGGAGGGCGACAGGTCGGTGAGGTCGAGGTCGGCGACACCCGCCAGGGCGCGGCGCGTCGCGACCGCGGCGTACTGCTCCTCGAGCGGGAGCCGAGTGGACTCTGACTCCGGCACCATCCAGTCCAATAAACCCGTCAGCAGAACGGCGGCGTCTGCCCACGACGTCGAGCGATCCACCTTGTCGAACGTCTCTCCGACGGCACGGACCGTGTCGCGCAGTTGCTCGGCATCCTGGGCATCTCGCTCGCGCCAGGCGAGGTCGCCCTCTGCGACCTCGGCCGAAGCTGCGCGCTGTTCAGTGATGAAGGCTTCGAGCCGCTCGTCCCAATCTGTGTCATCCACGATCCCGATGCCCCGCGAGATGCGCTCCCAGCGAGAGACACTGATCCGCGCGCCCGTCACATCCCGGGCGGGCGCCTCCCCGAATGCGCGCATGACATCACCCCGTCGGTAGCCGCCCGCACGCGCCCGCATGAGACCCAGCAGAAGGCGAGGCACGGCACGCTCTTCAACGGGCCGGGCCCCTGGTCCGTTGAACCTGACACCGGCGGCGACAAGTTGCTCATTCAGCAAGCGTGCGTACGGAACGCGCCGTGAGTAAAGAATCCCGACGCGGTGGGCGGCCGTTGTCGAGAGAGCCGAGACGACCTCACGTACGACGGCGCGCACCTCGTCGTCCGCGTCCGAGGCGTGCAGCACTCTGGTCGCCGTCGGCTGCGCGAGCGCGACTGCATCCGTGGGCAGCTCGCCAGTGAGGGCACTCGCTGCCGTCGCAGGCCCGCGGTCCGCCCGGCTGTCGCCCGTGGCGCCCAAGATCACGTGGGTGTCGCTCTCGGCAGCAAGCCGCTCAGCGAACGCGCTCTCCGCGCGGGTCAGGTCTTGGGGCAGGTAGAAGACGACCGTCCCGACCTCCGGCAACGGCTGGGAGCACGCCTCGCGCAGCAGGTCGGCCTCGTCGTACCAATCGGTGCTGAGCCGGTCGACGGCTCCGCGGTGCAGACGTACGACGTCGGCGGTCAGGGCATTGGCCCCTGCGATCTCGTCAAGGATGGTTGCATCGACGTCCCGCAACGCGCGTCCTGCTTTTAGCAACGCCCGCGTGGTAGCGGGATGTCCTGCCACCGACGCAAACAGTCCCGGTGCCGAGCGAAGTTGCTCACTGAGGATTGCAGTCGCCACCGTGCTCACCGCCGGCTTCCTGTCCTCGGCTGTCAGAGCAGGAGCAGCTGTGAACTCTGCCAGCCGGCGCAACGTCGTGAACCAGATGCCCGCTACACCGTTGCCGCCGTCTATCAGTCCGTGCGCTAGATGCCTCCGCGCGACAATCCCGGCGATGTTGTTCGGGACGATGACGGTGACCGGCGCGAGCGGATCCGCTGCCTTGACCGTTGCAAGGGCCTCACGCAGCGCGGTCAGCGCCGATCGTCCACATGCCGCACCGCAGTCCGTCACAGACACGTCACTCCCCCTCAGCCCGACGTTGACCGGCACTGTACGGACCCCGACCGACACTTAAGCCTCCTTCGTCAGCACCGCTCGGATGCATCCGCCGTCAGCTGTCGGTGCCCTGCCCCGCTGCCAATCCAAACTACGCGCCAGTCTGGGCCCACCCGGCAGGGCAAGACGCCGTCGGCGACTATATGGTTACGAGAACGTCAGCACTGGAGGGGATTAGCGCCGTCGCGGATGTCTTCAACGTTCATGAGCACCTCGTTGCCGACTAGAGCCCCTCCCCTCCGAATTGGTGCACATCCGTGATCGACGGGTCTCCAAGTGTGTCGATGGCCAGCCAGATCAAGGTGGTCAGCAGGCGGGGCACCTGTCGACCTCTCGGCGCGTCGTCTGTGCGCCGACAACCATGTTTCGTCCACCTGGGCGCCACGAACAGCACCAAGCTGTGGAGTCAGATGTGGTCGCCGAGTGCGTGGTGGAGCACCCGCCACCAGGGACGCGGCACCTCCAGGTTGACCCGCTCGCGCCGCCCGCAGCCAGAGGTGTCCGCCCCAGGCGATACTCTGATCAACTTTGCCGTTGCCAACGAAGGAGGTGCCCATGATGACTAATTCATCGACGCGGTATGCGCTGTCGTTCACTAGTGGCACCCTGCTCGCCGCGCAAGCAGCTGTGGTTGCTCCCATATATCTGCGGACGCGAGACTGGACGGCCACTCGCGCTCAGGTCAAAGAGGAGAACGTCCTCCAGAGCCGTGTTGCCAGGTCGAACACACGCATGCTTGGCGCACTCATCCCACGCCTTCAACTCCTCAACGAGGCCGAACTTCAGATCGTCGCCGACGGCACGTCCACCGAGCGCGGCCACGTGATGTGGGTGGCCGCATGCCACCTCTACTCCCTCATCGGGGAGTTCGCCGAGGAGGTCTTACGGGAGCGATTTCTGACGCTGGCGGGTACGCTCACCTACGAGGAATACGACTCCTTTTATCGCTCCAAAGCCATGTGGCACGACGAGCTCTACGACGTCACCGACGACTCTTACAAGAAGCTACGGCAGGTTCTGTTCAAGATGATGGTCGAGGCGGGGCTGTTGACGAAGCAGGGCCGCATCGAGCCGGCTCTCCTGTCTTCCTGCGTCGCAGAGTGCCTGAATCAGCATACGCCGAGCGATATTCGATTCTTCCCAACGAGAGTGGCGTGAGAGCCGTGCATTCAAGGACGACGCTGACCCAGCAGGAGGAGCACCTGTTCAGGGTGCTGAGCAGCGAGCGCTTTCTGAAGATGGAGGGCTTGGGCAACGAGGTCGCCCACTTCATCTACGACTACGACCCGGCGTGGGCGCTCGACGTCGCCCAAGCGAAGAAGCGCATCAAGACCAAGCTCGACACCGATCTGGGCATCGAGGTCTTAGAGATCAACCTGTACGACCTATGCGTCGCTCTTCTCAAGGAGCGCAACGTCTGGGATCGCGTGTTGGCCGCGGAGCCGACGATGGACAAGCCCGATTTCCTCAAGATGCTCCAGAACATGCTGGACCCTCAGATTCACCTGGCGCCGGCCATCAAGGCACGCATCGAGGCGGAGTCGTTCCAGATCCTCTTCCTCACGGGTATCGGCGAGGTGTTCCCGTTCATTCGCTCGCACACCGTGCTCAACAACCTTCAAACCGTCGTCTCTGACAAACCGATGCTGATGTTTTTCCCAGGACGTTACGAAGTGTCGGCGACGCAGGGATCATCACTTGTTCTGTTTGGACAGCTCAAGGACGACTCCTTCTACCGCGCTAAGCGCATCCTCGACCAGGAAGCATGACCCGATGAAACTCAACGAGATCTTCCTCAAGGACGTCACCCGATCGATCGAGGGTGTTGTCAAGGCCGACGACGTCGACCACCTTGGCATCGAGGTCGAGGAGTATGTCTTCACGAACGACGCGGCCAAGGGTGTGGCCCCGCTGCTGGAGGAGTACACCAACTACACGAACGCCAATGGCGTGTGGATTTCGGGCTTCTTCGGCTCTGGTAAGTCGCACCTCCTGAAAATGCTCGCCCACCTCCTCGGCGGCGTTGAGGGTCAGGCGTTCCCGCGCGATGAGGTGAGCGAGAGCTTCTTGGGCAAGACTGATGACGCGATGCTCATCGCCTCACTGAAGAAGGCCGCCGCCATCCCGGCGAAGAGCCTGCTCTTCAACATCGACCAAAAAGCCACCCTGATCGCCAAGGATCAGTCAGACGCGCTTCTCAAAGTCTTCGTCAAGGTATTCGACGAGAGCCGCGGCTACTTTGGCAACGACGGGGCCGTCGCGCGCTTCGAGGAGGATCTCGACAAGCGCGGCCAGTACGACGCGTTCAAGGCCGCGTTCGTGAAGCACGCCGGCATCGACTGGGCGCAGGGACGAGAGCAGACGGCGCTCGAAGGCCACAACATCGATAAGGCGTTCGCCGACGTCAACGGGGAGGCCAATCCCGGCATTATCACGCATTACCAGAAGTCCTACGCTGTCTCCATCGAGGACTTTGCCACAGCCGTGAAGGCGTGGATCGACAAGCAGGAGCCGGGCTTCCGGCTTAATTTCTTTGTCGACGAGGTCGGCCAGTTCATCGCCGACGACGTGAAGCTCATGCTCAACCTTCAGACGATCGCCGAGTCCCTCGACACAAAGTGCAAGGGACAGTCGTGGGTCTTTGTTACCTCCCAGGAGGACATGGACAAGGTCATCGGTGACCGGACCAGGCAGCAGGGGAACGACTTCTCCAAGATCCAGGCACGGTTCAGCGCAAAGGTGAAGCTCACCAGCCAGGACGTGGAGGAGGTCATTAGCAAGCGCCTCCTCGAGAAGAACGACGCGGGTGCATCCGAGCTTATGGCCATCCACGTCAAGGAGGGTGCGAACTTCAAGACGATCTTTGACTTCGTCGACGGTGCGAAGACCTACCGCAATTACGTTGACGGCGGGCGCTTCATCAGCACCTACCCGTTCGTGACCTACCAGATCCCAATGTTCCAAGCCGCCATCGAGGGTCTGTCGGACCACAACATGTTTGAGGGTAAGAACAGCTCGGTCGGTGAGCGGTCGATGCTCGGTGTGGTTCAGGAGGTTGCTAAGCGCATCGGTGCGGAGCAGGTGGGCTACCTGGCCACGTTTGACCAAATGTTCGCCGGGATCAGCGCGGCGCTGAAGTCTGCAGCTCAAAGCGCCATCCTTCAGGCCGAGAAGCACCTTCCCGACCCGGGATCCGACGTCACGGTCCTCGCCAACCGACTGCTGAAGGCGCTATTCCTGGTCAAGTACGTCGACACGTTCAAGGCCACCCCCCGCAACCTCACCGTGCTCGTTTACGACCGTTTCAGTCTTGACCTCAACGCGCTCGGCAAGAAGGTGCAGGAGGCGCTCAACTTGCTAGAGACGCAGTCATACGTCCAGCGCAATGGCAATGTTTATGAGTACCTGACAAATGAGGAACAGGAGATCGAGAAGGAGATCAAGTCGGTCGACGTTGACTCGTCCGAGGTCTCAGGCAAGCTCTTCAAGTACCTCTACGCCGACATCCTCAAGACGAACAAGCTCAGGTACGTCAAGAACGGCCAGGACTTCCCGTTCGGCTACAAGCTCGACGACGTCGTCCAGGGCAACCAGCGCGAGCTGACCGTTCACTTCATCACGCCCGAGACGAACTACACCGACACCGAGATCGCCGCTCAGAGCATGGGCAAGGACGAACTGCGCGTCTTCCTTGGCCGCGACAAGCGGCTGCTCGCGGACCTGCGTCTGCTGCTGAAGACGGAGAAGTACGCTAGGCAGCGCACCAACTCGGGTGCGTTGCCTTCGACGCATGCGATCCTCCAATCCAAGCAGGTGCTCAACGCCGAGCGCGAGAAGGAGCTTATCGAGCGCCTCCGCCAGTCCGTCGGCAAGGCGCAACTGACCATCAATGCCGCGGAGATCACCTCCGGCTCTCAGGATGCAGTCACGCGCGTGAGCGACGGATTCCAAGAGCTCGTCAAGCGGACTTACACGAACCTCGGGCTGCTCGGCGGGAAGGTCTACCCGGAGCAGCAGGTCGCGGCGGTCATCCAGAACGACCAAGGCCTGTTCAGCGCGGAATCTCTGAGCGCGCTCAGTTCGCCCGGCACCGAGATGGAGTCGTGGATCATCGCCCAGGCCAAGCTTGGCGAGCAGGTCACCGTCAAGAAGATCGTCGACCGGTTCGAGTCCAAGCCCTACGGGTGGGACCTCGGCTCCGTCGAGGTCGTGCTCGGTTGGTTGGTCGGTAACGGAAAAGTCGCGCTTGCGGTCGATGCGAACCCGGTCGTGCGGACCGAGGCTGCGTCCATCATCCGTAACACCGGCAAGCAGCAGCACACCGTCGTCGCGCCGCAGACGGCGTACGACGCGACGAAAATCGCCAAGTTCAAAAAGTTCTGCACCGACTTCTTCGACGAGGGCTCCGTACCAACCGACTCGACCGAGCTGGCCCGCTTCGGCAAAGACAAGCTCGCGGCCAAGCGCGCAGAACTCAACGCCCTCGCGAGCAGTAGCCGCTATCCGTTTGTCGGCCAGCTCTCGGGCGTCGTCACCCTGCTCGACCAGGTCGTCGGCAAGCCCATCGACTGGTATCTCAGCGACTTCGACAAGGCCGACGAGCTGATCGAGGCCAAGGGGGACCTGGTCGATCCGATCAAGTCCTTCCTCAACGGCCAACAGGCCAAGATCTTCGACGAGGCGAATGCCCTCCTGAGCGCCAACACCGGGAATCTCGGCTACCTTCCCGCAGGCAGCGCCGATCCGGTGAAGACGCTCCTTGCGGACACCAACGCCTTTCGTGGCAACAAGATGAACCAGCTGAGGGTGGCGGTGGACTCGCTCCGTGGCCTGATAGACGGCAAGATCAGCGAACGCCGAGCGGCGGTGCGGAGCGCCATCGAGGACAAGTTGGCGAGCCTGCTGGAGGAACCGATCTACACCGGAGCAACGGCCGAGGCGCAGAAGGCGGTTGCAGGACACGTCGACATCGTGTTCGCGAGCCTGAAAGACGAGCGACTCGTCGCGGTGATGGAACAGACTGGAGCGCGATTTGTCACGACGATCTATCCAGGCCTTGTCGACCAGCTGGCAGAGTCCGCGAACCCAACTGTGCCGGTAAAGCCATCCGTAGCGCTCAACACAATCAAGGTGACCAGTGGGCCAGCACTCATCGAAAACGAGACCGATCTGAGTCACTACCTGGCAGCGCTCCGCGCAGCACTCGTTGAGACCCTGAACGCCGGAAAGCGAATCACGCTCTGATGCACACCGCACCGCTGAAGTCATTCGCCACCTCGGCGCGCACCGAGCTCATTCGCGAAGTGGGCGCGCGGA
This sequence comes from Allobranchiibius huperziae, assembly GCF_013410455.1. Classification (NCBI taxonomy): domain Bacteria; kingdom Bacillati; phylum Actinomycetota; class Actinomycetes; order Micrococcales; family Dermacoccaceae; genus Allobranchiibius; species Allobranchiibius huperziae. Next base: position 408,993 of record NZ_JACCFW010000001.1, on the reverse strand, counting down.
TCACCGCCGTTCTGGCCCCGGGCGCGCCCGAGCGTGTGGAGCAGGCCAATGCCGTAACCGCGCTGGAGCGGGCCATCGCCGGCGAAGGCGGAGGCGACAAGGGCAAAGCACACGTCGCCGACAAGGTTGCGTACACCTGGTTCAACCGCATCATCGCGCTGCGGTTTATGGACGCCAACGGCTACACCGGGATGGGCGTTGTCTCCCCGGCGGCCGATCAAGTCGGCCAGCCCGAGGTGCTCGCCGCCGCCAAGCGTGGCCAGGTCGACGAGGACGTGGTCAAGGGCACGCACCTTGCGACCATCACTGGGCTGCTCGACGGCACCCGTCAGCCGCGCCCCGGAGTTGATGCCCAGGCCGAGGCATACGCGCTCCTCCTAGCGGACTACTGCCGCTTCTGGAACGCTGCCATGCCCTTCATGTTCGAGCGCGAGGGCGACTACACAGAGCTGCTCATCCCGGCGAACTTGCTCGCCGACGGCTCTGTCCTCAGCCGGTCCGTCACAGTGCTGACCAAAGACGTTTGCCAGGACGTCGAGGTCATCGGCTGGCTCTACCAGTTCTACATCTCGGAGCGGAAGGACGAGGTCTTCGCCGGGTTTAAGAAGAACAAGAAGGCCGGCGCCGATGAGATCCCCGCGGCCACCCAGCTCTTCACCCCTCACTGGATCGTCCGCTATCTGGTCGAGAATTCTCTCGGCAGGCTTTGGATGCTCAACCGACCGGCGTCGGGTCTGGGGAAGCACATGGAGTACTACATCGCTCCGGTCGACGATGAGACCGACTTCCTAGAGATCAGCAAGCCCGAAGACCTGAAGGTCATCGATCCGGCCTGCGGATCCGGCCACATGCTCACGTATGCCTTCGACCTCCTATACGCGATCTACGAGGAGGAGGGCTACGCGCCTTCAGAGATTCCGGGGCTGATCCTGGCCAGTAATCTCCATGGTACGGAGATTGACCCGCGCGCGGGCGCACTCGCAGCGTTCGCGCTCACAATGAAGGCCGTAGCCAAGCGCAAGGTCTTCCTCAAGAACCCGGTCGAGCCGAACATCTGCGTCCTCGACCCGATCGCGTTCAGTCCTGACGAGCTCGACTACCTCGTTACCAAGGACGGTGATCGTTACGCGGAGGAGGCGTTCTGGAATCAATTCGCGGAGGCCGAGACCTTCGGATCTCTGATCACGCCAGACCCAGCCTTGGTCACCCGCCTTGCAACTCACCTGGAGACGCTGAGCGACGCGGGCGACTTGTATCGGGCCGATGCGCTCCTCTGGGCTCGGCAGGCGATTCGCCAAGCGGAGTTCCTGACGCCACGCTACGCCGTTGCGATCGCGAATCCCCCGTACATGGGCATGAAAAACATGGATTCGCAGCTTGTCCAATTCGCCCAGACGTTCTACACAGACTCCAAGGCAGACCTCTTCGCAATGTTCATCGAACGCTGCCTGGCCCTTGTAGACAACGGGGCCGGGTTGGTTGCGATGATCACCATGCACTCGTGGATGTTCTTGGCATCCTTCGAGAAGCTTCGAGCGACGCTCCTCAACCTAGCTCCTCCACTGACGATGGCCCATCTGGGAGAGCGCGCCTTTGATACGATCGGCGGGTCCGTCGTATCAACGACGGCCTTTGTCTTGCAACGGCAGCGAGGCCAATATTGGCATGGCACCTATCTGCGTGTGGTGGACGGACGAAACGAGGCCGAGAAGGCAGCGTCGATTCGAAACGCCGTCCGAGATCCTGGGGATTCTCGTGTCTACAACGTCGTTCCGGCCTCGTTCATAGCGCTGCCCGGTACGCCGTTGGCGTACTGGTTCCCTCCCACGCTCTTGGACGCGTTCAAGAACTCACCGTCGCTCGACACGACTGCCCGCACCGCGAAAGGCCTTGTTACTGCCGATAACGCGACCTTTGTTCGGCAATGGTGGGAGGTAGCGAGGTCGCGCATCGGGTTCGACTATCCAGACCGGGCGACCGCCAAAGCCTCCGGCACGCGTTGGTTCCCGTACGCAAAGGGGGGCGATTTCCGACGCTGGGCTGGGAATCTTGAGGCGGTCGTCAATTGGGAAGGCGACGGGAACTTGATCCAGAAAACGCTGACAAATGATGGATCTCGAGTCAGGGCAACCAACTTCAATCTTGACCGAATCTTCAAGCCTGGAATTGCGTGGACAGTCGTCACCACCAACGACCCATCATTCCGCAAGGTCGACACTGGCTACCTATTCGACGCCGCAGCGGGTCTGTGTCAGTCCACCGACGACGAGTACACGCTCGCTCTCTTAAATTCCTCGTCCGTCAAGCAGGTGCTCGCCGGACTGAACCCGACAATGAACCTTCACCCCGGCTATCTGGGAGCAGTACCCGCGCCGTTCGATAGTGCCCGCGACGCGGCGCGAGCCTCGGCTGCACGCGCAGTGAAGTTGTCTCAGGCGGATTGGGACACTCAGGAACGGTCGTGGGACTTTGAAGGAAGCCCCCTGACCGAACATGGACCCTCGATCGAATCTGCTGTCGCTGCCGTGCAGGCCGACTGGTCGTCGCAGGTCGGCGAGTTGCACCAGATCGAGCAGGAGAACGATCTTCACTTTGCAGAGTTGTTCGGCTTCAACGGAGACGTCGAAGTCTCGTCGCTGGAACGAGTCTCACTGACAACTAACACGGCATTTACATATCGCGGACTCGCAGAGCAAGAAGCGCTTCGCGCCCAGCGAGATGATGCCGTGCGCGACCTCATTTCCTATGCGGCCGGTTGCATGTTCGGGCGCTACAGTCCCGACGAGCCGGGCCTGATCCTCGTGGATCAGGGCGCGACTTTGCAGGACTATCTCGCGAAAGTTCCGAGCCCGACATTCACGCCAGAAGCGGACAATGTGATCCCGATCGTGGACGGCGACTGGTTCGAGGACGACATTGTCGGCCTCTGCCGGCGGTTCCTGCGAAATGCGTTCGGTGAGCAGCACTTTGAGGAAAACCTCAACTTCGTCACCGAGTCGCTCGGAGTGCGGAACCTGCGGGACTACTTCATCACCACGGCGGGCAAGTCGAAGTTCTATGACGACCACGTCCGGCGGTACAAGAAGCGCCCGATCTACTGGCTTTTCTCCAGCCCCAGGGGCTCGTTCAACGCCCTCATCTACATGCACCGTTATACACCCTCGACCGTCTCAACCGTTCTGTCCTATCTCCGGGAGTACGTCACGAAACTGGAGTCGGCCCTCCAGCAGGCGGAGCGCGCTGGAAACGCGAAGGAAGCCGATCGGCTCCGTAAGATCCTTGTTGAGTTGAACGAGTATGAGCACGACACGCTTTACCCGAAGGCATCCCAGAACGTCGTCATTGACCTCGACGACGGCGTCAAGGTCAACTACCCGAAGTTCGGCACCGCTCTGAAGAAGATCACAGGCTTGGAGTCTTCCAGTGACTGACGTGACCTCCGTCCAGGACGTCCTCCGAAGTCGGCTCGCCGCCAAACGGATCGTTTTCTGGCATGACCCGGCGGGCGAGTATGCCGCGGACCTTGACGCCCTCGATCTCGGCGTCAGCGTCATCCGCGTGCAGGACGACGAGTTCAGCGTGAAGAGCAGGCTCCTCGCAGACCACGTCACCCCACACCTCGTGTATCGCACGGGCGTCACGCCGCGAGGAACGGGTAACTGGCTGCTTGACCTGGAACTCGCCTATGGCGTCTTCACGGCGGACAAGACCTCGATGCTTCAGCAGGAGCTCGGTCTCAACGACCCGGCTTTCGCACCAGTCATCGAGCAGCATCAAAAATTCTTTGCCGCGAACAACCGTAAGCAGGCGCTCGAGAAGCTCCTGGCCGACGGGGACGACGCCACTCGCCTCCGCGCCAAGATGAGCCAGGTCTTGGTGAAGGCATCAGGCAACAGGCTGACTGACATCACTCGGGAACTGCTGGCCGAGAATGCCGCAAGCAGGACAGCGAAGCTGGATGACCTCGTCAACTTCGGACTCGACCAATTCCTTTGGGACGGGCTCGCCAGCATCTACAAGTACCCCAGTGCGACCCCAACAATCGACGACTTCATCCTGTGGACGTTCAGCCGGGCTGCCGAGGACTTCGCCTCCGACGTCCCAGGCGAGTACCGCAACATCCGGATCGACTTCAACAGCTTGCGGTACGACGTCCGTGGCCAAGACATGATGGCGAAACTGGCCTCACGTGCCGCTGATGCACTCGACATCAAGTCGAAGATCGAGCACCGCGACTACCGCGAGCTGGTCCCGGTCACGATCTTCGAGGAGGTCGACCGCAAGGTCATCGTCGACCTCGCGGCCGCTGTGGCGGCTCAATCCGTGGCACCCCGCGAGGTCGCCCATGTGGTGCGCCAGCGCCAGGAGAGCCTCTGGAAGAACAAGTACGCCAAGTTGTACGAGGCGATCCAGAGCGCCTCGGAACTCCTGGCCACCATCGCAGCCCTACCGAACGCGATCGGCTCCCTGGACCTTGGACTTCAGAAGTACCAGTCCGACTGGTTCCGTCTTGACCAGCACTACCGCTGGTTCACCTACGCCTACCAGACCGCTGACTACCAGCAGCCGCTAGCGGCGCTCAAGACAGAGGTGGATAAGCAGTACGCCAACAAGTTCCTCTATGACTTCGGCGGGCTGTGGCAGCAAGCGATGGAGCCGACGGGCGAGTGGAAGTCGGAGGTGCTCGCCCCTCAAGCGAAGTTCTTCGACAACCACGTCGCTCCCGTAGTCAAGGACGGCCGCACCAAGGCGGTGGTCATCATCTCGGACGGCATGCGCTACGAGGTGGCGGAAGAGCTCGCTTCGCTGATCCGCAACGAAGACCGCTTCGACGCGTCGATTTCGGCTCAATTGGGGGTGGTCCCGAGCTACACCCAGCTGGGTATGGCTTCGTTGCTTCCTCAATCGACGCTGGAGCTGGACCCTGAGGCGTTGCCGGTTCTGGCCGACGGGAAGCCTACGAACGGCACGGTGAACCGCGACAAGATCCTGCAAGGGGTCAAGGGCCACGCAATCTTAGCTGCCAGCGTGTTGGCAATGCCCGGCGACGAGCTGCGTGAGCTCTATAAGCAGCACCAGATCTTCTACGTCTACCACGACCGCATCGATGCGGCCGGAGACAAGGCTCCGACCGAGCGGACCGTCTTCGAGGCTGCGGAAGAGACCCTTCGGGAGTTGATGCTCTTAGTGAAAAAGTGGACAAACGCGAACGCAACGAACATCCTGCTCACGGCGGATCACGGGTTCCTCTATCAGGACATCCCGCTGGAGAAGTCGTACTACGTCTCGGAGTCACCCCAGGGTGAGGCAGTCACGAAGATCAACCGTCGCTTCGTGTTGGGTCGGACGCTGAAGGGCTCCCCGTCGTTCATGACGTTCACGTCGGCCCAGGCCGGTCTCGCTGGCGACATCGACATCCAGATCCCGAAGTCGGTCCACCGCATCCCACTGCCGGGCGCCGGCACCCGCTACGTACACGGTGGCGCATCTCTCCAGGAGATCGTCGTCCCGGTGGTGACGGTCAACAAGAAGCGCAAGAGCGACGTCCGACGCGTCAACGTCGACCTGATGCCTGAGACCGACAAGATCACAACGGGCCAGCTTGCCGTCAGACTGCTTCAGCGGGAGCCGGTGGCGGACAAGATCCAGCCGCGCCAGGTCCGCCTCGGCCTGTATGTCGGTGAGACGCTGATCTCCGACCAGCCCATCCTTACCTTCGATAGCGCATCTCAGGATCAGCGCCAGCGATACCAGTCGACGACCCTCTACCTGACTCAGGACGCCGACGACTTCAACAACCGCCCGGTCGAGTTGCGTCTCGAAGAGCCCATCCCGAATACGACGCAGTGGAAGTCGTTCTCGAAGGGCAACTACACCATCAAGCGTTCGTTCACGACGGACTTCGACTTCTAGGAGGTTCTTGCGATGACCGAACAAACCGACCCTGCTGAGGCCGTGGACGATTTTCCCGACGGCGTTGATGACGCGTCAGCTCCTACGGGCCCGCCTGCGAAGTCCGCCCTCGACCGGAAGATCAACGACGTCTTCGGCGGCGCGGTTGTACGCAAAGACTTAGTCAAGGCCGTCAAGGGCAACGCCATTGTGCCCTCGTTCGTCCTGGAGTACCTCCTGGGCCAGTACGCCGCTTCAGACGACGAGGCGACAATCCAGTCCGGGATCGAGAGCGTTCGCAAGATCCTTGCGGACCACTACGTCCACCGAAACCAGGCCGAGCTCATCAAGTCGAACATTCGTGAGAAGGGCCGCTACCGCGTCATCGACAAGGTGCAGGTCCAGCTCAACGAAAAGGACGACACCTACGAGGCCGAGTTCGCGAACCTCGGTATCAAGCAGATCCTCGTCTCGCCAGCGACTATCAAGGCGCACCCGAAGCTGCTCGTAAGCGGCGTGTGGTGCATCTGCGACATCGAGTACCAGCACAGCGAGAACGCCCGCGTCGTCCCGTGGATTCTTGGCTCCATCAAGCCGATCCAGTTGTCGAACTTCGACTTCGACGGTTACATCACCTCGCGCCGTGAGTTCACCACCGACGAGTGGATCGACCTCCTAATCCAGTCCATCGGGTTCGACCCGGAGCTGTTCGGTCGCCGAGCCAAGCTCATCCAGCTGGTGCGCCTTATCCCGTTCGTCGAGCGCAACTACAACCTCGTTGAGCTCGGACCCAAGGGCACCGGCAAGTCACACATCTTCTCGGAGTTTTCACCTCACGGCATGTTGATCTCTGGCGGGGAGGTCACGGTCCCGAAGCTATTCGTCAACAACTCCAATGGTCGCCTCGGCCTCGTCGGCTACTGGGACGTCGTCGCCTTCGATGAGTTCGCGGGCAAGAAAAAGCGCACCGACAAGGCGCTCGTCGACATCATGAAGAACTATATGGCGAACAAGTCGTTCTCCCGTGGTCTCGAGACGTTAGGTGCCGAGGCGTCGATGGTCTTCGTCGGCAACACATCGCACAACGTGCCGTTTATGCTCAAGCACTCCGACCTGTTCGACGAGCTGCCCGAGAGCTATCACGATTCGGCCTATCTCGACCGCCTGCACTGCTACATCCCGGGCTGGGAGGTCGACACGATCCGCAGCGAGATGTTCTGCGACGGCTATGGGTTCGTCGTCGACTACATCGCCGAGGTGCTGAAGTCGATGCGCGACGCCGACTACTCGGATCGGTACCAAGACCACTTCACACTGGGCTCAGACATCTCCACCCGCGACCGCGACGGGATCCACAAGACGTTCTCGGGTCTCATGAAGATCATCTACCCCCACGGCGAGGCGACGGAGGATCAGATCGAGGAGATCCTCCGGTTCGCCGTCGAGGGCCGCAAACGCGTTAAGGACCAGATCCTGCGGATCGACTCCACGATGGCTGACGTCAAGTTTGGTTACTCCGACAAAGCCGGCGAATGGCGTGCCGTCACGACGCTTGAGGAGGACGAGTACCCGGCTTACTACCACCAGCGGGGTGGCGCGACCGGTGGCGAAGTGACGACCGACGGTGGCTCTACCGACGACACGGCGTCGACGGCTGCGGCGGTCGAGGTAGCGCCGAAGCCCGAGCCGCTGTTCGAGGGGCACCGCGACTTCCAGGAGAACCAGCGGGGAGTCTCCTACGAGGGCCTGCTGCTGCCCTATCTGCGGAGAGCGACAGACATCAGGATCGTCGACCCCTACATCCGTCAGTTCCACCAGGCCCGCAACCTCATGGAACTGATCGAGGTGATCGCGCGCACCAAGGACCCCGCCGATGAGGTGAAGGTCTTCCTCGTCACTAGCGAGAACACCGAAGGCCCCGAGAAGATCCAGAAGCAGATGGAGTTCCTTCTTCGGGTGAAGAAGGCCGCTGAGGTTGCTGGAATTAATCTCGACGTGAAGTTCGATGCAACGATCCACGACCGCTCCATCGTCGCGAACTCCGGCTGGCGCATCAATCTCGGCCGCGGCCTCGACATCTTCCAGTACTTTGCGAGTGACACGTTCGAGCTCGCGGCCAAGCTTCAGTCATATCGACAGGTAAAGGCGTTCGGTGTCACCTATATCCGAGAGTCAACAGTCGGCGACGGTTAGGTGGCCCCCCAATCTCCTCGTGCCAGCGACGCGCGGTGTGCATTTTCGTCGGTTGGTGGGGCGGGTCGATGGAAAGCCATGAGGCGCCCTCACCGCCCACTCGATCAAAACGTACGGGCGCCGTCGACCGACCACCGAGCGCTAGGTGTGACGCTCGTTGACTGTGCCAGCCAAATAGTCGGCTGTTCGACAGGACGTCCCCACCGCTCCTCGAGATCATCAGTGGCTCTTCACAAACCAAGGTATAGTCGTGATCTGACGCCGCCGGTCGCCACGAGCTATCTGAGATATAGCTGGTGAGGTTGCGGAACGCGAGGGTGGAGCCGCGCAGGTGTTCCAGGCGTCCGTTGACCGCCTCGGTCGGGCCGTTGGACGTGCCGGGCCAGTCGACGTAGGACAGCACGGCGGCGGCGCGCGTCTTAAGGTCAGGCCCAGCGTGATGATCTCGGTGAGCGCCGTCGGGACGCCTGAGCCGATGGTCTGGGTCAGCCTGGTCATTGTGGCCATGCCCTGCGCGCAGTCAGGTCACGGTCGGCCGTGACCATCCGCAATTAGATTCCCCAGGTGGTCTCGACCTCGACGTGGTCGACAACAGCCTAGAGATCTCGGCCAGCCGATCCATCTGCTTGTCGGTGGGCAGACCGGTGCCGGCGTGCAGGGTCCGCCGCGCCCGGTAGAGGGAGTCGCTGGTGCGGCCGCGGTGGCCGTGAGTGTGCTCATACACCGGCGCCGGAACTGGTCCAGCGCGTCGCCGGCTAACCGGACCACCTGGACGGGGTCCACTAGCGCGACCGTGTCGGGTAATTCCTCAGTCATCGCCGTCTTGAAGCTGGTGAGCCTTCCAGCGCCACCACCTCAACTGCGTCAGGCCTGTGGGCGCTGTGCGAGCCGGGTCTTAAAGGGCCTGCTTGGAGCGGCCCCGCACCATGTGCAGCAACCCCACTGGGCCACTCCCGTCACGGATCCCGGTCCGCGCCTCGATCCCTACCCCAAGCCCGGCACGTCGAGCATCGCCCTCGACGACGAGACCACACGACTACACCCAGGATTGCGAGGATCCACTTTCCAATCCACGTCACACCACCGTTGACACTGCGGAGCCCCTTCGTGATGTCTCCCGGCTAGCTCACCTAACCTACGGGGACGATTCGATAGCTGCCCGATTCGACAACGTCTCCGGTCACGACCGGGCGCTGAGGCCTCCGATTGGGTTGCGATCTCTGTATCTTGTTGTCAGCAGATCCGCCGTTCTGCCGCCACGAGGGGACCCATGCAACTCAACCAGATCACATTCGCCGATGCTGCATCAGTTCGAGTGATCCAGATCAGCGCATTGCACTTGGACTACCAGCACTCCGATCTTGCAGCACGCGGGGCGAAACGGTCACACCTCGACTCCCTCATTCAAGCGACAGTCGATTGGGCAACCTCGATTCAACTGCCGGAACACTTGGCACCCATAACCGCACTGAGCTTGGGAAAGGAGCTCGAAGCCAGCGCGACCACGCTGCTCAAGGCGCATGCGCCACACCTGAGCGAAGATGCGTTTGCCGCCGTCCTCATTGAGTCTGCACTCGGAGCAGACTGGCCGAAGGGAAGTCGGTGGTCACTCAGCCGGGCGCAGTCGATCCGAACGTCGGCAGCACTCCTCTACCCGGCTCTCACTACGGACGATGTGAGTTCCACCATCGGGGCGCACAGACGTGCTAGCAAACGCCTCCGCAAGGACGCGCTCAGCCCGAGAGCGCAAGTCGGTATGGGGGCGTTCATGGCTGCCGGGGCCCTGCTGTCGGGCGGGGCGGTAAACGCGGTTGGTACAGCCGTCGGGACTCAGGTCCTCGGCCTCTCCGGAGCAGCGGCAACCAGCGCAGGACTTGCGTTCATCGGCGGGGGCAGCCTTGCTGCCGGAGGCTTCGGTATGGCTGGTGGCCAGCTTCTAATTAACACGGCTGCCGTCGGTGTGAAGTCTGCGTCCAAGGCACTACTCGGCGCGGTAATCGCAAAATCCTCATCCACGGTCTTCATCAGCGAGTTGGCAAAGCTCGACGTTCTGGTCGGCCTTGAACCACGCAGCCGCGACTCTGTCGTGGAGGGGCTTCGCGAGCTGAAAACGTCAATCAACCACGACCGTACGAAAGCTGACGGACGAGATGCCAAGAATCTCGCCACTTCAGAGCGCGCGATCGACTTCGAGATCAGGCACCTTACGTCCCCGGGGTGGAAACGAATCGTCGCCGCTGGCCCACGCCTCGCGGGCACGCCAGCCCTTTCCAAGCTCCTCGATCGGATCGGGTGAGACGGTATGGCGTTCTCGTTCCAGAAGCGTCGCCGAGTCGGACCGAAGACCTGGCTGAACGTCTCGAAGTCAGGGCTGAGCGCGTCGCACCGGGCTGGCCGGGTGACCGTCAACAGCCGCGGACGCATCAACATCAACTTCGGTCGTGGATTGCGTTGGCGTAGCAAGGTCTGATTGCGTCTCACGTCACGTCACAGGATTGTCAAAGGGGATCTGCGCACATTCCAACCTTTGGCCTCAGGGCGCGCTACTGCTTGGCCTTGACCACGGTGGCGTTCATGTCGGTCACCGCCTGTTCGGGCCCGTCGAAATGAGCTTCGCTCCCGGCCACCACAGTGAACGGTCACGGCGACGGCCTTCGCCACCTCGGTCGCACCCTCATCGACGAGCACTATGCCGAGCCCCTTGACGACCACGGAGATGGCGACCACACCCCGGCATCCACTGCGGATCCGTCGACCTCGGCATCGAGCTCCTCGCCGCCTTCGCCGACTTCCACGATCCACGCCACCGATGCCCCAACCACCACAGCGCCCGCCACACCGTCCGCGCCAAGTTTGGACTTCGATGCGGCCTGGGCGAAGAAGACGGCCGGATGGATCGTCGACGAGATCAAGACCATCGACGGCCGGCTCCCGGGCGCGGACCCTGCGACGTACAAAGCGCGGCTGGTCACCTCACAGAACTTCTGCTCCGACGCGTTCGACATCGAGCCTGACTCGGCATCGACTGCAGCAGCGAAGTACCTGGCGGTTCGGCAGAACACCCCGCCGATCCTCAAGGCCATCAATGCGGCGCTGGGCACGCACTTCGTACTTCCGCCGGCTCCGGAGTGAGCCGGGGAATTATTTGGGTCTGCTCTGGATGAGGTGCCCGGACGCAAGAACGCCCCCACCAGCGGTGAGGGCGTGTCGAGCCGCTTATCGGAGTCGAACCGATGACCTATTCATTACGAGTGAATTGCTCTACCGACTGAGCTAAAGCGGCGTGCGCCCCAGCAGCCAGGCTGCTTGAGCGCGCGGCCGAGTATACGCAGGGACCCGGCCCAGGCTCGAATCGGGCGAGCACCCAGCCACGGTGACGGCGTTGGCGGCGAGTGACGGGGATCGAACGCCGTCAACGGGCGGGAAGGCCGTCAGGATGGAGGAGCTCAGCAGCGTGTGCCCTCTGCGGGCACCTTGCCCTCCAGCAGGTACGCGTCCACCGTGTCGTCGACGCAGCCGGACTGGCCGTACGCCGTGTGCCCGTCACCGTCGTACGTCAGCAGGTGCCCGTTCGACAGCTCTGAGGCGAGCCGCTGGCTCCAGGCGTACGGCGTCGCGGGGTCGCGCGTCGTGCCCACCACGAGGATCGGGCCCGAGCCAGCCGCAGAGATGCGGTGCGCGGTGCCGGTCGCCTTGAGCGGCCACTCGGCGCAGGTCAGCCCCGACCACGCCAGGAACGGCCCCCATGTCGGCGCGGTCTTGGAGAACGACGTCACGTCGGCCTCGTAGGTCGCCGGGTTCGAGCTGGACGGCTGGTCGAGGCAGTTCACCGTGTTGCCCACCTGCATGATGTTGCCCTGGTACTTGCCGTCGCTGCCGCGGTCGGCGTACTGGTCGGCCAGCGCCATCAGACGGTCGCCCTTGCCACTGAACGCCTGCTTCATCGCCTTCGTGAGCGTCGACCACGACCCCTTGTCGTACATCGCCTCCGCGATGCCGAGCGAGGCCCAACCCTCCGTCAGCTTCTTCACGTCGCCCTGGCCGGAGACCGGCAGCGGCTCCGCGTCGACCTGCTTCAAGAACGCCCGGATGCGCGCCATCCCGGCATCGACGGAAGACCCGAGCGGGCAGTCCCCCGACGACACGCAGTTCGCGACGTACGAGCGGGTGGCCAGCTCGAAGCCGCCCGCCTGCCCCTGCGCGACCTGCTCGGACGTGAGATCCGGCGGCACCACCCCGTCGAGCACCATCCGACCGACGTTGTGCGGAAAGAGGCCGGCGTACGTCGAGCCGATGAGCGTGCCGTAGGACTTGCCCAGGTAGTCCAGCTTCGGGCTGCCGAGCGCGGCACGCAGCACGTCGAGATCCCGGGCCACCTCGACGGTCGACACGTGCCCGAGCAGCGGCCCGGCGTTCGCCTTACAGGCCGCGCCGAAGCCCTTGGCCGTGGCGGTGGCAGCCGCCACCTCGGCTGCGTCGTCCGGCGTGGGGTCGGAGCCCAGGATGCTGTCGAGCTGCGAACCGCTCACACACTCGATCGGATCCGAGCGCTGCACCCCGCGCGGATCGAAACCGACCACGTCGTACGCCTTGCGGATCGAGCCGGTCACGATCTGGTCGGCTGCCGCCGCGTAGTCGTAGCCCGACCCACCCGGGCCACCCGGGTTGACGACCAGCGAGCCCTTGCGCGACCCGGTGGCCGGCACTCTGTCGATCGCCAGCTGGATCGTGGCGCCGGTCGGGTTCGCGTAGTCCAGCGGCACGGTCAGCTTCGCGCACTGCACGCCGTCGCAGTCCTTCCACGCGATCTTCTGGCTGTAGAACTTCGCCAGCGTCGGCGTCGGCGCACGGGTCACCGACGGGGGCACCGGCGTCGAGGACGATGGGGTGGACGAGCCCACGAGACTGCACCCCGACAGCGCCAGCGACGCACCCACAAGAGCGGCGGACGCGGTATAGAACGACCGGCGCCTCATACGCGAACCCCCTTGACCTGCAACGAGATGGTCATCGACTCCAACGCCAACAGCGGCGGCACCGCGGCCTCGATCCGCTCCCGCGCCACCCCGATCGCGTCCATCGCGTTGAGCAGCTGCTCGGCGCTGTGGCTCTGGGCGACGTCGCGCACCTGATCGCCCAGGTCCGCGTTCACCAGGTCGACCGGCGCACCCGAGCGCACCATCAGCGCGTCCCGGTAGAGCGACAGCAGATCGACCAGCGCGCGGTCGACCACGTCGCGGCCGAAGCGGGTCGCCCGGGTCTTCTGCTCCTTCTCCAACGCCGCGACCTGCGAGCGGATGTGCGGCGGCTGCGTGCGGGCGGCCGGGTCGGCACCCAACTGCTCCATCAGCCGCGTCCGCTCGGCAGCGTCGCGCTCCCCGGATGCCGCGCTGGTCTCGTCGCCGGCAATGGACGCCAGCGTCGCCGCAGCGGTCATTGCCTCACCCAGGTTGTGGATGCCGCCGGCGAAGCGCAGTGTCTCCCGGCGGCGTTCGCGCGCGCCCTCGTCGCGCGCCAACCGCAGCGCGAGCCCCACGTGGGACTGCGCCGCGCGGGCGCTGTCGAGCGCCAGCTGCGGGTCGATGCCGTTACGCCGGGTCAGCAGCTGCGCGACCGCCTCCGCGGACGGCGTACGCAGCCGTACGTGCCGCGAGCGGCTGCGGATGGTGATGATGACGTCTTCCAGCGACGGCGCGCACAGCACCCACACCGTGCGCGACACCGGCTCCTCCAACGCCTTCAGCAGCGCGTCGGCCGCGCGCTCGGTCAGCCGGTCGACGTCCTCGACCACGATGACCCGCCACGCACCCACCGACGGCCTCGCCTGGGCAAGCAGGGCAAGCTCGCGCGCCTGCCGCACCGGGATCGACAGGCCCGCCGTGGCGACGATCTCGACGTCGGCATGGCTGCCGTCGAGCGCCGTACGGCACTCGTGGCACTCACCACAGCCGTGCCGTGGGCACTCCAGGGCGGCGGCGAAAGCCCGTGCAGCAGTTGATCTTCCGGACCCCGGGGGCCCGGTCAGCAACCACCCGTGCGTCATCGCGGTCTGGTCGCGCACCGCCCGGTCGAGCGTGGTGACGACCGTGGGCTGGTCGATCACGTCGTCCCAGACGCTCACGGCGCGCACTCCACCATCGGCGCCACCCGGTCGCGCACCAGCGCCGTGACCTCTTCGGCCGGCAGCGTGGCGTCGACCACGAGGTAGCGGTGCGACGCGGCAGCGGCGAGCGCGAGGAAGCCCGCGCGTACCCGTTCGTGGAAGTCGGCCTTCTCCTGCTCCAGCCGGTCGCCCCCGGGCCCGCGCCGGGCCAGGCCGACGGCAGGGTCGAGGTCGAGCAGGATCGTCACGTCCGGCACCAGCCCCTGGGTGGCCCACCGCGAGACCTCGGCGATCTCCTTGGCGTCCAGCGTGCGACCAGCGCCCTGGTAGGCGATCGAGGAGTCCTGGTAGCGGTCGGCGATGACGACCGCGCCGCGCGCCAGCGCCGGGCGCACCACCGTCTCCACGTGGTGGGCCCGGTCCGCAGCGAAGATCAGCGCCTCCGCGCGGGGTGCGACGTGGTCGCCGTGCAGCAGCAGGTCCCGCAGCTGCAGCCCGAGCTTCGTGCCCCCCGGCTCCCTGGTGACAACGACCTCCTGCTCACCCCGCGAGAGCCACTCCCGCAGCGCCTCGATCTGGGTGGTCTTGCCGGCGCCGTCGCCGCCCTCGAAGACGACGAAGGGGGCGGTGGCGGTCGGCATACCGCGAGCCTAGGTCACGGGCCCGACGGGGCCTCACTTCCAGGTGTAGCGCAGCGTGTAGTTGTCGTAGACCGACGAGGTCACCGTGGCGCCGGTGATCTGGTAGGCGATGCAGGTGTCGCGCGACTGCCCGGCGGGGATGGGGGTGTAGTCAGAGTCGTTGTCGCATCCCGGCACGGAGGAGTAGAGCGTCTTGCCGGTCTGGGACTCGCTGAAGATCGGGTGCAGCTCCAGCTGGTTCATGTCACCGGCCTCCACCTGCTTGGTGCCGCCGGTGACGTTCGCGTAGTTGACGGTCATGTAGTAGAGCGTGCCGTTGGCCTTGGAGACCGTGCCGCCGTACGCCGACTCCGGCGCGACCGTCAGCTTCTTGACGGTCATGCACACCGTCGTGCCGTTGTCGTCCTTGTAGACCGCGGGCTGGCCGTAGCGCAGCGCCGCCGTCTGCGGGCTCAGCTTCGTGCTGCAGCCGGCGGGCAGCGCGGTGCCGGCCGGAGCCGAGGTGCTGTCCGATGACGAGGACGTCGTCGTGGACGGGGTCGCGGGGCTGGACGGAGACGTCGAACTCGTGGAGGGGGTCGACGGCGAGGACGGGCTGGTCGGCGCGGCGGACGAGGACGAGGAGGTCGAGCCGCCGCTGGTGGGCGCGCCCACCGAGGGTGCTCCGCCCGGCCCGCAGGCGGCGATGCCGACGACGGCGGTGGCGCTCAGAGAGGCGACGGCGATCCGGGTGAGGGTGGTACGCATGAGCATTCCCTTCGTAGGTGACGTTGGGAATACGACGGGCGCACCGCCGGAGCGGTTCCACGCCTCACCTGATCAGTTGCCGGTGGTCAGCACCATCCGGTAGCGCGCCTCGCCGCTCATCATCTTCGCGAAGGCATCGTTGACGTCGCTCAGCGGCGCTTCCTCGGTCATCACGCGTACGCCGTGTGCCTGGGCGAACTCCATCGTCTCCTGCACCTCCTGGGCGGTGCCCGACGGATGCCCGTGCACGGTCTTGCTGCCCATGATCAGCTGCGTTGGGCTGACCTGGATGGCCTCGGGCACGGCGCCGATCGCGATCAGCTCGCCGCGGTGGGTCAGCCCGTCGATGGTGGCCGACATGGCGTCGGCGTTCGCGGCGGTCGCAAGCACGACCTTGGCGCCGCCGAGCTTCTGCAGCGCCTCCGCGACGTTCTCGGAGTTGCTCTCGATGTAGTGCTTCGCGCCGAGCTCCAGCGCGGAGTCCTTCTTGTCGGCGCCGCGGGCGATGGCCACGGTCTCGAAGCCGAGCTTCGCCGCGAACTGCACGCCGAGGTGACCGAGACCGCCGATCCCGAGGATCGCCACCAGGTCCCCCGGCTTGGCGATGCTGGAGCGCAGCGCGGAGTACGTCGTCACGCCGGCGCACCCCATCGGCGCGGCCTGCACTGCGCTCATGCCCTCCGGGATGCGCGCGAGCGCGGTTGCCGGGACGATCACCGAGTCGGCGTACCCGCCGGGGTAGGCCCAGCCGGGCACCTGCAGCTCGGCGCAGTTGATGAAGTCGCCCTCGCGGCAGGCCAGGCAGTGTCCGCAGTTGCCGCCGAACCAGCCGACCTCCACCCGGTCGCCGACCTCCCAGCCCTCGACGTCCTCGCCCAGCGCGTCGATCCGGCCCGCGATCTCGTGGCCGGTGACCAGGGGGAACTGCACGTTCGGGAACGCCGCGTGCACGAAGGCGGCGTCGGAATGGCATACGCCGCAGGCCTCGACGGTGATCCGCACCTGTCGGCGGCCCGGCTCCCGCACGTCGTTATCGACGATGCGGAAGTCCCCGCCCTTGGAATCGACCTGCGCTGCACGAACAGTGGCCATGACGGTGTCCTCATCGATCGGTAGGGGGTACCGATCGATGATGTCAGGACGACCCGACTGCGGTCACCCTCGCCGAGTGGCATACCTACGCCTCGAGTGGCGCACCTATGAGCGGTGCACTCGAAACATATCTATGCCACTCGGCGGAGTGGGTCAGCTGCTCTTGGCCGCCGACTTCTTCGCCGTGGTCTTCTTCGCGGTGCTCTTCTTGGCCGTCGACTTCTTCGCGGTCTTCTTCACCGCGCGCTTGCGGGTCGTCGGACCCTTCGCGCGCTTCTCGGCGAGCAGCTCGAAGCCGCGCTCCGGCGTGATCGACTCCGGGTCGTCGTCCTTGCGCAGCGTCGCGTTGCTCTCGCCGTCGGTGACGTACGGGCCGAACCGGCCGTCCTTGACCACCACCGGCTTGCCGGACACCGGGTCCTCACCCAGCTCCTTCAACGGCGGCGTCGCGGCGCGACCCCGGCGCTTGGGCTCGGCGTAGATCGCGACGGCCTCCTCGAGCGTGATGTCGAAGAGCTGCTGCTCGGTGACGAGCGAGCGCGAGTCGGTGCCCTTCTTCAGGTAGGGCCCGTAGCGGCCGTTCTGCGCGGTGATCTCGACCTGTGTGGCCTCGTCGCCCTCGGTGACCGTGCCGACGACCCGCGGGAGGCTGAGCAGCTTCAGCGCGGCGTCCAGCTCGATCGTCGCAAGGTCCATGTCCTTGAAGAGCGACGCGGTCCGCGGCTTGGTCTTGGCGGCCTTCTTCTTGCCCTTGGCGGGCTTCTCGGCCGCCGGCTCCTCCGGCAGCACCTCGGTCACGTACGGCCCGTAACGGCCTGCGCGGGCGATGATGTCGTGCCCGGTCTCCGGGTCCTTGCCGAGCACCCGACCGTCGTCGTCGGCGGTCGCGAGCAGCTCGCGCGCCTTCTCCGGCGACATCTCGTCGGGGGCGACATCGTCGCCGATGGTGGCGCGCCGCGGCTTGGCGTCCGGGTCGGGCGCCTCGCCGGTGACCTCACCGGTCGCAGGGTCGACGCCGACGGGCACGACCTGCTCGACGTACGGGCCGTAGCGGCCGACGCGCACGACCATGCCGTCGCCGAGGTCGATCGTGGAGATCTCGCGAGCGTCGATCTCACCGAGGTGCTCGACCATCTCGCGAAGCCCCTCGACGGTCTGCCCGGTGGCGCCGAAGTAGAACTTGTTGAGCCACTCCACCCGGCCGCGATCGCCGGAGGCGATGAGGTCCAGGCCCTCCTCCATGGAGGCGGTGAAGTCGTAGTCGACCAGGGAGGGGAAGTGCTCCTCCAGCAGACGGGTGACGGCGAACGCCAGCCACGTCGGCACCAGGGCAGTGCCCTTGGTGCGCACGTAGCCGCGGTCCTGGATCGTGCCCACCGTCGCGGCGTACGTCGACGGGCGGCCGATCCCGCGCTCCTCCATCGCCTTGACCAGGCTGGCCTCGGTGTAGCGGGCGGGCGGGCTCGTCTCGTGGCCGTCGGCCTCGGCGCGCTCGACGTCGAGAAGTGCGCCCTCGGTCAGCTGCGGCAGGCGGCGCTCCTGCTCGGAGGCGTCCGTCGCGTCGCCGGCGTCGCGACCCTCCTCATACGCCGCGAGGAACCCGCGGAAGGTGATGACGGTGCCGCTGGCGCTGAACTCGACCTGCTCGGCCACGCCGCTGCTGGCCACCGGCACGCTGAGGCGCACGGTCGCGGTCGAGCCGCGGGCGTCGGTCATCTGCGAGGCGACGGTGCGCTTCCAGATCAGTTCGTAGAGGGAGAAGTCCTCGCCGCGCAGCTCACCGGCGACCTGCGCCGGCGTACGGAAGCGGTCACCGGCTGGCCGGATCGCCTCGTGCGCCTCCTGGGCGCCCTTGGCCTTCTTCTCGTAACGACGCGGGGTGTCGGTGATGTACTCCGCGCCGTACATGTCACTGGCCTGCGCACGCGCAGCCGTCATGGCCGACTCCGACAGCGTCGTGGAGTCGGTACGCATGTAGGTGATGTAGCCGTTCTCGTACAGCCGCTGAGCGACGCGCATCGCGTTCTTGCTCGACAGGCGCAGCTTGCGGCTGGCCTCCTGCTGCAGCGTCGAGGTCGTGAACGGCGCGGACGGCCTGCGGGTGTACGGCTTCTCCTGCACCGAGCTGACCGTGGCGGTGGCCGCGGCGACGGCGTTCGCGATGGAGGTCGCGCGGGACTGGTCCAGGTGCACGACGTTGCTGGCACGCAGCTCGCCGCTGTCGGCGAAGTCGCGACCGGTGGCGACGCGTACGCCGTCCACCGAGCTCAGCCGGGCCGCGAACGACTGACCGGCCTCCTGAGGGGCGAAGTCGCCCTCGACGTCCCAGTACGAGGCGGACCGGAACGCCATCCGCTCGCGCTCGCGCTGCACCACCAAGCGGGTCGCGACGGACTGCACGCGCCCGGCCGACAGGCCCTGGCGGATCTTGCGCCACAGCACGGGGCTGACCTCGTAGCCGTAGAGACGGTCGAGGATGCGGCGGGTCTCCTGCGCGTCGACCAGGTCGGTGTCCAGCTCGCGGGTGTCCTGCGCGGCGCGGACGATCGCTTCCTTGGTGATCTCGTGGAAGACCATCCGGCGCACCGGCACCTTGGGCTTGAGGACCTCCAGCAGGTGCCACGCGATGGCCTCGCCCTCGCGGTCCTCATCGGTCGCGAGCAGCAGCTCGTCGGAGTCCTTCAGCAGGCGCTTGAGCTCGGCGACCTTCTTGCGCTTGTCCGGGTCGACCACGTAGTAGGCGTCGAAACCGTTGTCCACGTCGACGGCGAACTTGCCGTACGGGCCCTTCTTCATGTCCGCGGGCATCTCCGACGGGGTCGGCAGGTCGCGGATGTGGCCGACGCTGGCGTCGACGACGTAGTCGGAGCCGAGATATCCGCCGATCTTCTTGGCCTTGGCGGGGGACTCGACGATGACGAGCTTTCGTGGCACTACTGGACTCTCCTTGCGTAGTCACCCTGGTGCGGTGGATTCGTCACCGCCTCGACCTCGGGCGCTTAGACGGTAACCGGTCAAGGCTGGACGTGGGCTGCAGGGCCCACCGCCGTCCTCAGACGAGCAGGCCGTCGGCCACCAGCTCGTGCAGCCGCGGCAGCAGGGTCGCGCGCAGGTCGACGGCGTCCTGCCCCAGCAGGTCCGCGATGGCGTCGATCGCCGCCCCGGCGGGCAGCTCGCCGTCGCACACCGAGACGAACGCCGCGAGCGCGGTGTCCATCGTGACGGCCCTGCGCAGTCCGCCTCCCTGGCGCAGCAGGATGACGTTCGGATCCCCGGCGCCCGGCAGTCCGTAACGCTCCTCGGTGACGTCCGATGCTGTGCGCCAACGGTTCTCGAGCAGGTAGGCCGTCCCGCCCTCCGCCAGGGCGGTGCGAGCCCGCAGACCGGCGTCGACGACTGCGCCCATCGCGTCGCCGACCGCGCCGTGCGCCTCGGCCAGGTCCACGAACGGCGTCCGCGCGGTCAGCGGACGCTGCAGGGTGATGATCCCGAAACCGATCTGCTCCACGTCGCGAGCGGCGAAGTCGTCGAGCCACGCGTCGTACATCGCGTCGTACGAAGGGTGGCCGAAGGTGTGACCACCGTCACCCGACCACAGCTCGGCGTACTGCGCCGGATCCTGCACGTCGCGCTGCACCACCCACGCGTCCAGGCCGGTGCCGGCCACCCACCCGGTGACGACCTCGCGCCAGTCCTGCCCGCGCGGCACCTCCCAGTTGGCGAGCAGCTGGGCGATCCCGCCGGGCGCCAGCACCTCCGGCAGACCTTCGATCAGGCTGCGGACGAGGGCGTCCCCGGTCATCCCGCCGTCGCGGTACTCGTACTGCGGCATCGCCGCGGCGCGCGGGGTGATCACGAACGGCGGGTTGCTGACCACCAGGTCGAACGTCTCGCCCCGCACCGGCTCCAGCATCGAACCGTGCCGCAGGTCGAGGTCCACGCCGTTCAGGGCCGCGTTGAACCGCGCGTAGGCAAGGGCTCGCTCGGAGGTGTCCGTGGCGACGACCTCATCGGCGTGGGTCAGCAGATGCAGCGACTGCACGCCGCATCCGGTGCCCACGTCGAGAGCGCGGCCAACAGCGCGACGCGGCGTCCAGAACGCCAACGTGGTGGAGGCACCGCCGATGCCGAGCACGTGGTCGGGCGGCAGGATCGTGCCGGTCACGACCTGGGAGAGGTCGGAGGCGACCCACCAGCTGTGGCCCTCGTCGCCGTACGGGCGCAGATCGCACGTGGAGCGCAGCATCCCGTCCTGCTGCTCGGCGACCAGGCCGAGCGTCCTCAGGCCGCCGACACCGCAGGTGGGCAATGCGTCCTGCACCTCGGCCGGCGCGATCGGTCGGCCCAGACAGAAGAGGCGCACCAGCGTGGCCAGGACTCCCCCGCCCCCGGTGGCCCGGACCGCCGCCGTCGGTTGGTCGCGGTGCAGGGCGAGGGTCGCAACCGCACCGAGAAGCTCGCCGATCGCATCGGTCGTGAAGTCGGCCGCGGCCAGGTCGGCGCGCAGAGCGCTGACCGGCCCCGCGGAGACCGACGGCTCAGCCAAGGGTCGTCAGGGCCTCGTCGCGGCTGCTGAAGATCTGGAAGACCTTGTTCAGACCGGTGATCGCGAAATTGCGCAGCACGCGCTCGTTGTCGATGACCAGCACCAGGTCGCCTCCGGCGAGCCGGATGGAGCGCAGGCGGCCGACCAGCACGCCGAGGCCGGTGGAGTCCAGAAACGGCACGCCCCGCAGATCCAGGACCACACGGGCGTTGCGGGCCGCCATCAGACGGGCGAGTTCCGCGCGCAAAACCGGCGAGGTGGTCGCGTCCAGGTCACCCTGGACATTGAGAACCAATGGATCGGTTTCGGGCGAGCCGAGCACCGAGACCTGCATGAAACCGCCTTTCCGCGGACATCGTCGTGATACCCGGGACAGGGATGTCGTCCGGTGATGCGACAGTGATGATGATGGTCACAATCAGACCAGGTCGGTAGACCGGCCACATTGTGTCATGGCCCTCATCAGCCACTCGGACACCACACGGAGGGACGGAGCGATCATCACGTCCAGCGCCTGCCGACCCGACGTCGCATCGGCACTCGACGCTCTGACCGGTGCCGGCACGGGCCGGCTGCTGCACGTGCGCACCGACCCGGCCCGGCCGGCATCCTCCGCGCCGTGGCCGACCTGGGTGCACGCCCCTGTCCGCGCCGCCATCGAGGGCACGGGGGTGCGCGAGCTGTGGACCCACCAGCGGCATGTCGCCGACCTTGCCCACGAGGGCGTGGACGTCGGGATCTGCACCGGCACGGCGTCCGGGAAGAGCCTGGCCTATCTGCTTCCGGTGCTGTCCGCCCTCTCCGAGGGCGTGTCGGCGCCGACCGGACGCGGCGCGACCGCCATCTATCTGGCGCCGACCAAGGCGCTCGGCGCCGACCAGGAGGCCCGGATCGCCTCGTACGCCATCCCCGGCATCCGCGCGGCGACCCTCGATGGCGACACCCCCACCGACGAACGCCGCTGGATCCGCGAGCACGCCCACCTCGTGCTCACCAACCCCGACCTGCTGCACCACACCCTGCTGCCGCAGCACGAGCGGTGGGCCTCCTTCCTACGACGGTTGCGGTACGTCGTCGTCGACGAGTCGCACGTGTACAAAGGCGTCTTCGGCGCGCATGTCGCGCTGATCCTGCGCCGGTTGCAGCGGATCGCGGTGAGGTACTCCACCTCCCCCACGTTCGTGCTGGCATCCGCGACCTCGGCCGCGCCGTCCGAGCAGCTGGGGCGCCTCGTGGGCCGGCCGGTGCAGGTGGTCGACGAGGACGGGTCGCCGCACGGCGCCACGACGTACGCGCTGTGGGAGCCGGGCAGCGCGCCCTCGGATCCCACGGGCGAGAGCCGCCGCAGTGCGGTCGCGGAGTCGGCGGACCTGATGACCGCTCTCGTACGCCGGGGGGTACAGACCCTGACCTTCGCCCGGTCCCGAGTCGGCGTCGAGGTGGTGGCAGAGATGACGCGAGCGGCGCTGGGATCGGACGGGTCCACCGTGGCGGCGTACCGCGGGGGGTACCTGCCGGAGGAGAGACGCGAGCTGGAGGCGGCGCTGCGCAGCGGCGCGTTGCGGGGTCTCGCGGCGACCAACGCCCTCGAGCTCGGCATCGACATCAGCGGACTGGACGCCGTCGTGATGGCCGGCTGGCCCGGGACGGTCGCGTCGTTCCGCCAGCAGGCCGGCCGCGCCGGGCGCGGCGCAGCGTCGTCGCTGGTCGTGATGGTCGCGGCCGACGACCCGCTGGACACGTTCGTCACCCACCATCCCGAGGCGATCTTCGACCGACCGGTCGAACAGGCGGTCTGCGACCCGGCCAACCCCTATGTCCTCGCGCCGCACCTGGCGGCGGCGGCGGCCGAGCTGCCGGTGACCGTGGCGGACAGCGCCTACTTCGGCGACGACATGGTGGGTCTGCTGGCCGCGCTCGTGGCGCGCGGTGTGCTGCGACGCCGCCCTCGCGGGTGGTTCTGGGCACGCGAGGACCGCCCCGCCGACCACTTCTCGCTGCGCGGCTCCGGCGAGGACGTCGTGCGCATCGTCGAGACGCGCACCGCGCGGGTGCTCGGCACGGTCGACGGTGCCCGGTCGCACACCACGGTGCACACCGGTGCCGTCTACACCCACCAGGGAGCACCGTTCGTGGTGACCGCGCTCGACCTGGACGACGGCAGCGCGCACGTCGTGCCGGGCGATCCCGGGTGGTCGACGATGGCGCGGTCGGTCAGCTCGTTCGACATCGTCAGCTCGCACCGGCACGAGGTGTGGGGCGACTGCGAGCTGCACTTCGGCACGATCCGGGTGCGCAGTCAGGTGACCTCCTTCCTGCGCCGGCTGCCGTCCGGCGAGGTGCTGGGCGAGCACCCCCTCGACCTGCCCGAGCGCGAACTGGTGACCAGAGGCGTGTGGTGGACGATGCCCGAATCCGTCGCCCTCGCAACGGGTCTGAACCCTGCTGACCTGCCCGGTGCGCTGCACGCGGCCGAGCACGCCTCCATCGGGATCCTGCCGCTCGTGGCCCAGTCCGACCGGTGGGACATCGGCGGGGTGTCGACCGCGCTGCACCCGGACACCGGCGTGCCGACGGTGGTGGTCTACGACGGCCACCCGGGCGGCGCCGGTTTCACCGAGCGCGCGTACGCCGCGGCGCGCACCTGGTTGGCGGCCACCCGATCGGCGATCGCGGACTGCAGCTGCGCGCACGGATGTCCGTCATGCGTGCAGTCGCCCAAGTGCGGCAACGGCAACGAGCCCCTGGACAAGCCCGGTGCCGTGCTGCTGCTGGACCGGCTGCTTCAGGATGCCCCGCCCTCATGACCTACTGGGGAACCGCGGTGAAGGCCGGCGACGCACCTGCCCCCCGGGCGTACGGCGGGGGGCAGAGTGCTCGTCAGAATCGAGCCACACCCAGATGCGGCTCCACCGTGTCGGAGAAGTAGTAGTTGAACGCGTTCACCAGATCGTTCTGATCCGCCCAGGTCCGGATGATCTCGTTGCGATCCCCCGCCTCTGCCGCGGTGTGCGCCACCACGGCCGAGCTGACGGCCTCGCTGACGACGAGCCACCGTCTGATGTCATCGATCTTCGCCAGGCGACTCAACTGCACCGTCGCCCCGCCGGCCTTGAGGATCACGCCCACGCGCCGCGCGTCGTCATAGACTTCGCAGTTGTAGGGCAGATCGGCGCCCACCTCCTTGACCTCGAGATGCAGACCGCGAGCAGCGCGCCGGACGGCATCCAACAAGGCGAGCTCGGCCATCCTGACACCACTGATCGCCAGTTGGATCGGACCGGGCACATCCTCGCCCGACTCGCGTACGGAATGCGCGAGAGCCAGCCGCTGGTCGTGGTCCATACTCGCCACCGCCCGGTACAGCGCACCCATCTCGACCGACTTGTCGCCCCACGTCACACGGGTGGGCAGCTTCCCGACCGTCCCGATGATCAGGGCGCCCGCCCCGACCACCACGAATCCCAGAGTGCTGACACCGTCCTGCCCCGCCCAGAGGTTGCTCACCGCACCAAGGGCGAACGAGACGCCGCCCAGCGATCCGATGGCCCAGCGCTGCCTCACCGGCAGGTTCACGGGCAACAAGCGGGTTTCGTCTTCTTGCCGCGGCATGAGCCAACGGTAGTCACAGCCAGGGCACGGCGGCAGTGCTGCGAGGGATCCCGGCGGAGTAGCCGGCGCGCGACCGTGCAGTCGCCGCTCCCAGGCCCAGCCGGGCGGTTGCGCCCGTCACCACGGTGACATCGACCGTCACGCTGTCACCGGTCGGGGTACACGTCCGCAGCGTGGCTCCGCCGGCCGACGCCACCCGCGCGGCAGCCGCGCACGGGTCCACCCCGCCTTTCAGCAGGGCTGATTCGCCGGCAAGTGCGGCCATGTCCGCTGCCGTCCGCGCCCGCATGCTGGCCTGCACCGCTGACACCAGCGCGAGTCCGCCGCCCAGCACGCACAGCACAACCGCGATGACTCCCACCATGAGCACCGTGCCGGACCCACGATCACGCGCCCACCTCACGGCGGTGCCGCCTCCTGCTGCGCCACCCCGGTCGCGTGCAGAGAGCCGCTGCCCGCGACCCACCCGAACGGACCCCGCACCGGGGTGGTGACCGTCACCCGCACCAGGTCGCCGTCCAACTGCACGGCGACAGACGACCCGGGAGGTGCCGCGCGTATGCCGTCCCGCCGTACGGCGTCGACAGGATCACCGCGGGCGGCGGCTCGGGCAGCCACCCGGGCGGCGTCGGTGCAGCGGATCTGGTCGACGCCGACCATGAGCGCACCGAGCGCCACCAGCATCACGAAGACCACCGCCGGCAGGGCGACCGCGAGCTCGGCGGAGACCATGCCGGCATCCGCCCGCCGAGCTCGCGGGGTCACGACGCCACGCTCAGCGCATGCTGGATGATCGAGGTCAGGGTCGTCTTCACCGCTCCCGACTTCACCACCCCGATCAGCACCACCGCGAACGCGACGGCTGCCAGGGTGCCCACCGCGTATTCGGCCGTCGACATCCCAGCTTGTCGTCCGGCGGAGGTCACCGCGGACCAGCGCCTGGCCCACCACCGGCGCATCCGCACCATGAGTCGTGTCATCTGTTGCTGCCTCTCTCTATGGCGTGCCGGCCCTCGCCGGCGTCGCCTCTCTGCCCATCCACCGATCGGGGGATGACGTGGTGCGCTGGGCGTGGGGTGCCGCGCCCAGGTGCGCGGTTTGCGTCGGCGGCCAGGACTGCAGCACTGGCCAACGGCGCAAACCGCGCACGTGGTGGTCCGGGGCCGCTCACGACGTGCCGGCCAGGACGCTGCGGGCGATCGTCATCACCACGGGCACCACCGTCAGCAGCGCGAACGCCGGCAGGAAGCACAGCCCGAGCGGCACCACGATCAGCACGGAGACCCGACCGATCGCCTCGTCGAGCCGTTGGCGTTCGACGCGACGGATGTCGTCGGCCGCGCGCCGCAGCAGGGCGCCCGGCGGCACTCCGGCGGTCACCGCGAGCGCCAGCGATGCCGCAGCCGGCTTCCACACCGCGGGCAGCCCGTCCCAGGCGCGCACCTCGTCCACACCCCACCGCATCGCCGCCGCCACCTGCCGCAGATGCCGCGAGACCTTCTCGCCGGCGTCCTCTGCAACGGCTTCGACGGCCGTCACCAGAGGCACCCCGCTGCGGAGCGCGAGAGCCAGCAGATCCAGCGAGGCGGCGACTGCACGCACGTCCTCGGCCACCACCGGCGGCGGGACGGACGATGCGGGTCGGGACGCCGGCAGCGCCCGTGGCCACACCAGCGGGGTCACCGCCACGAGCAGGACCGCGCACCACCACGCCCCCGGCGCGGACGGGTTCATCGCAGGGGCCCCGGCGCACACGATCGCGCGATCATCGCTCGGATCATCCGGCGGCCCGCCCACAGCAGCAGCACTCCGAGCAACAGGGCGACCAGGCCCGGCGTGCCGGCGTAGAGACGCACCGGGTTCACCCCGATGAACGCCGAGATGGCGATGCCCGCGATCGGCAGCAGCGTGAGCAACTGCATGGTGGCGCGCGGACCGGCGGTGGCCGCGGCGACCCTGCGACGGTGGTCCTCCTGTTCGCGCATCGAGGTGACGGCCGTGCTCAAGGCCTCGCTCAGCCCGCAGCCGATCCGGTCGGACAGGGACCACGCACGGGCCACGGCTTCGAGACCGGCGCCCGGATGCCGCGCGGCCAGATCCGCCCACGCCTGAGCGAGGGGCGCTCCGCTCCGAGCGAGGGACGACAGGCCCGCGAGTTCTGCTGCCAGCTCGGGGATCTCGACGGTGCGGGCGGCGACCGACGCGGCCGTGGCGACCGCGACGGGCGGTGGGACCCCGGCCTCGACCGCAGGAGCGATGCCCTCGACCAGGGTGGTCAAGACGGCCCGGACCGGATCCTGCGCCCTGCCGCGCCGCGACCGCCCGATCGCGACCCGGCGGAACCACGAGGTCCTGGCCGGCAGGTCCGGTCGAGGATGGCGCAGCGGCCAGCACAGCACCGCGATGCACAGGCAGACCAGCGCGGTGATCACGGTGCGTCGCCCAGCATGCGGTCGAGCACCGGCCAGGCGGCCTCACGGTGCATGGTGCCGTCCCGGCGGGCCAGGGCAGGCCGCACGCACAACGCGTCGCCGTCCCAGCCGATGACCGCGATCTCGCTCACCACCCGATCGGCCGCTTCACGACGCAGGTGGACCACGACCTTGACCGCACTCACGAGCTGGCTGCGGACGGCGTGCTGGGACATCCCGGCGAGGGCGCCGAGTGCCTCGAACCGGGCGAGGACGTCGGCGGCGGTGTTGGCGTGCACCGTGCCGCATCCGCCGTCGTGGCCGGTGTTGAGGGCACTCAGGAGTTCGCGCACCTCCGCGCCGCGCACCTCGCCGACGACCAGCCGATCGGGACGCATCCGCAGCGACTGGCGCACCAGCACCTCCAGCGGGACGGCGCCGGCGCCCTCGACGTTCGGGGTGCGTCCCTGCAGCGCCACGACGTGCGGGTGCTCGATCCGCAGCTCACGGACGTCCTCGACCACGACGATCCGCTCGCCCGCGGGCACCCGCGACAGCAGCGCCCCGAGCAGGGTGGTCTTGCCGGAACCGGTGCCGCCGGTCACCACGAACGCGATCCGGGCGCGCACCAGTCGGTCGAGCACCTGCGCCCCGACCGCGCAGATCGTGGAGTTCGCCTGCAACTCCTGCAGCGTCGGGGTATGTCGCCGCGGCACCCGGAGGCTGATGTGGGCAGCGTCGGGCACCAGGGGCGGCAGCACCGCGTGCAGGCGCACTCCACCGGTCAGCAGTCCGTCGACGTACGGGCTCGTCTCGTCCAGCCGTCGACCGGCGTTCGTCGCCAGCCGGACCGCGAGCCGGCGCACCGCGGCCGCATCACCCACGTCGCAGGTCGTGGGTTCGAGGCCTTCGCCCCGGTCGATCCACACCCCGTCGGTCCCGTTGACCAGCACATCGGTGACGCCGGGCAGGGCAAGGAGCTCCTCGAGCGGTCCAGCGCCGAAGACCTCCGCGCTGAGCCGGGACTGCAGCTGCTGCACCCGACCGGCGCCCAGGGTGACCCGGTCGAGTGACGCCAGCTCGCCCACGGACTCCGGCGTCGGAGCGGAGCCCTCGCGGATCCGGCCCCACATCGCCTCCCCGATGCTCACGCCGCCGCCTCGGACCGCTGCGCAATCAGCCGCTCCAGCAGCTCGTCGCACACCTTGGCCAGGTCGCCCTGCGCCCCCGGCCGCTCGCCGCGGGCCAGGTCGCTGCGCACGCGCCGCTCGGAGGTCACCTGGGCCACCACCTGCACCTCGACCGCATCGGACAGCTCCTCTGCCAGCCGATCCGAGGCGTCCCGCAGCACGACGACCGGGTCCCGCCCCGCGGACCGCAGCCGCGCCACCGCGACGCCGGCTGCTGCGGTGCCGCGTACCGAACCGTGCGCCACCACCACCGGTACCGCGTCGGCCGGCAGGTCCTGCGGGTCGATGTCCCGTGGCGCGTCGATTAAGAGCAGGTCGCAGCATGCCGCCAGCGCGGTCACCGCCTCGGCCACCACCTGAGCCGGCGCTGCTGTGCCCTCCCGGCCGTAGGACAGAACGGCGGGGCCCGCAGCGGGGAGAGCGTCGTAGAGCGCAGCACCGTCCAGCGCGCCCACGGAACCGGCGACCTGGGCCCACCGCACCCCGTCGGCGCGTTCGATGCCGAAGACGACGTCGAGCCCTCCGGCGTACGCGTCGAGATCGAGCGCGACCACTCGCAGCCCGCGGCGATCGGCCGCACCGGCCAGTCCCGTGACCAGCACGGACGCCCCGGCGCCGCCTCCGCACCCGATCACCACCACGGCGTCCGCCGTGCCGGCCCCGCGCCGGTCGCCCTTTGTTCGCATGTCCCACATGGAAGCGGTGCGGGAACCGGGCGGCCCACCGGTGCGTCAGCGCCTGTGGATGCCGAGGCTGCTTCTCGGGGGGATGTGGATGAGGGGCCCTGAGAATCGGCCTCGGCTCCTCAGATGTAGAGACGTAGAAAGACCCCCGCCAGGGGGGTGGCGGGGGCCTTTCTGGTGGATCGCCCTGGGGGAGGGCAACCGACCCAGGCGCTGCAACCCGAAGGGAGCGCCGTTCTTCAAGTGTGGAGGGTCGCGGCTTTCCGGGCAAGCGTCTCGCGTGATATCCGTGCGACGGCCCGAGGAGGGGACAACGAAGACGCCCCCACAAGAGTCGGTGGAGGCGTCCTCGCCAACGCGCGTGACCTGGTTACCAAGCGTGCACTCGGCGTTGTGTCGGCCCGGCCGTCAGAGGGTCCGGTAAAACCGATCGCGTTCATCAGTGAACTGCCTGCGCGTGGGTACCTGTCGTTCGCGTGGTCTGGAGTTGTGACCACAGGTCTACTCCTCCCCCGCCCGTCACACAAGGCCTCGCGGACGGCCCCGAACAGGAGGACAATCCGTTAGTTGAGCCGCCCAGCGAGCACCGCGTCGCAGATCCGGCCGCCCTCCTGGGCGCCGGCCGCGACGGCCTCGGCGCAGTGGATCAGCCAGAGCCGCACCCCGTCCGTGCTCCCCGTCGCGTACGCCGACAGCGCACCGAGGTAGTCCACAGCTCCCTGCCTGCCGTGACCCCACTCCGGCACGGCCACACCTGTCGGGTCCACACCACCATCGATGAGGATTGCGCGTTCAAAAGCCCTTGCCACTACAGCGTTTCCGCGTACGAATGGGCGGGCGGTCGCGATCTCCGCGTGCGCGACGGCGGCGAGCACCAGGACGGGCGCACCCTGCGGGTCGGCCACGAGCGACGCCACCGCGCGCATCCGCTCGGCGGCGTGGCCGGCCTCGGGCGCCGGGCCCAACTCGACCAGTTCGCGGCTGTCCTGCCCTGCGACTCGTGGCCGCCCGACGTCGTCGGGATCGGCGACGCCGGCGGACGCGGCCACGTGCAGCCGGGCGAGCGCCCCGGCGGGCGACGACCGCACCTGGGAGCCCATCCGCTCGGTCTCCGCGGTCGCGAGCACGGCGGACCGCAGCCCCTGCTCCAGCGGACCGATCGGATCCGGCCACGCCACGGCCCCGCGCATCAGGTCGCGCACCAGGTCGACGGCGAACTCCGCGCCGTCCAGCGCCGCGCTCGCCCGCGCGCCACGCACCCGCGACTCGGTGGCCGCCTCCGGGATCCGGCGGCGCAGGGCAGGGTGCCAGCGCAGCGCCGTACAGGTCTCCCGCGCGTCCTCGACGGCCGCGGACACCCCGGGCAGAGCGATGAGGGTGTCAAGAGGTCCGGCCACGTCGCACCAACCTAGGACAGGGCCCGCGGCGGACGTCGCCCGCCTGCGATGGGAGTCGTCGCGCGCCGTATGGAGCGCGCCACGACTCCAATGACTAGATGACTCCCTGCCACCGCATCGTGAACTCCAGCTCGTCCTCCGGGTTCTCACCGGCCAGGACGAACCCGTGCCGCTCGTAGAGCCCGATGGCGGGCGCGTTGTGTTTGCGCACCTGCAACGCGATGCGCGCGCCGGGGTGACGGTCGGTCACCCAGCGCAGCGCGTACTCGATCAGGGCGCCGCCCACCGCCCGTCCACGCGCGAACGGCGCGACCCACATCGAGATCAACTCGACCTGCCCGCTCCCGTCCGGTGCGGTCGCGCTGACCACCCCCGCCGGCAGGTCGTCCAGGCGGGTGAACGCGTGGAGCGGCACGTCCACCAACCGTGCCCGCCAGCGCGCCTCGTCGGCGTCCTCCCAGTCCGCGGACGTCGACCCGAACGCCTCCGGCGCGTCCCGCAACGCCTCCAACCGGATCTCCCGCCAGACCCGCCACTCGTCCGGTCCCAGCTCCTGGATCGAGATCACACGGGCGAGCATCCCATCGATATCCTGTCCTTCAGGTGAGCCGGGAAGTCTGGTCGGCATCTCGTCGACCGACCCCACACCGCGAAGGCGGCAGCCAGTGTCCCTCCCGAATCCGCAACGCCCGCGGCTGTTCACCCGCGGCGAATGGCCCGAGGCCCGTCGCGTGGCCGAGCTCCTCCGTCACGAGACCATCGGCGGCGCTCTGCTGCTGGTGGCCGCTGTCATCGCCGTCGCCTGGGCCAACACACCGTGGCGGCAGGCGTATTCGCACCTGCAGCACCTGCACGTCGGGCCATCCGCGATCGGTCTTCACCTCAGCCTCGGTCACTGGGCCTCCGACGGGCTGCTCGCCGTCTTCTTCTTCGTGGTCGGCCTGGAGCTCAAGCACGAGTTCCTGCGCGGCGAGCTGCGCGACCGGCGCAAGGCCGTCGTACCCGTCGTCGCCGCTGCCACCGGGGTGGCGGTGCCCGCGATCTTCTACGCCGTCGTCCAGGGGTTCGGGGTCGGGGCGCTGCGGGGCTGGGCGATCCCCACGGCCACCGACATCGCGTTCGCCCTGGCCGTCCTGGCGGTCATCGGCACCCACCTGCCGTCCGCGCTGCGCTCCTTCCTGCTGACGCTCGCGGTGGTCGATGACCTGATAGCCATCACGATCATCGCCTTCTTCTACACCGGCTCGATCAACGTGTGGTCGCTGCTAGCGGCGGTCGTCCCGCTGGCGGCGTTCGGGCTGCTGATGCGCCGCGGTGTCCACAGCCCGTGGGTGCTCATCCCGCTCGCGCTGCTGACCTGGGTGCTCGTGCTCAACTCGGGGATCCACGCGACCATTGCCGGGGTGTTGCTGGGTCTGTCGGTGCCCGTGCAGGACGACCGCGCGCACCGTCTCGAACATCGGATGCGGCCGCTGTCCGCCGGTGTCTGCGTGCCGGTCTTCGCGTTCTTCTCCGCGGGCGTCGCCGTCACGGGATTCGGCGATGCCGTACGCGACCCGGTGACCCTCGGGATCGTGGCCGGCCTCGTGCTGGGCAAGGCGGTCGGCGTCCTCGGCGGCACGTACGCCGTGGCGCGCTTCACCCGCGCCCGCCTGGACGACGACCTGGCCTGGTGGGACGTGGTCGGGCTCAGCCTGCTGGCGGGCATCGGATTCACCGTGTCGC
This sequence comes from Allobranchiibius huperziae, assembly GCF_013410455.1. NCBI lineage: Bacteria > Bacillati > Actinomycetota > Actinomycetes > Micrococcales > Dermacoccaceae > Allobranchiibius > Allobranchiibius huperziae. The sequence goes on along the minus strand of NZ_JACCFW010000001.1, from coordinate 376,761 downwards.
TGCTCATCGGAGAGCTCGCGTTCGGCGACGGCAGCGTGCGCGACCAGCACGTGAAGATCGGGGTGCTGCTGGGCTCGCTGGTGTCGGCGCTGCTGGCCGCAGTCGTCCTGCGGGCTCGCAGCAGGACCTACCGGGCGCTGCACGAACGGGAGATCCGCGACGACGACGGGGACGGGGTGCCGGACTGCTATCTCACCCGCGCCGAAGAGACTCGGCGGTAGCGTGTCGCTAGTCTCTTCCCAGACGTCATGGGTGAGAACCCGTTCCGCACCGAAGGAGACACTCGATGGCTCAGAGCACCAAGGACGCCGGGGCAACCCGTCTGAACGGCCGCGCAGCCGGCACCGAGCGCACCCTCGGTCAGCTGGTGGCCGATGCCCAGACCGACGTCAAGGACATCGTCAAGGGTGAGATCGCCCTGGCGAAGCTGGAGATCAAGGCGGACGTCGCCAAGGGCGGCAAGGGCGCAGGTCTGCTCGCCGGCGCCGGCCTGTTCGGTCTCTACGCCCTCGGATTCCTGCTCACCGCGGCCGCATGGGCGCTGGCCCTCGTCGTGCCGACCTGGGCGGGATTCCTGATCATCGGCGGCGTGCTCCTGCTGATCACCATCGTGCTGGCGCTGCTCGGCATCAGCGCCCTGAAGAAGATCAAGGGCAAGCCCGAGCGCACCATCGACACCAGCCAGAAGGCCATCGCCGCCGTCAAGCCCCCCAAGGCGTCGTAGGGCACACCCCCCACTTGTCGCCCGCCGCCACTTCAGCGGCGGCGGTACCTCTCGGGTACGACGCGTTCGTCGCTCTCGTCCCACGGCAGCGTGTGGCCGGTGAGGGTGAGCAGCGCGTCCAGCACGATCGCGGTGAACCCCCAGATGTAGAGCCCGTCCACCTCGAACGCCGGGGCCGCGAACCTGCGTGCCGGCGCGATCGCGGTGAACCTGTTCGCCGGGTCCATCAGATCGGCGATCGGCACCCGCTCCACCCTCGCGACCTCCGCCTCCGCCGCATGCACCGGCGACGGCGACTCCCACCAGGCCACCACCGGTGTCACGTGAAAACCGGTGACGCTCAACGGCAGTGACGGCAGCGTGCCGAGCACCCGCACCCCCGCGCGATCCAGTCCGATCTCCTCGTGCGCTTCGCGCAGCGCCGTCTCCTGCGGCGAGGCATCCTGCGGATCCACGCCGCCTCCGGGGAAGGACACCTGACCGGCGTGCTGGCGCAACGTGTCGGCCCGCTGGGTCAGCACGATGTCCTCACCGCCGCCGTCGCGCGGACCGAACAGCATCAGCACCGCGGACCGGCGGCCCTCGCCGACGGGGAACGTCGGCATCCGGCCGGCGGCCTGCTCCTCGATGCCCGTCAACCAGGACGGCACCGGATGGATGTCGGTCACGCAGGCGCCATCTCGTACTTCAGCAGTTTGCGCGCCTTCTCCGGATCGGTCTCGCCGTCGCCGTACGACGGGCACCACCGGGCGATCGGGCACACCCCGCAGGCAGGCTTCTTGGCGTGACACATCCGGCGCCCGTGGAAGATCAGGACGTTGCTGAGCATGGTCCAGTCCTTGCGGGGGAACAGCGCGCCGATCTCCTGCTCGACCTTGACCGGGTCGTCCAGCACGGTCCAGCCGAAGCGTCGTACGAGCCGCCCGAAGTGGGTGTCGACGGTGAGACCCGGGATGCCGAAAGCGTTGCCCAGCACCACGTTCGCGGTCTTTCGGCCGACGCCGGGCAGTGTCACCAGGTCCTTCAGGCGGGGCGGCACCTCGCCGTCGTACCGCTCGACCAGCGCCTGGCCCAGGGTCATCACGGCGTTGGTCTTGGCCCGGAAGAAACCGGTCGGTTTGAGGAGTTGTTCGAGCTGCTCGCGGTCCGCCCCGGCGTACGCCGCGGCGTCCGGATAGCGCGCGAAGAGGGTCGGCGTGACCTTGTTGACTCCGACATCGGTGGTCTGTGCGGACAGGATCGTCGCGACCAGCAACTCCAGCGGGGTGCTGAAGTCCAGCTCGCACCGGGCGTAGGGGTAGGTGTCGTGCAGGACGCGGTACATCTTGCGAGCGCGGCGCGTGCGCGACACGGGGCTCTCGGCGGTGACATCGAGACGTTTCACCCGACCGAGACTAAGGGGGCCCGGACGACGCGCCGACGCGATGGTGACGTGGCACACTAACCCCGTGGAAACCGAGGCCGTACGCAAGGCGCCATTGTTCGCCGCACTCGACGACAGCGCTGCTGAGGCTCTGCTCGAGTCGATGTCGCGCACCAAGGTCGCTCGCGGACGAGAGCTGTTCAAAGAGGGCGACCAGGGCGACACGCTCTATGTCATCACCGCCGGCAAGGTGAAGCTCGGCCGCCGTTCGATGGACGGCCGGGAGAACCTCCTCGCGATCCTCGGCATGGGCGAGATGCTCGGCGAACTCAGCCTTTTCGACCCCGGCGCCCGCACGGCGACCGCAACGGCCGTCGCCGACACCGAGCTGGCCGGCCTCGCCCACGCGGACATGACCGAGTTCCTCAAGGACCGGCCCGAGGTCGCGATGACCATGCTCGGCGCGTTGGCTCGCCGGCTTCGCCGCACCAACGAGGCGCTCGGCGACCTGGTCTTCACCGACGTGCCCGGTCGTGTCGCGAAGGCGCTGCTCGACCTGTCGTCCCGGTTCGGTCAGCCGGCCGAGGACGGGGTGCTCGTCGCGCACGACCTGACCCAGGAGGAGCTCGCCCAGCTGGTCGGCGCCTCCCGCGAGACGGTCAACAAGGCCCTGGCCGACTTCAGCTCCCGCGGCTGGATCAAGCTGGAGGCGCGGGCCGTCACGCTGATCGACGTCGAACGCCTGCAGCACCGCGCGCGCTGACCCCCTGATGCGCCGGCGTCAGCCTCTCGCGGCCAGATAGTCCAGCTGCGCCTGCACGGTCTTGTGCGCCGCGGGCCACACCTCGCGCGGTACGTCCGCGTAGACCTGCTCCACGACGGCCTGCGCGACGTCGTCCGCATCACCCGCTCCGGCCGCCAGCGCTGCCCGCACCTGATCCAGCCGCTGCAGCCGGTGCCGGGCGTACTGCGCGATGACCGCCGCGGCGTCGGCGTGCGTCGGCCCATGGCCGGGACCGAGCGTCATACCCCCGGCGACGCCGGCGAGCCGGTCGAGCGAGGCGAGGTACGCCGCGAGCTCCCCGTCGGGGTGCGCGACCACACTCGTCCCGCGGCCGAGCACCGTGTCGCCGGTCAGCAGCAACTGCTGGTCGGGCACCAGGAACGACACCGAGTCCTTCGTGTGCCCAGGCGTGAGCAGCACCTGGATGCGCAGATCCCCCACCGTGATCCACTCATCGTCGGTGAACGCGCGCCCGTGTCCGGCGCCGCGCACCGGCGACCCGGTCAGCTCCGCCCAGCGGTCCGCGGACTCCGCGTGATCGAAGTGACCGTGGGTGAGCAGGGTGAGCGCCACCCGCGCCCCGGCGGCCCGGACGACCTCGAGGACCGCCTGCAGATGCCCCTCGTCCAGAGGCCCCGGATCGACCACCACGGCCTCGTCGCCACCCGGCGTATGCAGCACCCAGGTGTTGGTTCCGTCCAGCGTCATCGGGCCGGGGTTGGGGCAGAGAATCACTTCTGCCCCGTGCGTAACAGGGCCACTACGCCATATCGTGTCTGCCATTGGTACATCTTGACGGAGAACTGAAGAACTCCTGGGCTACGCCGCACCCGTTGTTCACCTGTGTCGGTGACGCTCGCCTCTCCCCCGATGAACGGACCCCCCACCATGAAGAACGTGCTGCGTGCCCTGTGTGGCACCTCCATCGTGACGCTCGGGATGGCGGCTGCCATGCCGATGGCGCAGGCCCACGCCAAGCCCGCGCTCCCGACCCCCACCGCTGCGGCGCGCGCCGCGGGAATCACCACCGCCGGCGGTGCCTACCCTGGCTGGGAGTCCAAGAGGGCCTCCTCCACCCAGCAGGCCCCGCAGCAGATGGCCCCGATGTACACCAGCGGCAACGCCTACGGGGTGGACGTCTCCGCGTACCAGGGCTCGGTGGCCTGGGGGACGCTGCGGGCCGAGGGCTTCCAGTTCGCCTACGTCAAGGCGACCGAGGGCACGAACTACACCAGTTCGCGGTTCGGGTCGCAGTACTCCGGTTCCTACTCCTCGGGGATGATCCGTGGCGCCTACCACTTCGCGCTGCCCAACCAGTCGAGCGGCAGTTACCAGGCCGACTACTTCATCGCGCACGGCGGCGGCTGGTCCCGGGACGGCCGCACCCTGCCGGGTGCGCTCGACATCGAGTACAACCCGTACGGCTCGTCCTGCTACGGCTACGGCTGGTCCGGGATGACGTCCTGGATCAAGTCGTTCGTGAATCGCTACCACTACCGCACCGGCCGGTACCCCGTCGTCTACACGACCTACGACTGGTGGAGGACCTGCACCGGCAACACCTCGGCGCTCGCCGGGCTGACGCCGTTCTGGATCGCGCAGTACAGCCACGTGCCGACGCAGCTCCCGGCCGGCACGAGGTCCTCCTACATCTGGCAGTACAGCCAGAGCGGCGGCCTGGACAAGAACCGGTTCAACGGCACCATCGCCGGTCTGCGGTCACTCGCCCTGCGCTGAGGCTCAGCGGATCGGCAGTCGCGCCCGCAGCACTACGCGCGCCCCGTCGTACTCGGCCACGGGCATCACGGGTACGACGGGCGGCGTGGAGGCGATGACGACCTCCGGGCCGCTCGCCTGATCGAGGCGTTCGAGGTTGGTGACGGTGGGCGCCAACATCGATGCCTCGCCGGACGCGACGTCGGCGATCAGATCGGCGGGTGTGACCCAGCGCGAGATGTCCGCCTCGCTGGTCTGGTCGTCGGCGCGCTGACCTTCGGGCAGGAGCGCGGCGAAGAAGTAGGTGTCGTAGCGCCGCTTCTCGAACTCCGGCGTCAGCCAATGGTCCTGGAACGACAGCAGATCCGAGCGCAGCACCAGCCCCTCATGGGACAGCAGCTGCGACATGGACAGCCCTTTGGCGAGCAGCGCCGCCCGGTGCCCCTGCCAGGTCGGGCCGGTCACGTCGGCCAGCACCTCGTCGGCAGCGCGCCCGGCGAGTAGGACGCCGCATTCCTCGAAGACCTCGCGAACGGCGGCGCACACCAGCTCGACCGCCTCCTCGCGCGGCACTCCGAGACGCACCGCCCACTCCTGCGGGGTCGGACCCGCCCAGGGGACATCGACATCCGCGTCGCGTGGATCGACCCCGCCGCCGGGAAAGACCCACATCGAGGGCGCGAAGGCCATCGACGCGACCCGGCGCAGCATGAACACCTCCGGGCCGCCGTCGGACCGGCCGTGCCGCAGCACCATCACTGTCGAGGCGCGCCGCGGCGGCACGCCGGCCGGCGATCCGGCGTCCAGCCAGAGACGGGCCAACTCGCCGACCGGCCCACCGGCCACAAAGACCTGCTCGCGGGTGGGGACCACGGAACCGGTCACGCGCTCAGCCACGCACGACGACGGTGATCTCGACCTCGACGGGGGCATCCAGCGGCAGCACGGCCACCCCCACCGCGGAGCGGGCGTGCACACCGTCCTCGCCGAACGCCGCGCCGAGCAGCTCGCTCGCGCCGTTGACCACCGCGGGCTGCCCGGTGAAGGACGGGTCGCTCGCCACGAACCCGACGACCTTGACCACCCGCACGGTGTCGAGGTCGGGCACCAGCGACTTCACCGCGGCGATGGCGTTGAGCGCACAGATGCGCGCCAGATCCGCCGCCTCCTGCGGACTGACCTGCGCGCCCACCTTGCCGGTCGCGGCGAGCGACCCGTCGACCATCGGCAGCTGGCCCGAGGTCTGCACGGTGTCGGCGTACCGCACCGCCGGCGTGTACGCCGCCAGGGGCGCAACGACATCGGGCACGCTGAGTCCCATGGCCGCGAGCCGGTCCTCGACCTGCGACATCAGGCGGTCTTGGGCCGCTTCAGATAGGCGACCAGGTTGCCGCCGTCCGGGCTCTGCAGCACCTGCACGAGCTCCCACCCGTCCTCGCCCCACTGGTCCAGGATCTGCTTGGTCGCGTGCACGATCAGCGGAACGGTCGCGTACTCCCAGGTGGTCACGGGTTCTCCTCGTCGTCGTTCGGGTCTGGTCCGCTCGTGGAGCGGACGGATTCCATCGCAGTCTGGCAGGGCACGACCGGTCGGTGCGAACCCGACAGCCGGCTGCGTAGGCTTCCCAGCATGGCTTCCGTGCTGGACCGCGCCGCGGCGCCTCCCGACGAGACCACCGCGTACGGCGTGGAGCCGGACCAGGTCTACGACGTACGCCGACCGGCGGGGCCGGTCCGCGGGGTGACGGTGATCGTCGTGCACGGAGGGTTCTGGCGACCTGCCACCGACCGTTCCCACACGGGCAGCGAGGCCGAGGCCTTCAGGCAGGACGGCTTCCACGTGGTCGTGCCGGAGTACCGGCGGGCGCCGCGCGGCGGGTGGCCGGACATGCGCGCCGACCTGCTGACGATGTTGGCCGCCGCGAGCGCACGCACCGATCTGCCGGAACCCGTCGTCCTGGTGGGGCATTCAGCCGGCGGGCACCTGGTCTCCTGGCTCGCGGCGCAGCCCGACGCGAGCGCGGTGATCGGCACGGTCGCGCTGGCCGGCTGCGTCGATCTGCACCTGGTGCACGAGCTCGGTCTGGGCGGGGGCGCCGCGGAGGCCCTGATGGGCAGCACGCCGCAGGACGACCCCGCCGCGTGGGAGCAGGCGGATCCGGCCCGGCTCGGCGCGCCCGCGGCCCCGGTGGTCGCGATCCACGGCACGCGCGACGAGCAGGTGCCGCTGGAGATCTCGCAGAGCTACGTGGACGCCGTGCCCGATGCTCGGCTGCGGGTGGTCGACGACGCCGACCACTTCGACGTCATCGACCCGCAGTCCGCGGCGTTCGAGATCGTTCGCGGGACCGTCGCCGACCTGGCCGACACCGGCGGGCGCGACCGGTGACCGCACAGCTGCACATCGTCTCGGGCAAGGGCGGCACCGGTAAGACGACGGTCGCCGCCGCCCTGGCGCTCGCTCTGGCGCACGACGGCCGGCGGGTCCTGCTCGTCGAGGTCGAGGGGCGGGGCGGCATCAGCCAGGTCTTCGACGTCGCACCGCTCGGCGACGAGGAGACCCACGTGGCGCGCGGACTGGAGGGCGGCGAGGTGCGCGGACTCGCCATCGATCCGAAGGCCGCGCTGCTGGAGTACCTGCAGATGTTCTACAAGTTGGGCCGGGCCGGTGGCCTGCTGGAGAAGTTCGGTGCGATCGACTTCGCGACCACCATCGCGCCGGGCATGCGCGATGTCCTGGTCATCGGCAAGGTCTACGAGGTCGTACGCCGCGACGAGCACCACGCGCGGCGCGGTTTCCAGCAGTACGACGCCGTCGTCGTCGATGCTCCCCCGACCGGTCGGATCGGTAAGTTCCTCGCCGTCAACCGGGAGTTGTCGGGGCTGGCGAAGATGGGCCCGATCAAGAAGCAGGCCGACTCGATCATGCAGATGCTGACCTCCGGCCGCAGCCGGGTGCACCTGGTGGCGGTCGCCGAGGAGATGCCGGTGCAGGAGACGATCGACGCCACGGCCGAGCTGCGCGCCGAGGGGTTGCCGATGGGGTCGATCATCGTCAATCAGGAACGCGCGGCGCTGCTCGGCAAACGGTCCCGCGCTCTGCTGCAGGGCGCCGACTTCGACGCGGAGCCGCTGAGCGCCGACCTCGCCGCCGGCGGACTGCGGGTGGGGCCCACGCTCGTCGACGGGCTCGTGGAGTCCGGCCGCCGCCTGGACGAGCGGCTCTCCCTGGAGGAGCGCGAACGCGCGCGGCTCACCTCCCTCGACCTGCCGATCGTGCGGCTTCCTGCGCTGCCGGACGGCATGGATGCAGGCGGACTGCGCCAGCTCGCCGCCGACCTGCACCGACAGGGGGTGTGATGACGACTCCGAAGCTGGACGTCGACGACCTGATCGACGACCCGACGATTCGCACCGTGATCTGCTGCGGGTCCGGAGGCGTGGGCAAGACCACGACCGCGGCCGCCGTGGCGATCCGTGCCGCGGAGGCCGGCCGGTCGGTCGTCGTCCTCACCATCGATCCCGCGCGCCGCCTGGCGCAGGCGCTCGGCCTGGAGCATCTGGACAACGACCCCGCGCCCGTGCACACCATCGACGCCTCGGCCGGTGGGTCGCTCGACGCGATGATGCTGGACATGAAGCGGACCTTCGACGAGGTCGTGATGTCGCACTCCACGCCGGAGAAGGCCGCCGCGATCATGGCCAACCCGTTCTACGAGGCCGTGTCCAGCTCGTTCGCCGGCACCCAGGAGTACATGGCGATGGAGCGGCTGGGTCAGCTGCAGCAGGAGATGGTCGACGGCGACCGGCGGTGGGACCTGATCGTCGTGGACACCCCTCCCTCGCGGTCGGCCATGGACTTCCTGGACGCACCCAAGAAGCTCGGCTCCTTCCTCGACGGGCGGTTCATCCGGTTGATGACCGCACCCGCCAAGGTGGGCGGCCGGGCGTACCTGAAGGTCGTGTCGGTGGGGGTGAGCGGTGTCACCGGGGTGATGTCGAAGATCCTGGGCGCGCAGATGCTGAAGGACGCGCAGACGTTCATCGCGGCGCTGGACACCATGTTCGGCGGTTTCCGGGAGCGTGCCGAGGTGACGTACGCGGCGCTCAGCGATGCGAGCACGGCGTTCCTCGTCGTCGCGTCCCCCGAGCGGGACGCCCTGCGCGAGGCGTCGTTCTTCGTGGATCGCCTCGCGTCGGAGGGGATGCCGCTGGCCGGGCTCGTGGTCAACCGGTTGCAGCCGATCACCATCCCGTCGCTGTCCGCGGCGCGGGCGACGGAGACGGCGCAGGCCATTCGGGAACTACCGGCCCGGGCCGAGGGATGGCGGCCGGCGGACACCGCGGCCCTGCTGCAGGTGCACGCGGAGGCTGCCGACCAGGCGGCGCGACACCGTGCAGCGGTCGCGCGGTTCACTGCCGCTCACGAGGACATTCCCCAGGTCCACGTGCCGACATCCGGCAGCGACGTGAACGACGTCGACCAGCTCCGGGAGATCGGCGCGGCGCTCAGCGGTGGCTAGCCGGCGCCGTTCGGGCGCGGAGCGCGTCCTGCGTCGGTCAGGCGTTCTCGCGGGCGCGGGCCGCCTTGAAGAGCGCGGTCCAGGACTGCACGTCCGGTCGCCGGCGCAGCAGCGCACGGCGCTCACGCTCGGTCATACCGCCCCACACGCCGTACTCGGTGCGGTTGTCCAACGCGTCGGCCAGGCACTCGGCCACGACGGGACAGCCCTGACAGACCAGCTTGGCGCTCTGCTGGGCCGCACCCCTGGCGAAGAGTTCGTCCGGAGCTCCCCCACGACACGCGGCACGTGCCGCCCAGCTCTGATCCCAGCCGGTCTGCTCCGGAGCAACTGCAGTCATCGAGCGAGTCCTTCCCCATCGTGTGGTGCTTTCCCCTAAGTTGTGTCAGAAGGGTAAATAAATGGTAATTGATCCGGTAGGCCTACCAAGAACCATTTAAACCTAGCTCTTTATAACTATTTCAACTGTACCGACGATTGGGTAAGTTACAACGCCCTCGCTCACGGATCAGCGCGGCATCAGGGCCTCCCACAGTCGACCTGGTTACCCTCATGCCCATGCGTGCCACCCGCCGGCTCGGCTCCGTGCTCTCCCTGCTCATCGCCCTGCTCGCCACCGCGATGGTGATGGGCCTGCTCGCCGCCGGTCTGCTGATCCCCGCCGTCGGCGGGGCCGGTCTCGCCACCAACAAGAGCATCGACCTCTTCAACGGCCTGCCCTCGACGTTCGCGATGAACCCGCTGGCGCAGCAATCGCGGATCCTCGCGGCGGACGGGTCGACCATCGCCACGCCGTTCAACGAGAACCGCATCGTGGTGCCGCTGAACAAGGTCGCGCCGATCATGCAGAAGGCGCAGGTGGCGATCGAGGACGAGCGGTTCTTCCAGCACGGCGGCATCGACCCCAAGGGCCTGCTGCGTGCGCTCACCAGCAACGCGCAGGGCGGCGGCGTCCAGGGAGCATCCACCCTCACCCAGCAGTACGTGAAGGTGTCGTTGCAGAACGAGGCGCTCAGCTCCGGCAACACCACGGCCGCAAGGAACGCCGTGGCGCGCGAGGGGCTGCAGGGCTACGTCCGCAAGCTGCAGGAGCTCAAGTACGCCACCGCGCTCGAGCAGAAGTACAGCAAGGATCAGATCCTCGACGGCTACCTCAACCTGGTCTACTACGGCGACCAGCAGTACGGCATCGAGGCCGCTGCGGAGCACTACTTCAGCGTGCCCGCCTCGAAGCTGAACCTGCCGCAGGCTGCCCTGCTCGCCGGCGTGGTCAACCAGCCGACCGCCTACGACCCGGTGAACAACCCCAACGACTCCAAGGCGCGGCGCAACATCGTGCTGCAGAAGATGTACCAGCAGAAGATCATCACCTTCAAGCAGTACTCCGACGCGTCGGTCTCCCCGATCTCGCTGAAGCTGAAGAACGTCAGCGGCAACTGCGCGTCCTCGAAGTACCCCTACTTCTGCAACTACGTCGAGAACTGGCTGAGCCAGCAACCCTCCCTCGGCAAGACCGTCAAGGCACGCCAGGCAGCGCTGGAGAGCGGCGGACTCACCATCAAGACGTCGTTCCAGCCCAAAATGGCCGCGATCCTCGACGCGAAGCTGCGCGCCCGGGTGCCCTCGAACAACAAGTACGGCATCAACGACGCCGCCGCGATGATCAAGCCGGGCACCGGGCAGATCATCGCGACCGGACAGAACACCTCGTACAGCACCACTGCGGGCCTCGGGAAGTCCGGCATCAACCTCGCCAACAGCGGCTTCACCTTCGGATCCTCGACGAAGTTCTTCCAGATCGTGACGGCGCTGGAGCGCAATGCGTCGCCGGACATGACCATCGACGTGGCGCCGCAGACCGCGAAGAACGCCGACAACGAGCTCGGCACCTCGTTCAGGTACTCAGCCTTTCAAGGGCCGTGCTACCAGAACGCCAGGGGTTCGTTCGTCATCGGTAACGACTTCGTGGTGCCGACCGGGAAGATGACGTACGCGCGCGCGACCGCCTGGTCGGTCAACACGGCGTTCACCAAGCTCACCGAGGACGTCGGCATGTGCAACGTCGTCGACACGATGGTCAAACTCGGCCTGAACCGCAAAGACCTGCAGATCACTCCCGCATCGGTCGTGCTGGGCGTGGGCCTGACCTCGCCCATCGGCTTGGCGAGTGCTTACGCCACGGCCGCCGCCGGCGGCATGTACTGCCCGCCACGGCCGGTCGACTCCATGATCGACGGCAACGGCAAGAAGCTCGCCATCTCGGTCGGCAAGTGCAAGCGGGTGATGTCCCAGCAGGTCGCGGCCGAGACAACCCAGATCTTCCGGGCCGTGCTCAATCCGGACGACCACAAGGCCACCGGTTACAAGGCCGCGCTCGCGAACAACCGCCCGGCTGCCGGCAAGACCGGGACCGTGTCGGGAGCGAACAACATCTGGTTCGTCGGGTACACCCCGCAGCTCGCCACAGCGGTGTGGGTCGGGCACGGCTCGGGCAGCGACCGGCCGCTCCGCAACGTCCCCATCAACGGGCAGTTGATCGGCAGCGGCCACTACATCTTCGCCGGCGACCTCGCGGCCCCGATGTGGAAGGACATCATGGACGCCGCCCTCAAGGGCCAGCCCATCAAGCAGTTCCCCACGGTGCCCGGCATGAACACGGGCACCGACACACCCAGCTCCGGCCCGTCGTCGCCCTCGTCCTCATCGACCTCGACCCAGATCTCCGTGCCGAACGTCGTGGGGCAGGACATCAACTCGGCGATCGCCACCCTGCAGGCGGCCGGCTTCCATGTCCAGGTCGGTCCCAACCGTCCCGGTCCGCAGCCGCGGGGTCAGATCACCGCCATGTCCGCGTCCGGCGGCTCGGCCAGCCAGGGCACGACGATCTTCATCTACCCCAGCTCGGGCTGAGCCCCAGCTCTGGGTGAGCCTCAGCTCGCGCTGAGCGCCTGACGCACCGCGGCGGCGACCTTGCTGCCGTCCGCACGGCCGGCGATCTGCGGCTGCAGGACCTTCATGACCTGGCCCATGCCGGACATCCCGGACGCGCCGGTCGATGAGATCGCCTGCTGGATCATCGCGGTCAGGTCCTCGTCGCTGAGCTGCGCCGGCAGGTAGTGCTCCAGGACGGCCAGCTCGGCGCGCTCGGCGTCGGCCAGCTCGGGCCGCCCGGCATCGTCGTACGCCGTCGCCGCCTCGCGCCGCTTCTTGGCCTCCTTGGTCACGCACGCCAGCACCTCGTCGTCGGTCAGCTCGTGCTTGGTGTCGCCACTGACCTCGGAGTTGCGCACTGCCGCCAGCGCCATCCGCAGGGTCTGGGTGCGCACGGTGTCCTTGGCGCGCATCGCCGCGGTGAGGTCGGTCTGCAGGGTGTCCTTGAGGCTCATGCGGGGCAGTCTTTCACTCACCCTCGCGTGTGAGGATGTGCGGATGCATCCCGCCGCCCGCGCCGCCACCGCGGCGACCGCCGCCGGAGCGGGAGCGCTCGCCTGGGCCTCGCTCGTCGAACGCAACTGGTACGCCGTCCGCCGCGCCACGCTGCCGGTGCTGCCCCCCGGTGCCACGCCGGTGCGGGTGCTGCACGTCTCCGACCTGCACCTCGTCCCCCGCCAGGAGCGGCGCATCGCGTGGGTGCGCGGGCTGGCCTCCCTCGAGCCGGACTTCGTGGTCAACACCGGCGACAACTGCTCCGACCTCGACGCAGTGCCGGCCGTGCTGCGCGCCATGGAGCCGCTGCTGCACCTTCCGGGCGCGTTCGTGCTCGGCTCCAACGACTACTTCGCACCGACCGCAAAGAACCCGCTCCTCTATTTCAACCGCTCGCATCCGCGGGGGTCGGAGTCGCAGGCCGACGAACTGCCGTGGCGCGAGCTCGTCGCGGGCTTCACCTCCGGCGGATGGATCGACCTGACCAACGCACGCCGGTCCGTCACGGTGCGCGGTCTCGACCTGGAGCTGGTCGGGGTCGACGACCCGCATCTGGGCTACGACCGCTACCCCGCCGTGGCCGGACCTGCCGATCCCGCGGCCGATCTCACCATGGGGGTCCTGCACGCGCCGTACACGCACGTCCTGGACGCCATGGCGGCCGACGGGGCACGCGTACTACTCGCCGGGCACACCCACGGCGGACAGCTGTGCGTGCCGGGATACGGCGCGCTGGTCACCAACTGCGATCTGGACCGGCGCCGTGCCAAAGGGGTCTCGCGCTGGTGGCCCGGCGCCAACGGCCAACGGTCCACCATCGCGCCCTGCGACGCGGCCTGGCTGGAGGTCTCGGCCGGCCTCGGCCACAACAAGTACACGCCGGTGCGCTTCGCCTGCCGCCCCGAGGCCACCCTGCTCACCCTGGCGCCCGCCTCGTGGGACTCCGGCCGCACGCTCTGATCGCGGCGCCGCACATCGCCTGACGCGCCTACCGATTGGGAGATGCGCGAGCCTTACCGGTAACGTATGCCGCGCTGCATCCGGCTCGTGCGCGATCCGCACGACGGGTGCAGCAGCCACGGGGTGTGGCGCAGCTTGGTAGCGCGCGTCGTTCGGGACGACGAGGCCGCAGGTTCAAATCCTGTCACCCCGACCAGCTCACAGAACGGCCCTGAACTGCGGAAACGCGGATCAGGGCCGTTCTTCGTGCTTCGTGCTCAGCGCGTGACGGCCGAAGGATCGGGCGAGATGATCCGCAGCGCGCCCGGCAGTACCGTCGCCGTGATCGGCAGCGGAGCGAGAGGGTCGCCGTCGGCGTACGCCTGGACGCCATCGGCCTCTATACGCACCTCGCGCCCGCGCAGCACGACGATCTCCGCGTTGGCGGTGTGGGTGCCGCGGTAGACCTGTGGCAGCTTGCGGATGAAGCTCGCCCGGCTGCCCGCTCCGAGGAGCAGGACGTCGAGCAGCCCGTCGCGCGGGTCGGCGTCCGGTGCGATGTGCATGCCCTTGCCGTAGTAGCCGGAATTGGCTGCCACGACGGTGAACCCCTCGAAGGTGTGCTCGGCGCCGTCGACCGTGACGCGGTACGTCGTGACCGGGAACGTCGCCATCGCACGGAGCGCCCCCAGCGGGTACTGCAGAGCTCCCGGCACCCGCTTCATCTCGTTCACGAGCTGCGACGCGAGGGAGTCGACACCGGCGTAGACGCTGCCGACCACGACCCTGTCGCTCACACCGATCGCGTCGACGGGACGCACGTCGCCGTCGCGCAGAAGCGACGCGAGCAGCTCCCCGTGCCTCGGTATGCCCAGTTGGCGGGCGAAGTCGTTCCCCCGGCCCGCGGGCGCGATCCCGAGCGTGACCCCGTGACGGACCGCGGCGGCGGCCACGGAGCTCACCATCCCGTCACCACCGACCGCAACGCACACCTCGCCCTCGCCGGTGTCGGCGACCAGGTCGTCGGCCGCCTCGATGCCGGGACTCACTGTGGACCGCACCTCGGCACCCCGGGCCCGAAGGGCTGCACCGACCTCGGCAGCCATGCGGGCGCCGCGTCCCGCTCCCGAGTTCGGATTCACGAGGAGATGGAAGGCCCGCGTCATGGGATCAGTACACCCGGGTTCAGGACCCCTGCAGGGTCGACGCTCCGCTTGACCGCGCGCAGCACGTCCGTGCCGATGGGGCCGATCTCCTCGGCGTACCAGGGCCTGTGGTCCCGGCCGACCGCGTGATGATGGGTGATCGTCCCGCCGGCCGCGACGATCGCGTCGGACGCGGCCTGCTTGGCGGCGTACCACTGGGCGCGCGGGTCGTCCGTCTCCCGGCACGCCACCGTGAAGTAGAGCGAGGCACCCGTGCGGTAGACGTGCGAGATGTGGCACAGCACGATCGGGTTCGTCCCCTGAGCGCTCAGCGCGCCCTCGAGCGCCGCCTTCACCTCGGCGTACAGGCGGTCGAGGTCGCCCCAGAACGTCGCCGTTTCCAGCGTCTCGACCAGGACGCCCTCGTCGAGCAGCGCGTCGCGCAGGTAGGGCGCGTCGAACCGGCCCTCGGCCCACTGCTCGCCGTCCTCGGCGCCGAGCGGGGTGCCGCCCAGACCCTGCAGCACCTCGCCGACCTCACGGCGCATCCGCTCCACCCGGCCGTCCGTGCCTTCGTATCCACAGACCATCAGCGCACCGCCACCCGAATCGGCGCCGATGCTCTCCGGCTTCGCGAGATTCAACGACGTCTCGGTCTCGTCGGACAACCGCAGCACCGTGGGGTTGATGCCGTCCTGGGTCAGGGTGCGCATCGCGGTCGCCCCGTCGACGAACGTCGGGAAGCGCCAGGTCTCGTAGACCGCGGTCGCGGGTTTCGTCCGAACGGCGAGTCGCACCTCGGTGACGATCCCGAGCGTGCCCTCGGAGCCGAGCACGAGCTGGCGCAGATCGGGCCCGGCGGCGCTCGCCGGCGCGACGCCGAGCTCCCAGGTGCCGAGCGGCGTCGCGACCTTGAGCCCGACGACCATCGTGTCGAATCTGCCGTATCCCGAGGAGGACTGGCCGCTCGAACGGGTCGCTGCGAAGCCGCCGACGGTCGCGAACTCGAACGACTGGGGGAAGTGGCCGAGGGTCATCCCGTGCTCGCCCAGCAGCTCCTCCGCGCGCGGCCCGGAGACCCCGGCCTGCAGCACCGCCGTGCTGGACACCTCATCCACGTCGACCAGACGGTCGAGCCGGCCGAGATCGATCGCGACCACCGCGACGAGCCCGTCCCTCGAGGCGGTGAGGCCGCCGACGACCGAGGTGCCGCCGCCATAGGGCACGACGGCGATCCGACGCTCGGAGCAGAAGCTCACGAGCGCCTGCACCTCGTCGTGGTCGGCGGGTCGCAGCACCGCGTCCGGGGCAGCTGCGGCGTCGCCACCGCGCAGGGCCAGCAGGTCAGGGGTGGACTTGCCACCCGTATGCAGCAGCCGCGGCTCAACGCCCGCGTCGACGTGCTCGACACCGATCGCGTCCCGCAGGGCGTCGAGGACGTCGTCCGGCAGTCCGACGGCTGGAAGCTGCACGGTCTGCTGATCCACGGCGGGCCGTGGCGCGGGCGGCCCGAACGCAAGCTCGAGCATTGCCAGGGCATTCGCGGGAAGGGTCGTCGTGCGAGCCGGGTCTCCCCAGCGGGACCAGTGCATCCGATCACTCATGGGCTAGAGTGTGACACAGTGCTTTGACCCGTAACATTGCAACGTCGAGGCTCTCAGCCACTCGACAGCATCTGCCCACGAAGGGCACTCTCGGAAGGCATCCATGTCCGGCGACACCGCCCTCAACCGCCCCCGTCGGGCGCGTGAGCTCGCCGAGGCCACCGACGGGCGCCAGGTCGACCTCCTGGTGATCGGACTCGGCGCGACCGGCGCCGGTGTGGCGCTCGACGCGGCGTCCAGGGGGCTGAGCGTGGTGGCCGTCGACGCACACGACCTGGCGTTCGGCACGTCGCGGTGGAGTTCGAAGCTGGCACACGGTGGGTTGCGCTATCTCGCCCACGGCCAGGTCGGCACCGCCCACGAGAGCGCGGCCGAGAGAGGGATCCTGTTGCGCCGCACAGCGCCCCACCTCGTGCGGCCCTCCCGGTGGCTGGTGCCGCTCACCCCGGACATCTCCCGCGGCAGCGCCGCGGTCATCGGCGCCGGTTTCGTCGCGGGTGACGTCCTGCGCCGGGTCGTCCGTACGCCGAGCGGCCTGCTGCCCCGGCCGGGCCGCGTCGGTGCCGCCCGCGCCCGCGAACTCGCACCCGCGCTCCGACACGACGTGCGGGGTGGGATCACCGCCTGGGACGCCCGCATCGAGGACGACGCCCGGCTCGTCATCGCGCTGGCACGCACCGCAGCAGGTCGTGGAGCCCGCGTGCTGACCCGCGTCCGCGCCCTGGACGTGGCGGGCGACGGAGCCCGGGTGCGCGACGAACTGACCGGCACCGCGTACGACATCACGGCACGGGCGGTGGTGAACGCCACCGGTGTCTGGGCCGGCGGCCTCGTGCCAGGGGTCAGCCTCCGGCCGTCGCGCGGCACCCACCTCGTCCTGCGCTCGGAGACGCTCGGCGGGAGCGGAGTCATCCTCAACGCGCCGGTCCCCGGCTCCGTGGGCCGTTTCGTCTTCTCGCTGCCGCAGCCGGACGGCCGCACCTACCTCGGACTCACCGACGAGGCCGCCGACGGCCCCGTGCCGGATGTGCCGGTCGCCACCGACGGTGAGATCGACTTCCTGCTCGAGACCTTCAGCCGGGTGCTCGCGCGACCGCTGACCCGAGTCGACGTCGTGGGCACCTACGCCGGTCTGCGCCCGCTGCTGGACGCCGGCGGCTCGACCGCCGACATCTCCCGGCGGCACGCGGTGCTCACCTCGCCGGACGGGGTGGTGACCGTCATCGGCGGCAAGCTGACGACGTACCGCCGGATGGCCCAGGACGCGGTCAACGCTGCTGTCCGCGGGCGCCGACTGGTCGCGGGCCCGTGCCGCACCCATGACCTGCCGCTCGTCGGCGCCGCCGCACCCGCTGTGCTCGACCGGCTCGCCGCACCCGCCCGGCTCGTCCACAAGTACGGCACCGAGGCGCCGTCGCTCACCGACGACCCCGACCTGCTCGCCCCGATCGACGGGCGCCAACTCGTCACCCGCGCGGAACTGGCCTTCGGCGTCACCCACGAGGGTGCCCTCGACGTCGATGACCTGCTCGACCGCCGCACCCGGATCGGGCTGGTCCCAGCCGACCGGGCCGCCGCCCTGCCCGTAGCCACCGATGTACTGGTCGCCCCCGGGCTCGACTGACATCCCGAATGGCGTACGTCGCGCGGTATGGATCGAGCCCGCCGCGGTGTTGCCACCGAAGACACGACGCGCCCGCGTCGGGCCAGGCTCCGTACCAGGAGGATCCCCATGCCCACGTACACCGTCACCGCCGCCAGCGGCCAGTTAGGGCGCCTCGCCGTCGAGGAGTTGCTCACCCGGGGCGTGGCGGCCCAGGACGTCGTGGCCGTCGTCCGGACACCGAGCAAGGCAGCCGATCTCGCCGACCGCGGGGTCCAGGTCCGCGAGGGCGACTACGACCGGTCGGAGACCATGACCGCCGCTCTGCACGACGCCGACCGTGTGCTGATGATCTCGGGTCCGACCGCCGGTCAGCGGATCCCCCAGCACACCAACGTCATCGAGGCGGCGAAGGCGGGCGGCGCGACGCGTATCGTCTACACGAGCATCCTCAACGCCGACGACACCACCAACCCGCTGGCCGGCGAGCACCAGGAGACCGAGCGCCTGCTGCGCGCGTCCGGCGTGCCGGTCGTGCTGCTGCGCAACGGGTGGTACGACGAGAACTACACCCGGCAGTTGGACCAGTACCTCGAGCACGGCGAGATCGTCGGCGCCGCGGGCGACGGCCGGATCTCCGCGGCCGCCCGCCAGGACTACGCCGTCGCGGCCGTGGCCACGTTGCTGCAGGACGAGTCCGGCGACCGCACCTACGAGCTGGGCGGGCCGTCGTTCGACATGTCCGAGTTGGCCGCCGTGATCAGCGAGGTGTCCGGCAAGACCGTCGCCTACCGGGACGTCCCCGCGGCCGAGTACGTCGCGGTGCTGCGCAGCAACGGCCTCGATGAAGGGACCGCGGAGTTCGTCGCGAGCATCGACAGCTCCATCGCCCACGGCGACCTGGAGACCCACAGCGACGCCCTGGCCGAGCTGATCGGGCGACCCGTCACTCCGCTCGCCGACGTCGTCCGGGCCGCGTGGTCGCAGCGCAACCCCTGAACTCAGCCGCAGTCGTGCTCCCGATCGACCGGTACGCCGTCGTACTTCGGTGCGCAGGTGTAGTTTTCACGGAGTACGGCGGCCGAGGGAGCCGCCCGATCGGGAAGTCCGGATGAGCACGTCTGATCTGTCGCCGGTCGGCCTGATCGGCCACCTCACGGTGGCGACGCAGGGTGACGACGGACCGGGGGAAGCGGTGTTCCGCATCAGGGGTGGCACCGAGGCGTTCATCGCGCGCTCCCCCGAACCCCTGCGCCGCGGGCAGCAGGTCGTCTGCACCGGCGAGATCGGGCCGCGCACCGTCGAGGTCGCCCCTTGGGGGGAACGCCTGGATTCCTTGCTGCGTCTCTAGATGGTCCCTCACCCCCGATCCTTCGCCGACGTTCGGCGCGTACCACCCACTCATCAAGGAGAGAAATGTTCGGTTACCGGGTCCCTCGCGCTGACGAGGCCATGCTCATCTCGGGCGGCAAGGGCTCAGGCGTGTCCCCGTTCCGCGTCGTCACCGGCCACGGCGCGTTCGTGCTGCCTGTCTTCCGGAAGGTGCAGTTCCTCACACTCTCGCTCTTCGAGGCCGAGGTCGAGGAGCCCTGCGTCACCAAGCAGGGCATCGCGCTCACCGTGAAGGCGGTCATCGCCGCCAAGATCGGCTCCGACAACGACTCGATCGTGAACGCCGGCCAGCGCTTCCTGTCCGACCAGACCCAGATGGCCACGCTCACCGGGCGGATCTTCGCCGGGCACCTGCGCAGCATCATCGGCTCGATGACCGTCGAGGAGATCATCACCGAGCGGCAGAAACTCGCCGGCGAGGTGCTCGAGGGCTCCAAGGAGGAGATGGCGCGGATGGGTCTGCTCGTCGACGCGCTGCAGATCCAGAACATCGACGACGGCGGACTCGGCTACATCAAGGCGATGGCCGCGCCGCACAACGCGCGCATCCAGCAGCAGGCGCAGATCGCCCAGGCGAACGCCAACCAGGCCGCGGCCGAGGCCGAGCAGCAGTCGCTGCGCGCGCAGTCCCAGTTCCAGCGCGACACCGCCGTCACCCAGGCCGGATACACCGCTGAAACCCAGGCAGCACAGGCGAAGTCGGCTCAGGCCGGGCCCCTCGCGCAGGCGCAGGCCCAGCGCGAGGTGATCGCCGCGCAGACCGAGCTGGCCCAGCGCAACGCCGAGCTGCGCCAGCAGCAGCTCGTCGCCGAAGTGGTCAAGCCGGCCGAGGCGGACGCCGAGCGCGTGCGGATCCTGGCGCGCGCGGACGCCGAGAAGGTGCAGATCCAGGCGGCAGCAGCAGCCTCCAGCAACCGGGTCGCACTGGACCAGGCGCTCATCGCGCAGCTGCCGCAGATCGTCGAGAAGGCCGCCGCCGGACTGGCGGGCGCGAACATGACGGTCGTCAACGGTTCGGACGGGCTGTCCGACCTGGTCACCGGTCTGGCCGGGCAGGGTGTGGCGATCTTCAACGCGCTGAAGGGCGACGTCGGCTCCGACCACGACAAGAACAACCGGTCGCAGGACTCCGGGCGCACCGGCGCCACGGCGACCAACCCCGACACCAAGGGCATCGAAGGGCGCGAGCAGGGCCCGCAGGTCTGACGCCGCTTCCGCGGGGCGTCATGATGGAGGGGTGACCGCGCACCCCGCCCTGGACAAACTGACCGCCTTCGACTCGCTCCTCTCCGAGGAGGAATGCGACCTCGCCACGACGGTTCGGTCCTTCGCGGACGACAAGTTGCGCCCCTACCTGGCCGACTGGTTCGAGGCCGGCGAGATCCCGGCGCGCGAGATCGCCCAGCAGCTGGGGGCGCTCGGCGTACTCGGCATGCACCTGGACGGCTACGAGTGCGCCGGCGCCTCCGCCACGATGTACGGCCTGGCGTGCCAGGAGCTGGAGGCCGCCGACTCCGGGCTGCGCAGCCTGATGTCGGTGCAGGGCTCGCTCGCGATGACGGCGATCCACCACTTCGGCAGCGAGGAGCAGAAGCAGGAGTGGCTGCCCCGGATGGCCGCCGGTGAGGCGCTCGGCTGCTTCGGGCTCACCGAGCCGGACTTCGGCTCCGACCCGGCCGGCATGCGCACCCGCGCCAAGCGCGATGGCGACGACTGGGTCATCAACGGCAGCAAGATGTGGATCACCAACGGCACCGTCGCCGACGTCGCCGTCGTCTGGGCGCAGACCGACGACAAGATCCGCGGTTTCGTCGTGCCGACCGACACCAAGGGCTTCACCGCCACCGAGGTCAAGCACAAGCTGTCGCTGCGGGCGTCCAAGACCGCCGGACTGTCCTTCGAGGACATGCGATTGCCGGGCGACGCCGTCCTCCCCGAGGTCGCCGGGCTGCGCGGGCCGCTGACCTGCCTGTCCGAGGCCCGCTTCGGCATCATCTTCGGCGCCATGGGCGCCGCGCGTGACTGTCTGGAGACCGCGTTGGAGTACGCCGACTCGCGCGTCATCTACGACAAGCCGCTCGCCGGTTACCAGCTGACCCAGGCCAAGCTGGCCGACATGACGCTGGAGCTGATGAAGGGCCAGTTGCTGGCCCTGCACATCGGCCGCCTCAAGGACGCCGGCACCCTGCAGCCCGCGCAGGTCAGCGTCGGCAAGCTCAACAGCTGCCGCGAGGCCATCAAGATCGCCCGCGAGTGCCGCACCATCCTGGCGGCCAACGGCATCACCCTGGACTACCCGGTGATGCGGCACGCCAACAACCTGGAGTCGGTGATGACCTACGAGGGCACCTCCGAGGTGCACCAGCTGATCGTGGGACAGGCGCTGACCGGCGAGGGCGCCTTCCGCTGATCCTCACGCTCCGTCGAGGGGTCAGAGCGGGTCGAGGATGCGGCGCAGGAAGGTGCGGGTGCGCTCCTGCTGAGGATCGGCGATGACCTGACTCGGCGGGCCGGACTCCACGACGCTGCCGCCGTCGATGAAGAGCACCTGGTCGGCGACCTGCTGGGCGAAGCGCACCTCGTGGGTCACCACGATCATCGTGCGGCCCTCCTGCGCGAGGTCGCGCATCACGCCGAGCACGTCACCCACCAGCTCGGGGTCGAGGGCCGAGGTGGGCTCGTCGAAGAGCAGCAGCTCCGGACGCAACGCCAGCGCGCGGGCGATGCCGACCCGCTGCTGCTGCCCGCCGGACAGCTGGAAGGGGTGCTTGTCGGCCTGATCGGCGAGACCCACCTTCGCCAGCAGCTCCCGGGCCGCCGCCGTCGCCTCGGCCGTCGGCCGCTTCTGCACCACGACAGGACCCTCGGTGAGGTTCTGCAGCACCGTGCGGTGAGGGAACAGGTTGTGACTCTGGAAGACCATCCCGCTCTGTGCGCGGTACCGGGCCAGCAGCCGTGCCTGCTGCTTCGGCACCCGCCCGCCGCGACCGGGGGTGATCTTGGAGAAGTCCACCTCCACGTCGGCGATCCGGACCGTGCCGGAGTCGGGGATCTCCAGCGCGTTGAGTGCCCGCAGCAGCGTGGTCTTGCCGGAACCTGACGGTCCCAGCACCACCGTCACAGATCCCGCGGGCACCCTGAGGGCGATGTCCTTGAGCACCATGTGGTCGCCGAACGACTTGGCCAGTCCGCTGACCTGCACCAGATCACTCATCGCGCCACGAACCTGCCCAGTCGTCCTTCGAGTCTGTCCTGGATGAACGCCAGGATCAGGCAGACCACCAGGTAGTAGACCGCCGCCGTGGAGTAGAGCTCCAGATACTTCCCACTCGTCGCTGCGGCGGTCTGCGCCCTGCGGAAGACCTCGGTCACCAGGATCGTGGATGCCAGTGACGTGTCCTTGACCAGCGAGATGAGCTCGTTGGACAGCGGGGGTACGGCGGTCCGGGCAGCCTGCGGGATGATCACCCGCCGTAACGACGTCCGATAGTCCATCCCAACGGTCGACGCTGCCTCCCACTGCCCGCGCGGGATGCTCTGGATGGCGGCTCGGATCGTCTCGGCGGCATACCCGCCGACGTTGAGGCTGAAGGCGATCACCGCCGCGGGGAACGGGTTGAACTTCACACCGAGCTCGGGCAGGCCGAAGAAGATGATGAACAGCTGCACCAGCAGCGGTGTGCCGCGGATCAGTCCGATGTACGCGCGGGCGACACCGGACAGCACCAGCCGGTTGGACATCCGGGCCATGGCCACGCCGAGCGCGATGACCAGCCCGACCACGAAGCTGATCGCGGTGAGCGGCAGGGTGCCGGTCACCAGGCTCTTCAGCATCGGCACCAGGTTGGTGCGGATGGTGTCCCAGGTGCTCGGCACCTTCGGCGCGACCGTGAAGTACTTGTCGTAGGTCTTCTTCAGGCTGCCGTCGGCCTTCATGGCCGCGATCTGGGAGTCGATCTGGGTCATGAACCCGCTGCCCTTGCGGGCCGCGAACGCCGACTGGCTCGCATCGGACGTCGTGCCGACGATCTTCAGATCGTTCGCGCCTGTGACGCGCAGGGCGTACTTGACGGCCAGCTGGTCGTTGACCAGCACGTCGATGCGCTTCTCCTGCAACAACTTCAGCGATTGATCGAGCCCCTCCACCGTCTGGATGCTGGCGCCCGCCTTGCGGGCGATGTCGCCCCAGTTGCTGGTGCTGCTCTCGGCGGCCTTCCGGCCCTTGATGTCCGCGAGGGAGTGGATGTCGTTCTCGCTCTTGCGGGTGACGATGACCCCGGTGGTGTCGACGTACGGCGAGGACAGGTCGTAGAGGGACTGCCGCTCGGTGTTGATGGTGATCTGGTCGGCGATCATGTCGATGCGCCCGGCCCTGAGAGCCGCGAAGAGGGAGTCGAAGGGCACCTGGACGAACTGCACCTTCACACCCAGGCGCTGGGCAATCTGCTGCACCACCTCGACGTCGAAGCCGGTGAGCTTTCCGTCCTGGTTGAAATCGAACGGCGGGTAGGTGCCCTCGGTGCCGACCCGCAGCACCTTGGGAACCGATGCCGTCGAGGCCCGCCCGACACTCTGTGGGTGACCGCCAGACGTGGCGGCTCCTGCCGCGGGCAGAGCCACCATCGCCCCGAAGAGGAGGACGATCAGCGCGCCCAGCCATCGACCGGCAGGTAAGCGAAGGTTATGGAGCACGCGCAAAACCCTAATGGTCGCCGGTCATGCCCTCCCAGCCGCGGTGAGGAAGCTCTTCACGATCGGCAGGCAGGTCACGCCGCCGTAGCCGCCGGTCTCGACGAAGACGGCGATCGCGAGGTCGCCCTGGATCGCGATCATCCACGAGTGGGTCTGCGGCGGGTTGCCGGTGCCGTACTCGGCCGTGCCGGTCTTGGCCATCACCGGCCCACCGGGCACCGACTGCAGGCCCGTCGCGCCGCCCTCGGTCACCACGGCGCGCATCAGCGCGCGCAGGGACGTCGTCTCCGCAGCCGTGAGCGGAGTGGTCGGCTGCTTGGACACGGTCGGTTTGTGGTCGGGCAGCAGGAACGGCGTGACGCGAGCGCCGTGCGCGACCGAGGCTGCGACGGTCGCCATCCCGAGCGGTGAGGCGAGCACCTTGCCCTGACCGATCATCGACACCTGATGGTCGGCTCCGGTGTCCCCGGGCGGCACGCTGCCGAAGAACGGACCGTCGGACGGGTTCTGCGTCAGGCCGAGCGAATCCGCAGCCACCGCAAGGGAACTCTGCGACGCCCGGTCGGCTCCGCGGATCATCACGGTGTTGCACGAGTTGGCCACAGCGGTCTTGAAGGGGATCATCCCGAGCTTGTCCTTGGGATAGTCCGGGAAGTTCTTCACGATCCGGCCCTGCACCGAGATCGTCGGGGTGCAGTCGACCGTGTCGGTGATCTTCAGCCCGGACCGCAGCAGCGCCAGCGACGAGACCACCTTGAAGGTCGACCCCGGGGCGTAGCGGCCGAGGAACGCCGTGTCGTATCCCTGCGAGCCCGCGCCGGACGCCGCGACCAGCACCTCGCCGGTGGACGGTCGGATCGCCACCAGTGCCGACGGGCTCTTCTGGCCCTGCAGCAGTGACTCCGCAGTGGACTGCAGGTCCTGACGCAGCGTGGTCCGGAGCGGCCTCGGCGCGACCGCGCCGAGCGAGGCGAGGGTGCGCACCGACTGCGGACCGCTGGCGCCCGGCAGCACAGCGCTGATCTGCAACGCGGCGGTCCCCCGCAGCTGCGCGTCGTACTGCTGCTGCAGGCCGCCGATGCCCACCAGGTCGGTCGCGGTCACCGGGTCCTTGGTGCCCTTGCTGTCCTTGATGATCTCCGCGGTCGCCGGGCCGACTGTGCCGAGCACCGCGCGGGCGAAGGTCGCGGACGGCGCGAGCGGGCGCCGGTCGGAGATCAACACCGCCCCCGGGATCGCCCGGATCCGGGACTGCTCCGCGGCCGACACTGCCTGCGTCCGCAGCACGATGGCCTCGACGAACGCCGAGGGACCGCTCGCCGCGACACTCTTCGCGTACGACGCGGCGTCCACGCCGACGACCGCAGCGAGTTTCGTCGCCGAGGCCGTCGCGGTCGCGGCAGCCGTCTTGGTCTTGTCGATGCCGACCCGGTAGACGGGCCGGTAGGTCACGATGGCGTCGCCGTTGTCGTCGGTGATGTCGCCGCGATCCTGCGCGACCGATGCCGCCGTCAGGTGCTCGCCCGTGCGCAGCTGCGGATGGACCAGGGTGGAGGACCACGGCGTCGTCCACTTCTTGTCCGCAGACGTCATGGTGACCTGCTGCTCGTAGGACCATCGACGGCCGCCGGCGAGCGTCCACTGCGTCGCGAGCGTCACCGTCTTCGACGACTTCGCAGCTCCTGCAACGGTTTTGACGACCTGCACGGTGTGCGCGGTGGCGCCCAGCCCGCGGACGACCGCGGCGTACGACGTGTCGACGTCCTGCCCGGTGACCGGGCTGCCCGTGAAATGTCCCGACTGCAGCGCCGCGGCCAGCTTCGCGGCGGCGTCCTTCGATCCGTCACCACCGCTGCCGGAGCCGGTGCAGCTCGCGAGCGCCGTGACCGGCACGACGACCCCCGCCGCCAGCACCGCCCGACGGCTCGATCGATACATCACACCGGCGTCCCAGGTCCCCATCCGCACACGCTAACCCGGTGCGCCGACCCGGGTGCCCCACCACGCTGCTCGCGTACGGTCGTACCTCGCACGGCGACCGCGTCGTGCCGAGACCATCGAGGAACGGGAAGCGATCCATGAGCACGGCCGACGTGTGGGGAGACGGCGGGGTGTCTCCACGGCGCGTGCAGGCCGACCTCCTGACGGCCGCCCTCTTCGTCGTCGTCTGCGCGGCCGCAGCCGGCACCTACGGCGCCTCGGCGTGGGCCACGGTCGTTGTGCTGGCCCTCGCCCTGGTGACCCGCCGACTGTCCCTGCCGCTCATGATCGGCTTCGCGGTGCTGGGAGCTGTCATCCAGTTGGGGAGAGCGGAGCTCGTCCCGCTCGCCGACCTGGCGTACGCGCCCCTCTACTTCACACTCGGCGCGGACCGTCGTGCGGTGTTCCGTCGCACAGGTCTCGTCGGTTCGGCCGTCGCCCCCGTGGTGGCCGGCATCGCCGCCCCGCTCATGCGTTTCGGCAGCGGCACCCGGCTCGGTCTCGAACCTGTCGCGGTCCTCGCGATCGCCATGTCGGCCGCCGTGGTCTGCGGAGGCGGCTGGATCGTCGGGTTCCTGCGTTTCCAGAGCCGGCAGAGGGTGCAGGCCCGGATCGACGCCCGGCTGGAGGAGTCCGAGCGGCTGCGTCTGGCCGAGGCGCTGGACCAACAGCAGGAACGGGCGCGGATCGCCGCCGATATGCACGATGTGGTGGCGCACTCGTGGGCCGTGGTGGCGGCGCAGTCGGACGGTGCGCGGTACACGATGAAGTCCTCTCCGGAGGAGGCCGAACGGGCCCTGGAGGTCATCGGGGAGACGGCCCGGTCGGCGATGGCCGACGTGCGCACCATCCTCACCGAGCTGCGCAACCGCGAGGCGCCCGGCGCCCGGCTCGGCTACGGCCAGCAGGAGGACCTGTTCGAGCGCATGCGGGCCTCCGGGATGCGGCTCGAGGTGCGCGAGACGGGCGTGCGCCGGCCCTCGGAGCTCATCGCGTTGACGGCCTATCGGATCCTCAGCGAGTGCCTGACGAACGCGCTCAAGCACGGAGATCTGTCCCGCCCCGTACTGGTGGAGCAGGACTGGTCGAACGACTACCGATTGCGCGTCTCCAACGCGATCCGCCCTGACGCCGGTCCCCCTTCGCAGACCGGCCACGGCATCATCGGGATGTCCGAACGCGCCGGCCTCGCCGGCGGCACGCTCACCATCGACCATTCAGGCGGCGTGCACCGGGTCGTGGCGCACATCCCGGCACAGCAGAAGGAGAGCCGGTGACCATCAAGGTCGCACTGGTCGACGACCAGGTGCTGTTCCGGGCCGGCATCGCCATGGTGGTGCGCAGCCAGCCGGACCTGGAGCTGGTCGGCGAAGCGGGTGACGGCGCGGGCGCGATCGACCTCGTCCGACGTACCCGGCCTGACGTGGTGCTGATGGACGTGCGGATGCCCCGAGTCGATGGAGTCGCTGCGACCCGGCGCATCCGTGCGAACGCCACCGAGCAGACCCCGCGGGTGCTGGTGCTGACCACCTTCGACCTCGACGAGTCCGCGGCCGACGCGATCGACGCCGGCGCGAGTGGTTTCATCCTCAAGGACACCCAGCCGGAGCTGCTGCTCGCGGCCATCCGTGCCGTGGCGGACGGCAGCCAGGTGGTCGCGGCGGGTGCCACGCGCTCTCTCTTCGACCGGTTCAAGACCCGGACGGCCGCCGCCCCCGGCCCGGAGTACGACGCCCTCACCGCCCGCGAGCGGGAGATCCTGCTGCGGGCGGCCACCGGTCTGTCGAACGCCGAGATCGCCTCTGCTGAAACACTGTCCGAGGCGACCGTCAAGACGCACGTCTCCCGGATCCTGGCCAAACTGCAGCTGCGCGACCGCGTGCAACTGGTGGTCTACGCCTACGAGCACGGCCTGCTCTGACGCTGCACGTCAGGTCGCCGCGGCGTCGCGAGCAACGGCGCCAAGGGATGACGGGGCGCGCTCTGGTCTTTGCCGTAGTGGCAAACCACCTTGCTCTTACGGCCGGGCGGCTTCCATGCTGGCGATACCGGATGCGACACCCGCTCCGGCACCCTTCGTCGAGGAGTCCCCGCGTGACCGCAGCCTTCGATCAGACCGATGTCCTCGACCTCGTTGTGGTCGGTGGCGGAGCCGCAGGGCTGAGCGGTGCCAAGATCGCGGCGCGCGCCCGGCGTACGGTCCTGCTGGTCGATGCCGGCGCTCCGCGCAACGGTCCGGCCGAGGGAGTGCACAACTACCTCTACGCCGAGGGCACGGCACCGGCCCGGCTCGGTGAGATCGGACGCGCCGAGGCAGCGGGATACGGGGTGCAGATCGTCAACGGCACGGCCGTCTCGGCTGCGGTCGTGCCACAGTCGGGGGCGGGTGGTCCGCGCTTCACCGTCACCATCGACGTGCAGGACTGCGGCACCAGGACCGTGTCGGCCCGCAGACTGCTCCTGGCCACGGGCGTCGTGGACGTACTGCCCGATATCGCCGGCCTGCGGGAGCGGTGGGGCAGAGACGTGCTGCACTGCCCGTTCTGCCACGGATGGGAGGTACGCGACCAGGCGATCGGTGTGATCGGATCCGGTCCGACCGCGCTGCACGCGGTACAGCTCTTCCGCACCCTCACAGACGATGTCGTCTACTTCCAGCACACCGCA
Source organism: Allobranchiibius huperziae (assembly GCF_013410455.1). Classification (NCBI taxonomy): domain Bacteria; kingdom Bacillati; phylum Actinomycetota; class Actinomycetes; order Micrococcales; family Dermacoccaceae; genus Allobranchiibius; species Allobranchiibius huperziae. Next base: position 348,204 of record NZ_JACCFW010000001.1, on the reverse strand, counting down.
CCGGACCCCACCGAGGAGCAGCTGGAGCTGCTGGCGGCCCTCTCGGTGCCTCATGTGGTGGGCTCCGTCGAGCGCGTCGAGACCGCTGACGACGCCCTGACGGGAGTGCGCCTGGCCACCGGGGACGTCGTGGCCCGCGAAGCACTCGCGGTGGCTCCGTTCGTGCGCGGTCGCGGCGATCTGCTGGCGGATCTCGACCTACGGACGAGCGACTTGGACATGGGCGGGGTGTCGGTGGGTACCTACGTGCCCACCGACCCGACGGGACTGACCGGGACTCCCGGTGTGTGGGCGGCCGGCAACCTGGCGAATCTCATGGCCCAGGTCGTCACCTCCGCCTCGGCCGGCTCGGCAGCAGGGGCCGCCATCCACATGGACCTGATGGCCGAGGACAGCGCGGCCGCGGTCGCGGCGTACCGCGAGCGTTCCGCGTCCCGCGGCTCGTCCGACATACCTCCGCAGATGTAGACAGATAGCCCGCCAGGCGGATGTCCGCGGCCCGCGGCTGCGGCAGGGTCGTCGTCATGAACCCGACCCGGTCGATCCACCCCGTCACCCAGCCACGCCGAGCCGTCGTCTCCTTCCGCGGCGTCGACAAGCACTACGGCACCGGCCCGGACGCCGTGCGCGCTCTGGACCAGGTCACCGTCGACATCTTCGACGGCGACTTCACCGCGATCATGGGCCCCTCGGGCTCGGGCAAGTCCACCTTCATGAACGTGGCCGCCGGCCTGGACGACATCACCTCGGGGGAGGTGTACCTCGCCGGCGAGGCACTGCACGCGATGGACGACGCGGGTCGGACCGTCCTGCGGCGCGACCGGGTCGGGTTCGTCTTCCAGGCGTTCAACCTGGTGCCCACGCTGTCCGTGGTCGAGAACGTCGAACTGCCGTTCCGTCTCGCGCAACGCACCATCGACGGTGACCAGCGGGAGTGGATCGCCCACCTGCTGACCACCCTCGGTCTGAGGGAGCGCACCGCCCACCGCCCGGCGCAGCTGTCCGGCGGACAGCAGCAGCGCGTCGCGATCGCTCGTGCGCTCGCCTCACGACCGCAGGTGATCTTCGCCGACGAGCCGACCGGCAACCTGGACTCCCGCAGCTCACGTGAGGTGCTCGCGCTGTTGCGCACCGCGGCACGGGAGTACGGGCAGACGATCGCCATGGTCACCCACGACCCGCTCGCCGCGTCGTACGCCGACCGCATCCTGGTGATCGCCGACGGCTGCATCGTCGCCGACCACGCGGCCCTGTCACCGCAGCAGATCTCGCAGCTGCTGATCGACGTCGAAGAGGGTGTGGCATGACCCGGGTGCCGCCGGTGCTGGGCTCGGTGCGCGAGCTGGGCACGGTCACCCTGGTGGCCGGGCTCAGCGGGTGCTACGCGGCCACGCTGATCATGACCTCCTCGATCCTGGCCTCGATCAGCTCGACCCAGGGCGACGGAGACGTCGCCATGCTGCTCGGGATCGTTTCGCCGGTCTTCATCGGGATCGCACTCTACGTCGCCGCCGTCGTCATCACGGGGTGCGTGACCACCGTCATCGCCGGGCGCCTGCAGCACATCGCGCTGATGCGGTTGCTGGGCGCCGACGGCCTCAGCCTGCGCCGGTCGGTACGCCGCAGCACGGCGCGCGCCGGGGCCGTCGGCGCCTGCCTCGGGGTGCTGGCCGGTGTGCTGCTGACCGACGTCGTCCGTGTCGTGCTCGTGCACCGCGGAGCACTTCCGGACCTGCCCTACCGGTGGGCCGTACCCCTGCTGGCGCTGCCGATCGCCGCGGTCGCGCTGTGCTCGGTCGGCGCCGGCTGGATCGGGTCGCGAGCCGTGCTGCACGTCGCTCCGGTCCAGGCGCTGAGCGCGGTCCAGGCACAGGTGGACCCGGCACGCCGTACGACGGTCGTGCGGGCCGCGCTCACCGTGACCCTGATCGGCGTGGGCGTCGTCCTCCTCATGATGGCCGTGGCACTGGGCGATCGGATGTCGACGTCCGGGTTCCTCTGCGCCTTCCTCGGCGCAGCAGTGTCCGGCACGGGCGTGATCGTCGGTGCCCGCTTCCTCATCCCGTGGGTGGTCACCGCCCTCGGCCGGCTGCTCGGCGGCGGACCGCCCAGCCTCATCGCCCGGCGCAACGCCGTCGCCGACCCGTCGCGCACCACCCGCTCGACGATCGGGCTGATCGTCGGGGTCGTGCTGATCACCACGATCGCCTCCGGCATGTCGGCACTGCGTGCTGCGATGGATGCCGCGTCGGGCCTGAGCGCCGCGCAACGGCATCACACCGACCAGGTGATGGCGATCATCACGGCCGTGCTCGTCTGCCTGGTGGTGATCTCCTCGATCATCGCGGCGGTCGGTTTCGTCAGCACGATGTCGCTGACCGTGATCCAGCGACGTCGCGAGATCGGTCTGCTGCGGTCGCTGGGATTCACCGCCGTGCAGGTACGCGCGATGATCACTCGCGAGTCGATCGCCCTGTCCGCGACCGCCGTCATCCTCGGCGCGGCGATCGGGGTCGTCTACGGATCCGTGGGGGCGCAGTCCCTGGTCGGTGCGATGAGCAGCGGCTTCGTCTGGGGTGTCCCGTGGGTGGCGCTCGCGGCCGTGGCCGTCGCCGGGGGTGCCCTGGTGCTGGTCGCCTCGCGCCCGCCGGCCCGGCGGGCGGTCTCGGTGCCGCCGGTGGTGGCGCTGCGGGCGACCGACTGACATCGCAGCCACCGCCGGGTTCAGGGGCCCGGCGGTGGACCCGTCAGCTGACGACGAGCTCGGCGATCTCCAGGAGATTGAGCGCAGACCCCCGGCGCAGGTTGTCGCCGCACACGAAGAACTGCACCGACCGTGGGAAGTCCTCCAGCTGGCGCACCCGACCGACGAAGACCGGATCGGAACCGACCACGTCGACCGGCGTGGGCCACTCCTCGGAACGCGGGTCGTCCAGCACGACGACGGAGTTGGCGTCCTGCGTGAGGGCCTGGACGACGTCCTCCCGGTGCACCCGCTGCTCGAACGTGGCGTGCACGGTCATCGAGTGGGTCGTGGTGACCGGCACCTGCACACAGGTCGTCGCGATCTTGAGCGCGGGCGTCTCCAGCAGCGCCCGCAGTTCGGCGCGTACGTTGAGCTCCTGCGCCGAGGACTCGCCGTCGCCCTGGCCGCCGACCCACGGGATGACGTTGAACGCGACCGGCGCGGGGAACGGGCTCGCGCCGGAGAGGTCGGACAGCTTGCGGCGTACGTCGCCCGGGTACTGCCCGACACTGCGGTCGCCACCGAGCGCGTTCGCCTCGTCGTAGAGCCGCTGCACGCCGAGCGACCCCGCGTCGGAGACGGCCTGGTAGGTGGAGACGACCAGCTCCTGCAGGCGCCACCTGCGGTGCAGCGACGTGAGGACCCCGATCATCGTCAGGGTCGTCGCGCACGGGCTGGCGAGGATGCGCGCGCCCGTGCGTTTGGTGGCCGCCGGGTTGAGCTCCGGGACCACCAGCGGCACGTTGTCGTGGTCGATGAAGGCGCCGGAGCTGTCGACCACCACGGCACCGGCCGCCACGGCGCGGGGCGCCCATTCGAGGGCGACCTCCGGCGGTGCGGCGAAGACCGCGACGTCCACACCGTCGAACGCGTGGTCGTCCAGGCCGCGCACCTGCAGCTCGCGACCGGCGGCGTCGACGGTGCGCCCGGAGGAACGCGACGAGGCGAGCAGCCGCACCTCGCCCCACACGTCGCGGCCCATGGGCAGGACGCCGAGCAGTGTCTGGCCGACCAGTCCGGTGGCCCCGACCACGGCAAGGGTCGCTCCGTCGCGCGTCATGTCAGACGTGCCCTCCCCCGTCACTGCGCCGCGGCGATGACCTCGGCGATCTGCACCGTGTTGAGGGCGGCTCCCTTGCGCAGGTTGTCGCCGGACACGAAGAACACGAGCCCGCGCCCGTCCTCCACTGCCTGATCCTGCCGGATGCGACCGACATATGTGGCGTCTTGACCTGCCGCGTCCAACGGTGTCGGCACCTGGGCGAGAGCCACCCCCGGGGCCTTCGCGAGCAGTTCGGTCGCGCGGGCCGGGCTGATCGGCCGTTCGAACTCGGCATGCACGGCCAGCGAGTGCCCGGTGAAGACCGGGACGCGCACACAGGTGCCCGAGACCCGCAGGTCGGGAAGCTCGAGGATCTTGCGCGACTCGTTGCGCAGCTTCTGCTCCTCGTCGGTCTCCAGCGACCCGTCGTCGACGACCGAGCCGGCCATCGGCAGCACGTTGTAGGCGATCGGCGCGACGTACGTCTTGGCCGGCCCGAGCTCGACGGCGCCGCCGTCCAGCGCGAGGCCCTCGATGTCGCCGGCCTGCACGCCCTGCCGGATCTGGCCGGCCAGCTCCTCGACGCCGGCGAGTCCGGACCCGGACACCGCCTGGTACGTCGCGACGGTCAGCCGCTGCAGGCCCGCCTCGTCGGAGAGCACCTTGAGCGCAGGCATCGCGGCCATGGTGGTGCAGTTCGGGTTGGCGATGATGCCCTTGGCAGGGCCCGCGATCCGGGCCGGGTTGACCTCGCTGACCACCAGCGGCACCTGCAGGTCGCCGCGCCAGGCGGAGGAGTTGTCGATGACCAGGACGCCGGCCGCGGCGAACTTCGGCGCCAGTGCCTTGGACGTCGATCCGCCGGCGGAGAAGATCGCGATGTCCAGTCCGCTCGGGTCGGCGGCGGCAGCGTCCTCGACGACGTAGTCGCGCCCCTGCCAGGTGAGCGACCTGCCGGCCGAACGCGCCGAGGCGAAGAGGCGCAGGGAGGCGACGGGGAAATCGCGCTCGGCGAGCAGCCGCAGGACGACCGCCCCGACCTGACCGGTGGCGCCGACGACCCCGACGTGCAGTGCGCGCTGCGGTGCGGCGCTCATCGTCCGCTCCCCCCGTAGACGACGGCCCCGCCGTCGGCGTCGTCCAGCCCGAACGCCGTGTGCACCGCCCGGACCGCGTCGTCCAGTTGGTCGTCGCGGGTCACCACCGACACCCGGATCTCCGAGGTCGAGATCATCTCGATGTTGATGCCGTTGTCGGCCAGAGCCTGGAAGAGGGTGGCGCTGACCCCCGGGTGGCTGCGCATGCCCGACCCGACCAGGGACAGCTTGCCGACCTGGTCGTCGTACTGCAGCGACTCGAAGCCGATGTGCTCACGGGCCGCCTGCAGGACCTGCACGGCGCGCTGGCCGTCGGTCTTGGGCAGGGTGAAGGACACGTCGGTCTGACCGGTCGCGAGCGCGGAGACGTTCTGCACGATCATGTCGATGTTGATCTGCTGGGCGGCGATCGCCTGGAAGATCTGAGCGGCCTTGCCCGGGGAGTCGGCGACCCCGACGACGGTGATCTTGGCCTCGCTGCGGTCGTGCGCGACGCCGGCGATGATCGGGTCTTCCACGGATGCTCCTTCTGACTCTGGGGCGGAGGACGGGTCGACGACCCAGGTGCCTTCGCGGTGGCTGAACGAGGACCGCACGTGGATCGGCAGACCGAAGCGCCGCGCGTACTCCACGCACCGCAGCATCAGCACCTTGGCGCCCGAGGCCGCCATCTCCTGCATCTCCTCGTTGGTGATGCGGTCGATCTTGCGCGCCGTGGGCACGATCCGCGGATCGGCGGTGAAGATGCCGTCGACGTCGGTGTAGATCTCGCAGACGTCCGCCTTCAACGCGGCGGCGAGCGCGACGGCGGTGGTGTCGGATCCGCCGCGACCGAGGGTGGTGATCTCGTTACTGCCCTGGCTCACGCCCTGGAAGCCGGCGACGATGACGATGTGCCCGTCGCCCAGGGCCTCCTCGATGCGGCCGGGGGTCACGTCGATGATGCGGGCCTTGCCGTGCACGTCGTCGGTGATGACACCGGCCTGCGAACCGGTGAACGAGCGGGCCGAGTCGCCGAGATTGGCGATGGCCATCGACACCAGCGCCATCGACATCCGCTCACCGGCCGTCAGCAGCATGTCGAGCTCGCGAGAGGGCGGAGCGGGAGAGACGGCGTCGGCCAGTTCGAGCAGGTCGTCGGTCGTGTCGCCCATCGCGGAGACGACCACGCAGACCTGGTTGCCGGCCTTGCGGGTGTCGACGATGCGACGCGCCACGCGCTTGATGCTGTCGGCGTCGGCCAGCGACGACCCGCCGTACTTCTGGACCACGAGACTCACGCTCCACAAGGGTAGTGAGCCCAGAATCCGAGACGTGCGATGCCCGAATGGCGGGACGGCACCCCCCTACGTCGACCACCCTGAGGCGGGCGAGACACGGCTCACAGCGCGCGTATAACACGCTGACGGCTGGGGCAAAGGTGCGTTTGTCGGCCGCCGGTGGCATCCTTGTCGGATGTCAAGTCGCACCCCGGGGTTGGTGACCACTATGCCTGAAGTCGGGCATCGTGCACTGTTGCCTGCTTCGCTGCGCACTTTCAGGGCGCCCGTCTGGTGGCACGAGATCGCGATCCTGGTCATCCTGGACATGATCTACGAGCGTCTGCGCAACCTCGTGCCCGACCACGAGACGGCGGCGATCGACCGCGGTCTGCGGGTGCTGCACCTGACCCAGAAGCTGCACATCAACTTCGAGTTGTCCCTCAACCACTTCGTCGCCGCGCACGATGAGATCGCCCGCCTCGCCAACGGCTACTACTCCTTCCTGCATCTGCCGATGACCGGCGGAGTCCTGATCTGGCTCTTCTTCTGGCAGCGACGCGTCTACCGCTCGGCGCGCACGGTGCTGGTGACCACGACCGTGCTGGGGCTGTGTGGCTTCTACCTCGTCCCGATGGCGCCCCCGCGTCTGCTGGGCGCGGGTTTCGTGGACACCCTGGTGCAGTTCCACACCTTCGGATCCTGGGGTCACGCCTCCGTCGCCGCCGTGACCAACCAGTACGCGGCGATGCCGAGCCTGCACTGCGCGTGGGCACTCTGGTGCGGCCTGACGGTCTTCAACCTGGCCAAGCGCCGGATCGTGCGGTACGCCGCGATGCTCTACCCGCTGCTGACCTTCACCGTGGTCATCGGCACGGCCAACCACTTCGCGATCGACGGCGTCGCCGGCGCCGCGGTGCTCGGCCTCGCGTACGGCATCCACCGCACGCTGCAGGGCCGCGGAGCCTACGAACCGGCTCCGCTGTTGCCCGAGTACTCCTGACGCAACCGGTAGATCGTCACGCCGTTCACCCGGGCCGCCAGCGTGTAGTAGGTGTCCACGAAGTACTTCAACTGCGGGAAGACCGACAGCGGGTACTTGCCGTCGTAGTACTGCCCGCCGTACGCGCGCAGGTCGGCGGTCGAGGTGTCAAGCACCAGCTGCGGCGGGTGGGTGTAGACCGAGCGCAGCACGGCCTTGTAGGCGCCGGGCGTGGTCGCCGGCACCGTGCTCGGGTCGGCGGTCCGGTTGCCCGAGACCCCCGTGACGAAGTCGGAGTGCACCAACGCCCCGCCGAGCGGCCGGTCGGACTCCCACTGCGCCTGCGGCAGGTTGCCCCAGACGAGGATCGGCTGGTCGGGACGGGAGTGGGCCGCGACGTACTTGGCGAGCGGCGTCGTGTTGGGCAGGGTGCGGAAGGTTTCGGGGGTGAATCCGGCCACCACGGCGGCCGTGGTGACCACCACGAGCAGCGCGAGGATCCAGGTGCGCAGGCGGCCGGTGATGCGGGCCGCGGTGGGCGCGGCCAGCAGCACCAGCGGCGGTAGCGACTGGATCCAGTAGTGGGCGAAGAAGCGGAAGCCGGAGATCCAGGCGACCGTCGCCGTCGCCCACCAGATCCACAGGTCCCGATCCACCTGCACCGCCTGTCGCAGGGAGCCGGCCGCCCTGATACGCAGCGCCACGGGGATCAGCAGCGGCAGGTGCAGTCCCACCAGCAGGGCCAGGCCACCGAAGAAGCTGACGGCCACCATGGACCAGTTCGGACCGGTGAGCAGGAATCCCTCGTTGGAGGCGAACACCCAGTGCCACACATCGGCCGTCGGAAGCCAGGCCACGACGATGCCGATGCCGACCGCGAACCCACCGAACATCCACCCCAGGTGGGACCAGCGGCGTGAACGAGCCACGGCCATCCCCGCCGGCAGCAACCCGATGAGCCAGGTCTGGCGACACAGGACCGCGACCGCGAGCGCCAGCCCGGCGAGGGCCGCCGCGCGCTTGGAACGCCGCCGGGCCAGGACCATCGCCACCGCTCCGGGCGCGAGCGCGAAGTGGGCGTAGTTGGCCGCCTGGCCGGCGTCGGGAAGGAACGCGACCGCGGCGGTGATCATCAGCACCCCGGCCCACACACGTTGCGCACGGGTGCGGAGGCTGACGTCGGCGGCGACGGCGCAGGCCGCCACGGCCAGCAGGAGGGCCGCCACGAGGTGCACGGGGCGTAGGTCGACGTTGCCGAAGATCGCGAACGCCGCGTGGTAGAGGTAGGTCGGCAGGGGCGGCTTGCGGTCGATGGCGTCGATGTAGAGCCGCCCGCCGTGCTGCAGGGTGATCGCCTGGTCGGCGATCGTGGCCTCGTCGGGGTCGTAGAGCTGGTGGAAGTAGCCGGGCACGTGCACCAGGAGGGCGAAGACGAAGAACCCGCCGGCCATCCCGGCGTACCGCCGCGCGATCTCCCGCCACTGGTCGGACGCCTGCGCCCCCTGGCCGGCGTCGACTTCCGCCCGGGTCCGGGCGTCTACCTCAGCCACCGATCAACCGGCGACCTTCGAAGGCGCGGCCCAGCGTCACTTCGTCGGCGTACTCCAGGTCACCGCCCACCGGCAGCCCCGAGGCCAGGCGCGAGACCGGCATGCCCAGCGGCGCCAGCAGCCGCGACAGATAGGTCGCGGTCGCCTCGCCGTTGAGATTGGGGTTGGTGGCGATGATGACTTCCTCGATCGGCTCGGTGCCAAGGCGTCGCATCAGCTCGGTGATGCGCAGATCGTCCGGGCCGATGCCGTCGATCGGGCTGATGGCCCCGCCGAGCACGTGGTAGCGGCCCCGGAACTCCCGGGTGCGCTCCATGGCCATGATGTCCTTGGGCTCCTCCACGACGCAGATCAGGCTCATCGAGCGTCGGGAGTCGCCGCAGATGCGGCACAGGGCGTCCTCGGAGACGTTGAAGCACAGGTCGCAGAAGCGGACCTTGTCCTTGACCACGGCCAGCACCTCGCTGAGACGTTGTACGTCGGCGCGGTCGGCCTGCAGCAGATGGAACGCGATGCGCTGCGCCGACTTCGGACCGACGCCCGGCAGCCTGCCGAGCTCGTCGATCAGGTCCTGGACCACACCTTCGTACACAACCGGACAGCCTACGGGCTCACGCTGACACCACCCTGCGCTTCGTCGTACTCAGTGAACGGTGGACGCAAGCCGACGGGTCGCCGGCACACCATCGGTGACCGCACCGAGAGTTCTCGGTGCGTTCATTCAGATCATGTGGTGAGCGCACGTCGGGTTCCAGATCGTGGTGCCCATGAGTTCTTCTGAGATCGACGGGGATCCGGGCGTCGCCCGGCGGCATCTGCTGGCGGGGGCGGGGTTCGTCACCGCGGCGACGGCTCTGGGTGTGTCGACGGCCGCCGATGCCGCCGCATCACCCGTGACGTCGCTCCGTTCCACCAAGGGTGGATCGCATACCGCGCCGGTGCCCGTCGTACACGGTCTGCACCTGCAGTTCGGATCGGATGCCGCGACGGAGGTCGTGGTCAGTTGGCACACTCTGGCGCCCGTGCGGAGACCGCGGGTGCTGCTCGGCGATGAGCGCGGCGACTTCAAGCGCAGCGCCTCTGCCGAGACCAGGTCGTACGTCGACGAGAAGTCGGGCACGACGGTGTACGCGCACCACGCCGCGCTCGACAGGCTGCGGCCGGGCACGTCGTACCTGTACGCGGCCTTGCACGAGGGGACGACGCCACAGTTCGGCACGTTCTCGACCGGGCCTCGTGGGCGCGCGCGGGTGACGTTCACCAGCTTCGGAGACCAAGGCACGCCCACCCTCGGCAAGTTGCTCGCCGGTACGACGACCACCTGGGTCAACGACAACCTCGGCGCCCCCGCCGGGTCCGACACGACGGCCGGCGTGGAGCAGGTCGCTCCGATGTTCCACCTGTTCAACGGCGATCTCTGCTACGCCAATCTCGCCACCGACCGCATCCGCACCTGGTGGGACTTCTGGGCGAACAACTCCCGCAGCGCGCGCAATCGGCCCTGGATGCCGTCCGCCGGCAATCATGAGAACGAACTCGGCAACGGGCCGATCGGCTACGAGGCCTACCAGACCTACTTCTCGGTGCCGAGAGCCCGCGGACAGACGCAGGTGACCCGGGGCCTCTGGTACTCCTTCACCGTCGGCGCGGTCCGCGTGATCAGCCTCGCCAACGACGACGTCTGCTACCAGGACGGCGGGAATTCCTACGTACGCGGCTATTCGAAGGGCGCGCAGCGCACCTGGCTCGAGCAGGAGCTGCGGCGCGCACGCCACGACCGGGAGATCGACTGGGTCGTGGTGTGCATGCACCAGGTCGCGATCAGCTCAGCCGACAAGGCCAATGGTGCCGACCTCGGCATCCGTCAGGAATGGATCCCGCTCTTCGACCGGTACGGCGTAGACCTGGTCGTCTGCGGGCACGAGCACCACTACGAACGCAGCCATCCCATCCGCGGCCAGCAGCGGAACGCGACCCTCACCCCGAAGGTGGCGGCGACCGACACGACCGTCGTCGACACCACCAGGGGCACTGTGCACATGGTCCTCGGCGGAGGCGGTTCCTCCTTCACGTCCAATCAGTTGCTCTTCCAACCGCCCGCCTGTCGGGTCATCACGGGGGTCGGCGCCCCAGATCCGACGACCGGCAAGCGGGCCCCGGTGTACGTCATGGACACCGCCCGGTGGTCTGCTTCGCGCGACGGGGAGCACCCCTACGGGTTCGCGGCATTCGACGTCGACCCGGGGCGTCCGGGCGGGGACACCACCATCACCGTCACCTACTACGACGCCACTGGCGTCGGCGGCGGACTGCGGGCCTTCGAGACCTTCCAGCTGCGGCGTCCCCGCTCGGACCGCTGAGATCGAAGCCGGCTGCTCCCGAGGCGTCGCGCCGGCGAGGTGCAGTTCCTACCCTGGAGGGTATGGCGCGCGACTGGACCGTGGTGCAGTGCTCCGGCGGTGACTACTACGAGACCGTCTGGAGACGATGGGTGTCGTTCAAGGCCGTCCGGCTGGGACGAAGACGCCTGCAGCGCTGCCCGATCCACCACAGGTGGGAGATGGCGGTGCGGGCCCCGGAGGCGGATCTGACGCCGCAGATCCGGGAGTCCGCCGCTCGTCACCGCGACTCCGGGATCATCTGATCAGATCTCGGCCAGCAGCCGGCGGACCCGCTCGGCCGTCTCGTCGCGCAGGAGGCGCATCCGCTCGATCCCGTCGACCCCGCGATCGGCCGGCTCGTCGAGCTCCCATGTGGTGATCGGAGCGCGCATCCCGGCAACCGGAGGCAGGCGCGCCTCCGAGCCCACGACGATGACGTGGTCGGCACGTCGCAGCAGGTCCGGATCGACCGGCTTGGTCGACTCGCCGTCCATGGAGGCACCCACCTCCTCGACGACCCGCCGGGACAGGTCGTTGAGCCCGCCGCCGGGCCGGGTGCCCGCGGAGTGCACCTCGACGCGGCCCTCGGCCAGCTGCCGCAGCAGCGCGGCCGCCATCTGGGACTTGCCCGCGTTCTTCACGCACACGAACAGCACACAGGGGTCAGGCATCGGCGAGCTCCACCGGGAACCGCGAGCGCAGGGCCAGCGAGACGTAGACGAGTCCCACGAGGACCGGCACCTCGATGAGCGGCCCGACGACACCCGCCAGCGCCTGCCCGGAGGTGACGCCGAAGGTGGCGATCGCGACCGCGATCGCCAGCTCGAAGTTGTTGCCGGCCGCGGTGAACGCCAGCGTCGTCGTCCGGGCGTAGCCCATTCCCAGGCAGCGGCCGAGGAGGTAGCCGCCGCCCCACATCAGCGCGAAGTAGACCAGCAGCGGCAGCGCGATCCGGGCGACGTCCAGCGGTCGTGACGTGACCTGGTGCCCCTGGAGGGCGAAGAGCACCACGATGGTGAAGAGCAGCCCGTAGAGCGCCCACGGCCCGATCCGCGGCAGATACGCCGCCTCGTACCGCGCACGGCCCCAACGGCGTTCGCCGATGCGGCGCGAGAGGAAACCAGCGAGCAACGGCACGCCGAGGAAGACCAGGACCGACCCGGCGATGTGCCACACCGACACGTCCAGCCGGGTCTGCTGCAGCCCGAGCCACCCCGGCAGCACCGAGAGGTAGAACCAGCCCAGCACCGCGAACATGACGACCTGGAAGACGGAGTTCAGGGCGACGAGCACGGCTGCGGCCTCCCGGTCCCCGCATGCCAGGTCGTTCCAGATGACGACCATGGCGATGCAGCGGGCCAGCCCGACGATGATCAGCCCGGTCCGGTAGGTCGGCAGGTCCGCGAGGAACACCCACGCGAGCGCGAACATCAGCGCGGGTCCCACGAGCCAGTTCAGGACCAGCGAGCTGATCAGCATGCGCCGATCCCCTGCGACCTGGTCGAGGCGGTCGTAGCGGACCTTCGCCAGGACCGGATACATCATCACCAGCAGCCCGATCGCGATCGGCAGCGAGACGCCCTGCACCTCGACCGCCGACAGCGCCCCGGACAGTCCGGGGACGAGCCGCCCGAGCAGCAGGCCGATCGCCATGGCGGCGACGATCCAGGCAGGTAACCACCGGTCCAGCGTCGACAGCTTGGCGATGACTCCCTGGTCGACCGCCGGGCGCGGCGTGGTGGCGACGCTCACGTGCGCACCGCCCGCACGATCGCCGCCTGCGCGTGCTCGTGGACCGCGTGGGTGTAGCGGATCTCGACCTCGCCCCAGCCGTTCGCGGTGAGCAGGTCGCGGTACTCCTGCTCGGTCAGCGCCCCGGCGATGCAGCCGGTGTGGGCCGCCACGTCGGCGCGAGTTCCTTCGTCCATGTCCGTGTCGGCGACGACGTCGGAGACCGCGAACCGGCCGCCTGGCCGGGTCACGCGGGCTGCCTCGGCCAGCACGATGCCCTTGTCGGCGGCCAGGTTGATGACGCAGTTGGAGATCACCACGTCCACCGAGGCGTCCGGCAGCGGGATCTCCTCCAGGTAGCCGTGCAGGAACTCCACATTGGTGACGCCCGCGTCGGCGGCGTTGCGGCGGGCGAGATCGAGCATCTCCTGCGTCATGTCCAGCCCGATCGCCCGACCGGTGGGCCCGACCCGCCGCGCGGAGATCAACGCGTCGCCCCCGGCACCCGCGCCCAGGTCGAGGACGATCTCACCGGCCGCGAGGTCGGCCACCGCGGTGGGGACGCCGCATCCCAGAGACGCCTCGACCGCAGCGCCCGCGGCCCCGGTGTCCGCGCCCGCGTACAGGCCGGCACCGAAGACCGCCCGACCGTCCGGGGTGACGTTCTGGTCGTAGAGGCTGGGGCCGCAACAGGAGGTGGCCCCCTCGGCCGCGGCTCGGGCGGACTCGGCGTACCTGCGTCGGACCTCCTCGCGGATGACGATCGGATCACTCATGGGACTGCTCCTTGCTTCGATACACGTCGATGCAGAGAGGGTGGCGCGCTGGTTCGATATTTGTCAATATAGAGGGGTGACGTTCATCCCGGTACGCGATGTGGCGGGCCCTCGGGCGCGCGTGGCGCCCGGCGAGGGGCCCCTCACGGCCGACCGCTGCGAGGACGTGGCGAACGTCTTCAAGGGGTTGGCCGACCCGATCCGGCTGCTGCTCTTCAGCCACATCGCCGCGCATCCGAACCCGGTCTGCGTCTGCGACATCCCCGACGCCGGCGTCTCTCAGCCGACGGTCTCCCATCACCTGCGCAAGCTGCGCGATACCGGCCTGGTCGACTGCGAGCGCCGAGGCACCTGGGTCTACTACTGGGCGACGCCGCTGGGCGCGGCCTGCGTGCCGTTCCTGACCCGGATGGCAGGCGATCTCTGAGCGCTCGGCGTCAGAGGTGATGCCATCGCGCGCGCAGGCCGAGCGCCGGCCCGAGCAGCGCCATCCCGAGGACCACCAGCATGATCTCGACCCCCGCCGTCGTGAGAGCGGCGGGCACCGCCGAGTGCTCGGCCCGGTCGCGCGCGAAGGCCGCCGCAGCCGCGACGAGCGCGGTCGACACGAGCAACCGACCGGGGCCCACCTCCGGAAGTGAGAGGTGGGTGAGCGCACCGAGGTCGGCGAGCGGCGACCGCACCGGCCGATCCCCCGGTCGCCGGTAGCCGCGGATGACCGATCGGGCCCGCAGGACGCTCGCGGCCGCCAGGGCGGCGAGGACGGGCCCGCCGAGGATGAGGACCGCCGCGCCGCGCCCCGGCACCGCGCCGGCGGCCGCGAACAGGGTGACCGCCGCGGCGAGCAGCGCGCAGCCGTTCCGGGCGCAGAGCAACGACACCTCCCCGGCGCTCGCCGGCCGACCGCGCAGGGCGCCCGCCTGCACCACCGCCAGCACGAGCGACACGATGGCGACCTGTGCGGCGGCGAAGAAGGTCACCGCCCAGCCGATCGACCCGGTCGTCGCGGCGGTCGTGGAGTTCAGCACGACCAGCGTCGAACCGCCGACCGCGATGACCCCGACGGCGGAGGCGAGAGTCGCACGCTGGGCTCGCCGCGTGGCGACCTCCGCGTCGAGCGACGCCGCGATCTCGGCGGCGTCGCCGAAGCGGCGTACGGCCTCTGTCGGCCCCACCGCGGCAGCGGAGTCCTCGAGGTGGTCGCGACACTCCGCCAACAGCCGGCGTCGGACGGATCCGCGCACCCGCAGCAGGCGCCGCAGCTCGTCCAGGTAGTCCTCGACGGAGCTCACGCGAGTCCCCCGATCACGCGGTCCACCGCCGCCGAGAAGGCCTGCCATTCCTGCGCGGAACGGGTCGCCGCCCGGCGCCCGGCCGGGCTGAGTCGATAGACGCGCCGGCGCCGCCCGTCGGTGACGCTCCACGCACTCGTCACCAGATCGGCGCGCTCGAGGCGCTGCAGTGCCGGGTAGAGGGACCCCTCCGGTACCGAGAGCGTGCCGCCGCTGCGCTCGCCGAGCCGCTGGCTGAGCGCGTATCCGTGACCGGGCGCGTCGACCAGGACGGCCAGCAGGAGCCCTTCCAGGTGCCCCCGCAGAAGATCGGTTCCCATGCTCGGACCATACCCAGATTATCTAGGTATCGACAAGACTCTCGCGGCAACGACGGTGAATCACGCGACGGTGGAGGGCCGTTCGTTGTACGCCGTGGCGCGCGGTTGCCCGGACAACCGGGCGATGGCGTCCATGACCTCGTCGGTCAGCTCACGTCGGGCCCGGCCGGCGGGCACACCGGACCACCGGCCCGCCGGATCGATCGGCGTGCCAAAACGCACCGTGAACCGCTCCCGGTGCACCCGGTTGTCGCCGACGGGCTGCACCTTGTCGGTGCCGATCAGACCCACCGGCACCACCGGCACACCTGCCGTCATGGCCAGGTGGGCGACACCGGTGTGCCCGCGGTAGAGACGTCCGTCCCGCGAGCGCGTGCCCTCGGGGTAGATGCCGAAGGCATCCCCGGCGGCCAGCACCCGCAGGGCGAGTTCGAGCGACTTGGCGGCGGCCTGGGAGTCGTCGCGCTCGACCGGGATCATCCCCATCGTCTCGAACCAGAGGCGTGAGGCCGTGCCCTTCGCGCCGGTGCCGGTGAAGTAGTCCGACTTCGCCAGGAAGCGGACTTGGCGCGGGGCGACCAACGGGATCACCACGCTGTCGATGAAGGACAGGTGGTTGCTCGCCAGGAGGACTCCCCCCTGGCGGGGCACGTTGTCGGCGCCCTCGACCTGCGGGCGCCATAGCGCGCGTACGACGGGTGAGACGGTGCCTTTGGCGGCGCGGTAGAGCACAGGTCAGTCCCGCTGGTCCTCGATGACCACGCCACCGAGGATCGAGGTCACCACGGGGATGCCGACCTCACCGGCGTCCTCGACGTCCTCGTCGTCTCGTGATCCCTCGTCCTCATCGGCCATCGGGACGGCGGTCGCGGACGCTCCGGCCGCTGGTTGCTGCGCGGCGGGCTCGCTGGCCCAGCTCGGCGCCGGCGCACTGCTCGCGCCCCATCCGCCCGGCTCGACCTCGGGCTCGGACCGCTTGCGCGGCGCGGAGCGCTGGGGGCGGCGCGCGGCCACGGGTGCCGCGGGCTGCGGGTCCGACGTCTCCGCCCCAGTGTCAGGTGCGGCCGGTTGCGCGTCCTGCTGTCCGCCGGGATCGGCACGCTGGGCAGGCCGCGCCGGGGCGAGATCGTCCGGCTGCGGCGTGCCGGTCGGTGCGCCGCTGTCGGTGCGGGCCGTCACCGTCACGGTCACGCCGAGGGCCTCCTGCAGCGCCTGGCGTACGACGTCGCGGTGCGACCCCCGCTCGAAGGTCTGCGCCAGCCCGGGACTGCTCACCCCGAGCACGAGCTGCGGTGGGTCGTACTCCAGCACGTGGGCGTGCTGGCTCAGCAGGGCCCAGGTCACCCGCTTGATTCGCGCGATGGCGTTGAGCACATCCGGCCAGGCCCGGCGTATCGCGTCGGTGTCGAGCCCTCCCCCGACAGCCGACTGCTGGGCCGACGGCGGCCCACCCGGTCCCTGGCCCGCACCGCCCGGTGCGACGCCCACGGGGTCGGCCACCTCCGGGATGTCGCGCCCCTCGGACCGCACGTCGACGGGCTCGCCGCCTGCTCCGGCCTCGTCAGGTTCGTCCGGCATGTCCGGGTCGGGCGCGGGACTCGGATGCGGGACGGTCGTGGGGTCGGGCACGGGCGACGGCTCGGGGTCGGGCGTCGGCTCCGGGGTGGGTGTCGGCGCCGGCGCCGGAGCCGGATCGGCCGGTCCGGCGGGTGGTGTCGGCTGCTCCAGCGGCGGGTGGGGCACCGGGACTTCAGGGTTCGACGGCTCCGGTGCGGGTGTCGAGGGCTGCGCAGTGGTCGGTTCGGACGCGGACGCGGTGGGCCGGGCGCCCGGCACGGCGCCGATCGCGAGGCGGCGTTCGAGACGGTCCAGCCGCGCGGCGTACCCCTCCTCGCCGCTCGCCCCCGGCAGCAGCACGCGGGCGCAGATCAGCTCCAGCTGCAGCCGCGGGGCAGTGGCCCCGGTCATCTCCGTCAGGCCGGCGTTGACGATGGTCGCGGCCCGGGCCAGGGTCTCGGCGCCGAATGCGGCGGCCTGCTGGCGCATCCGTTCGAGCTGATCCTCCGGCACTCCGCGCAGCACCTGCGCGACCCCGTCCGGGACGGCGGCGACGATGATCAGGTCGCGCAGCCGTTCGAGCAGGTCCTCCACGAATCGCCTCGGATCGTGGCCGGATTCGATGACCCGGCCGATCTGACGGAAGGTCGCGGCGGGGTCGGACACCGCGAGCGCGTCGATGGTGGCGTCGAGCAGCTCACCGTCGGTGAACCCGAGCAGCGCGGCCGCCCCGGCGTAGGTGAGGCCGCCGTCCTGCGATCCGGAGATCAACTGGTCGAGCACGGACAGCGAGTCGCGCACCGACCCGCCGCCGGCGCGGGTCACGAAGGACAGCACGCCCGGCTCGACCTGCACGCCCTCGGCGACGCAGAGCTGCTCCATGTACTCGGTCAGCCGCTGCGGCGGGACCAGCCGGAAGGGGTAGTGGTGGGTGCGCGACCGGATCGTGCCGATGACCTTCTCCGGCTCGGTGGTCGCGAAGACGAACTTCACGTGCTCCGGCGGCTCCTCGACGACCTTCAGCAGGGCGTTGAAACCCTGCGTGGTCACCATGTGGGCCTCGTCGATGATGTAGACCTTGAAACGGCTGCTGGCCGGGCCGTACGCCGCCCGCTCACGCAGGTCGCGCGCGTCGTCGACGCCGCCGTGACTGGCCGCGTCGATCTCGATCACGTCGACCGTGCCCGCGCCGCCGCGGGACAGCGCGACGCAGGAGTCGCACACGCCGCACGGGGTCGGGGTGGGGCCCTGCTCGCAGTTGAGGCAGCGCGCGAGGATCCGGGCGCTGGTGGTCTTGCCGCAGCCTCGCGGCCCGCTGAAGAGGTAGGCGTGGTTGACCCGGCCGGTCTCCAGGGCGCGCATCAGGGGCACGGTCACGTGCTCCTGGCCGATGACGTCGGCGAACGTCTCGGGGCGGTATCGGCGGTACAACGCGGTGCTCACCTGGGGAACTCTATGCGCCGGGACCGTCAGTGCGACCAGCTCGTACAGGTGGCATCGGTTGTCCGCATATTCGTGCACCCGTCGACCCGGATCTGCGGACAATCGTGACCCTGTCAGCCTCGGGCCGGACGTGAAGGACCCCCCACGCACCTGGAAGAGCACGCCTGCCCTTGCTGCATTCCTGCCCTGGGGGAGTTCGGCGCGGTACCACCGCGTGGGGGATCGGCGAACAGTCTAGGACACCGCGGCGGGTGCACCGGGCACGCCTCATTTATGCAGTCCCGCCGCGACCGGGTAACCTCTGCTCGCCTGGAGGATTCGCATAGTGGCCTAGTGCGCACGATTGGAAATCGTGTTGGGGATGAAACCCCTCGCGGGTTCAAATCCCGCATCCTCCGCCAGCATCGGATGGCCGGCCCCGTACGACGAGGGGCCGGCCATTCCTCGTCCGGGCGCCCATGAGGTCATGCAGAGCATGGAAGGCTCCCCTCCATGCACGAAGTGACGGCGTGGTGCGCCTTCCTCGGAGCGTGGCTCCTGGTGGCCGGCCCGATCCTGCAGGCGTCGCTGGAGTTGCAGGAGCTCGACGTCGACGTCGCGCGGTCGGCGATGAAGGGCGCGGCGGATCGGGTCGACGAACCGGACGTCTCACCTTGGTGGTGGTTGATCCCACCGGTCGGCTACGTGCTGCACCGACGGGCCTCGGGCGCGTACCGGCAGGAGGTCATGCGCCGGTTGCAGCCCGCGGAGCTGGAGGTGGTCTTCGCCTTCACCAACCGCGCGACGGGCTGGGCGATGGTGGCCGGCGGCGCGAGCCTGATCGGCATCCACGAGACGTTCGAGCTGGTCGAGACCCTCGAACGCCCCGGCTGGTGGACGTGGCCGATCTCGGTCGCGATGCTGGCCGTCGCGGCGGCCTACACGGTCGAACGCTCCCGACGTGGTGAGAGCATCCTGCAGAGAGCGGCCGGGTCCGATCCGGTCGCCACGACCCCGCAGGAGAGCCCCGATGCCCGTCGGTCCGACTGACGCCAGCAAGACCCCGCGGTACGCCGGGCTCACCACCTTCGCGCGGCTGCCGCGCCGCGAGGACATGGAGGACGTCGAGGACTACGACGTCGCGGTGGTCGGGGTGCCGTTCGACAGCGGCGTGAGTTACCGACCCGGCGCCCGCTTCGGGCCCTCGCACATCCGGGAGAGCTCGCGGCTGCTGCGGCCATGGAATCCCGAGCTCGACGTGGCGCCGTTCGACCTGCAGCAGGTGGTGGACGCCGGCGACATCGCGGCCAACCCGTTCGACATCGAGGACGCGATCGGGCAGATAGAGCGGGACGCGGCGGAGCTGACCGCCGGTGGACGACGGCTGCTCACGCTCGGTGGCGACCACACGATCACCCTGCCGTTGCTGCGGGTGATGCACGCGGCGTACGGCCCGATCGCGGTGCTGCACTTCGATGCCCACCTCGACACGTGGGACACCTACTTCGGTGCCCCGCACACCCACGGCACGACGTTCCGGCGGGCCTCCGAGGAGGGGCTGCTCGACCGGGACCACTGCCTGCACATCGGGATCCGCGGCCCGCTCTACGACGCGCGCGACCTGCCGGAGTCCGCCGACCTCGGTTTCGCCACCATCCACGCCGCCCAGTTCGACGAGCTCGGTACGCGCGGGGTCATCGAAGCGATGCTCGCGCGGCTCGGCGACGCCCCGGTCTACGTCTCGATCGACATCGACGTCCTCGATCCGGGGCACGCGCCGGGCACCGGCACCCCGGAAGCCGGCGGCCTGACGAGTCGGGAGCTGCTCGCGATCCTGCGAGCGCTGGAGGCCACGAACGTCGTCTCGGCCGACATCGTCGAGGTGGCGCCGGCGTACGACCACGCGCAGATCACCGGGATCGCCGCCTCGCACGTCGGCTACGAGCTGCTGAGCGTCATGAAGCCGAACGCCGCTGTGAACGCATGACGTTCACCACGCGCCCCACGCTCGCGGGCACCTTCGGCATGGTCTCCTCCACCCACTGGATCGCGTCGCAGTCGGCGATGAGCGTGCTCGAACGCGGCGGCAACGCCTTCGACGCGGCCGCCTGCGCCGGCTTCGTGCTGCACGTGGTCGAGCCGCACCTCAACGGCCCCGGCGGCGACATGCCCGCCATCGTCGCCACCGCCGACGACCCGACCCCGCGGGTGCTCTGCGGCCAGGGCCCGGCGCCGGCGGGAGCCACCATCGAGCACTACCGCGCTGAGGGCCTGGACCAGGTGCCCGGCTCCGGCCTCCTGGCCGCGGCCATCCCCGGCGCGGTCGACGCCTGGCTGGTGCTGCTGCGCGACCACGGCACCTGGGAGCTGTCCGACGTGCTGGAGCCGGCCATCGGGTACGCCGAGGCCGGCCACCCCGTGCTCCCCGCCGTCAGCGCCACGATCGAACGCGTGGCGGGCATGTTCACCGAGCACTGGCCCACCTCCGCGAGCACCTGGCTGCCGCGCGGAAAGGCACCCACACCGGGCTCGTTGGTGACGAACCCCGCGTACGCCGCGACGCTGCGCCGCCTGCTGGCCGAGGGTGCCGCAGCCGGCACCGACCGGGTGAGCCGGATCGAGGGCGCCCGGCGTGCGTGGTCGGACGGTTTCGTCGCCGACTCGGTCGACCGCTTCGCCCGCGGGTCCTTCCTGGACTCCAGCGGCGCGGCCCACGCCGGCGTCATCACCGGTGAAGACCTCGGTGGGTTCGAGGCCACCTGGGAGCCCGCCGTCACCCTCGACTGGGCGGGCGCGACCGTCGCCAAGACCGGTGCGTGGGGCCAGGGGCCGGTGCTGCTGCAGTCGCTGCAGATGATGAACGCGCTCGGGGACCCGTCGGAGCTGGATCTGCTCCGCGCCGAGGGCGTGCACACCACGACCGAGGTCATGAAACTCGCCTTCGCCGACCGCGAGGCGTTCTACGGCGACGTCGACGTCCCGCTCGCCGACCTGCTCGACCCGGCGTACGCCGCTCAGCGCGCCGCGCTCGTCGGCGCGGACGCCTCGATGGAGATCCGGCCGGGCTCCCCCGGCGGCCGGACCCCGGTGCTCCCCCACGGATTGGGGCAAACCGCCTCTGCAACAGGCGATTCCACCGTCGGTGAGCCCACTGTGTCCGATCGGACAGCTCCCACCGCGCAACGCGGCGACACCTGCCACGTCGACGTGGTCGACCGCTTCGGCAACACGATCTCGGCGACGCCGAGCGGCGGGTGGTTGCAGAGCTCGCCCACCATCCCCGAGCTCGGCTTCTGCCTCGGCACCCGCGCACAGATGTTTCGGCTGCAGGAGGGCCTTCCGGCGTCTCTCGCGCCCGGCCGCCGGCCGCGGACCACCCTCAGCCCCACCCTGGTGCTGCGCGACGGCGCGCCGTCCATGGCCTGCGGTACGCCGGGCGGAGACCAACAGGATCAGTGGCAGTTGCTCTTCCTACTACGAGTCCTGGCTCAGGGCAACGCATTACAGGACGCCATCGACGCACCCGCCTGGCACAGCGAGGCGGTCCCCAGCTCGTTCTACCCGCGCGGCATGCAGCCCGGCGTGCTGGTGATCGAGGACCGGATCGACCCGGCTGTGGCGCGCGAGCTGTCGGCCCGCGGTCACGGCGTACAGCTCGGACCGGCGTGGAGCGAGGGACGGCTGTGCGCCGTCACCCGCGACCCCGCCACGGGAGTGCTGCGCGCCGGCGCCAACCCCCGCGGCATGCAGGGGTACGCCGTCGGACGGTGACGGCGTCCGGGCGCCACAAAGGGCCGGTCAAGCTTCGGGGATGTCGCGGCCGAAGCTCTCCAGCGTGATGGCGGTCGGCTCGGGACCGCCGCGCCGATCGGTGTCCAGGGCGTCGATGGCGTCCACCTGATCGCCGCCGAGCTCGAAGTCGAAGACGTCGAAGTTCTCGGCGATACGTTGCGGCTTGGTCGACTTCGGGATCACCGAGCGACCCGCCTGCAGGTGCCAGCGCAGCATCACCTGCGCGGGCGACCTGTCGTGCGCTCGCGCGATGTCACCGATCACGGGGTCCTGCAGGGTGCTGGTGTGCTGGCCGTCCCGGTAGAACGTGATCCCGCCGATCGGCGACCAGGCCTGGGTGAGGATTCCGTGCTGGGCGCCGAATGCCTGGACCTCCCGCTGCTGGAAGTAGGGGTGTAGTTCGATCTGGTTCACCGCGGGCACCACGGCGGCCTTCTCCAGGAGCGCGGTGAGGTGCTCGACCATGAAGTTGCTGACCCCAATCGAGCGCACCCTGCCGTCGGCCAGCAGCTTCTCGAGGGCGCGGTACGCCTGCTGGGTCTTCTCGAAATCCGAAGGGAGCGCCTGGTGCAGGATCAGCAGATCGATCTGCTCCACGCCGAGCTTGCCGGCGCTCTTGTCGAACGCGTGCAGCGTCTCGTCGTACCCGTAGTCGCTGATCCACACCTTGGTCTCGACGAAGACGTCGTCGCGTGCGAGCCCGGAGTCACGGATCGCTTCTCCGACCTCGCGTTCGTTGCCGTACGCCGCCGCGGTGTCGATATGGCGGTATCCGGTCGACAGCGCCGCGGCGACCGCGCTGCGCGTCTCGTCGGCGGGTGTCTGGAACACACCGAGCCCGATCGCGGGCATCCGTACGTCGTTGTTCAGGGTCAGCTCTTGCATGGTTCTCTCCTCGTTCGGGATGGCCCGGGGCGACGACGCGGTCAGCGACGCAGCGCCGTGGGGGTGAGTTCGTGCTGGCCGTAGCTGGTGTCCTCCGGGTTGACCGTCACGCCTGGAGCCACGATCGCGTCGATCCGGTCGAGGACGTCATCGCTGAGGGTGAGGTCCGCAGCAGGCAGGTAGGACTCCAACTGCGCCATCGTGCGCGGACCGACGATCGCCGCGGTGACACCGGGGTGGCGGATGACGAACGCGATCGACATCTCGATCAGACTCACACCGGCCTGCTCGGCCAGCTGTGCCAGGTCCTCGACGACATCGAGCTTGCGCTGGTTGGCCGGGATGCTCATGTCGAACCGGACGCTCGGGCGGGCGCTGGATGTCGGCTCCGAGGCGGCGTCCTTGCGCCACCTGCCGGAGAGCCATCCGCCGCCCAGCGGACTGTAGGTGAGGGTGCCCATCCCGTGCCGCAGCGCGGTCGGCAACAGGTCCTCCTCGATGCCGCGGACGAGGATCGAGTACGGCGGCTGCTCGGTGACGAACCGCTCGAGATTGCGCTCCCGTGCGGCCCACTGCGCCTCCACGATCTGTGACGCCGAGAACGAGGAGGAGCCGACGTAGCGCACCTTCCCGGCGTGCACGAGGTCCGAGAGCGCACCCAGGGTCTCCTCCACGTCGGTCTCCGGTGTCGGCCGGTGCATCTGGTACAGATCGATGTAGTCGGTCCTCAAGCGCCGCAGCGAGTTCTCGACCTCGCGGATGATCCACCGCCGCGAGCCCCCGCCCTGATTGGGGCCATCCCCCATGGGCATGAAGAACTTGGTCGCCAGTACGACGTCGTCCCGCCGACCCTGCAGGGCCTCCCCGACGATCTCCTCCGAGACACCGGCCGAGTAGATGTCGGCGGTGTCGACGATGTTGATCCCGGCGTCCAGGGCGGCGTGGATGATGCGGGTCGCATCGGCCCGGTCGTCGTTGCCCCACGGGCCGAACATCATCGCGCCGAGGCAGAGCGGGCTGACCTGCACGCCGGTGCGGCCGAGTGGGCGGTACTCCATCACCGGCTCCCGGTGGCGGCGGCCTCGGCCGCGGCGTACTGGTCGTCGGTGACCGGCTCCAACCACGTCGTCGCGTCGGCGTCGCCGCTGCCATCGAGGATCGCGTAGTGGCACATCATCTGATCGGCGGTGCCGCCGTGGAAGTGCTCTTCGCCGGCCGGGGTCCACACGCTCTCCCCCGCATGGAGCAGGACCGAGCGCCCGTCGCGGGTGCCGACCAGCCCGACGCCGTCGGTGCACACGAGCAGCTGCCCGTTGGAGTGGGAGTGCCAGTTGGTGCGCGCCCCCGGGGTGAAACGCACGTGTCCACAGACCAACCGGGACGTGCCGTCGCCGTCGAAGAGCGGATTCATCCACACGTCGCCGGTGAAGTTCTCCGCAGGCGTCTTGACGGTCGCGGTGCGAGGGTTCTTGTTCACGAGTGTCTCCGTGTCGTGGTGCTGGTCGGTGTGCTCACCCCACCACTGTCCCGGACCGCGTCCGGGTTGGCGACCAGTCCTGATCACCCTGCAGAACGCACTACCGGGCGGCCGCTGCACCATCTGGGCACCGATCACCGCGTGGGCTTCGGCGGAGGCCCCTCACACGCCCGACGAGAAGAGGTTGGTGATGCATACCTCTGGCGAATAACTAACATTCGCAGCATCTTCGGCCGTATTTGCCCTTGCCATCGATATCGAACACGCGTATGATTCACAGTAGATGGCAAGGGGTGCCGTCACCAGCGTAGGAGGGGCCATGGCGCAGTCGACGACCGACATTCATGGTCCCGTAGCGCCTGGCACGGGCGCTCGGTTGATGGCCCTCATGGGGGAGTTCACTGCTGCGTTGGAGGAGTGGCCGGGCGCCCTGTGGCAGTTGGACGAAGCGGCACTGGGCGAGGTCGTCGGGGGCATGCTGCGGATGGGCGCCCGGATGGAGAACGTCGCGGCTCTGGCGACCGCGGACGCACTGAGCCGCGGGACCGTGGCGAACTCCACCGCGACGGGTGCTCCGGCGTGGGTGGCCCGGCAAGCGGCTGGTGTGGACCCGGTCGTGGTGCGCCGGGTCGGGACGGTGGGCGTGGACTGCGCCGATCCGCGCAACCGAGTCGTGGCCGAGGCCCTCGCGACCGGGTCGGCGAGTGTGCCGGTGGCCGCTGCCGCGTTGCGGGAGGTGCCCCGGATCCTGCCGCAACTGCCGACCGCAGGTCGCGATGACCTGCTCGGGCGGTACCTGTCGCTGTCCGATCAGGGGTGGCGGACCTTGCGGGAGTTGACCACCCGGATCCTGGGTCAGTACGCCCCGCAGCAGCTCGTGCGGGACGAGGAACGTCAGCAGGAGTGCGAGTCGGTGTTCTGGGCCGACCTGCCCAACGGGTTAACGAGGTTCGTCGCCGAACTCTCGAGCGGGCATGCCGCCGTGGTCAAACACGCCCTGCGTGCCCTCTCCGCACCCACGCCTGCGCCTGCGCCACAAGAGTCCCCGACCAGCGCGGGGGCCCGGCTAGAAACCGGGACGGGTGCGCTGGAACGAGACACCCGCACCCCGGCCAAACGGCGCGCGGATGCCCTGGTGCGACTCGTCGAGACCTCCGCCGGCGTGCTCGACGGCACCAGCCCGCGGCCGGTCGGGGAGTTCGGCGGCACCGCGAAGATCCTGGTCACGATGGACTACAACACCCTGTACGAGGGGCTCCGGGACGCGGGCCGACTCGGCCAACACGGCTCGGGCGAAGACGGATTCGCCCCGACGTACCTACCGGGCATCGGACGCACCACCGACGGCGATCACCTCGACGCCGGCACTCTCCGCCGACTCGCGTGCGATGCGGATCTCATCCCCGCAGTCCTCGGCACCGAGTCCGAACCCTTGGACGTCGGCCGCGCCAAACGCCTGTTCACCGGGGGTTTACGCACCGCGATCATTCACCCGGATCAGCACTGCACCTTCCCCGGCTGCGACCGCCCACCGGACTGGTGCGATGCACATCATGTGCGGCCCTGGTGGGCCGGCGGCGAGACAACACTGACCAACGCAGCCCTGCTGTGCGCACGCCACCACACGATCGTGCACCGCGACCTGCTCACCGCTCAGGTCACCACGACCGGTGTCACCTGGGACCTCACCCCCGGACTGATGCCCAGCCGACCCGGACAGAGACCTGCCGCATGACTCGCGGGGCCTAGTCCGTGCTCACCGAGCTCGCCGAGCTCGCCGTTCCGAACGCGCCGGCCACCTGATCGGCGAGCAGGACCGCGACCCGACACTGCTCGGAGCTCGGATGCCGCACATGGGTCGCGGACGACACCCGGAAGTAGCCGAGGACCGCCTGTCCCCGCTGCACCGGGATCGCGATGTACTCGTCGGTGGGCAGCCCGATCCGGGTCACGTCGACCCGGCGACCGCCCCGGACCACCGTGCCGTCCTGCTCCAGGACGGCGATCGGCGCATCGCGGATCGGGCCGTCGACGAAGGTGGACCGCTCGACGTCCAGGGTGTCGGCGATCTGCTGAGCGGCGATCTCGGTGACCGCCCGGGTGGGCGCGCTGCCCTCCCTGATCGCCGCGGCACTCGCCAACAGCCCGTCCAGATAACCCGAACGGCGCGCGGCACCGGCCTGTTGACGGTGGCCCCAGAGCGCGAGCTCGGCGACGGCGATGCCGATCAGCACGAGCAGCACCGTCGCGACGACGTGAGCCGTGTCGGCGATCGCGAACTGGTGGTAGGGCCGGGCGAGGAAGAAGTCGAACCAGACGCCTCCGGACACGGCGGCGATCAGCGCGGCCAGCCGGTCGGCAGTGGCGGCGGCTGCGACCACCCAGAGCACGAGCACGAGGACCGCGATGACCGGCGTGATGTCCCTGCGGTCGGTCGCGAGGAGCGCGCAGATGACGAGCGGACCGATCGCCGCACCGACACGCACCGCTGTGGTCCACCACCCGGCCTGGGCCCACGCCGACGGTTCGAAACGCATCCGGCCGGTCATCAGGATCACTTTCCTTCCACCCGGAGCGGCACTGCTCCGATGTCTTCTCCTCCCAGTCTGATCCCGATCGGCCGGATGAGCGACCCTGCGGCGCATCAAGATTCGTTAATGGCCTGGCCCTGTGCTAGGTGATCGCGCCTTCGTCCCGCAGGATGGAGGGCAAAGGTCCGGAGCCGATCGGAGGGTGTCGTGCGGGTGCTGGTGTCGGTCGATATGGAGGGTGTTGCGGGAGTCGTCGACCCGCAGGACACCAGCCCGGGAAACCCGGAGTACGAGCGCAACCGCGGTTACATGACGGATGAGGCGAGCGCCGTCGTACGCGGTGTGCTGGCCCACGACCCGGCGGCGGAGATCGTGGTCTGTGACGCGCACGCACGGTTCCGCAACCTCATCCCGGACCGCCTGGAGCAGGGGTGCACGCTGCTGCGGGGATCGCCCCGGCGCCTGGCGATGATGACCGGGATCGACGAGGGCGTGGATGCGGCATGTTTCGTCGGCTATCACGGACGGGCCGGCACGCCGCACTCCGTGTTGGCGCACACGGTCAGCGGCGCCGTCATCGCCGAGGTCCGCTGTGACGGGCGCGAATTGGGCGAGCTCGGACTGAACGCGGCCCTGGCGGTGCACTACGGCGCGGCGCCCGTGCTCGCGACCGGTGACGACACGCTGGCGGCCGAGGCCGCCTCGGTGGTGCCCGGCATGACCACGGTCGTCGTCAAGACCTCGAGGGGCAGCCGGGCCGCCGAAGGACTGCACCCGCGCGAGTCGTGCCGACGGATCGAGGCTGCCACGCAGACGGCGCTCACGCGCCTCGGCGACGTGCAGGCGCCGCGTTTCCAGGGCCCGGTCGACCTCGAGGTGGACGTCCTCCGGCCGTCGATGACCGAGCGCGCGCTGGGAATCCCCGGGGTCGGACTACGCGGCCCGCTGACACTGGGCTTCACCGCCGCGGACATCGCCGCGGCGTACGAGCTCATCGAGGTGTTCGCTGCGCTCGGCGCTCCCTGATCACTTCACGAACGTCGCGATGGCACGGGCAAGGGCCGGCGCCATCGGCACAGCCGCATCGTCGTTGTCGTTGTCGGGTGTGTCGTCCGTCTTCAGCGCGTGATCCATGTCGGTGATCGGCGCGTAGTCCAGGGACACCCCGGCCTTGGTCAGACCGCTCTTCAGGTGGTCGACGTCGGAGCAGGGCACCTGCGAGTCCTGGGGGCTGCAGGTCAGCAGGACCGATGTCCCCGCGGGGAGCCCGGCCGCCAGCTGAGCCGGGTCGTAACGATCCAGGTCGGCGGTGTAACCGATGTTGTTCGGGCTGAAGGTCGTCGCTGCCACGGCCGGGATCTGGGCGGGCGTCCGGCCGGCGCGCACGGCGGTGATGGCAGCGGTGAGTTGCTGCTCCTGGGTGGCGGCGGCGGCGCTGGTGATCCTGCCCGCCGAGACGTCCCGCCTCAAAAGGCCTGTGACCTGCTCGTCCAGGACGTCCAAGGTCCGCCGGCTCAAGGGCTCGATCAGACCGAGGCGGGCGATGTGCGGCACGACGCCCGCATGACCGGTGGCCATCATGAGCGCGTAGAAACCGCCCTCGCTGTGGCCGAACACCGACAGCTGGGAAGCGTCCGAGCGCGGTCTGCTCGCGAGGAAGCGCAGTGTTGCGGCCGCCTCGTGCTCGTAGGTGGCCACCCGGACCGAGGCCGGGTCGGCGGCGAACGTGCCCAAACCCGTCCGGCCGGAACCGAGCTTGTCGTAGCGCAGGGTCGCGACACCGTCGAGTGCGAGTTGATTGGCGAGCAGGCGGATCGAACCCTCCGGCGACCCGGGTGAGTCGCCGTTGCGATCGGGGATCCCGCTCCCCGCGATGAGCAACGCAGCCGGTCCGCGGGCCGATGAGACCGGATGACGGTAGGTCGCGTAGATCGTCATCCCGTCGACGGTGAAGCTCACCTGCTCGTCCACCCAGCCCTGCGGGAACCTGCCCGCCGACGTCGATCCGGATGGACTCGCCGTCGTGGAACTCGAGGTCGACGAACTCGGCGCCGACGCCGAATCCGATGCGCTCGCCGTCGTACCCGACGATGCCGTGGAGTGTGAGCTGCACGCCGCCGCCGACATGACCACCGCGATACCGGCAGCCACCCGTCGAGCCACGACCCGCGCGCATCGGCTGCGACCTGCCGCGGTCGCCGCCGCGGTGCCGGTCACCGTGCCACGACCAGGACCACCACCAGCACGACGACGAGCACGATCAGACCCGGTAGGAACGCCACCAGCCACCCGGTCGGGGACGCGGGACAGACGCCGTACCCCACCCGCTTCCTCTCGAACATCGGCCGCTTCCCGTCGGTCATGGTGGGACTCCCTCTGCTCCATCGGCATCGCCGGTCCGCACTCCCCGGCGCGGACCACCTCAGGCTAGGGCCGATGTGGCGGCGCCGCCCTGGTTCGGCGGGAGCGGGCCGGCAGACCTGGGACGCGGGGTCAGAGCGCCGCGACCATCAGCAGGCAGGGATTGCCCTCCCACAGCTGCAGCAGCTCCTCCAACGGGGTGAATCCGCAGCGTTCGTAGAAGCGGCGGGTCGCCGCGTAGTTCTCGTCCGGTCGGCTCGGACCGAGCGTCTTGACCTGCAGGAAGCGGACGCCGTCGCGGCGCAATTCTGCCCGCGCGGCTTCCATCAGCCGGGTGCCGATGCCCCGGCGTCGGTACGCCGCGTCGACGGCCATCAGATAGACCTCGGCAGCCTCCGCGAAATGAATCGTCGTCAGCAACACGCCCACGACGCGGTCGCCGGTCACGGCCAGATACGACGGCATCGACGCGGCAGCCTCGACGTAGTGGTCGTTCGACTCGGGGATGCCGAACCACTGCGGCAGGGTGGCCAGGATGCGGGCGACGGCGGCGGCGTCGTTCGCCCGGACGACGCGGATGCCCGAGGCATCGGGCGATCCGCCCGCGCTGGCCAGGTTCGGTTCGGGCACGTCACGATCGCAGCAGCCGGCTCCCGCCGGCACAAGCCATTTCCCCGTCCTCCGGGCGACGTCCGGGGACCTGCACTCCTCTGCGACGCGCGCCGTACGGAATACCCAGCAGTAACAATGCATCTCGCGGGAGAGTGGTCCCATGACGCAGACGAAGGAACCCGCTCAGCGGGCCGGCGGGATCGAATCCCGCTCGATCGACTACGTGCCGCTCACCGAACGACACGGCAAGCTGTGGCATCTCGGGCCGCTGTGGTTCATGTCGAACGCGCAGATCGCGACGCTGGCGGTCGGCCTCATCAGCATCACCGAGGGCGCGACGCTGCCGTGGTCGATCATCGCCATCGTGGTCGGCACGCTGCTGGGCACGCTCTTCATGGCGTTCCACTCCGCGCAGGGCCCGCAGCTCGGTCTGCCGCAGATGATCCAGTCGCGGCCCCAGTTCGGTTACCTCGGCGCGCTCCTCGTCTGGCTGTTCGCCTACGTGCAGTACGCCGGGTTCAACGTCTTCAACACCGTGCTCGCCAGCGAGTCGATGTCCAAGAGCACCGGCACGTCGTGGATCAAACCGTGGCACGTGATCATCACCCTCATCGGCGTCGCGATCGCGATCATCGGCTACGACCTGATCCACCGGGCCGAGCAGATCCTCACCTACGCGATGCTCATCGTCTTCGGGATCGTCACGGTCCTGCTCTTCACGCTGCACTACCCGGCCGGCACGTTCGACCTCGGGCACTTCCAGGCGGCGCCGTTCTTCGGTCAGTTCGGGGTGGTCGCCGGCTACCAGATCAGCTGGGCCATCTACGTCTCGGACTACTCGCGCTACCTGCCGCCGGACGTCACGGTGCGCAAGACCTTCTACTGGACGTACGGCGGGTCGGCCGTCGGCGGCGCCTGGATGATGGTCATCGGTGCCACGCTCGCGGCATGGAAGGGAAAGGCGTTCAGCGGCAACGCGATCGCCGAGCTGAAGGAGGTCGGCAACCACTTCTTCAACGGATTCGGCGACGTGGTCCTGGTCCTCGCGGCGCTCGGCCTGGTCTCGGTGATCGCGCTCAACATGTACGGCGGCTCGCTGACCCTCATCAGCGCTGTCGACTCCTTCTCGAAGGTCAAGCCGACTCTCGGCATCCGGATCGCCACCATCGCGTTCACCGCGGTGCTGTCCCTGCTGGGCGCACTGGTCGCGACGTCGAACTTCCTCAGCGACTTCAACAACTTCCTGTTGCTGGTGCTCTACCTCTTCATCCCCTGGACCGCCGTCAACCTGGTCGACTACTACGTCGTGCGACGAGGGCACTACGCGATCGCCGAGATCTTCAAACCCAACGGGATGTACGGACGGTGGGGCTGGCCGGGGATCGTCTCCTACCTGGTCGGATTCATCGCCATGACACCGTTCTTCGTGGTCGGGAGCCTCTACACCGGGTTCGTGGCCAAATCGATCCACGACGTTGACATCTCCTTCTTCATCGGCCTGCCGGTCGCCGGGCTCCTCTACTGGTTCCTGGCCCGCAACATCGACGTCGAGGCCGAGACCCGCGTCGCCCGTGAGGAGCAGGAGGAGCTGGAGCGGGCAGCGGTGCAGGGCACCCTGTGACGAACGCGTGGGAGGTCGCCGACGCGATCGCCGGCAGACGCCTGAGCGCCGTGGACGCCGCCCGCGAGTGCCTCGCGGCGATCGAGGCGCGCGACGGTGAGATCAACGCGTACACCGTCGTGCTGCGCGACGAGGCGCTCGCGCAGGCCGCGGACGTCGACCGACGCATCGCCGCCGGCGAGCGGATCGGCCCGCTGGCCGGCGTACCGGTGTCCATCAAGGACCAGATCTGGCTCGCGGGAGCCCCGGCCACCAACGGATCTCGCGTCCTGGCCGACTTCCGGCCCGGCACGTCGGCCGTGGCCGTCGACCGGCTGCTGGAGGCCGGCGCGGTCGTGCTGGGCAAGACCAACAACCCGGAGTTCTGCTACCGCGGCGTCACCACGAACGACCTGTACGGAACGACCCGCAATCCGCGGGATCTGTCCCGTACGACGGGCGGGAGCAGTGGCGGTGCAGCTGCCTCGGTGGCGGCCGGCATGGCCCGCCTCGCGCTCGGCAGCGACGGGGGCGGGTCGGTCCGGATCCCGGCCGGCTTCTGCGGAGTCGCCGGGCTCAAACCCACCTTCGGGCTGGTGCCGACCACGCCGGGGTTCCGCGGATGGCCGAGCCTGTCGGTCGTCGGACCGATCGCGTCGTGCGTGCGGGATCTGGCGCTGGCCATGACGGTGCTCGGCGGCCCCGCACCGCAGGACCCGACCAGCGTCGCGCCGCCCCGGCCACTCGATTTCCTCGACGCCGTGCGCGGCGCCTCGCTCCACGGGCTGCGCATCGCCGCCTCCGCCACGCTCGGGTTGTCCGACCTGGACGACGACGTGCGGGGCGCGTTCGAGCGGGCGCTCGACACGCTGCGGCGGTCCGGCGTCAGGATCGATCTGGTGCACCCGGATCCGGTCGACGTCTGCGCGCTGTGGGACGCCACCGCGCTGCCGGAGGGCAACGCCTCACAGGGGCAGCTGCTCGCCGACCGACCCGATCTGATCGGCGCCGACGCCGCCGCCATCATCGAGTCCGGCGCCGGTGTCAGCGCCCGCGCCTACCTGGACGCGCAGGCCGCCCGCAGCCGCTTCACCACCTCCTGGCTGCAGTTCCTGTCGGAGTACGACGTGCTGCTCACTCCGTCCCTCCCCGTGACGGCCTTCGCCGCCGACCGGCTCGGCCCGGCCACCGTGGCCGGCCGAGCGGTCCCCGACGGGTTCGACGCGTGGTGCGCGCTGCTCCTGCCCGCCAACCTCGCGGGCCTGCCCGCCGCGAGCGTCCCCATCGGTCCGGCCGGGGCGCTCCCGGTCGGGATGCAGGTCGTCGGCACCCGCTTCGCCGACGACGTGGTGCTGCGGGCGGCCGCGGCCATCGAGCACCTGATGGAGCCGTCCTGACGGTGACGTCGCCCGATCCGACCGGCTGAGAGCGCGACCTGCGGGCACCGACGTGGCCCCCGAGCGCACGTCACCCGCCGTTCACCTCGCTTCCCTAGCCTGAGGTGGGTCACAAGAGGGAAACGGCTTGGCGCGCCGCTGGCTCGATCGGCTCGTGCGGCGGCACACTTGGGTTCCGGGACAGAGAGTCACAAGGGGCAGACAGGCATCATGCGTACCAGGGGGCGGCTCGCCCTTCTCACGACGGCCGGACTGATGGCCGGCTCGATGGTGCTCGCGGGGTGCGGCGACCAGGAGGCGGCGCCGGCCAAGAAGCCCGTATGCACCACGACCCCCACCCCGACCGTCGCGATCCCCGCGTCCTACATCCACGTCAACGTCCTCAACGCGTCCGACACCCAGGGTCTCGCCGGGCAGGTCGGCACCGCATTGTCGTGGCGCGGCTTCCAGGTGATCAGCACGGCGAGCGATCCGCAGGATGACAACCGGCCGACCCCGACGTACGCCGAGATCCGTTACGGCGCAGGTGGTTACCAGATGGCGCTGACGCTGGCGACCCAGGTGGAGCACGCCACCCTCTACAACGACGGCCGCACCAACCCCTCGATCGACCTGGTCCTCGGACCGTCGTTCCAGCTCGCCGCGCTGCCCCCGCCGGCCGCCAAGAGCGTGACCGTCAACGTCTACAACACGACCGCGCGGCCTGGGCTGGCGACCACCGTCGGCAAGGAGTTGCGCGCCCGCGGCTTCAAGACCGACCGGGTCGGCAACGATCCGCTCGGCAGCTTCAACCCGGAGCTCATCGCGATCGTGCGGTACGGCGCCAAGGGCGAGCCCGCGGCCCGGCGGGTCGCATTGTCGGTCAAGGGCGCCAAGCTGGTGCTCGACGGGCGCACCGACTCCTCCGTGGACCTGGTGCTGGACTACCGGTTCTCCGGGCTGGTGCCTGCGGCTCAGGCGACGGCCCCGCCGGTGCCCAAGCCCAGCCGCACCTGCTCCTGACCCGAGCGGCCTGCCGGCCGACGCTCAGCGGCGCCGGCGGGCCGTCCCGAACAGGCTCCGCGTGATCTCCCGACCCAGCGCCGAGCCCGCCGAGCGCATCATCGACTTGAACGCCGGCGACCCCGCCACGTTCGCGATCATGCCCTTGTCCTCCTTGGCACGCGGGGCCGAACGCGGAGCCTCCTGAGGCGCCTGCGCCGGCTGTTGGCCGCCTGACGGCGCCGGAGCCGGCGCCTCCGCGGGGGTGGGCGCCTGCTGGAGCTTGGTGTTCAACATCTCGTACGCCGACTCGCGATCGATCGCCTGCGCGTACTTGCCCACGATGGAGGATCCGCTGACCGTCGCGTCGATCGTCGCGTCCGGGCTGGGCGCCATCAGCGACTGGGGCGCCCGCATCCGGGTCCACGCGACCGGGGTCGGTGCGCCGTTCTCCGACAGCACCGTCACCACGCCCTCGCCGGTGCCGAGCTGGGTGAGCAGCTCCTCCAGGTCGTAGGAGCTGTGCGGGAAGGTCTGCACGGTCGCTTTGAGCGCCTTCGCGTCGTCCGGGGTGAAGGCGCGCAGCGCGTGCTGCACCCGGTTGCCCAGCTGTGCCAGCACGTCGTTCGGCACGTCCTTGGGGGTCTGGGTGACGAAGAAGATGCCGACGCCCTTGGAGCGGATCAACCGCACGGTCTGCTGGATGGCGTCCAGGAAGGCCTTGGAGGCGTCGTCGAAGAGCAGGTGCGCCTCGTCGAAGAAGAAGACCAGCTTGGGCTTGTCGATGTCGCCGACCTCGGGCAGGTCGTGGAAGAGGTCGGCCAGCAGCCACATGAGGAACGTCGAGAAGAGCGCCGGCTTGTCCTGCACCGCCGCCAGCTCCAGGCAGCTCACGACGCCGCGACCGTCGGAGGAGGTGCGCAGCAGGTCCGCGGTGTCGAACTCCGGCTCGCCGAAGAACGCGTCGGCGCCCTGGTCGCTGAACGCCACCAGGTTGCGCAGGATCACCCCCGCCGTGGCCGAGGACAGCCCGCCGAGGCCCTCGAGGTCCGCCTTGCCCTCCTTGGAGGTCAGGTGGGAGATCACCGCGCGCAGGTCCTTCAGGTCCAGCAGCGACATCCCCTGGCTGTCGGCCCAGTGGAAGACCAGTCCGAGACTGGACTCCTGGGTCTCGTTGAGCCCCAGCACCTTCGACAGCAGGGTCGGCCCGAACGAGGTGATGGTCGCACGGACCGGCACCCCCTTGCCGAGGCCGGCGAGCGCGTAGAACTCGGTCGGGTACGCCGTCGGCGTCCACTGCTGACCGATGTCGCTCGTGCGGGCGGTGACCCGGTCACCGGGCTGGCCCGCCGTCGCGACGCCGGACAGGTCGCCCTTGATGTCGGCCAGGAAGACCGGCACCCCCTGGGCGCTCAGCTGCTCGGCCATCAACTGCAGTGTCTTGGTCTTGCCGGTGCCGGTGGCACCCGCGACCAGACCGTGGCGGTTCATCATCGACAGCGGCAACCTGACCGGGACGTCGGGATGCGCCTTCCCGTCGGTCACGGCGACCCCGAGCTCGAGTGCGGCGCCGGAGAATCCGTAGCCGGCCTTGATCTGGGCGAGGGCGTCTTCCGAGGTGGTCATGGAAGCGACGATAGCGGCGTGGGAGCCGCAGGCTACGGGGAATCGTGCAGCGGTCCCCGTAGCATCGGGCCGTGATCTTCAAGGCTGTCGGGGAGGGGCGCCCCTACCCTGACCACGGGCTGGAGACACCGTCCGACTGGAGCGCGGTGTCTCCACGGATCGTGCGCCTGGAGCAGCTGATCACCACCAAGCGCACACTCGACCTGGCGCTGGTCCTCGCGGTCGACTCCACCTTCTACGGCGACATCTTCGCCCACGTGGTGTCGTGGCGCGGCGACCTCTACCTCGAGGACGGCCTGCACCGGGCGCTGCGCGCGGCCCTGCAGCAGCGTCCGGTCCTGCACGCCCGGGTGCTGTCGCTGTGAGCAGCACCAGTAACGGCCTGCAGGCCGCTCGCCGGCGCCGCCGGATCCGCGCGACCGTCGTCCTCGGGATCGCCGCGATCCTGGTGATCGCGGGCCTGGTGTACGCCGTGCGCAACATCAGCCCGCCGAGCGCGGCCCCGACCGGGCCGTCCACCCCGTCGTGCACCACGCTCGCCCTCCCCCAAGCACTGGCGAAGCTCAACGTCTACAACGCCTCGGACACCAGCGGAAGCGCCCGCGATGTCGCCGCCAAATTCGCGTCCGGCGGCTTCGACATCGGCTCGATCAGCAACGACCCGTACAAGCAGAGGGTCGACGGCGTCGCCCAGATCCGCTTCGGCGCGACCGGCGAGGACTTCGCCAGGCGCTACGTCCTGCCGCGCGTCCCCGGAGCCACGCTCGCCCGCGACGGGCGCTCGGACTCCTCCGTCGACCTGGTGCTCGGCAAGGAGTTCAAGGCCGACGTACCGACCGCTTCACCGTCGACATCCTGCTGACGGACCGCATGAGGTAACGGATTTCGTCCCGACCGCAGCCCTCGGGTACCCTCGTCGGCGGTGGCGTGTCCGAGCGGCCTAAGGAGCACGCCTCGAAAGCGTGTGTGGGGGTAACTCCACCGTGGGTTCAAATCCCACCGCCACCGCCAGTAGGTACGACGAAGCCCCGGGCAGCCGCCCGGGGCTTCGTCGTACCCGGTGCCCCTTCCGCCCGGCGGCACCACCCCCGGAGCGCACTGGACATGGCCGAGGCTCCCCGAGATCGCCCGTTCGGACGTCTCCGGGGACCGGTCGGACGCACACTGGACCGTGTCTCTGGCTCAGGGCAGACCGGCTCGCCGAGGACACCGCAGCAGCTGGCCTGCGGGTGGCCTCGACGGTTCACGGTCCTTCGGGCCGGCCGCAGCGGTCGCCGCCGTCCAGTTCGCCGTCCTGGCGGCGTTCAGCGGGGGGTACGGCTACCACCGCGACGAGATGTACTTCATCGTGTCCGGTGGGCACCCGGCGTGGGGCTACCCGGATCAGCCGCCACTCGTGCCGCTGCTGGCGTGGCTGATGCACCATCTGGACCCGGGCTCGCTCGTCGTCCTGCGGCTGCCGTCGGCGGTCGCGTGCGCGGCGACCACGCTGGTGGCATCGCTCGTCGCCCGTGAGGTGGGCGCGGACCGGCGGGGCGAACTCGTCGCAGCCGCCTGCACCGCCGTGTCGGGTTTCGCGCTCGCGGTCGGCCACATCGTCTCCACCACCACCTTCGACCTTCTCTCCACGACCGTCCTGCTGTGGCTCCTCCTACGGGCCGTGCGGCACGACAGCACGGGCGCCGCCCGGGCCCGCAACCGGGATCTCGTGCTCGCAGGGGTGACCGCCGGCGTGGGCTGCCAGTTCAAGCCGCAGGTCGCACTGGTGGCGGTCGTCGCCGTCATCGTCCTCGCCGCCGTCGGCCCGCGGACGATGCTGCGGACCCGCGGGTTCGCCGCAGGTGTCGTCACGGCCGTCGTCATCGCCGGCCCCTACGTCGTCTGGCAGGCCGTGCACGGCTGGCCGCAGCTGACCGTGGCGGGCAACGTCGCCGGGTCCGCCGAGGGTGGGCGCGTCGGTTTCCTGCCCTTCCAGCTGGTCATGGTCAGCCCGGTGCTGGTCCCTGTATGGATCGCCGGGCTAATCGCACCCTGGCGGCGGCCGGGTCTGCGCACGGCTCGCTTCGTCCCGCTCACGTACGCCGTGCTCGCCGTCGTCTACCTGCTCGGCGACGGAAAGGCCTACTACCTGGCCGGGATCTATCCCGCGCTCCTCGGCCTCGGTGCGACATCCACCGTCGAGTGGCTTCGGGGTGGCCGATCAATGCTGCGGCCCGCGCTGCTGATCGTCGCCGTCGCGGTGTCCGCCCTGATCTCGGCGGGCGTTGCGCTCCCGGTCGTGCCGCAGCGCTCGCTCCAGGGCAGCTTGGCGATGGCGCTCAACCCCGATATCGGCGAGGAGGTGGGGTGGCCGAGGTTCACCACCACGGTGGCGGCCGCGTGGCGATCCATCCCCCCGGCACGTCGGAGCGACACCGCGGTCTTCACCGGCAACTACGGCGAGGCATCCGACATCAACCTGTTCGGGGCCGCCCATGGGCTGCCCCAGGCCTACAGCGGCCAGAACGCGTACAGCGAGTGGCCCCCGCCACCGGATCACGACACCTCGGTGCTCCTGCTCGGGTACGAAGGGAGTGAGGCCGCGCCGTACTTCACCGACTGCGCGACCCTCGCCCGGATCGACAACGGTGACCACCTGGACAACCAGGAACAGGGGATACCCGTCCTCTTGTGCCGTGTGCCCCGGCCCTGGTCCGCCATCTGGCGCGACGTGCGCCACTACGACTGATGCACGCTCGTGTCGCCGTCCCGCGGCCGCTCGGACAGGCGCCCCGGTTGCAGCTCAACCCTTTTGCCTTGCAGGGCGATACGGTGCGTAGAAGTACGTGACCAACAGAGGGGACTCCACACATGAGCCAGGCCGTCGCCGGAGCACCTCGCACGGGTCACGGGAAGGTGATCGCCGCCAGCCTCGCCGCCGCCGTCGGCGCCTTCCTCTTCGGGTTCGACTCCTCGGTGATCAACGGAGCGGTCGACGCCATCAACAGCGGCTTCGGCCTGAGCGCCTTCGTCAAGGGCTTCGCGGTCGCCATCGCACTGCTCGGCTGCGCCGCCGGTGCCTGGTACGCCGGTCAGCTGGCCGACCGCCTCGGCCGCAAGAAGGTCATGCTGCTCGGCGCCGTGCTCTTCCTCGCCAGCTCCATCGGCTCGGCCTTCGTGGGCAACATCGGGGAGCTGATGTTCTGGCGGGTCGTCGGCGGTCTCGGGATCGGTCTCGCGTCGGTGATCTCCCCGGCGTACATCTCCGAGATCGCGCCCGCCCGGATGCGCGGCGGGCTCACCTCGATCAACCAGCTCGGCATCACCATCGGCATCTTCGCGGCCCTGTTGTCCGACGATCTGGTGCAGAACTCCGCGGGCGGAGCGTCGAAGGCGACCTGGCTGGGGATCACCGCCTGGCGCTGGATGTTCCTGGTCGGCGCGGTGCCCGCGCTGGTCTACGGCGTCCTGTCCTTCCTGCTGCCGGAGTCGCCCCGCTACCTGGTGCGCGTGGGCGAGACCGACGGCGCCCGCTCGGTGCTGCAGACCATGGGCGACGAAGCTCCGGACCACAAGATCGAGGCCATCAGGGAGTCCCTGCAGAGCGAGGACCGCACCAGCTTCGCCGACATCGCCGGCGACCGCTTCGGACTCAAACCGCTGGTCTGGGTCGGGATCGTGCTGGCCGCGCTGCAGCAGCTCGTCGGGATCAACGCGATCTTCTACTACTCCACCACCCTGTGGCGGTCGGTCGGCTTCTCCGACAGCGACTCGTTCAAGACCTCGGTCATCACCGCCGTCATCAACGTCGCCTTCACGTTCGTGGCGCTGCTCTTCGTGGACCGCTTCGGTCGCCGGCTGCTGCTGCTCGTGGGCTCCGCCGGGATGCTCGTGGGCCTCGCCCTGGCGTCCGCGGCATTCTTCAACGCCTCCGGGTCGGGCAAGAACATCACGCTGCCGCACACCTGGGGCATCGTGGCGCTCGTCGGCGCCAACCTCTTCGTCATCTTCTTCGCCGCGACCTGGGGCCCGGTGATGTGGACGCTGCTGTCGGAGATGTTCCCCAACCGACAGCGTTCCTACGCCATCGCGATCTGCACCGCGGCCAACTGGATCTTCAACTTCATCGTCACGGTGTCGTTCCCGTGGTTGTCGGACCGGGTCGGCCTGGGTTTCGTGTACGGCGGGTTCGCCGTCTTCGCGTTGATCTCCTACTTCTTCGTGCGCGCGATGATCCCGGAGACCAACGGCACCGAACTGGAGGACATGACCGGCGGCACGTTCCGGGAGAGCACGACCACGCCCACCCCCACACCGGAGCCCACCGGCCGCTGATCACCGGTCCGTCGAGCGCGGCGCCGCGAGGGCCTTTTACGTCTGCGGCCAGGGCTGCAGCACTGGCCACGGACGCAGAACGCCCACCCCGTCGTACGGCGGGGTGGGCGTTCTGCGTCAGTACGCGCGCCGGGAGACCCGGGGCGTGACCGTCGGCCGTCAGCCGGCCAGGGTCTCCTCCTCGATCTGCGCCTCACGCTGGGAGTCGGCGATGTAGCGGTCGACCGAGACGCGGGACAGGCGGGTGGAGTACGCCAGCGCCATGATCGCGGCGGAGAAGATGAACGTGACGATGAACGCGCTGCCGAACTGGATCACGTTGCGCCCACCGTCGTAGTTGCCGAGGTAGGACATCAGCGCCAGGCCACCGAGCCACGGCACGTACCAGAGACCGGACACCCAGTCCCACTCCGGCTGCTGGCCCCGCACGGCGTTGACGGCGTACATCACGCCGAGCAGCACGACACCGAGTAGTACTGCCATGAAGAGCTTCTCGTTGGTCTTCCAGCCGGTCCAGTAGACGATCAGGTTGGCCGACCAGAACGCGAGGAAGGCCAGCACGTGCGCTCCCGGCAGCCGGAACGAGCGCGGGTGGTCCGGCAGCTGCTTGCGGAAGGCCAGCAGCACCAGCGGTCCCGAGCCGAACGACAGCACGGTCGCGGAGGTGATGAAGCCGACCAGCTGCTGCCAGCTCGGGAAGGGCAGGAAGAGGATCAGCCCGACCACGAACGCCAGGACCATGCTGATGAGCGGTACGCCGTTCGACGTCGTCTTCGCCAGCGCCTGCGGCGCGTTGCGGTTGCGCGCCATCGCGAAGGAGATGCGCGAGGTCACCGTGGTGTAGATC
Organism: Allobranchiibius huperziae; assembly: GCF_013410455.1. Classification (NCBI taxonomy): domain Bacteria; kingdom Bacillati; phylum Actinomycetota; class Actinomycetes; order Micrococcales; family Dermacoccaceae; genus Allobranchiibius; species Allobranchiibius huperziae. The sequence goes on along the minus strand of NZ_JACCFW010000001.1, from coordinate 307,626 downwards.
AGGCCGGTGTCCGCCGGCGAGACCACCGCGTCGATGTAGAGCAGGGTGGCCAGCCAGCCGAGACCCAGCACGCTGGCGATGGCCGCGAGCGGGCCGAAGTCGTCGGTGAAGGACACCTTGGCCCAGCCGTGCGCGAGATCCGACGGGGAGAGCGAACCCACGAAGGCCACCTGCAGCAGGACGTAGATCACGGTGGTCAGCAGGACCGAGCCGATGACCGCGACCGGCACGTTGCGCTTGGGGTTGTCGGTCTCGCCGGCGAGCTCGATGCCCTGCCGGAAACCGAGAAAGGAGAAGACGATTCCCGAGGTCGAGATCGCGGTGAAGACCCCGTGCCACCCCTCGGGCCTGAAGCCGTGGGAGGTGAAGTTGTGGGGGGTGAACTTGGTGACCAGGAAGGCCACGATCACCAGGGTGATGATGCCGAGCTTCCACCACACCAGGACGTTGTTGACGCGGGCGAACCACCGCACGCCGAAGTAGTTGATGACCACGAAGACGGCCATCGCGATCACGGCGACACCGAGTCCCAGGCCGGTCAGGGTGTGGACGACGGCACCGTCGACCGTGTGCTTCTCGGTGAACGCCGCGTACTTGGTGGCGTAGGTGAGTGCGCCCTCGACCTCGATCGGCGCGACGGCCATGCACGCCACCCAGGTGATCCACCCGGTCATGTAGCTGGCGAACGACCCGAAGCCGATGTGCGGGAAGCGCACGACGCCGCCGGACAGCGGGAACATCGTGCCGAGCTCGGCGTAGCAGAGGCCGATCAGCAGGATCATCACTCCGCCGAGGCCCCACGAGATGACCGCGGCCGGCCCGGCTTCCTGCGATGCGTTGAGGGCACCGAAGAGCCACCCGGATCCGATGATGGATCCGACGCTGGCGAAGAGGAGGCCGACCACGCCGACGTGCCGCTTGAGGTGCGGATCACCGCCGTCGGCGGTGTTCGTCGTGGGTTCGGCGGCTTTGTTGGGGGAGGCCATGGGCCACCTTCCGGCCCGCTGGGGGCCTTGTCGATAGGAGTGCTATAACCGTCGCAGGCTACCGACCGCCCGCGCCGCGACGACGTCGGGACCGGAAGAAATCGGTCAGCAGCCCAGCGCACTCCTGCTCGCGTACGCCGCCCACACAGGTCACCCTGTGCGGCGACGGGTTGTCACGGATGACGTCCCACGCGCTCCCGCAGGCGCCGGCTTTCGCGTCGTACGCGCCGAAGACGATCCCGGACAGCCGCGACTGCATCACCGCGCCGGTGCACATCAGACACGGTTCGAGCGTCACCACCAGCAGGCAGTCGTCGAGTCGGTAGTGGCCCAGATGCGTTGCGGCAGCGCGGATCGCGAGCATCTCGGCGTGCGCGAGCGGATCCTTGTCGCCGACCCGCAGATTGAGCCCGGAGCCGATGACCTCGCCGTGCGGATCCAGCACCACGGCGCCGACGGGCACGTCGTCGGTGAGGAGCGCCTCGCGGGCGCGGAGCAGCGCCAGTCCCATCCACGCGTCGTACGGCGGCTCGGGAGCGCCAGGGAAGCCTGCCGTCACGCCGTAGAGTCTGGGCCATGCGTGTCCAGGTCGCCAATCACCCGCTCATCGCGCACAAGCTGACGTATCTGCGCGACGAGCGGACCGACAGCCCGACGTTCCGACGGCTCACCGAGGAGCTGGTGACGCTGCTCGCGTACGAGGCGACCCGCTCGGTGCGCGTGGAACCGTTCGAGATCAACACCCCGGTCTCCCCCGCCACCGGCATCAAGCTCTCGACGCCGAAGCCGCTGGTCGTGCCGATCCTGCGTGCCGGGCTCGGCATGCTGGAGGGGATGGTGCGACTGCTGCCGAGCGCCGAGGTGGGCTTCCTCGGGATGCAGCGCAACGAGGAGACCCTCGAGGCCATCACCTACGCCAACCGGCTGCCGGACGACCTGTCCGGTCGGCAGTGCTACGTGCTCGACCCGATGCTCGCGACCGGCGGCACCCTCGCCATGTCGATCCAGTACCTGGTCGACCGGGGCGCCGACGACATCACGGCGGTCACCCTGCTGTGCGCGCCGGAGGGCATCGAGGCCCTCGACGACCAGCTGCGAGAGCTGGACGTGCCGGTCACGCTGGTCACCGGCGCCATCGACGAACGGCTCAACGAGAAGGGCTACATCGTGCCGGGCCTCGGCGACGCGGGCGACCGGCTGTACGGCGTGGTCTGAGCCCCGCGACCACCTGGGCGCTGGTCGCGACACTCCCGGCGGCGGCAGACGGTGTCGTCACACGCGTCACTCCTGTCACACTGGCTCATGAATCGTGCCGCACGTCCCGTCGGCACCCACGCACTTCCGGAGGACCGATGGCCACCGACAAGGTGAAGAAGATCGTCATTTGGGCGGTCTTCATCTTCCTCCTCTACGCGATCTTCACCGACCCGGGCCACTCCGCCGGCATCGTGCACAACATCTGGAGCATCCTGCGGTCCGGCGTGCAGCACGTGGGCGACTTCTACCACGACATCCTGCACTCCTGATCGCACATGGACGGGGTCGCGTCGGGCGCCGAACGGGCGATGGGGCGCTATCTGCTCGACGGTGAGCGGATGGTGGTGGCGGTCCACCAGCACTGGTCCCGTGTCGCCGGGGTCGTCGCCGGCACGGTGGTCGGACTGCTGCTCGTCGTGGCGATCGCGCTGGTCACTCCGGCAAGCGCCGGGCTGGTCTCCGACCTCGCGTGGTGGCTCTGGCTGGCGCTGCTGGTCTACTGCCTGGTCCAACTGCTGCTGTGGCGCCACGACTGGTTCGTCGCAACCGACCGGCGCCTGCTGCTGACGTACGGCCTGGTGTCGCGCAAGGTGGCGATGATGCCGCTGGCCAAGGTCACCGACATGTCGTTCAACCAGTCGGTGTCCGCGCGGTTCCTCGGTTACGGCACCTTCGTCATGGAGAGCGCGGGACAGGACCAGGCGCTGCGGCAGATCGACTACATCCCCGACGCCGACCTGCACTACCGCTCCATCTGCGCCGAGATCTTCGGCGAGGAGGAGTCGGTCGACGAGGACAGCAACGAGCCGCAGCACCACCATCGCTCGCTCGACCCGGTCGACGCGACCGATCCGTACGGCATCCCGGTGCCCGTACGCCGGCCCGTACGTTCCGGTTTCGAGGACCGGCCACCCCCGGACTACGGCGCGAACCGTCGCCGCGTCGTGCGCGCCGCGACCGTGCTGTCCGACGACCCGGAGGCCAGCTGGTCGGTCAGCCGCGAGGACGCGCCGCCGCCCCAGCGCGTCCGCCCGCGCCATGACCGGCGCACGGACGACGACCGGCCGTGAAACACTCCTCGCTGCAACGATCCGCGCAGCGATGCAGCAACACCCCAGGAGTGAAAAAGGTATGGCGGTCCGGCCGATCACGATCATCGGGCACAAGGCGCTGCATCAGCCGACCCGGCGCGTCCGGGAGGTCACCGACGACGTGCGCGAGCTGGTGGCCGACATGTTCGACACCCTGGAGGCCGCGGACGGCGCGGGCCTGGCCGCGAACCAGGTCGGGGTGCGGCTGCGGATCTTCGTCTACGACTGCGCCGCTGACGACGACGTGGTCCAGCGCGGCGTCGTGATCAACCCGGTGCTGGAGAAGGGCACCGTGCCTCCGGGCGATCCGGACCCGGGCGAGCTCGAGGGCTGCCTCTCGGTGCCCGGCGAGCACTTCCCCACCGCGCGCTCGGATTGGGCGCGGGTCACCGGCACCGACCTGGACGGCAACGAGGTCGTCGTCGAGGCGCAGGGCGGCACGCTGGCGCGTTGCCTGCAGCACGAGACCGACCACCTGGACGGCAAGCTCTACGTCGAGCGCCTCACCCCGACGTACCGCACGCAGGCCCGCGACGCGGTCAAGTCCCGCGGGTGGGAGTCCGCGCGGATCACCAAGTGGGATCCGCTGCAGCAAGAGGCCGAGGACGTCTGACCGGTATCGCAACGGCCCGGCATAGGGTGCGGGCATGCGCGCCCAGGAGATCTCCGCACCGCACGCCTTCCACGCCGAAGGGCCCTGCTGGGACGTCGACTGGGGCGGGCTGAAGTACGTCGACATGCTCGCCGGCGACGTCCTGTCGCCTCGCCCGGACGGCGGAGTCGACCGGGTGCACGTGGGCAAGGTCGCCGCCGCGCTGCGACCCCGCGGAGCCGGCGGCGCGATCATCGCCACCGAGCGCGGCTTCGCCCTCGCGAGCGCACCGGACCTGTCCGACGTGCAGCAGATGCAGCCGCTGTGGAGCGACCCGGGCATCCGCTTCAACGACGGCGGCTGCGACCCGATGGGCAACTTCTACTGCGGCACGATGGCCTATGACCAGACGCCCGGCGCGGGTTCCCTGTATCTCCTCACCTCCGACGGGCTCGCGTCGCAGGTGATCACCGACCTCACCGTTTCCAACGGGATCGGCTGGACCGGTCTGGGAGACAGGGGTTTCCACAACGACACCCCGACGCGGGTCGTGTCGACCTTCGACTGGTCGCCGGACGGGATCACCGACCGCCGACCGTTCGTCACGCTGCCGGAGGACCTAGCCGGCGACCCCGACGGACTGTGCGTCGACGAGCAGGGCGGGGTCTGGGTCGCCCTCTACGGCGGCTCCGCGGTGCACCGCTACTCCCCCGAGGGTGAGCTCGACCACGTCGTCGAACTGCCGGTGACCAACGTCACCGCGTGCACCTTCGGCGGCGACGGGCTACGCACGCTCTACATCACCACCACCAGGGAGAACGTGCCCGACGGCGAACAGCCTCTGGCCGGAGCGGTATTCGCCTGCGAGCCCGGCATCGGCGGTCTCCCTGCCCGGCCGTTCGCAGGCTGAGGCATCCGGCGTACGCCGATGGGTGGTCGGCGGGCCGCCGATTTCCGCTGTCGAGAGCGAGCAGGTAACGTACCTCTCCGGTGAACGGGCCGTCCTGACGCGCCCACACCAGCACCCGTAGCTCAACGGATAGAGCATCTGACTACGGATCAGAAGGTTGGGAGTTCGAATCTCTCCGGGTGCACGCTGTGTTGAGACAGTAGAACGGCCCCGATCGCGTGAGAACGCCGGTCGGGGCCCTTTCTTTCCGCGCGGGCCAGCGGCGCTGCGGTCATCTTCCTGCACTGGGCGGCGGGTTCAGGTGGCTGGCGTTTTCAGGCGGCTTCGGACGAGGATCGCTCCGGTGGGCTTCCGCTGCGTGGCTCGGTGCGTGGGGCATCGGCCGCGCGGTCACTTTCCTACGCCGGCTGGCGGCAGCCAGGTGGGGTATCGGCCGCCCGGTCACTTTCCTACGCGGCGGGCAACCCGGTAGCGGCCGGCGGGGCGAGCGTGCCCTTCCAGGCGCCTGAAGGCGTCACCGGACCGCGAAACCGGCCCACCCGACCGGGCGATGAGGTGGGCTATGGGCACGGCGGTCACTTACCTGCACGCGCGTACGGCAGCCCAGTGGGTTATCGACCTTGCGGTCACTTTCCGATGCCTACGGACGACGCCACACCGAACCGTGACCTCGATGTGCTTGACAGTCAACGGCTTTGCGCGGACTGTGAGGTGGCTCACACCTCGACAGATAGGGCTCCAATGGCCTCGTCCAGCGCAGCATCCCCCGCCGCACGCTCGGCACCCCGCACCGGCAACCCGCTCGTGCACCGTCAGTTGGCCAAATACCCCGCTACCGGGCAGCGGATCGCCTACCTCGCGATCACGGTGGCCGCGACGGTCGTCCTCTACTACGAGCTCTACATCCCGGGCGCCGTAGCGACGCAGATCATCACCAGCTTCAACATCAGCTTCAACCAGTTCGTCTTCATCTCGGTGATCGGCAACCTGGTCGGTGCGTTCGGCTCGCTCGCGGCGGGCCTCGCCGACCGGTGGGGCCGGGCCAATCTGGTGGTGGTCGGGCTCTTCCTCACCGGCCTGCTCGTCACCTTCGCGCTGCCCCACGCGCCGAACGGCACCGTCTATCTGCTCGAGTTCGCGGTGCTCTCCCTCGTCGAGGGCATGATCCTGGTGGCCACCCCGGCACTGATCCGCGACTTCTCCCCCCAGCTCGGACGAGCGTCCGCCATGGGCTTCTGGACCCTCGGCCCGGTGCTCGGCTCCCTGATGGTCACCGAGGTCTCCAGCCACACGCTGGGATCGCACCCGGACTGGCAGTTCCAGTTCTACGTGTGCGGCATCGTCGGGCTGGTCGTGGCGGTCATCGCGCTGCTCTTCCTGCGCGAACTGTCCCCCGGCCTGCGCGACCAGCTGATGGTCTCGATGCGTGACCGGCAGCTGATCGAGGCGCGCGCGGCCGACGTCGACGAGACGCAGGTGCATCAGGGCCAGTGGCGTCAGATGATGAAACTGGACGTCGTCGGATCGGCGTTCGCGATCAGCATCTTCCTGATCTTCTACTACATCGCCGTCGGCTTCTTCGTCGTCTACTTCGCGACGATCTTCGGATACACGCCCGAGCGCGCCAACTCCCTGGCCAACTGGTACTGGCTGCCCAACGCCATCGCCCTGGTGGTCGCCGGGTTCATCTCCGACAAGCTGGGCGTGCGCAAGCCGCTGATGATCGTCGGCTCGGTCATCAGCGTCATCGCTCTGGTCGTCTTCGCCATGAAGGCGACCTCGTCGGGCACGTCGTACGAGACCTTCCGCACGCTGCTCATCATCATCAGTGCCTCGCAGGGCATGACCTACTGCGCGTGGATGGCCTCCTTCACCGAGACGGTCGAGAAGCACAACCCGGCCGCCACGGCGACGGGTCTCGCGACGTGGGGCTGGACACTGCGGATCATCGTGTGTCTGACACTGATCGGGTTCGGCGCGGCGCTCCCGGCGACCTCGGTCCTGGTCGACAAGGGTGCCAAGGTGCAGGAGCTGGCGGCGGAGTACAAGACGCAGCTGGGGACGGTGAAGGGCATCACTCCAGCCAATCTGGCTGCGCTGGAGAAGGATCCGACGTCACCGAGTGCCGGGGCGGCCGCCGTGGGCGACCTGGTGAAGTCCGGGGCCGCGAAGTCCCCGGCGGACGCCGTGGCCCAGCTGAAGTACCTGGGCGCCCACCCGATCAAGGCCGCCGACTCGGCGTTCCTGCAGAAGAACGGCGACAAGGTGCAGAAGGCGGCGAAGGACAGCCCCGGTCAGTGGAAGCGGTGGTGGCTGATCTGTGCGCTGGCCGATCTGCTCTTCATCCCGTTCGTCTTCCTCATGGTCGGCCGGTGGAGTCCGCGCAAGGCGCGCGAGGACGCCGCCCGGCACGAGGAGTTCGTGCAGGCCGAGATGGCCAAGCTCGAAGGGGCACGCACCGCCTGAATAACGAAATGAGCGCGTGAAGAGGCCGGTTCGTCGTCACACCGTGATGACGAACCGGCCTTTCGCATGTCCGGCCCGGCTGGCGTCCTGGGCGTCGGCGGCCTGCCCCAGCGTGAACGTCTGCTCGACGGGAAGGCTGAACTTCCCCGCCTCGAACAGCTGCGCCGCCTCGGCGTACGCCGCCTCCTGGGCGGAGCCGGACGTGGAGACCTTCGCGCCCTTCTCACCCGCGCCGAAGTCGGCGATGGACAGCACCTTCTGCGGGTCGCCGGTGAGCTCGATCAGCTCGTCGATCACCCCGGAGCCCGCGATGTCGAGGGCCGCGTCGACCCCGTCCGGCGCGAGAGCGCGCACCCGCTCGACGAGGCCGTCGCCGTACGTCGTCGCCGTCGCACCGAGCCCGCGCAGGTAGTCCTGGTTCTTCTCGCTGGCGGTGGCGATCACCGTGATACCCCGGTCGACAGCGAACTGGATGACCGATGAGCCGACGCCCCCGGACGCGCCGCTCACCAGGAGCGTCTGGCCGGTCTGGATGCCCACCTCCCGCAGGATCCGCAACGCGGTCTCGACGGGCACGGGGTAGCCGGCGGCCTCCTCGAAGGACAGTCCCTGCGGCTTCGCGGACCAGTGATCGAGGACCACCCGCTCGGCGTACGCGCTCGCCCCGGAGCCGAACACTGCATCGCCCACCGCGACGCCTTCGACGCCCTCGCCCACCTCGTCGACCACGCCGGCCGCGTCCGCCCCGGATCCGGCGGGCAGCTGCAGGGGCATCAGGTCCTTCATGTAGCCCTCGCGCATCTTCCAGTCCATGGCGTTCACCCCCGCAGCTCGCGTCGCGATCCGGATCTGCCCCGGTCCTGCGTGCGGATCGTCGACCTCGGTGACCGAAAGGACTTCAGGGCCGCCGTACTCGGAGAACTGAACAGCTTTCATCGCATTGCTCCTCCTGTCGCGGCGCACCGCTGTGGACCGCGGAGCGCTCCCCCGGTGCAACCTCCGGTCACCTCTCGTTAGTCCCCCCCTCGAGCCGGGTCGAGAATCTGTCGTCAATAATTGTTGACAGATGCGCCGGTGTCATGTTTAGTTGACGCATGGACACGACTCAGGACCCGGCCGCCGCGGCCGCAAGCACCAATCCGGCACAAGGTCTAGCCGCGATCCGCGCATTGCGGACGCTGGCCGATCGACTGGAAGAGGTGCAGGTGCGCAATGCGCGGGACCAGGGCTGGAGCTGGCAGGCGATCGCCGACGTCTTGCACGTCAGCCGCCAGGCCGTCCATCAGAAGCACGCTCGGAGTTGAGCTGCTTTCCACCGATTTTGAAGGAGCACAACATGTTTCACCTACGAAACTCTGATGTCGGCATCGCCATGATGCAGGCCCACGACGTGGCAGCGGAGCTCGGACACTCCGAGGTCGGCCCCGACCACATCCTGCTCGGACTCACGACCAACCTGCGCTCCCCCGTGGCGCCGTTGCTCGCCGAGCACGGACTCACCTATCCGGCGGCGAGGGACATCCTCACCGCCCAGCACAGCGGGGAAGCAAGTAATCCTGACAACGACAGCGACGACGATGGTCCGCAGACCGCGAACCTGGACGACGACCGGGACGCCCTCGCCTCGATCGGCATCGACCTAGACAAGGTGACCGAGGCGGTCGGCGAGGCGTTCGGTGAGGACATCACCCGCGCCTGGGGCCGGCGCCGCGAGCGCGCCGAGCGTGACGTCCGCCGAGGGCGGGGCGGCCCGGACGACGCTCGCCGTGGGCGGGGCGGTCCGGACGACGCCCGCCGTGGGCCTGGTCCGGACGAGGCGCCCCGACCCGGCGGATTCGGTCGGTTCCCGAACCCCGAGTGGTTCGCGGACTTCCCGGACTTCCAGGAGTTCAACCCGTTCGGCGGTCCACGCGGCCGCGGACGCCGGGGTCCGCAGAGCCGCCGGTTCGGCCGTGGGCCTCGCCCGTCGGAGGCGACCGTGCGCATCTTCCGTGACCTGCGAGCGCAGGCACAGGAGGCGCGCGCCACGGCGCACGAGGACGACCGTCAGTCCGGTCGCGCACAGTTCCACGCGATGTTCCGCGCCGAGCACATCGTGCTCGCCATCCTGCACTCCGACGATCCGGCGACCCGGGCGATGGTGGCCGCCATGACGGACGTGGACCGCCTACGCGCCCAGTTGCACGAGCGACTGGCGGCCGATCCCGCCGCCTGACCCCGCACGACAGGTCGGCCCGCCGCCACGACATTGACGACGGGCCGACCTGTCGCATCTCCATCGAGTCACGCTGGGGCGCCTTCGAGGTTGGGCCCCTGCGCCACGGGTACCGATGTTCTGGCACTGCTGCGGGTCGCCCACTCCGGGAGGCTCCACCGCAGTAACCTGCGACGGGGTCTGACCACCCCGCGAGCGGAGGACCACCATGCTGGGTTTGCCAGAGAACATCACCACGTGTCTCTTCGACCTGGACGGTGTCCTCACCGACACGGCGAGCGTGCACCGCACGGCGTGGAAGGAGACGTTCGACGCGTTGCTCAAGGCGCGCGACGGTGACGGCTACACGCCGTTCGACATCGCCGGCGACTACAACGACTACGTCGACGGCAAACCGCGCGAAGACGGTGTCCGCGACTTCCTGAAGTCCCGCAACATCGACCTGCCCGACGGCAGCCCGGACGACCCGCCCGACGCGAACACGGTCTACGGGGTCGGCAACCGCAAGAACGATCTGGTGCAGGTCGCCATCAAACGCGACGGCGTGAAGGTCTACGACGGGTCGCGGCGCTACCTGCAGCAGGCGCAGGCGGCAGGCCTGCAGCGGTACGTCGTCTCGTCGTCGGCCAACACCGAGATGGTGCTCGACGTGACCGGTCTGGCGCAGTACGTCGAAGGTCGCATCGACGGCAAGACGCTTGCGCAGCAACACATCAAGGGCAAGCCGGCGCCCGATTCCTTCCTCGCCGGCGCGAAGCTCGCCGGTGCGCCGCCGGCGCAGTGCGTCGTCTTCGAGGACGCCACGTCCGGCGTTGCCGCGGGCAAGGCCGGCCACTTCGGCTACGTCGTCGGCGTGGACCGGGTCGACCACGCGCAGGAGCTGCGCGAGCACGGCGCGACCGTCGTGGTGAAGGACCTGTCCGAGTTGCTGGATTCCACGTCGACCGATGGAGATGCACCCGCGTGAGCACCGACTACGAGGGCTTCGTCGTCGAACCCTGGAGGATCCGCGAGATCGGCATCGCACCGGACAACTTCGCGCAGGCCGAGTCGATCTTCGCGCTCGCCAACGGCCACATCGGCGTCCGCGGCAACCTCGATGAGGGCGATCCCGCCGGGCTGCCCGGCACCTACCTCAACTCCTTCTTCGAGACCCGGCCCCTGCCGTACGCCGAAGCGGGGTACGGCTACCCCGAATCGGGACAGACGGTCGTCAACGTCACCAACGGCAAGCTGATCCGGCTGCTCGTCGACGACGAGCCGTTCGACATGCGGTACGGCACCATCCGCCACCACGAACGCACCCTCGACCTGCGCACGGGCGTGCTCACCCGTGACGTGCTGTGGGAGTCACCGGCGCGCCGCATCATCCGGGTCCGCTCCAAGAGGCTGGTCTCCTTCACCCAGCGCTCCATCCTGGCGATCTGGTACCAGGTCGAGGCCGTGGACAAACCGCTGCGCGTGGTGATCCAGTCCGAGATGGTCGCCAACGAGGAGTTGCCGGTGACCTCGGCCGACCCCCGGGTGGCTGCCGCGCTCGAGCGCCCACTGGTCTCCGAGCAGCACCTCGCCGGCGTCACCCGCGCGCAGCTGATCCACAGCACCCGGCGCAGCGGGTTGAGGATGGCGGCCGCGTGCGACCACGAGCTGCACGGCGATCATGACTACGAGCCCAACACCTTCATCCAGCCGGACTGGTCGCGGATGACCCTCGGTGCGCACCTCGACCCGGGCGAGACGCTCGGCCTGACCAAGTTCGTCGCCTACGGCTGGTCCTCCCAGCGCACCCTCCCGGCGTTACGCGACCAGGTCGACGGCGCGCTGTCGGCGGTCGTGAACACCGGCTGGGACCAATTGGTCGCGGAGCAGGAGGGCTACGTCCAGGAGTTCTGGGACGGCGCCGACGTGCAGGTCGACGGCGACGAGACCGTCCAGCAGGCAGTGCGGTTCGGCCTGTGGCACGTGCTGCAGGCAGGTGCCCGCGCCGAGGGCCGCGCGATCCTCGCCAAGGGCCTCACCGGACCTGGTTACGACGGGCACGCGTTCTGGGACACCGAGCAGTTCGTCCTGCCGGTGCTGACCGCCACCGCTCCCCTCGCGGCACGAGACGCGCTCACCTGGCGCCAGTCGATCATCGACCTCGCGTCGGAGCGGGCCACCACGCTGAAGCTGCACGGGGCGGCGTTCCCCTGGCGCACCATCCGCGGCCAGGAGTGCTCGGCGTACTGGCCGGCGGGCACGGCCGCGTTCCACATCAACGCCGACATCTCCGTGGCGGCCGCGCGCTACGTCTTCTGGACCCAGGACGAGGAGTTCGACCGCGACGTGGCGCTGCAGCTGCTCGTGGAGACCGCCCGGCTGTGGACCGACCTCGGCTACCACGGCGACGACGGCAAGTTTCACATCGACGGCGTCACCGGCCCGGACGAGTACTCCGCGGTCGTGGCCGACAACACCTACACCAACCTGATGGCGGCGCTGAACTTCCGCTACGCCGCCGACACCGCCGAACGCTGGCCGCAGGAGGCCCTGGCCCTCGGTGTGATGAAGCGCGAGATCGCCACCTGGCGCGCCGCCGATGAGGCGATGGCCATGCCGTACGACGTCGAACGCGGTGTGCATCAACAGGATCGAGGCAGCACTGAGCGCGAGGTGTGGGACTTCAAGGGCACGGCGAACAACAAGGACTATCCGCTGCTGCTCAACTATCCCTACTTCGACATCTACCGCAAACAGGTCGTCAAGCAGGCGGATCTGATGCTCGCGATGCACTGGTGCGGCGACAACTTCACCCTCGAGGACAAGGCCAAGGCCTTCGCGTACTACGAGGCGATCACCGTGCGCGACTCATCCCTGTCCGCGTGCACCCAGGCGGTCATCGCCGCCGAGGTGGGCCACCGGGAGCTTGCGCACGACTATCTGACCGAGGCCGCGCTGATGGACTTGCGCGACCTGGAGCACAACACCGGAGACGGCGTGCACGTCGCGTCGCTCGCGGGTGCGTGGCTGGCGCTGGTGTGTGGTTTCGGCGGGATGCGCGACCACGGCGGCAAGCTGTCGTTCGCGCCCGCGTTGCCGAAACGGTTGTCCCGACTGGCTTTCGCGATCCGGTGGCGCGGTTGCAAGGTGCGCGTCACCGTGCACCCCGACCACGCGGTCTACGAGCTGGAGGACGGCGTGCACGGCTACACCGAGCTCTCGCACTACGGCGAGATGTTCACGCTCACCACCGATGAACCGGTCACCCGGGACATCACCCCGGTGCAGCCGATGACCCCCCGCCCGACGCAACCGGCCGGCCGGGAGCCCATCACCAGCGAGTGACAGAGCGACCACGGGTGTCGCCCTGTCACCGATTCAGTTCGCGGTACCGCCCGGGTTCGGCACGGTGCCGCCGTCGAGGGCGGCGATCCCGCCGGTGCCGGTCGGCACTCCGTCGACGGGCGAGCCGTACTCCGGGGTGTACTTCTGGCTGTTGCGGAAGGTGTCGACGAACTTCTGCATCCGCGGGTCGGTGGGGCTGCTCACCCGCAGTTGGTGACCCCACGACGACAGCACGATCGGCGACGGCAGCGAGTTCGAGGCCCACGGGGTCAGGTCGATGTAGCGGTTCTTCTGCCCGGTGATGCCCTGCTGCTCCAGCGCCGGCTCGGCGATGAGGGACTGCTTCGTCACGAACGCGACCAGCTGATTCACCTCGGACGTCGGCAGCTTGGGGTCGTAGGTGATCCAGATCGCCCCGTGCTCCAGGTTGTGCACGGCGCGCTCGTTGGGCACCGGCTTGGTGTAGATGCCGGCGTTCATCCAGGTCGCGTTGTGCGGGCCGCCGATCGGCGGCGTTACGGCGTACGCCACGGGTCCGGGGACGTGGTCGTGTCCGACCGTGCCCGAGTTCGGGGTGCCCGACGCGGGGTAGCCGGCGGTATTCCAGGCGAGGACCCCGGAGATGCCCGAGTCGTCCTTGACCTGAGCCGGTTTCGGCTGCGTCGTCGTCTGACCGGTCACCGCGGACGGCAGCACCTGCCTGCCGTACTTCGGCACCCCGGATGCACCGGTCGATGTCGTACCGCTGCTGCCGCTCGAGCGGGTGCCCAAGTAGGTCGCGACGCCACCGATCACGACGATCAGCACGACCGCGATCACCACCGGGATCAGCCACCCGGGGCGGGACTTCTGTTGCTTCTTCAGCGCCGCCAGTTTGGCGGCGCGGTCGGTCGACGTGGGATCAGGCATGTGCTCGATCCTAGGTCGGTCAGTTCTTGGTGCCCGACGGGTTGGGCTGCACACCGCCGTACCGCGCGGCGACGCCCCCGGTCCCGGTCGGTATGCCGTCCACCGGCTCGTTGGTCTCGGGGCTGTAGGGCTTGCGGTGCCGGAAGGTGTCGACGAAGCGCTGCATCCGCGGGTCGGTGGCACTGGTCACGCGCAACTGGTGCCCCCACGACGACAGCACGATCGGCGAGGGCAGCGAGTTCGAGGCCCACGGCGACAGGTCCATGAAGCGGTTCGCCTGACCGGAGACCTTCACGCCGCCCTGACCCTTCGGCTCGGGGATCAGGCTCTGCCGCCCGACGAAGGCGACCAGCTTCGCGACCGTGCTCTTCGGCAGCTTCGGGTCGTAGGTGATCCAGATGGCACCGTGCTCCATGTTGTGCACGGCGCGCTCGCTGGGCACCGGCTTCGTGTAGACACCCGCGTTCATCCAGACGATGTTGTGCGGCCCACCGGCGGGCGGCGTCATCGTGTAGGTCACCGGTCCACGGACGTGCGACAGGTGCACGGCCTTCCCGTCCTGGGTCGCCAAGGTCATGTACTGCCCCTGATCCCACGCGAGGACGCCCGGGATGCCGGAGGTGTCCCGCACCAGCCGCACGGGGTCCTGGATCGTGCGGACGCCGATGGGCGTGCTGGGCAGCACCTGCTTCGTCGCGGCGGGACCGTCGTCACGGGTGAGCCACCACCCCAGGGCCGCGGCGATCAACAGCACGACCACGACCACCCCGGCGACGACGGCGATCCGGGTCCTGCGGGCGGACTGCGGATGCGTGGTCATACCGCACCCTAAGCACGGGCAGCGCCGTATGGGCGGCCGCGCAGCCTCGCGCACTACAGTCGGGCCGTGTCCACCTGGAGGTCCCGGATCCGTACGCGCCCGGCGCATCACGCGCCACCGGTGTCGACGCAGGACGCCCCCGAACGGGTCCTGCAACCTGACCGCAACTCCCTCGGCACGTCGCATCCGGAGGGCGTCGAGGGGACCGTCGTGGAGCGCGCCATCTATCTGCACGGCGTACGCCAGGACAATCCGCACAGCTTCCGGGCCGTCGTGCACCGGCTCGCCGAACCCGACCAGGCCGTCGCATGGGTGGGGCTGGCGAACGCTGCGCCCGAGGAGATCGAGCAGGTCGCGCAGATCTTCCACCTGCACCCGCTGGCTGTCGAGGACGCGATCGTCGCGCACCAGCGACCCAAGATCGAGCGCTACGACGACACGCTCTTCGTGGTGCTCCGGCCGGCGACCTACGACGACGACACGGAGACCGTGCATCTCGGCGAGCTGCACCTGTTCATCGGACCGGACTTCGTGGTGACTGTCCGGCACTCCGACGAGCCGCGACTCGCGCCGGTCCGGAAGCGGATGGACAACGACCCGCACCTGATGGCACTCGGGCCCGAGGCGGTGCTCTACGCGGTCCTGGACTTCGTGGTCGACGGTTACGCCCCGGTCAT
Organism: Allobranchiibius huperziae; assembly: GCF_013410455.1. NCBI lineage: Bacteria > Bacillati > Actinomycetota > Actinomycetes > Micrococcales > Dermacoccaceae > Allobranchiibius > Allobranchiibius huperziae. Next base: position 292,379 of record NZ_JACCFW010000001.1, on the reverse strand, counting down.
CGCCGGTCTGGAGAACGACATCGACGAGATCGAGGAGCAGGTCTTCGAGTCCGACCCGGCGGTGTCACGGCGTATCTACGAGCTGTCCCGCGAGGTGCTCGCGCTGCAGCGGGCGACCAAGCCGCTGCTGGACATCCTCGAAGCACTGAAGAGGGGCCACGAGAAGTACGGCGTCGACGAGGAGCTGCGCCGCAACATGCGCGACGTCGCCGACCACGCGACCGGGGTCGTGGAGCGCGTCGACGGCTTCCGGCAGACGCTGATGTCGATCCTGTCGCTCAACTCCACCCTCGTCGCGCAGACCCAGAACGAGAAGATGACGCGGCTGGCAGAGACGGCCAACCAGCAGTCCGACCGGGTCAAGTCGGCCTCCTCTTGGGCGGCGATCCTCTTCGCTCCCACCGTGATCGCGGGCATCTACGGGATGAACTTCGACAAGATGCCCGAATTGCACTGGTACTGGGGATACCCCATGGCCATCGGGTTGATGGTGCTCACCTGCACCACGATGTACATCGTCTTCCGCCGCCGCGACTGGATCTAACCGACCTGTTCCCCCGACCGAAGAAGTCGGATTTTGTTGATTCGACGGTGCATTGCGTCGGCTTCGTCGAGACCCCCCGCGGGAAAGCGACACAGGTCACCGAACGTGTGACGGGGGTCACATCTGAGCCGTCTTCGCCCGTTGGGCGGCCCGCTCGGGGCCGGGTTACGTTCGACAGCACCGCATCCGCCCGGCGTACGACGCCGCGCAGCCCGACCGCTCGGTCGACGCGCCATGGCCCCCGTGCGATGCGGTGTACGAACCGCGACGAACACCTACGAAGGACGGTCACATGACTTTGGACGCACCCGAAAAGTCCGGCACGACGCACGCAGGACTGGCGAGGTGGGTCGCCGAGGTCGCTGCGCTGACGACCCCGGACGAGGTGCGCTGGGTCACCGGCTCCGCCGACGAATGGACCGAACTGACCGACAAGCTCGTCGCCGCCGGCACCTTCACCCGGCTCAACGAGGACATCAAGCCCAACTCCTTCCACGCGGCGAGCTCCCCCGAGGACGTCGCACGGGTCGAGGAGCGCACCTTCATCTGCAGCCGCGAGGAGAAGGACGCGGGGCCCACCAACAACTGGATGGACCCGGAGCAGATGAAGGACCTCATGCGCGGCCTCTACCAGGGGTGCATGAAGGGCCGCACGATGTACGTCATCCCGTTCGTCATGGGTCACCTCGAGGCCGACAGCCCGATGTTCGGTGTGGAGATCACCGACAGCGAGTACGTCGTGGTCTCGATGCGCGTGATGGCGCGCTGCGGCACCAAGATCCTGGACCGCATCGAAGAGCTCGGCGACGCGGCCAAGTACGTGCCGGCGCTGCACTCGCTCGGCGCCCCGCTGGCCGACGGCGAGCAGGACGTGAAGTGGCCGTGCAACGAGGAGAAGTACATCGTGCAGTTCCCCGAGGAGCGCACGATCTGGTCCTACGGCTCGGGCTACGGCGGCAACGCGCTGCTGGGCAAGAAGTGCTACTCGCTGCGGATCGCCTCGGCGATGGCGCGCGACGAGGGCTGGCTGGCCGAGCACATGCTGATCCTCAAGCTCATCTCGCCCGAGCAGCAGGTCTACTATGTCGCGGCCGCGTTCCCCAGCGCCTGCGGCAAGACCAACCTGGCCATGCTCAAGCCGACCATCCCCGGCTGGACGGTGGAGACCCTCGGTGACGACATCGCCTGGATGCGCTTCGGTAAGGACGGGCGCCTCTACGCCGTCAACCCCGAGTTCGGCTTCTTCGGTGTCGCGCCGGGCACCAACGAGCACACCAACCCGCACGCGATGACGACCATCAACAAGGGCAATTCGGTCTTCACCAACGTCGCGCTCACGGACGACGGCGACGTGTGGTGGGAGGGCCTGGAGAACGAGCCCGCGCACGCGACGTCCTGGAAGGGCGAGGACTGGACGCCGGACTCCGGCGAGCTGTCCAGCCACCCGAACAGCCGCTACTGCACCCCGATCGAGCAGTGCGACATCCTCGCGGACGAGTACAACGACCCGCAGGGCGTGCCGATCTCGGCGATCCTCTTCGGTGGCCGCCGCAAGACCACGGTGCCGCTGGTGACCGAGTCGCGCGACTGGCTGCACGGCACGTTCATGGGCGCCACGCTGTCGTCCGAGACCACCGCGGCCGCCAAGGGCGAGGTGGGCGTCGTACGCCGCGACCCGATGGCGATGCTGCCGTTCATCGGCTACAACGCCGGCGACTACTTCCAGCACTGGGTCAACCTCGGCAAGGACGCCGACGCCACCAAGCTGCCGAAGATCTTCTACGTCAACTGGTTCCGTCGTGACCAGGACGGTGGCTTTCTCTGGCCGGGCTTCGGGGAGAACTCCCGCGTGCTCAAGTGGGTCATCGAGCGCATGGAGGGCAAGGCCGCCGCGGTCGAGACCCCCATCGGTCACGTGCCCACCCCGGAGTCGCTGGACGTCGAGGGCCTGGACATGACCGCCGCCGAGCTGGAGGCCGCGCTCGCGGTCGACCCGGAGGAGTGGAAGGCCGAGATCCCCCAGATCGAGGAGTGGTTCGCCAAGTTCGGCGAGACGCTGCCGACCCAGCTGCAGATCGAGCTGGACGGTCTGAAGGCCCGCCTCGGCCTGTAGTCGCAGGTCGTTCTTCCATCGAGCGGAGTGGTCCGCGCGCGAGTGCAGGGGTGACGTCCCCGCCTCTCGACGCCGGACCACTCCGCTCGATGTCGGTAGGGCGACTTAGGGTTGCCTTATGAGCCCGAAGAAGCCGCGTCGTCAGCACGTCCTGGAAGTCGTCGCCCGCGAGCAGGTCACGCCGCACGTCGTCCGCGTGCGGTTCGGCGGAGCCGACGTCCGGGCGATGGCCGCCGAGCGCCCCGACGCGACCGACAGCTACCTCAAGCTGCTCTTCCCCGACCCGGCCCTCGGCCTCGTCCCGCCGTACGACCTGGACGAGTTGCCGCGCGAGCACCAGCCCGTGCGGCGCACCTACACCATCCGCACCTGGCACGCCGACGGCACCATCAGCGTCGACTTCGTCACACACGGCGACCAGGGCATCGCGGCGCCCTGGGCGATGCGTGCGCAGCCCGGTGATCTGGTGGCCGCGAACGGGCCGGGCAGCGGCTACCGGCCGAGCGGTACGGCGTCCTGGTACCTGCTGGTCGGCGACGACTCGGCCCTACCGGCGATCAGCGCCGCGCTCGAAGCACTGCCGACCGATGCCCGCGGACAGGTGGTCGTGGAGGTCGACGCGGCTGCCGACGAGCTGCTACCGCAGACCCCGGCCGGAGTCGCCGTGCAGTGGCTGCACCGCGACGGCGCCACCCCCGGCGAGGGGTCCCTGCTGCCGGACGCCCTACGTGCCCTCGACTGGCCGACCGATGGCGTCGAGGTCTTCGCGCACGGCGAGCGGGAGTCGATGAAATCGTTGCGGGACATCCTCTTCCGCGAGCAGGCACTCCCCCGGGAGTCGGTCAGCCTGTCGGGCTACTGGGCGTTCGGACGCACCGAGGACCGCTTCCAGGCCGAGAAGCGCGAGCCCATCGGACAGATCGGCTGACGCCATGGCACTCGAGCGTCCCCTCGTACGGCTGAGAAACCATGCGGAGGCGCTCCGTTGGTTCACCGAGCACCAGCACGACACCGACGCGGTCTTCATCGCGATCGGCAAGAAGGGCGGGTCGGTGCCCACCCCGACGTACGACGAGCTGGTCGAGCTCGCGCTCATGCACGGCTGGATCGACGGGCAGGCGGGCCGCTTGGACGACGACTGCTACCGGCTCGCGTTCTCACCGCGCCGGGCGCGCAGCCCGTGGTCGCAGATCAACCGACGCAAGGCCGAGGCACTGATGGCCGCGGGTCGGATGACCGCGACCGGCCTCGCGGCTGTGGAAGCGGCCAGGGCGAACGGTCGGTGGGACGCGGCGTACGCCGGCCAGAGCGACTTCGAGCTGCCTGATGACTTCCTCGAGGCGCTGGCCGCGAACCCGCGGGCGGAGGCGTTCTTCGCCACGCTCAACCGGACCAACCACTTCGCGGTCTACTACCGGATCAACGACGCGAAACGACCCGAGACCCGGGCCCGTCGGATCGCCGCGTTCGTGGAGCAGTTCGAGCGCGGCGAGGCAATTCACTGACGCGGCACCTCGACGGTGTGCACGCTGCCGTTCTCGATGGGATCCCACTGCACTTCGCGGTGGCTGCGAGCGGCCAGGACGGCGCGGGCCACCCGGATGGTGTCGCCGTGGCTCACGATGACCAGATCGCGCACCCGCGGCGAGGTGGCGCGCAGCTCACGTGCCGCGAACCGGCGGAACCGTGCGGCGACGTCCTGCGTGCTCTCGCCTCCGGCCCACCGCACCTCGCTCACGTGCTCGCCCGGTGGCGTGGGCTCCGGGTGCAACTGGTCGACCGTGCGCCCCTCCATCATGCCGAGATGCTGCTCGCGCAGCGCCTCGTCGTACTGCACCGGCACCCGCAGAGCGCGACCGATGAGCTCAGCGGTGCGGGCGGCGCGTACGAGGTCGCTGCTCCACAGCACGACGCGGCCGTCGACCCGTCGCATGAGCGTCTGCGCAGCGGCAGCCGCCTGCATCCGGCCGAGGGGGGTGAGGTCGGGGTGGACCGTCTGACCCTGGATCCGGTGGGCAAGGTTCCAGGTCGACTCCCCGTGCCGCACCAGGTGCACCCGTAGGGTCTCGGTCGGCATCGGCACAACCGCAACTGTAAGGTCGGCCAGCGTGGCAGGTCTGCTGGTGGCGGGAACGAGCTCGGACGCCGGCAAGTCCCTGGTCGTGACGGGGCTGTGCCGCGCATGGGCACGCGCGGGGGTGCGCGTCGCGCCGTTCAAGAGCCAGAACATGTCCAACAACTCGATGGTCTGCGTGGACGGCGCCGAGATCGGCCGCGCGCAGTATCTGCAGGCGCAGGCCGCCGGCGTCGAGGCGTCGTCCCTGCACAACCCGGTGCTGCTCAAACCCGGCTCGGACCGGCGCGCGTTCGTGGTGCTGCGCGGTCAGCCGGCCGGTGAGCTCGCTGCGGGCGAGTACGCGACGGGCCGGGCGCATCTCGCCGAGGCGGCGTTCGCGGCGTACGCCGAGTTGGCGGACTCGGTCGACCTGGTCGTGTCCGAGGGCGCCGGGTCGCCCGCCGAGGTCAATCTGCGTGCCGGCGACTACACGAACATGGGTCTCGCACGGCGCTTCGACCTGCCCACCGTGGTGGTCACCGACATCGACCGTGGTGGCGCGCTGGCCGCGACGTACGGCACCTGGGCGCTGCTGGACGACGCCGACCGCACGCTGTTGCGGGGGTACGTCGTGAACAAGTTCCGCGGTGACGCGTCGGTGCTCGCGCCGGGCCTGGACGTCGTCACCGAACGCACCGGGATGCCGTGGCTCGGGACCATCCCGTGGCTGGAGGACGTGTGGCTGGACGCCGAGGACGCGCTGTCCGTCGGCCGCTCGATGCCTGCGGATCCGAACGCGACCCTGGACGTCGCGGTGGTCCGGTTTCCCCGCACCTCCAACGCCACCGACGTCGACGCGCTCGCCGCCGAGCCAGGGGTACGGGTGCGCGTGACGAGCGATCCCGCGGTGTGCCGCGACGCGCACCTGCTGGTGCTGCCGGGGTCTCGCGCGACGGTGTCGGACCTGGGCTGGCTACGCTCGCGAGGGCTCGCCGACGTGGTCGCCGCGCGGGTCGCGGACGGTCGTCCGGTGCTGGGGGTCTGCGGCGGTTACGAGATGCTGGGCGAGACCATCGACGACCCGGTCGAGTCCGCGGCGGGAGTGGTGACGGGCCTCGGACTCCTCTCGGCGACAACGACGTTCGGGATGTCGAAGGTGCTGGCCCGATCCCATGGTTCGTGGCAGGGATGGCCGGTCGAGGGGTACGAGATCCACCACGGCGTCGTGGCGGCGGCCGACACGTTCCCCGGGGGTACGCGAGAAGGTTCGACCTACGGCACGATCTGGCACGGCACGCTGGAGGGCGACGACTTCCGGCGTGCGTGGCTGACCGAGGTGGCGGCGGCCGCCGGCTCGTCGTGGGCGCCGGTCGCGGTTGCGCCGTCGTTCGCCGCACGACGTGAGGCGCAGATCGACGCTCTCGCCGATGCCGTGACCGAGGCCCTCGATCTGGACCGGCTGCTGGCGATCGCCCAAGAGGCGGGAGCATGAGTGTGCGCCGGGTGCAGGTCATCGGCATCGGCGCCGGGTCGCCCGAGCACCTCACCCAGCAGGCGATCGCCGCGCTGAACGAGGTCGACGTCTTCCTCGTGGCCGAGAAGCGCTCTGCCACCGACGAACTCGTCGCGCTGCGCAAGGCGATCTGCGAGCGGTTCATCGATCCCGCGCATCCGTACCGGTTCGTGACGGTGCCCGATCCGACACGCGGCGTGGACGCCGACCGGGCCGACGCGGCCTACGGCGAGGCGGTCCGTGACTGGCACGCCGCGCGCGCCGACAGGTACGCCGATACGATCGACGCGCTGCCGGAGGGAGCCGTCGTGGGATTCCTCGTCTGGGGCGACCCCGCGTTCTACGACTCCACGATCCGGGTCGTGCGCAGCATCGGTGAGCGAACGGCGCTTTCCGTCAACGTGATTCCCGGCATCTCTGCCTTCCAGGCCCTCGCGGCCGCGCACGGCATCGTGCTGCACGAGATCGGCGAACCGGTGCACATCACCACCGGACGTCGACTTGTCACAGAGTGGGCACCGGGCCTCGGCACGGTCGTGGTGATGCTCGACGGCCACCTCACGTGCCGTGATCTCGTGCCTCTCGCGCCCGACCTGCAGATCCACTGGGGCGCGTACGTCGGCATGCCGCAGCAGGAGCTTCGGGCCGGGCGCCTCGCCGATGTGATCGACGAGATCACCGGGCTGCGTGCCGCTCTGCGCGAGCGGCACGGCTGGGTGATGGACGTCTACGCGCTCACGTCACCGCGGTGAGCTGCGGCTCGGGGTGGGAACGCCACTCCTCGCCCTCGAGCACCGCGCGGAGGGCCACGACGCTGTCCCAGACGTCCTCGAAGCGCAGGTAGAGCGGCGCGAACCCCAGTCGCAGCACGTCAGGCGAGCGGAAGTCACCGTGCACGCCACGCTCCATCAGTGCCCGCACCACCTGGTAGGCGCGCGGGTGGCGCAGCGAGACCTGACTCCCGCGTCGGCCGGCGTCCCGTGGGGTGACGACCTCCAGGTCGAAGCCGCCGCACTCCTGATCGACCAGTTCGATGAACAGCCCGGTCAGCGCCTCGCTCTTGCTCCGCACCTGTGCGATGTCGAGCTCGGCGAACATGTCGAGACTGACCTCGAGCGGCGCGTAGGAGACGATCGGCGGAGTGCTGATGCGGAAACGCGAGACCCCTTCTCCTGGCTCGTAATCGGTGACGAAGGCGAACGGCGCCTTGTGCCCGTGCCAGCCCGATAGAGGTTGCTGCGCCTCCGCTTGCAGCCGCGGTGCGACGTAGACGAACGCCGGACCGCCGGGGCCGGCGTTGACGTACTTGTACGTGCAGCCGATGGCGAAGTCGGCATCGCAGCCGGCCAGATCCATCTGCACGACTCCGATGCTGTGGCACAGGTCCCAGACCACGAGGGCGCCCGCCGCGTGGATCTGCTCGGTGATCGCCTGCATGTCCAGCAGCTCGCCCGTGCGGTAGTCGACGTGACTGAGCACCACGACGGCGACGTCCGGGGTGAGCATCTGCTGCAGGTTGCCGCGGTCGGCGTCCATCAGCTCCAGCCGGTGACGACCGGTCCACGCGGTCATGCCCTGCAGCATGTAGAGGTCGGTGGGGAAGCTGCCGGCCTCCGAGAGCACCACGGCCCGGTCCGGGCGCATCCCCAGGGCGGCGCCGACCGCCTTGTAGAGGTTGATCGAGGTGCTGTCGCCGACGACGACCTGGCCATTCCCCGCACCGATCAGCGGTGCGAGCCGATCGCCGACGGTCAGCGGCTTGTCGAACCACCCGGCGGTGTTCCAGCTGCCGACCAGCCCCTGGCCCCACTCGGTGGCCACGACCTCCTGCACCCGGGCCGGCACGTCCTTGGACATCGCGCCGAGAGAGTTGCCGACGAGGTAGGTGACGCCCTCGGGCAGCACGAACCGGTCGCGTACCGCGGCCAGCGGGTCCTGGCGGTCGAGCTCCTGACAGTGCGACAGATCGAGCGAACTCACTGCGGTGTCCCTTCGAGGTCGGATCGGTGCGGATCGAGCACATTCTCGACGGTACGCGCGGCGAGACTGCGGATCTTCAGCCCCTGCAACAGCATCGATGCAGCGAGGCAGCCACCGACGCCCTCGCCCGCGCGCAGCCGCAGGGTGAGGAGCGGCTCGAGTCCGAGCTCGCGCAACACGGCCGCGTGGGCGCGTTCGCGGGACTGCTGCCCCGCGACGAGATAGGCCTGCACGGAGGGTTCGAGTCGCACGGCCAGCAGCCCGGGCAACGATCCGCAGAGCCCGTCGAGCACCACGGGTGCCCCCGCATCCGCGGCACCGAGCACCACACCGGTGAGGACCGCGAGCTCGGGGCCGCCGAGCATCCGCAGCGCGGCAAGGGCGTACGACGGTGCGTCGGCTGCCGCGCCGATCGCGGGCCGCGCGCGGGTGAGCGCGGCCTCGACGACGTCCGCCTTGCGCGCCACGATCGCGGCGTCCGACCCGGCGCCGAGCCCGACGGCGTCCCGCGGATCGACGTGGATGAGCGCACAGACCAATGCCGCTGCGATCGTGGTGTTTCCGACACCCACTTCGCCGAGCACGACCAGGCCGTCGGTCGCGGCGGAGCGGCCGATCCGACGCCCGGCCTCGAGCAGTCGCTCGACGTCGGCGGCTGTCAGTGCGTCGGTGGTGCACAGGTCGCCGCGATCGTCGAGTGGACGGGAGGACACGGCGCCGGTGATGGCAGCCCCGTCGACGCCCGCGTCGACGACGACCAACCTCAACCCTGCGGCGGTCGCTGCCGCGGCGCCCACCGAGCCGCCCGCCAGCGCGGCCGACACCACGTCGTGGGTGACGTGAGCGGGGTACGCGCTGACGCCGAGCCCCGCGACAGGGTGGTCCGCCGCGGCGAGCACGAGGGTGCCTCCGGACAGACCGCCGGGCGCGAGTGCCTGAACCCGGTTGAGCACCCGGTCGAGCAGACCCAGCGACTCGGGTGGCGAGAGCAGCTCATCGGCGGCGTCGGTCGCCGTCACCAGGCGGTCCTGCGCGGGGCCGCGGACGTGCGACACCGGCGCGTCCGGGGAGCCCGACGACGGCCACCGCTCGTGGATCACGATGTCCTGCAACGGCGTACGCCGCGACCAGGCGGCACGCTCCAGCCCCGGCGACGTCGGCCGCTCGTCGGGCCAGCCCAGGCAGAGCCAGCCCAGCGTGTCCACCCCGGTGGGCAGGTCGAGCAGCATCGCGAGATCGGTGGGCTCGAAGAGCGTCACCCAGCCCATCCCCAGACCATGCGCGCGGGCGGTGAGCCACATGTTCTCGATCGCGGTGGCACAGGACCACAGGTCGGTGTCGGGGAAGGTGGCGCGACCGAGCACGCCGGCGGCCGGCGTACGGCGGTCGCACGCCACGACGATGCCGACCGGCGCCTCGCGCAGACCCTCGAGCTTGAGGTCGAGCAGCCGCGCGGCGCGGTCCTGCGTCAGATCCGACGCCTGCGCCAGCCGGGCGCGATCGGCCAGGTGTGCGGCGCGGTCGCGGGTCGCCTGGTCGCGCACGACCATGAACCGCCACGGCTGGGAGTGCCCGACGCTCGGAGCGTGGTGGCCCGCCTCCAGCACGGCAGTGAGCAGCTCTTCCGGGACCGGGTCGGGCCGGTAGCGACGGATGTCGCGACGGGCGTCGATGACATCGCGCAGCGCGTCCGCGACGTCGGCGCCCATCGCCCATCCGGTCGGGTCGGCGCCGCGACGCCGCGCGCTGGTCGTGTCTCCCACTACCGGCACGGGACGCGGCCACCTCTCGCCGGTCATTCCTCGAGTTGCCCCTCGACATCGAGGTAGACCTGCTGCATTGCCGCGACGAGCTCAGGGTCCGGCGACTCCCACAGTCCACGGTCGGCGGCCTCGCCGAGCTTCTCCACGATGCCGCGCAGCGCCCACGGGTTGGCGTGCTGCATGAAGTCGCGGTTGGTCTTGTCGAGCACGTACTCCTGGGCGAGGGTCTCGTACATCCAGTCCTGCACCACCCCGGCCGTGACGTCGAATCCGAAGAGGTAGTCCACGGTCGCCGCGAGCTCGAACGCGCCCTTGTACCCGTGCCGCTGCATCGCGCTGATCCAGCGGGGGTTGACCACGCGCGCGCGGAAGATGCGGTTGGTCTCCTCCTGCAGAGTGCGGGTGCGCACCGAGTCCGGTGACGTCGAATCCCCTACGTACGCCTTGGGTTCCGACCCAGTCAGCGAGCGCACGACTGCGACCATGCCGCCGTGGTACTGGAAGTAGTCGTCGGAATCGAGGATGTCCGACTCGCGGTTGTCGATGTTCTTCGCGGCGACCTGGATGCGCCGGTAGTTGCGCTCCATGTCGTCGCGCGCCGGTACGCCGTCCAGCCCGCGCCCGTAGGCGAAGCCGCCCCACTGCGTGTAGACCTCGGCCAGGTCGGCGTCGTCGCGCCAGGTGCCGGACTCGACCAGCTGCAGGATGCCCGCGCCGTACGCGCCGGGCTTGGAACCGAAGATCCTGGTGCGCGAACGGCGTTCGTCACCGTGCGCCTCGATGTCGGCGAGCGCGTGCTTGCGCACGAAGTTGGACTCGACCGGCTCGTCCAGACCCGCCACGAGCTGCACCGCGTCGTCCAGCATGCTGATGACGTGCGGGAACGCGTCGCGGAAGAAGCCGGAGATGCGCACCGTGACGTCGATGCGCGGGCGACCCAACTCGGCCAGCGACAGGGGGTCGAGACCGACCACCCGGCGGGACGCCTCGTCCCAGACCGGCAGCACGCCGAGCAGCGCCAGCACTTCGCCGATGTCGTCGCCGGAGGTGCGCATCGCCGAGGTACCCCACACCGACAGCCCCACCGATTCGGGGTACTCCCCGCTCTCCTCCTGGTAGCGCGCCAGCAGCGAGTCGGCCATGGCCGCGCCGGTGCCGTACGCGAGGCGTGAGGGGATCGCCTTGGGGTCCACGGAGTAGAAGTTGCGGCCGGTCGGCAGCACGTTGACCAGACCGCGCAGCGGCGACCCGGACGGACCGGCCGGCACGTAGCCGCCGTCGAGCGCGTGCAGCACCATCGGCAGCTCGCGGATGGTCTCCGCCAGACGCGGCACGACCTCACGGCAGGCGAACTCCAGTGATGCCGATGCACCCGGGTTGGGTTCTCCCACCACGGCGTCGACGATCGCGTCGACAGAGCCGGCGTCCCACGACGACTCCGCGAGGCGGCGTACGAGCTCGTGCGCCAGCGCTTCGACACGGTCGGTCTCACCGGACGACGCGCCCTCGACGAGGCCGAGGGAGGCGCGCAGCCCGGGCACGCCGTTGTCGCGGCCGCCGAAGACCTGGCTGGCGCGCAGCACCGCGAGCACCAGGTTGATCAGGCCCTCACCGGACGGCGCTTCGCCGAGGACGTGGAGCCCGTCGCGGATCTGGACGTCCTTGATCTCGCAGAGCCACCCGTCGATGTGCATCACGAAGTCGTCGAACGACTCGTCGTCCGGGCGGTCGGTCAGCTGCAGATCCTGGTCGAGCTTGGCCGCCTGGATCAGCGTCCAGATCTCCCCGCGCAGCGCGGCGGCCTTGGGCGGGTCCATCACCGAGGCGTTGCCGTAGTCGTCGAGCAGCTGCTCGAGGCGCTCGATATCGCCGTACGCCTCCGCGCGGGCCATCGGCGGGATCAGGTGGTCGACGATCGTGGCGTGCGCGCGGCGCTTGGCCTGAGTGCCCTCGCCCGGGTCGTTGACCAGGAAGGGGTAGATCAGCGGCAGGTTGCCGAGTGCCGCGTCGGTGCCGCAGGAGGGCGACATCGCGAGGTTCTTGCCCGACAGCCACTCCAGGTTGCCGTGCTTGCCCACGTGCACGACCGCGTGCGCGCCGAACTCCTCCTCGATCCAGCGGTACGTCGCGAGGTAGTGGTGCGTGGGCGGCAGGTCGGGGTCGTGGTAGATCGCGATCGGGTTCTCACCGAAGCCGCGCGGCGGCTGCACCAGGATGACGAGATTGCCGGACACCATTGCGGCAGAGAAGATCTCACCATCGGGATCGGTGGTCTTGTCCACATAGAGGGAGCCGGGAGCCGGACCCCAGTGCTGCTCCATCGCCTCCTGCAGGTCGGTGGGCACCCGGCCGAACCACTCGGCGTACCGGCTCGCGGGGATCCGCACGAGCGCACCCTCGATCTGCTCCTGGGTGAGCCAGTCGGGGTCCTGCCCGCCCGCGGCGATCAGAGCGTGCACCAGGGCGTTGCCGGCCGTGGTGTCGAGCGCCTCGCCCTCGATGGGCTGCACGTCGTCGAGCCCGGGGATCGCACCGCGCGGGCCGAGGTCGTAGCCGGCCGCGCGCATCTCGCGCAGCAGCCGGATGGTGGAGACGGGGGTGTCCAGGCCGACCGCGTTGCCGATGCGGGAGTGCTTGGTCGGGTACGCCGAGAGGACCAGCGCGATCTTGCGTTCGCCGACCGGGGTGTGCCGCAGGCGACCGTGGTTGACGGCGATCCCGGCGACCCGGTCGCAGCGCTCGGGGTCGGCGACGTAGTGCGGCAGGCCGTCGGCGTCGACCTCCTTGAACGAGAACGGGACGGTGATGAGGCGTCCGTCGAACTCGGGCACCGCGACCTGGGTGGCGACGTCGAGCGGGGACATGCCCTCGTCCGACGCCGCCCAGTCGGCGCGGCTCCAGGTCAGCGCGAGTCCCTGGATGATCGGGATGTCGAGGGCCGCGAGCGCCTGCACGTCCCAGGTCTCGTCCTCGCCGCCGGCCTGCGCGCCGGCCGGGCGGGTGCCGCCGGCCGCGAGGACGGTGGTCACGAGGGTGTCGAGCGTGGCGAGGTGGTCCAACAGATCCTGTGGGGCGTCGCGCAGGGAGGTGGCGAAGATCGGCACGCCGGTGCCGCCTGCCGCGTCGATCGCGTCGCAGAGCGCGTGGATGTGGGCGACGTTCCCGGCGGCCTGCTGGGCGCGGTAGAAGAGCACGCCGACGCGCGGTCGTACGCGCTCGAGCGGGGCGGGCTCGGCGCGGTCGAGCACTCCCCAGACGGGCAGCTCCAACGGCGGTTCGAAGCCCTCACCGCTCAGCAGGAGGGTGTCGGACAGGAACGCGTGCAGGTTGGCGAGGTTGGCGGGGCCACCCTGCGCGAGGTAGCGGTGCGCCTCGGCCACGATGCCCGCCGGCACGTGCCGCGAGCACTCCATCAGCGCCGCGTTCGGGGTCTGCTCGCCGCCGAGCACCACCATCGGCACGTCGGTCTCGGCGAACCGGCGGAAGCCGCTGCACAGATCCTGCGGGCCGCCGAGGATGCGGGCGACGATCACATCGGCGCCCTCGATCGCCGCACCCATCTCGGTGTGCGCGGAGCGGGCCGGGTTGGCGAAGAGGTAGTCGGCGCCGCTGGCCCGGGCGCTCAAGAGGTCGGTGTCCGAGGTGGACAACAGGGCGACGCGAGGCATCAGTCTCCTTGGCCGGGGTCCGCGCCCCGAGCTGGCAGTTCGTGCTGAGGGCCGCACCCGTTCCGGGGCGGCGGTGCGCGCCCGCGTACCTGACTCACCGGGCGACATCCCCGGTTCACAGTGGCGGGACCGTCCCGGACTTTCACCGGGTTCCGCGAGCGTGTACCGCCCGCAGCCTACCTACCCGCCGACCAGGTTGCGGCCCACCACAGGCTGCATACGCCGTCCGTCCGGTCGTGCGCCCGGCGCCGCGTGTACGGCGGGAGGAGATGTGCCCCGATTTAGGCTGACAGCGGCCTGCGGGCGACGGGTCTCCTCCCGCTGCATACCTCAGGGGCTCGGTCGGGCAGTTGACGCCCGGCACGACGGGCCGACTTAGGCTCACCCGGTGACTTCCCGAGCCCGCCCCGACGGTGGCGACCGCTGCCCGGGGGTGCTGCGCCCGTTCGTCGCGGGCGACGGCGCCCTCGTGCGGCTGCGCGTGCCCGGCGGCCGGATCGGTGTCGACGTGCTCGGCGACGTCATGGGAATCGCCACCGAGTACGGCGCACCCGTGGTGCAGCTGACCAGCCGCGGCAACCTGCAACTGCGCGCTCTTCCGGATCCGCTGCCCCAGGTGCTGATCGAGCGGATCGAGGCGACCGGGCTCCTTCCCAGCGCCTCCCATGAGCGGGTACGCAACATCCTGTCCGCGCCGCTGGCCATATCTCTGCGCCCGCTCGTGGAATCACTCGATACCGCGATCACCGACGATCCGGTGCTCGCACGGCTGCCGGGGCGGTTCCTCTTCGCGCTCAGCGACCGGTCCGGCTCAGTGCTCACCGAGGGGTGGGACCTGGCCTACCAGGCGCTCGACGCAGACGAGGGCCTCGTCCTCGCCGGCGGTCACGCGATCGAGGTCCGGTCGGTCGACGCGGTCTCCGAACTCATCCGCCGCGCCCACCTCTTCCTCGACCACCGCTCAGGCGACGACGTCTGGAACGTCCGCGACCTACCCACCGGCTCCCCCGTCTTCGAGGGGATGCACCCGTACGACGTGCACCCGCCCGCGCCGCTCCCGCCCGGCCCGGCCGGCGACGACCTGGTGGTCGGCGTCCCGCTCGGGATGCTGCGACCCGCCCATCTCGACGCCATCGCCGCGTTCGCCGACGAGGTGGTGCTCACCCCGTGGAAGTCGTTCGTCGTACCTGGCGCGGCGGCCGACCCGTCTCGTCTGCGCGACGCCGGGTTGGTCATCACCGGCGCCTCCCCCTGGTCGCGGATCACCGCGTGCGTCGGCGCGCCCTACTGCGCCCGCACCCAGACCCACACCCTCGACCTCGCCACATCGGCAACCGCTCGGATGACCGGGGCCGGACCCCGTGTCCACGTCGTCGGATGCGAACGCCGTTGCGGCGAGCCGTCGTCCGACCACCTCACCCTCGTGGCACCGACCGACGTGCACCAGGTCGTTGCCGCCTCTGGAGACCCTCGATGAACGCCGACCCGAGCCCACCCACCCGTCGCTACGACTATGTGGCCGACGGCGCGGAGATCTACCGCCGCTCCTTCGGCATGGTCCGCGAGCAGGCCGACCTGTCCGCGGTCCCAGCCGACCTGCGGGTCGTCGTGACCCGGATCGTGCATGCCTGCGGGGACGTCGACATCGTGCCCGCGGTCGCCGCCTCATCCGATGTCGTCACCGCGGCGCGGCACGCATTGCGTTCGGGCGCAGCGGTGTTCACCGATTCGGTGATGCTCGCCTCCGGGGTCACCGCTCGCCGGATGCCGGCACACAACGAGGTGTTGTGCACCCTGCGCGACGCCCGCGTGCCTGCGCTCGCGAAGCAGTGGCACACCACGCGCGCCGCGGCGGCGGTGTCGCTGTGGGACGAGCGCCTCGACGGGGCCGTCGTCGCCATCGGCAACGCACCCACCGCGCTCTTCCACCTGCTCGAAGTCGTGATGGACGGCGGCCCGCGACCGGCGGCGATCGTCGGGATGCCGGTCGGATTCATCGGGTCGGCCGAGTCCAAGGTCGCCCTGGCCGAACACGTCCTGCCGGGCGGTGGGCAGATCCCGTGGATCACCGTGCACGGCCACCGCGGCGGGTCGGCGATGGCGTCGGCCGCTGTCAACGCGCTCGCCACGGAGTCCGAACTCGCATGAGCAGCAACATCATCGGGCACCTGTACGGCGTGGGCCTCGGCCCCGGCGACCCCGACCTGATCACGCTCAAGGCGGCCCGGCTCATCGATTCCGCCGACGTGATCGCCTATCACGCGGGCACCGGCAAGTCATCGATCGCGCGTGCCATCGCCGCCGACCTGATCCCGGCGGGCGTCCAGGAGGAAGAGCTGCGCTACCCGGTCACGACCGGCGCGGTGGAGCACCCGGCCGGCTACCACGGGTGGCTCGCGGAGTTCTACGACGAGTGCGCGGCGAGGTTGCGCGCGCACCTCGAGGCCGGCCGCTCGGTCGTCGTTCTGGCAGAGGGTGATCCGATGTTCTACGGGTCGTTCATGTATCTGCACGATCGCCTCGCCGACAGCTTTCCCACCGAGGTCGTCCCAGGCGTGACCGCGGTGTCCGGGGCGACCGCCGTGTCCGCGCACGCCCTCGCCCGTCACGAGGACGTGCTGACCGTTCTGTCGGGCACGCTGCCCGTCGCCGAGCTCGCGCGTCGTCTCGCCGACACCGACGCCGCCGTCGTGATGAAGCTCGGCCGCACGTTCGCCAACGTGCGCGAGGCGCTACGGCAGGCCGGCCTGCTCGATCGGGCGGTCTACGTCGAACGCGCCACCCGTGACGGCCAACGCGTGCTGCCCGCGGCCGATGTCGATCCGTCGACCGTCCCGTACATGTCGATCGTGATCGTCCCGGGTCAGGACCGGCGGGCGGATGCCGCAGGACGAGCGGCCCCAGCGGCGGAGCAAGCGCCTCCCACATCGACCACCGGCACCGTCCACGTCGTCGGCCTCGGCCCGGGCCCGGACCGCTGGCTCACGCCCGAGGCGAGCGCGATCCTGGCCGAGGTCGACCACGTCGTGGGGTACGCGCCGTACGTCGAGCGGGTGCCGCAGCGCGTCGGTCTCACCCGCCATGCGAGCGGCAACACCGTCGAGGTCGACCGGGCGCGCGACGCGCTCGACCTGGCTGCCGCTGGTGTCGACGTCGCGGTCGTATCCGGCGGCGACGCAGGGGTATTCGGCATGGCGGCTGCGGTCTTCGAGGCCGCCGAGGCAGGTGGCACGGCGTACGCCGAGGTGCCGGTCCACGTCGTACCGGGGCTTACAGCAGCGCAGGCCGCCGCGGCGCTCGTCGGCGCTCCGCTCGGCGCGGACTTCGCCGTGATGAGCCTCTCGGACCGGCTCAAGCCCTGGTCGGTGCTGGAGGCACGCCTCCGTGCGGCGGCCGCCGCCGACCTCGTGATCGCGCTCTACAACCCCCGCTCGCGGTCCCGGCCCGACCAGCTGCACACTGCGCGCGCCGCGCTACTCGATGTGAAGTCCGCCGACACCGTGGTCGTCATCGCGCGCGACGTCGGCCGCGCCGAGGAGTCGGCCGTCGTAACCACGCTGGGCGAGTTCGACCCCGACACGGTCGACATGAAGTGCCTGGTGATCATCGGGGCGTGCTCCACCCGGGTCACGCCGGGCGGCCAGGTCTGGACGCCGCGCTCCGTCGCTCAGCCCTGAGTTTTTGGACATGCACGGCGGGTCAGATGTGACCCGCGGTGCATGTCCAAAATCAGGCGGGTGGGCGCGAGGAGTACAGGTGCGACTCCACGAAGTCACGGGTGCCTAGCGCGGGTCCGACCAGGATGACCGCCGCCTGCCGCAGGCCGTGCTCGTGCACCCGACCGGCGATGTCGGCCAGCGTCCCGCGCAGGACCAGCTCGGCCGGCTGACTGACCTGCGAGCCGATGACCACCGGGCAGTCCGCGCCGTAGTGCGGGGTCAGCCGCTCGACGATCGTGTCGATGTGCCGGATCGCCAGGTGCAGCACCAGCGTCGCGCCCGTCGCGGCGTACGCCTCGAGCGACTCGCCCGCGGGCATCTTCGTGGAGTCCTTCTGCACCCGCGTGAGCACGACGGACTGGGCGACCTCGGGGACGGTGAGCTCCCGCCCCACCAGGGCTGCGGTCGCGGCGTACGCCGGGACACCGGGTGTCACGTCCCAGTCCACGCCCGCCTGGTCCAGGCGCCGGGTCTGTTCGGCGATCGCGGAGTAGACCGACGGGTCACCGGAGCACAGCCGTGCGACGTCGGCGCCGCGTGAGGTCGCCGCCACCAGGTGGTCGGTGATCGCGTCGAGATTGAGGTGCTGGGTATCGATGAGCTCGGCGTCCGGCGGGCAGTGCGCCAACACCGCGTCGTCCAGGTAGGTGCCGGCGAAGAGGCAGACCGGACTCTGTTCGAGCAGCCGCACCGCGCGCAGCGTGAGCAGGTCGGCGGCGCCGGGTCCGGCGCCGATGAAGTGCACGGTCACGGCATTCCCTTCGTGGAGCTCCACTGGACGACGGCACGCGACGGTGTCCACGACACGTGCTCGCCCAGGGACGTCGCGCGCTCGATGCTGATGCGCGTCAGTTCCCCGCCGAAGCGCTCCTGAGCACCGACGAGCAGGGCCTCCGTGCTCAGGGTCACCGCATGCGCGACGAGTCGCCCGCCCGGCCGCAACCGCGATCGCACGGCGTCGATGAGGGCCGGCGAGAGGCCTCCGCCGACGAAGACCGCGTCCGGATCCGGGAGATCTGCCAGCGCGTCGATCGACGCGGACTCCACGACCGTGACGTCCGACACCACACCGAACTCCCTGGCATTGCTGCGGATCCGCTCGGCACGCGCCGCGTTGCGCTCGACCGCGCTCACGCTGGCACCGGGCGCGGCCAGGGCCCACTCGATCCCGACGGCACCCGATCCGGCACCGAGGTCCCACAGATGGCCGCCAGGGGTCGGGCGCAGATGAGCGAGGGCGGACGCGCGTACGTCGCGCTTGCTGATCTGGCCGTCGTGCTCGAACGACGCTTCGGGTCGCCCCGGAGCCGGACCCACTGCCGCTGCCGTCGACGGCGACGCCGACGCCGATACCGCGGAGACCTCCACGCAGACCAGCACCAGGTCGGCGGTGCGCTCAGCCGACCACCCCGCGGCCGATGCGCGCAACGACCCCTCGGCCGCGCCACCCAGATGCCACCACGCCGTCATCAACGAGGCACCCCACCCCTGCTGCGTCAGCAGGCGGGCCAGCACCCCGGGCGTGTTCCCGTCGCTGCACAGCACGACCAGATGCGCACCGGGGGCGAGGTGACGGCGTACGCCGTCCGGTGAGCGGCCGACGAGCGTCACCACGGTCGTCTGCTCGGCCGACCACCCCATCCGGGCCCGCGCGAGCGTCTCGGAGGACAACCCCGGGTGCACACGCACGGCGCCGGCCCCCAGCAGGTCGATCAGGGTGGTGCCGATGCCGGAGCGCAGCGGGTCGCCACTGGCCAGTGCCACGACGTGCCCGATGGGTGCGTCGGCGGCGTGCACCTCGGCGAGCAGCGCCGCCAGCCCCTCGCGCAGCGGCGAGGGCCACGGGCGACGGGTCTGGCCCGGCACGTCGGGCACCAGGTCCAGGTGCCGGCGGCCGCCGAGCAGCGTCCGGGCGCCCATCACCAGGGCCCGGCTCTGAGGGGAAAGCTCGGCTTCGCCGCCGTCCCCGATGCCCACGACGTCGATCACGTCGGCACTCTAGGCGAGGGCGCCGATATGACATGATCGCTGCGACGCAGGGCGAGGAATCCGGTGCGAATCCGGAGCGGTCCCGCCACTGTGAGCTGCTGGAGTCGATCCGGCACGAGCCAGGATGTCGACCTGCGTCATGCCCGGTCGGCGACCCGACCGGGCCACTCGACCGGCGAGCGTGGTCACTCGTCAGAAGGGCCCGTGGATTCCGTGCCGCAGTTCCCGTTCTCCGCCATCGTCGGTGCCGACGAGATGGCCATCGCGCTGGTCCTGACGACCGTCGCCCCCGATGTCGGCGGCGTGCTCGTCCGCGGCGAGAAGGGCACCGCGAAGTCGACGATGGTGCGCTCGCTCGCGGCGGTCCTGCCCGAGCAGGACGTCGTCGACGGATGCCGGTTCGGCTGCGACCCGAGCGAGCCCGACCCGCAGTGCCCCGACGGCCCGCACACACCCGGCGAGGACGCCGTGCAACGGCCGGCCCGGCTGGTCGAGCTGCCGATCGGCGCCAGCGACGACCGGGTCACCGGATCGCTCGACCTCAGCCGCGCGCTCGGATCGGGGCAGACCGCGTTCGAGCCGGGCCTGCTCGCCGACGCGCACCGCGGCCTGCTCTACGTCGATGAGGTCAACCTGCTGCAGGACCACCTGGTCGACCTCCTGCTCGACGCCGCCGCGATGGGCCGCAACACCGTGGAGCGCGACGGCGTGTCCGTGACCCACGCCGCGCGCATCATGCTCGTCGGCACCATGAACCCCGAGGAAGGTGAGCTGCGACCTCAGCTGCTCGACCGCTTCGGTCTGTCCGTCGAGATCACCGCGTCCCGGGTGCCGCAGGAGCGCGTGGAGATCGTCCGTCGCCGACTGGCCTACGACGCCGACCCCGAGGGCTTCGCCACGACGTACGCCGACGCGCAGGCCACGCTCGGCGCGCGGCTGGCCGCCGCGCAGCAGCGGGTGGCCGACGTGGAGCTGTCGGACTGGGCGCTGGGCAAGATCGCGACCGTCTGCGCCGGGTTCGACGTCGACGGGATGCGCGCGGACATCGTGACGGCGCGCGCGGCCCGGGCGCACGCAGCGTGGCAGGACCGCGACAGTGTCGCCCGCGAGGACATCCGGGTCGCCGCGAAGCTGGCCCTGCCGCACCGTCGCCGGCGCAAGCCGTTCGACGCGCCAGGCCTGGACGAGGACCTGCTCGACCGACTGCTCGGTGATGACGACGAGCCGGATCCCACACCCGACGACACGAACGACGACCCGGATCCGCAGCAGCCGCAGCCTGATTCGCAGAACGACGGCGGCGAGACTGACCGCGAGGATTCCCCGTCCGGTGGTGACTCGTCGTCCTCCGACAGCGGCGATTCCGGGCAAGACGCCGCCCCGCCGACCCCGCACCAGGACGGTGGCGAGGCCGACCGCTCCGACCAGGAGCAGGAGCTCGACACAGCGGCGCCCGAGGCGCCGAGCGCGGCCCCGCAGGTCGCGCAGGCCGAGGAGCCCTACCGGGTGCGGTCGTTCACCGTGCGCGGTGTGGGCCGCGGAGAGGCCGGCCGGCGCAGCCGGGCGATCACCAACTGGGGCGCGACGATCGGCTCCGAGCGCGACGGCAGCGGCGCGGTGCACCTGCCAGCCACCATCCGGGCGGCCGCACTGCGCGGCGCGGGTCGGGCGGGCGCCGGGCGACTGCACGTCGCCGGTGAGGACCTGCGCCACAAGGTGACCCAGGGCCGCGAGTCCAACCTCGTCCTCATCGCCGTCGACGCCTCCGGATCGATGGGTGCGCGCGAACGGATGCGAGAGGTCAAGACCGCCGTCATCAGCCTCCTGACCGACGCCTACCAGCGCCGCGACCGGGTCGGAGTGGTCACCTTCCGCGGCGCCGAGGCCGACCTGGCGCTGCCCCCGACGCACTCGGTCGAAGCGGCCGCGGCCTGCCTGACCGACCTGCCGCACGGCGGCCGTACGCCGCTCGCCGAGGGACTGCTGACCGCCGCCCGCGCCCTGGAGGTCGAGCGCATCCGCGACCCACACCGGCGAGTGCTGCTCGTCCTGGTCACCGACGGCCGCGCGACCTCCGGGCCGGACGCCCTCGAGCGCGCCCGCTGGGTCGCCGACCGCTGGCCGAGCACCGGGGTGGACGCCGTGGTCGTCGACGCCGAGACCGGCCGGTTCCGGATGGGCCTGGCCGCCGACCTCGCCGAGCGGATGGGCGCCGAGCACGTGACGCTGGCAGAATTCGCCGCCGACAGCCTGGTCAGCGCCATCCGCGAGAGGAGTGTGGCCTGATGCCGAAGGGACAGACCCCCGTCGCCGCGGCGGACGGACTCACCACCCGCGCACGGCGCAACTCCCCCTTGGTCGTCGTGCACGGCGGCGACGGCAAGGGCAAGTCCACGGCCGCGTTCGGGCTCGCGCTGCGCGGCTGGAACCAGGGCTGGTCGATCGGTGTCTTCCAGTTCGTGAAGTCCGCCAAGTGGCGCATCGGCGAGCAGAGCGCCCTCGAAGCGCTCGACGTCGTACACCGCGAGACGGGCCAGGGCGGCCCGATCGAGTGGCACAAGATGGGCTCGGGCTGGTCGTGGTCCCGCAAGGCCGGCAGCGAGCAGGAGCACGCCGACGCCGCCCGCGAGGGATGGGTCGAGATCAAGCGGCGCCTCGCCGAGCAGACCCACACGCTCTACATCCTCGACGAGTTCACCTACGTCATGAAGTGGGGCTGGGTCGACGTCGACGACGTCGTGAGCACGCTGCGCGACCGCCCCGGCCACCAGCATGTGGTCATCACCGGTCGCAACCCCGACCCCCGCCTGCTGGAGATCGCCGACGTGGCGACCGAGATGACCAAGATCGCGCACCCCTTCGACAAGGGCCAGAAGGGCCAGAAGGGCATCGAGTGGTGACCCGGCTGCCCCGCGTCGTGATCGCCGCCGCCGCCTCGGGTCAGGGCAAGACCACGGTGGCCGTCGGCATCATGGCCGCGCTGCGCCGCCGCGGACTCGCGGTCGCACCGGCCAAGGTCGGCCCCGACTACATCGACCCCGGCTATCACGCGCTCGCGACCGGTCGCCCCGGCCGCAACCTCGACCCGTGGCTGACCTCGCCGGAGCAGATCGCGCCGCTGCTGCTGCACGGCGCACGCACGCCGTACACCGCGGACCTGTCGGTCATCGAGGGCGTCATGGGCCTGTACGACGGGCAGATGGGCACCGACGGCTTCGCCTCGACCGCCCACGTCGCCACGCTGACCGATTCACCGGTGCTGCTGGTCATCGACATCTCCTCGGCGGCCCGCACCATCGCCGCGAGCGTGCACGGACTTGCCAGCTACGACCCGTCGGTGCGCGTCGCAGGCGTCGTGCTCAACAAGGCCGGCAGCGCCCGGCACGCTGCTGAGGTACGCCGCGCCGTCGAGGCCACCGGCCTGCCTGTCCTGGGAGTCCTGCCCCGCGACGCGGGCGTCAGCGTGCCGTCCCGCCACCTCGGACTCGTCCCCGCCGCCGAGCGCGACGAGGCCGCGGCCGGACTCGACCGGCTCGCCGGCCAGATCGCCGAGCACCTCGACCTCGACGCCGTCCTGGATCTCGCGCGCACCGCGCCGGACCTGGCCGACGAGCCCTGGACCCCGCCGGTCGTCCACCGCACCACGCCGCCGCGCGTCGTGGCCGTAGCCGGTGGGCAGGCCTTCACCTTCCGCTACGCCGAGACCGACGAGCTGCTGCGCGCCGCCGGGTGCGAGCCGGTCGTCTTCGACCCGGCGACCGACACGTCCCTGCCGCAGGGCACCAGCGGCCTCTACCTCGGCGGCGGTTTCCCCGAGGCGCACGCGCCCGCGCTGGCGCGCAACACGCCCCTCCTAGCCGAGCTGCGCGCCGCCGTCGCGTCCGGGATGCCGACCGTCGCCGAGTGTGCCGGGCTGCTCTATCTCGCAGAGGCACTCGACGACCACCCGATGGTCGGCGCCCTGCCCGCGGCTGCTGCGATGCATCCGCGCCTGACCCTCGGATACCGCACCGCGGTCCTCCCGGTCGACGGGATGCTCGGCGCCGCCGGCACGGCGGTGCACGCCCACGAGTTCCACCGCACCCGCACGTCTCCCCCGACCGCCGGGCCCGGCGCCTGGCTGGTCGACGGTGCACCGGTCGGGTTCGCGCTCGACCCGGCCGGCATCGGGCGTCCGACCGTGCACGCGTCGTACCTGCACGTGCACTGGGCCGGGAATCCATCTCTCGCGACGTCGTTCGCCGACGCGGTGCACGCATACCAGCCCGTGACCACGGGTGTACGTCCCTCGGACGACCACGCGCCGGTGGCAGCGCACCCCGCGACCACCGCAGACAACGTCGACCCGCTGGACCACCACGGCGATGCCGAGCTCCGCGGCACCGGACGCACCCTTGTCGACCTCGCCGTCAACGTGCGGGTGCCCGTCCCGCCGGTCTGGCTCAGCGACCGGATCGCTGCCTGCACCACCCGCTTGGCCGCGTATCCCGATGTCTCGCAAGCGCGTACGGCGATCGCTCGTCGCCACGGTGTGCCCGGGACGATGGTGCTGCCGACCAGCGGCGCCGCCGAGGCCTTCACCCTCATCGCCCGCGCCGTGCCCGGAAGGCACCCGCTCGTGGTGCACCCGCAGTTCACCGAGCCCGAGGCGGCGCTGCGCCGCGTCGGCCGGGTGCCGGAGCGGCACCTCCTGCACGGCGACACCGGCTTCGTCCTCGACCCTGCTCTCATCGACCCGAACGCCGACCTCGTCATGCTCGGCAACCCCACCAACCCGACCAGCGTTCTGCACCCGCGCGCCTCCCTCGAGTCCCTGCTGGGCCCCGGTCGCACCGTCGTCGTCGACGAAGCATTCATCGATGCCGTGCCGGGAGAGCTCGATTCGCTGATCAGCGCGCAGATGCCCGGCCTCCTGGTGCTGCGCTCACTCACCAAGACCTGGGGGTTGGCCGGACTGCGCGCCGGCTACGTCGTCGGCGACCCCGACCTCATCGCGCTCCTGGCGCAGCACCAGCCGCCGTGGTCGGTGTCGACGCCCGCGGCGGTCGTGATGTCCGCGACCGCGACCCGGTCCGCGCTCGAGCAGGCCGACGACCTCGCCCGAAGGGCGACCAGCGACCGGGCGTACCTCGTCCGCGGCCTGCAGGCACGGGGGCTGCGGCCGGTCGACGGAGTGGCCCCATTCGTGCTCGTCGAAGGGCCCCCGGGGGCGCGGGAAGCGCTGCGCGACAACGGCTTCGCCGTCCGTCGCGGCGACACCTTCCCAGGCTTGAACGCCGCCTGGATCCGTATCGCCGTGCGTGACACCACCACGTCGGATGCCTTCCTCGCCGCGCTCGACGACGTCCTCGCCCACACCGCCGCGCCCGCACCCGAGCTCGCCCGATGAGGCTCGACATCCCCGGCACCGGCGCTCGCGTGCTGGTGCGCGACCCCGGGCCGCGCGTGGCCGAGATCGTGCACACCCTGCTCGACGGTGGAGCCGTCGTCGACGTACAGGAGTCCGGGACGCACCCGGTGGTGCGCGACCTGGCCGCGCGCCGCCTCGTCACGGTGGTGGCTGCACCCGATCTCACGGCGTACGACGTCGTGTTGCGCGACCCGGCGCTCGAGGCGCAGGAGCCGCCACGGCCCAGTACCGGTGGACGGGTGGTGCTGGTCGGCGGCGGCCCGGGCGACCGCGGCCTGCTCACGCTCGCCGGGATGCAGGCACTGCGCGAAGCCGACGTCGTGGTCTGCGACCGACTGGCGCCGCTCGGAGTGCTCGACGAGCTGGATCCCCGGCCGGAGATCATCCACGTCGGCAAGATCCCCTCGGGTGCCTTCACGCCTCAGGAGCGGATCAACGAGATCCTCGTCGAGCAGGCGCAGGCTGGGCGCAACGTCGTGCGGTTCAAGGGCGGCGACAGCTTCGTCTTCGGCCGCGGCGGCGAGGAATGGAACGCGTGCGTCGACGCGGGCGTTTCGGTCACAGTGATCCCTGGTGTCACTTCGTCTATCGCCGCACCTGCGCTCGCCGGGATCCCCCTCACCCACCGCGA
The DNA here is from genome assembly GCF_013410455.1 of Allobranchiibius huperziae. Lineage (NCBI taxonomy): Bacteria > Bacillati > Actinomycetota > Actinomycetes > Micrococcales > Dermacoccaceae > Allobranchiibius > Allobranchiibius huperziae. The sequence continues at coordinate 266,993 of NZ_JACCFW010000001.1, read as the reverse complement.
CGTCATCCAGGGTTTCGTGGTCGTCTCCGGACACGTCGCCCCCGACGACCCGCGCAGCACCGTCGACTGGCGGGCGGTCGCCGAGACGCGGATGACGGTCGTCGTCCTGATGGGAGTCAAGACGCTCGCGAGCATCGCCGACGCACTCGTCGCGCACGGCCTCGACCCGGAGACGCCCGCGGCATCGGTCGCGGACGCCGGCCTGCCGAGTCAGCGGGTCGCCCGCGGACCGCTGCGCGACATCGCCCGGATCGGCGACGAAGCGGACATCCGGCCGCCCGCCGTCACGGTGATCGGTCACTCGGTCGCCGCGCTGCGCCCCCAGGACACCGGCACGTCGTGAGGCAGCTGCTGATCGGCCTGCGCCTCGCCGTCGGCACCCTGTCCATCGTCCCCGTGGGCACGCTGCCCGAGGTGGACCGCACCAGTGCACGCTGGGCGATGGTGCTGGCACCCGTGGGTGCGCTGCCCGTCGCGGTGCTCGCCGGGCTGCTGGCCTGGGTCGGACCGATGGTGCACCTACCGGCACTGGTGGTCGGCATCGTCGTCTGCGCGGCGCTCGGCTGGGGCACCCGCGCCATGCACTGGGACGGCCTCGCGGACACCGCCGACGGCCTCGCCGCGGGGTGGAGCCGCGAACGCGCCCTGGAGGTCATGCGCAAGGGCGACACGGGCCCCGTGGCGGTCGGCGTGCTCGTGGTCGTCCTGCTGCTCGACGCCGCCGCCATCGCCGCCGTTGCCCACGACTCCTGGGGGTGGCTGCTCGTCGGCGTCGCCGTGCTCGCGTCCCGGGCCGCGTGCACGCTGGTCGCCGTACGCGGCCTGCCGCCCGCCCGCTCCGACGGCCTCGGTGTCGTGGTGGCCGACAACGTGCCCGTCCCCGCCCTCGCGGTCACGGTGCTGGTGACCCTCGCGGTCGCCGCCGCGGCCGGCCTCGTCGCCGGGCACGTCGTGCTCGCCCCGGTCGCCGTCGCCCTCGGATTCGTCGCGGTGTCGGTGCTCGCGATCCGCTGCCGCACGGTGCTCGGCGGCGTCACCGGAGACGTGATGGGTGCCGGGGTCGAGATCGCCCTCGCCGTGAGCCTGCTCGTCCTGTCCACCCGGGGTGGCGCGTGAAGACCCTGATCCTCGGCGGCATCCGTTCGGGTAAGTCCGCGGCCGCCGAACGCACGCTCGCCGGCGTACCGGCCGTCACGTACGTCGCGACCGGCCCCGGCCCCGAGCTGGACGACGACTGGGCCCACCGGGTGCACGCCCACCGCGAGCGTCGTCCCGCGCACTGGTCGACGGTCGAATCCGTCGATCTTCCAGCCGTGTTCGCCGACCTCACCCGGCCCGCACTGGTCGACGGGCTCGGCACGTGGCTCACCGTCCACCTGGACCGACTGCAGGCCTGGGACGCGCCGCGTGAGGACTGGGAACCCGCGGCGCTGACGCTGATCGACGACCTCGCGACCGCCGTCTGCGACTGCGCCCACGACCTCGTGATCGTCTCGGACGAGGTCGGCCTCACGCTCGTCCCCGAGCACCGCTCGGCCCGGGTGTTCGCCGATCTGCTGGGCCTCACCAATCAGCGCGTCGCCGACGCCTGCGACGCGGTGCAGCTCGTCGTGGCCGGGCAGGTGCTGACGGTGAAGGCACCGTGAGACCCGACCCCATCGCCGCGGGTCTCCTCGTCGGGTACGCCGCCGACCTGGCCTTCGGCGATCCCCGCCGCGGCCACCCCGTCGCCGGCTTCGGCAATGCGGCCGCGGCGCTGGAGCAGCGCACCTACGCGCCTCACCGCTCCCGCGGCGTCCTGCACGAGGCCGTGCTGGTCGGTGGGGTCGTCGTCCTCGGCGGCGCCGCCGCTCGCGTGCGCCCGCAGGTGCCGGTCGTCGCCCTGGCCACCTGGACGGTGCTGGGCGGACGCTCCCTCCTTCGTGAGGCGGCCGCGATGCACGACCTGCTGGCGCGCGACGACCTCGCCGGGGCAAGGGTGCGGATCCGGCATCTCGTCGGGCGGGACAGTTCGCAACTGTCACCCGCTGAGCTCGCCCGCGCCTGCATCGAATCGGTCGCCGAGAACGGCGCCGACGCCGTGGTGAGCCCGCTCTTCTGGGGAGCGATCGCTGGCGTCCCCGGCCTGATCGGCTACCGCGCGGTCAACACGCTGGACGCGATGATCGGGCACCGTTCCGTGCGCTACCGCGAGTTCGGTTGGGCCGCAGCACGACTGGACGATGTGGCGAACTGGGTGCCCGCGCGGCTGACCGTGCTGTCGATCGCCCTGGCCACCGGGTCCCCCGCGGCGGCGCGTCGGGTGCTTCACGTCGTACGCCGTGACGCGCCTGCCCACCCGAGCCCCAACGCCGGTCCGGTCGAGGCGGCGTTCGCGGCAGCGCTCGGTCGTCGCCTGGGAGGCCGCAACACCTACCGCGGCGTCACCGACGACCGCGGCACGCTGGGCGACGGACCCGACGTCGACGTCGAGGACATCGACGCCGCGGCCCGGCTGCACCATCGCACCGCCGCCATCGCCCTGGCACTCGTCGTCGGCGGGCGTCTCGTCACCCGAGCAGCGCGGCGACGCATGCGTCGACGGAGCTGACCTCGCGCAACCCGGCGGGTGCGTCCGGCCGGGACAGCACGACGACCGGGACCCCCAGCCTGGCCGCGGCATCGAGCTTGGCGCTCGTGTAGGCGCCGCCGGAGTCCTTCGTCACCAGCACGTCGATCCGGTGGTCCCGCAGCAGCGCGAGCTCACCGTCGATATCGTACGGCCCGCGGTCCTGCACGACGGTCCACCGCGGCGGAAGCGGCTCCTGCACGGGCTCGACGACGCGCACCAGCACGTTACGATCGCTCCACGTCCTGAACGCTGGAAGCGTCTGCCGCCCGCTGGTCACGAACGGCCGCGCGCCGATCTCCCCGGCGACGTCACACAGCTCGGACAGTGAGACGCACCAGTGCCATCCGGCAGCGTCGGGCCGACCGGACCAGCCGGGGCGGGCGAGGCGGATCGACGGGATGCCGACGTCCGCAGACGCCTGCGCCGCGTGTTGCGTCATCGTCGCGGCGAACGGATGGGTGGCGTCGACCAGATGGGTGACCTCGGAGGAGCGCAGGTACGCCGCCAGGCCGGCCGCACCGCCGAAGCCGCCGATCCGCACCTGCCCGACGGGCAGCCGCGGCCGGGCGACCCGACCGGCGAGGGAGGAGACGAACGGCACGCCGGCGTCGTGCAATCGGTCGGCCAGGTCGCGTGCCTCGGCGGTGCCACCGAGGATCAGGACGAACACGTGCCCGAGGGTACGGCGAAGGGCCCGCGGCGCGTACGCCACGGGCCCTTCAGCTGAGCTGAGCTCAGGTCAGTACAACTCGGACGGGTCCTTGTCGGTCCAGTCCAGGGTGCGCTGCACGGCCTTGTTCCACTTGGAGTAGAGCCACTTGACCTTGTCCTTGTCCATCTTGGGCTCCCAGCGCTTGTCCTCGGCCCACTGCTTGCGCAGCTCGCCCTCGTCCTTCCAGAACCCGACGGCGAGCCCCGCGGCGTACGCCGCACCGAGCGCCGTCGTCTCGCTGACGACCGGACGGATGACCGGCACTCCGAGGATGTCGGCCTGGAACTGCATGAGGGTCTCGTTGACGACCATGCCGCCGTCGACCTTCAGCTCGGTGAGAGCGACACCGGAGTCGGCGTTCATCGCGTCGACGACCTCACGTGACTGGAACGCGGTCGCCTCCAGCGCGGCGCGGCAGATGTGGCTGCGGTTGTTGAACCGGGTGAGACCGACGATGACGCCACGCGCATCCGGGCGCCAGTGCGGCGCGAAGAGGCCCGAGAACGCCGGCACGATGTAGACGTCGCCGTTGTCGTCGACCTCCTTGGCGTAGTCCTCGACCTGCGGCGCGGAGTCGATCATCTTCAGGTTGTCGCGCAGCCACTGCACCAGGGAGCCGGTCACGGCGACCGAGCCCTCGAGCGCGTAGATCGGCTTCTTGTCGCCGATCTTGTAGCAGACGGTAGTGAGAAGGCCGTTCTTGGACATGACCTTCTCCTCACCGGTGTTGAGGAGAACGAAGTTGCCGGTGCCGTAGGTGTTCTTCGCGGTGCCGACCTCGAAGCACACCTGCCCGAACGTCGCCGCCTGCTGGTCGCCGAGGATGCCGGCGATCGGCACCCCGGCCAGCGGGCCGCGCTCGCGGACCTTGCCGTACTCCTCGGAGCTGGAGTGGATCTCCGGGAGCATCGACTTGGGGATGCCCATGTCCTTGACGATGTCGTCGTCCCACTGGAGCGTGTCCAGGTCCATCATCAGGGTGCGCGAGGCGTTCGTGACGTCGGTGTAGTGCTTGCCGCCGTCGGTGCCGCCGGTGAGGTTCCACAGCACCCAGGTGTCCATGTTGCCGAAGAGCAGGTCGCCGGCCTCGGCCTTCTCGCGGGCGCCGTCGACGTTGTCCAGGATCCAGCGCACCTTGGGGCCGGAGAAGTACGTCGCGAGCGGCAGCCCGACCTTGTCCTTGTAGATGTCCGCGCCCTTGTCACCGGCGAGCTCGTCGCAGATGCGCTGGGTGCGGGTGTCCTGCCAGACGATGGCGTTGTAGATCGACTTGCCGGTGGTCTTGTCCCAGACGACCGCGGTCTCGCGCTGGTTGGTGATGCCGACCGCGGCGACGTCGCTGGTCGCGGCGTCCAGTTTCACCAGAGCGTCGGCGCAGACCTGGCGGGTGTTGTGCCAGATCTCCTCGGGGTTGTGCTCGACCCACCCCGACTTGGGGAAGATCTGCTCGTGCTCCATCTGCGCCTGTGCGGCGATGGCGCCGTCGTGGTCGAAGAGGATGCAGCGGGTGCTGGTCGTCCCCTGGTCGATCGATGCGATGTACTTGGCCATGGTGCTGATCTCCTAGATGGGTGCGGTAGGCGCGACTTCCTGGGGGTCGGTCCGTCGGCTCCCTAAGAAGTATCGAAGAGCAACGAGCCCTTCGCAGGGGTTCGTTACATGTAGGCCCGGGCGACCAGCGCCGCGAGCAGGCAGCCGATGATCGGGCCGACGATCGGCACCCAGGCGTAGCTCCAGTTGCTGGAGTCCTTGTTCGGGATGGGCAGCACGAAGTGGGCGATCCGGGGTCCGAGGTCGCGGGCCGGGTTGATCGCGTATCCGGTCGGGCCACCGAGGCTCACTCCGATAGCGACCACGATCAGGGCGACGCCGAGCGCGCCCGCGGGCGCGTCGCTGAAGGTGGTGCTTCCGGAAGCACTACTGATCTTGTTGGTCATCCCGGACACCAGGACGTAGAAGATCAGCACGAAGGTGGCGATGATCTCGGTCACCAGGTTCCATGCGTACGACTTGATGGCCGGGCCGGTGGAGAAGATGCCGAGCGACGGTGCGTCGAGCCGGTCGTCGAACTGCTTCTTGTACGCCGCCCACATGGCCACCGCGCCGAGGAAGGCTCCGAGGAACTCACCGGCGAAGTAGACCAGCGTCGACCCGGGGGTGATGGACACTCCCGTGGCATAGGTCTTGGCGCCGCTCGCCCAGAGCCCGATCGTGACGGCGGGGTTGAGGTGGGCGCCCGACTTGTACGCGGCGTACACACCGCCGAACACACCGAGGCCCCAACCGAAGTTGATCATGAGCGTGCCGCCCTCGAAACCGCCCGACTTGGGCAGCACGACGTTGGCGACCACGCCGGTACCCAAGACGATCAGGATCGCGGTGCCGAGCACCTCACTGAAGAACACCGACCACAGACTCATTGACTCTCCTCGGTAGGCCCAGGTAGCAGCTCGTGTGAGCGGCGTCACAACGTACCGTACGCCGCTCTACCGTGATCCAGATCACGTCTTCGGTCCAGCCTGCTCGCAGGGCTCGCACAGGACGCGACCGATCCAGGACGGTGCCCAAGGTGACATCGGGCGGGCTTAAGCTCGGAACGACACCCGATGAGGAGCTCCCATGGTGATGCAACCTTTCAGCGCGACCCTGTCGCCGCAGCAGCACGAGCAGGCCTGGAACGCATTGCGCGACACAGAGTTCGACGTCCTGGTCATCGGCGGTGGTGTCACCGGGGCCGGTTCGGCACTCGATGCCGCCACCCGGGGTCTGAAGGTCGCGATGGTCGAGGCGCGCGACTTCGCGAGCGGTACGTCATCGCGCAGCAGCAAGCTGTTCCACGGTGGTCTGCGCTACCTGGAGCAGCTCAACTTCAGCCTGGTGGCCGAGGCGCTCAAGGAGCGCGAACTGATGCTCACCACCATCGCCCCGCACCTGGTGCACCCGGTGCCGTTCCTCTACCCGATCAAGCACCGTTACTGGGAGCGCCCGTACATCGCGAGCGGCCTGATGCTCTACGACAACATCAACGGCAAGCAGTCGGTGCCCCGCCAGAAGCACCTCACCCGCACCAGCGCGCTGCGGCTCTTCCCCAGCTTGAAGAAGAGCGCCCTCGTCGGGGCGGTGCGCTACTTCGACGCCCAGTCCGACGACGCCCGCCACACGATGACGGTGGTGCGCACGGCCGCCCACTACGGCGCGGTGGTGCGCAACTCCACCGAGGTCGTCAAGATCGTCAAGGAGGCCGACCGGGTGGTCGGCGCCGTGGTGCGCGACGTCGAGAGCGGCGATGAGGTCACGGTCCGCGCGAAGGTCGTGGTCAACGCCACCGGGGTGTGGACCGACGACGTGCAGAAGATGGCCGGCGGCCGGGGGCGCTTCCACGTCCGCGCGTCCAAGGGCGTGCACATCCTCGTGCCGCGCGACCGCATCGCCGGCGAGGTCGGGCTGATCCTGCGCACCGAGAAGTCCGTGCTGTTCGTCATCCCCTTCGGGCAGCAGTGGATCATCGGCACCACCGACACCGACTGGGTCTACGACCTGGCGCACCCCGCAGCGACGTCCAAGGACATCGACTACATCCTTGAGCACGTCAACACCGTGCTCACCACCCCGGTCAGTCGCGACGACATCCTGGGCGTCTACTCCGGCCTGCGGCCCCTGCTCGCCGGTGAGAGCGAGGACACCAGCCAGCTGTCGCGCGAGCACGCCGTGGCACGTCCGCAGCCCGGCCTGATCTCGATCGCCGGCGGCAAGTACACGACGTACCGGGTGATGGCGGCCGATGCGATCGACGCGTGCGCGGAGGACCTGGGCGAGCTCAAGCCGTCGGTCACCGAGCACGTGCCGCTCGTCGGCGCCGACGGCTACAAGGCGATGATCAACCTCAAGAGCGAGCTCGCGAAGGAGGCCGGCATCTCCACCTGGCGCGTGGAGCACCTGCTCGGTCGTTACGGATCGAAGCTGAACGAGGTGCTGTCGCTCGGCGACGACGACCGCTCGATGCTGGACCCGGTCTCCGGTGCCGAGGAGTACCTGCGGGCGGAGTTGAAGTACGCCGTCACGCACGAGGGCGCGAAGCACATCACCGACGTCCTGACCCGGCGCACCCGCATCTCTATCGACACCAAGCACCGCGGTGTGGACTGCGTGGACGAGACGGCGGCGATCATGGCCGGCGAGCTCGGATGGGACGAGGCGACCATCGAGCACGAGAAGGCGGCCTACGTCGAGCGGGTCCACGCGGAGCGCAAGTCCCAGGAGCTGGCCACCGACGAGGAGTCCGACGCGGCACGTCGCGAGGCGGCCGAGAGCCGTGGCGGCCTGCGTCAGGTGACCGCCACCCGCTGAACGCCCCACTGAGCCGGGCCCGTCGAGGACGAGCCCGGCTCAGGCGCGTCGGATGCGGAACAGGCCCTTCGCCGTGGACGGGTGGACCACGCGGCTCCCTTGCACGATGACGACCTGGCCGGACTCCACGAGTCGTCGCGCGGCGCGCCGAGCCGGCTCCGCGAGGTCCTCGTCGACGTCGCCGCGAGCGCTCACCGCCTCGGCCGCGTCGCTCGGTGCGATGGTGGCGGTGCGCGAACCGGACGCAAGCAGCCGCAGGATCGCCTCCTCTAGCAGCGTGTCGGTCTGCGTGACCCCACGACGACGGCACGCGGCGGAGCAGTAGCGGACCTGCTCCCAGTCGCGCTCCCACTTCCGGCGCCACTCGATCCGGCGCCCGCACGACACGCAGGTCTTCGACGGCGGCGTGCTCATGCGTACAGTCTGCGGCCGCCGTCGACCTCGCACGGGCATCCGGGGAGGGGCCGCGACACTGGGCCGCCCGGCCACTACGGTGACGCCAACCCGTCCCACCGCGATCGCGAGGTCTCCATGCGCGCCGACACCTTCCTCCTGCAGTCCGCCGACGACACACCGCTGCACGTACGTCGATGGCTGCCCGACGGCGACCCCACGGCGGTCGTCCAGGTGGCTCACGGCATGGCGGAGCACTCGGGCCGCTACGAACGGTTCGCGCAGGCGCTGACCGCGGCGGGGTACGCCGTCTACGCCGAGGACCACCGCGGCCACGGCCGCACCTCCGGGGGTGCGGACACCGGCTACCTCGCCGACTCCGACGGCTGGAACGTGGTGGTGGAGGACCTGGCCGCGGTCACCGCGCGAGCCTCGTCCGAGCACCCCCACCTGCCGGTGGTGCTCTTCGGGCACAGCATGGGCTCGTTCCTCGCACGGTCGTACGCGATGGTCCACGGCACCGACCTCGCCGGGCTCGTGCTGTGCGGGACGGCCGGCGACCCGGGCACCCTCGGCGCGGTGGGCAAGGGGGTGGCGACGCTCGAGGCGCGGACCCTCGGACGCCGCCACACCAGCAAGGTGATGAACACCCTGACCTTCGGTCAGTACAACGCGGCGTTCAAGCCGAACCGCACCGACTTCGACTGGCTGTCGCGCGACCCGGCCGAGGTCGACGCGTACATCGCCGACCCTCGGTGCGGCGAGGTGTTCACGGCCGGGTTCTACGTCGATCTGCTCGGCGCCCTCGCCCAGATCAACCGCGACGACCAGGTCGCGCGCATCCCGGCCGGCCTGCCGATCCTGCTCATCTCCGGTGATCACGATCCGGTCGGTGGCAAGGGCGGCGCCGGCGTCAAGGCCGTCGCGGCGCAGCTGGAGAAGTCCGGCGTTCGCGACGTGACGCTCACGCTCTACCCCGGTGCCCGGCACGAGCTGCTCAACGAGACCAACCGCGACGAGGTCACCGCCGACGTCCTGGCCTGGATCGCCGCGCACCTCCCCCGGGACTGAGGGGAAGGACCGCCTCGCTCAGGCGCGCTGCCAGAAGACGATCCGGTTGTCGAACGGGTCCAGCACCGTCATCGTCTGGCCCCATGCGTCGCGACTGATCCCCGGCCGTGCGTTGCGGTGCCGTTGGACGAGCAGCCCCTCCCGGTAGGCCGCCAGATCCGGGACGGTGATCATCACCCCGCTGCCGGGCGTGGCGTCGCCGTGGTGTTCGGACAAATGCAGGATGCACCCCTCCCGTCCCACCTCGGCGTAGACGGGGGTCTCCGTCTCGAACTGGTGCTCCCAGCGCCAGGTGAATCCGAGGAAGGAGCAGTAGAACTCACGGGCGAGCTGATGATCGAAGACCCGCAGCACAGGTATCACCCGCTGGCGCCCGACCGGGTCGTCCTGACGTTCGGGCGCGGCGGCGTGGAAGGTGTTCCAGTCCCGGTGTCCGGCCGCGTGGGCGGCCGCCTCCAGGACCTGGGAGTGCGAGATGCCGCCCTGCCCGGAGAGCTCTCGTGCCAGTGCCTTGGCTTCGGTGGTGGTGATCACGACGTGTCCTGTCCGCGCGGCGTCGTCCGGTCCCTGCGTTGCCGGATGCCGCGCGAGGAGCGTCGGATCATCCAGAATCGGATCCACCGGTGTTCACCATCGAGGCAGGGGGCTGGCCACCGGAAAGCCGCCACCGACGATACCCGCGCGACCGGCGCCGCGTCCCGCAAAGGGCTCACACAGAGAAGACACAGGCTGGGCCTGGACGGAGTACAGGCCGGACCGGTCTACTGAGTGTCATGCCTACGAACGCGGCCACTCTGAAGCACACCGACGGCAGCAACGTACGCGTGCTGGTTGTCGACGACGAGTCCAACCTGACCGAGCTGCTGAGCATGGCCCTGCGCTACGAGGGCTGGGACATCAAGTCCGCCGGCACCGGGTCGAGCGCCGTGCGGGTTGCCAAGGAGTTCAAGCCGGACACCGTCGTGCTCGACATGATGCTGCCGGACTTCGACGGTATGGAGGTGCTGCGGCGGCTGCGCGACGACGACCCGACCCTGCCGGTGCTCTTCCTCACGGCCCGGGACGCGGTGGAGGACCGCATCGCGGGGCTGACCGCCGGCGGCGACGACTACGTCACCAAGCCCTTCAGCCTGGAGGAGGTCGTCGCGCGGGTGCGCGCGCTGCTGCGCCGGTCGGTCCAGCTGACCCAGGAGTCCTCCTCGACCCTCGTCGTCGGTGACCTGTCCCTGGACGAGGACAGCCACGAGGTGGTGCGCGACGGCACCGAGATCTCGCTGACCGCAACGGAGTTCGAGCTGCTGCGCTTCATGATGCGTAACCCCAAGCGCGTCCTGTCCAAGACCCAGATCCTCGACCGGGTGTGGCACTACGACTTCGGCGGCCAGGCCAACGTCGTCGAGCTCTACATCTCCTACCTGCGCAAGAAGATCGACGCCGGCCGGTCGCCGATGATCCACACCATGCGTGGCGCGGGGTACGTCCTCAAGCCCGCGGCCTGAGCCGCATGAGTACCGCGCTGCACCCTTCCCGGTGGACCCTGCGGACCAAGCTGGTCTCCTCGGTCCTCCTTCTGTTCGTCGTGATCATCATGGCGATCGGCGCCCTGACCGTCTGGCAGCTGCAGAGGACGTTGGCGGACAGGATCGACCAGCAGTTGGTCACGTCGGCCCAACAGTTGGCCGTGCCGTCCGCGGATCGCAGCGATGCGCTCAACTATCAGGGGGGAGGCGGCAACTCCCTGCGGGTCGACCTCTACGCAGGCAACGTCGTCTATGTCCAGGACCTGCAGAACGGAGGCATACGTCCGAGCGCGCTCATCAACAGGCTGGGCGCGCCTCCCACGCAGTTGTCCGTGGCTCAGATCAATATCGTGCGCACCGCCGGGATCGGCGACCACCCGTCCACCATCGGGCTGGGGCGGGCGGGAGATTACCGCGTCATCGCCGTGAGTCACGCGGCGAAGCTGCGCACTCAGGCGACAGGTCCGCCCTCATCGCAGACCGTCACCACGATCGTCGGACTTCCTCTCGGCGACACCTACGCGGCCGTCCGCAGGGCCGCGCTCGCCGTGGCCCTGCTGTCGGGTGCCGGATTGATCCTGGTCGGCCTGGCCACGGCATATGTGGTCCGCCGCAACCTCGAACCCCTGCGCCGGGTCGCCGAGACCGCGACCCGGGTCTCGACCCTTCCGCTGTCCGCCGGTGAGGTCGTCATGCACGAGCGGGTGGATCCTGCGGACACCGACGAGCGCACCGAGGTCGGCCAGGTCGGTCTCGCGCTCAACCAGATGCTCGACAACGTCGACGGCGCGCTGACCGCACGTCAGGAGAGCGAGACCCGCGTGCGGCAGTTCGTCGCGGACGCCAGCCATGAGTTGCGGACGCCGCTCGCCTCGATCCGCGGGTACGCCGAGTTGTCTAGGCGCGAGCGCGAACCGGTGCCGACCGGCGTCCAGCACGCGATGAGCCGCATCGAGTCCGAGTCGGATCGGATGACCGCATTGGTGGAGGATCTGCTGCTGCTGGCCCGGCTGGACTCGGGGCGGCCGTTGGACCGCGAGCCCGTGGATGTCACGCTGCTGGCCATGGAGACGATGTCGGACGCGCATGCCGCGGGCCCGGGGCACCGGTGGAAGCTCGACCTGCCGGACGAGCCGATGGAGGTCGTCGGCGACGAGGCTCGGATCCGCCAGGTGCTGATCAACCTGTTGGCCAACGCGCGACGCCACACACCCGAGGGCACCGAGGTGACCACGCGCGTGGCCGGCGACGGCGGTGACGTCGTGGTGACGGTGTCCGACGACGGCCCGGGCATCGAGCCCTCCCTGCTGCCGCACATCTTCGAGCGCTTCACGCGTGGCGACTCCGCACGCACCCGCACGGAGGGCTCGACCGGGCTCGGGCTCTCGATCGTGCACGCGGTCGTGACGGCGCACGGCGGAGACCTTCGCGTGCAGTCCGTCCCGGGGCGGACCACCTTCACGATGCGGATGCGGCGCTCGTTCCAGGAGACCCCGGCCTCGATGCCGTCGGTGGCTCCCTGATGTCGGCACGCCGCAAGCTCGGCGCCCAGGTCGTGAAGTTCGCCGTCATCGGCGTCGGCAGCACGGTGCTGAACCTGCTGCTCTTCGCCCTCCTCCGGCACGCCCTCGGCAATCAGTGGGCGAACATCACGGCGCTGCTCATCTGCACCGTGATCAACACCGCGCTCAACCGCCGCTACACCTTCGGCGCCAGAGGGACGGGTGGCGCGGCGCGGGTGCAGCTGCAGTCCCTGGTGCTGCTCGCGATCACCGTCGCCATGACGTCCGGCGCGCTGGAGATCCTGCGGCAGACCGACCCGCATGCCGACAGCCTGGTCTCGACCGGCACCGTCGCCGTCGGCAACGTGATCGCCACCGTCATCCGTTTCCTACTGCTGCGGCGGTGGTTCGCTCCGGCTGCCCCCGAGGTCGTCGCCGCCGAGTCCGCCCCGACCGCACTCTGAGGTCCCGCGCCCAGGCGCGCTCGTTCAGTGCTCGAATTCGCCACGTGCCGAACGACCGCGCGGCACCCCGGCGACTCCGCGCATCGGCGCCACCACCACGTGGATCCCCTGGTCGCGCATCCTCGTGACGTGCTGGTCGGGCGTGCCGGCGTCGACGATCACCGTGTCGAACGCCGACAGGGGCGCGAGCGCGTGCAGCGCCCGCTTCTCGAACTTGGTGTGATCCACCAGCAGGATGCGCCTGCTGGCCGAGTCGAACATCGCCCGCTTGATGTCGACGGTCTCCAGCGCCTGGTGGAAGACGATGTCGTCGGTGATCGCCGCGGTCGACATCAGGAACGTGTCGGCGCGCAGGTTGGAGATGGCCTGGGTCGTCATCCGGCCCATGAACGCACTGCACCAGTTGTAGTACTCACCGCCCAGTGACAGCAGGGTGATCCCCCGCGCACCGCGCAGCTCGTTGATCAGTGTGAGCACGTTGGTGATGACGGTCAGCGGGCTCTTGCTCTGCAGGTGCGGAGCCATGTGCGCCACCGTGGTCGAGTCGTCCAGCAGGATCGCCTGCCCCGGTTCGACGAAGTCCATCGCCGCGATGGCGATCGCTTCCTTCTCCCGTTTCTCACGGCCCGTGCGGTAGATGTCGCTGGACTCCACCAACGACGTCGCGGTGGCGGTCGCGACCCCGCGGCTCTTGCGCAGGATGCCGCGGCTCTCCAACTCGTCCAGATCCCGGTGCACGGTCATCACGCTGATGTCGAAGCGCTCCGCGAGCTCTTCGATCCGCACCGCGCCCTGCGCCATCACCGCTTCGGTGATCGCCCGCTGGCGCGCCATCTGCCGGCTTTGACGGCTGTCGGCGGCGACGGGTTCGGTGGACATCCGGTGCAACCTGCTCAGTTGTTCGGTCAGGACAGAACACCGGACTCTATCGCGGTGATCTCGTCCAGGATGGCTCGCAGCGCGGTGACGTCGTGCGCGAAACGACCGAGGAACAGCCCGTCGACGGATTCGTGGATGAGGGTCCACAGCCCCGGTGCCGCGCTGCCGCCGTAGATGACGCGCGACCCGGCGACCACCGGATGCCCGCGTACGTACTCGCGCAGGGCGCGTGTCACCTCGCCGATGTGCTGGGCATCGGCCGGCTCGGCCCGGCCGATGGCCCACTCGGGCTCGTACGCGAGGACGACGTCCGCGCGCGCATCGTCCGGCAGGTCGGCGAGCGCGTTGCTCAGCTGCCGGATGCAGTCGGCCACCGCGTCGTCGGTGGCGCCGGGCTCTCGTTCCCCCAGGCACAGGACCGGCGTCAGCCGGTTGCGCACCGCGGCCGCGAACTTGCGCGCGATCGTGGCGTCGTCCTCGCCGAAGAACCGACGCCGCTCGACGTGCCCCACCTCGACCAGGGTGCAGCCGATGTCGCGCAGGTCCGCGCCGCTGATGCCGCCGGTGAACGCGCCGCGGTCCTCCCAGAACAGGTCCTGGGCGCCGACCTGCACTCGGGTGCCGGTCGCGATGTCGAGCACGGCGGGGACGACGGCCATGGAGGGCAGTACGAACAGATCCACTGTGCCGGAGCTCGTGCTGTCGTGCTCGGCCGCGAGCCGCACCACGTCCTGCGCCCATTCGACGGCCCGGGCGGGACCGAAATACATCTTGAGACTGACACCGATGAGGGGCGGACGCGCGGCACCGCTCACTGCAGGCGCGGGATCAGCCGCGCGCGTGCAGCGAACCGTCTCATGCCCGTTCCTCGGGGTGAGCGGTGCTGCTCTCGTAGCGGTCGAGCACGGCGACCTTCTCGGCCGAGGACGAGGCCTCGTCGAACTCGTAGGTCAACCACTCGCGCGCCAGCCGCCGCGCCAGCTCCAGACCGACGACCCGCTGGCCGAAGGTCAGCACCTGGGCGTTGTTGCTGAGCACGGAGCGCTCGACGGACAGGCTGTCGTGGGCGGTGACGGCGCGGACGCCGGGCACCTTGTTGGCCGAGATCGCCACCCCGAGGCCAGTGCCGCAGACCAGCAGAGCGCGGTCGGCCTGCCCCGTGCGGATCAGCTCCGCAGCGGCGATCGCGACGGTCGGGTACGGCGTGTGGCTCTCGGCGTCGACGCCCACGTCCTGCACCGACGCCACATCCGAGCTGGCCTCGAAGTCGGCCTTGAGGGCCTCCTTGTACTGGAACCCCGCGTCGTCGGAGCCGACGACGATCCGCAGCTTGGGACTCATGGTGTCTCGGCTTTCGTGGAGGTGAGCGTGTCAGCGATCGCTGTCACTGCGAGGGCGAGCGAGAACGCGCCCGGGTCCGGTGTCCCCACGCTCTTCTCTGCGTGCGGTCGGGCCCGGCCGATCTTCGGCACCAGGTCCGCGGTGGCGGCCGCCGCGTCCGTGCACACCGCGGCCGCGGCCGACCAGCTCTCGGGCAACGACCGGCCGGCATCGGCGTTTCTGCGCAACGCCTCGGCGAAGGGGAAGAGGGAGTCCAGCATCGTCTTGTCGCCGCGCTCGGCCTTGCCGAAGCGCCCCAGTGCATCGGCGGCGTCCTGCACTCCGGAGGCGATGACGTCGGCGTCCGGTCGCTCCTGGTTGCCGAGCCGCGCCGCGAGCGTGCGCAGCGCCACCCCCCACAACGCGCCGGAGGTGCCGCCGGCCTTGTCGGCCCACGCGTCGCCCGCCGCTTCCAGCGCGGACTGCGCGCCGGCTCCGAAGCCGAGAGTCGCGTCGATCGCATCGACGGCGGCCCGCGCACCCCGTTGCATGCCGATCCCGTGGTCGCCGTCGCCGGCGACCGCGTCGAGCCTGCCCAGCTCTTCGACGTTCTCCTCGACCGTGGCCCGGACGGCGTGCAGTGCAGCCGCGGCCCGGCGCGCCACGCGCCGGGACTCCTCGCTGGCCGCCGGGTAGCCGCGTTCGCTCGCACCCGTCTCGTCGGGCAGTCGGGCCGCCTGCCCGGCGGCGTCCACGCTTCCGCGCCGGTACGCGGGCGCCGCGGCGGGCGAGGTCCAGGCCGCCTCGATGTCGTCGGTGAGCCACGTGACGGTCAGGGACACTCCCGCCATCTCGAAGCTGGTGACCATCTCACCCACCTCGGGCGCGACGATCGTGAGACCGGCGCCCTCCAGGTCCGCGGCCACGGTGCGGTAGGTGACGAAGAGCTCCTCGGTCTTGACCGAGCCCAGGCCGTTGAGGATGACTGCTACTCGGGTCTCGTCGTGGCGCCCGGCGGCCTCGAGCACCCGGCTGACCAGCAGGTGGGCCAGTTCGTCGGCTGTCGGCAGGGCGGCCTCATCGATCCCGGGCTCGCCGTGGATGCCCATCCCCACGGCCATCCGACCCTGCGGGACGGAGAAGAGAGGCGCATCTGCTCCGGGTAGGGTGCACCCGGAGAACGCGACTCCGAGGGTGCGGGTGCGCTCGTTGGTCTCGCGCGCCAGGTCGTGCACCTCGTCCAGCGTGCGGCCCTGCTCAGCCGCCCACGCAGCGGCTCGGAACACCACCAGGTCTCCCGCGACCCCCCGGCGCTTGCCCCGCTCGGCGTCCGAGGCGCTGGAGATGTCGTCGGTGACCACGACCGTGCGACACGGGATCCCCTCGGCGATCAGCCGTTCCTGTGCCTGGTCGAAGTTGAGGACGTCGCCCGCGTAGTTGCCGTAGGTGAAGAGCACTCCGGCCCCGGTGGCGACGGACGCGGCCACCGAATAGGCCTGCTGCGCCGACGGTGAGGCGAACACGTTGCCCAGTGCGGCCGCGTGCGCCAGGCCCTGGCCGACCAGCCCCGCGAAGGCCGGGTAGTGCCCGGATCCGCCGCCGATGACGACCGCCACCTGGCCCTGCGGGGTGGCCGTGGCGCGCGCGACCCCGCCGTCGACGCGGCGTACCAATTCGTGGTTGGCGAGCACGAAGCCGTCGACCATCTCATCGGCGAACGAGCTGGGGTCGTTCAGGAGATAACTCATACCTGGTCCTTTCTGCTCAGCAGGTGCCGGAACCGCAAGACCGTCGGTCCCGGCACCTGACGACCATCGTCACGGGGTATAAGTGAATGGCCCGGTCATCTTGCTGACATTCGCCTTCGTGATCAGAATGCAGTTGAACGACTGCTTCTCGACGGCGGAACCGGTTTTGCCGGTCTTCAGGTATTCGTCCGCTTCTTCGACAGCCTTCTGAGCGAAGGTCGCCACCGGCTGCAGGACGGTGTACTGCAATTCCCCGCTCTTGATCGCAGCGACGGCATCGGGTGAACCGTCGAATCCACCTACCTTGATGGAGTTGAGCTTGCCTGCTTCCTTGAGCGCCGCGATCGCGCCGAGGGCCATCTCATCGTTACCAGAGATGACACCGATGATGTTCGGGTGCGCCTGCAGCATCGATTGCATCTTGTCGTGACCCTGGGTGCGGATCCAGTTCGCCGTCTGCTGGGCCACCTTCTTGAGCCCCGGGTACTGACCGAGCACAGCCGCGTACCCGTCGGACCGGATAGCCGCGTTGTTGTCGGTGGGCAGACCGTACAACTCGACGTAGTTGCCCTTCTGCCCCACGTCCTTCACCCATTGTTGTGCGCCGAGCGCCGCACCCTGGGCGTTGTTGGAGATCAACTGCGCCTTGGCAACGCCGGGCGTGTCGATCTCGGCGTTCACCAGGAAGACCGGGATCCCTGCCGCCTCGGCCTTCTTGACATTGCCGACCGAACCGGTCGCGTTCGCCGGATCGAGGATCAGGGCCCTGGACTTGTTGGCGATCGCCGTGTCGACCAGATTGCTCTCGGTGTTCAGGTCCCCCTTCGACGCCGACACGTTCGCGGTGTAGCCGAGCTTGACGGCCTCAGCTTTCGCCACGTTCCCCTCAGTCAGCCAGAACGGGTTCGACGGGTCGTTCACGATGATGGATATCAGGCCGCCCTTCTTGGTCGAACCCGTCGCCGACGACGAGGACCCCGAAGAGGTCGAACTTGCTGACCCCTTGCCGCTCGACTTGGCGGCAGAACTGCTGGAGCCGCAACCTGCGATCGTCAAAGCGACGATCGCTCCGGTCGCAAGAACCCCGATCTTCTTCTGGGACATGCGAGATTTCCTTTCATCGGTTACATCAGAGGGCACATCAGGACTTTCAGGTGAGCACTACGTCTGCGGTGAGCCGACGGCGCCGCCCAGGGACTCGGTACCCGAGAGCCCTGCACCCGTCGGGGCTTTGGGTTCGCGTGGTGACTGCGTCTTCCTCGGTCGCCGAGAGCGGTACTCGATTCCGTTCAGGAGAACCGCCAGGACGATGACCGCGCCTGTGAAGACCGTCTGCCAGTAGGCGGATACGCCGACGATCGTCAATCCGTCGGACAGGAAGCCGATGACGAATGCGCCCAGGAGCGTGCCCCTGATGTTGCCGCGGCCGCCCATCAGGGACGCCCCGCCGATGACAACGGCAGCAATGGCCGTCAATTCATACGATGTGCCGTTCACGGGGCTCGCTGCCGTCAACTCCGACGACAGAACGAGACCGGAGATGGCCGCGCAGACACCGGAGATGACGTACACCGACGTCTTCACCCGGCGCACCGGCACTCCCGACAGCTCCGCGGCCCGCTCGTTGCCACCGGATGCGTACAGCCATCGACCGAAGACTGCTCGACTGAGGGTGAGCGAGATGACGAGGGCCACGACCACCATCACCCAGACTCCGACCGGGATGCCGAGGATGTCGTTGAACCCCAACCAGTTGAAGCCCGTGTTGCCGAGTGACGGGTCGCCCGACAGGTTGTTGTACGGCTGGCCGTTCGTCATCAGCTCGGCGAATCCGCGGACGACGTACAACGTCCCCAAGGTGGCGACGAAGGCGGCGACCTTCAGCCGGCCGACCAGCACGCCATTGATGAGGCCCACCAGAGCGCCCACCAGGCAGCACACGATCACGACCACCCAGACCGATGGGAATGCCGTCGTCGATGTGCCCGGTATTTTCACCCCCTGCATCATGTATCCGGCCACCATTCCGGACAGACCGAGCGTCGACCCGACGGACAGGTCGATTCCACCGTTGAGGACAACGAGCAGCTGGCCGATCGCAAGGAGCGCATAGATCGCGACGTGCGATGACATGGTGATCAGGTTGCCGGTGGTGAAGTAATTCCCTGACAACGACGCGAAAACCACGATGATCACGATCAATGCGAGGAACGCACGTCCCTCGAGGAGGACCTTGCCGACGCTGAGGTCTTTCGGCATGAACGATGGAGCCTTCCTGTCCGACCCGATCTTGTCGGTCGTGGGAGCACTCATGAGATTCTTCCCGTTCCCTGTGATATCAGGCGACCACGGTCTCGCCGGCGGCGGCCATGATCGCTTCTTTGTTGATGTCAGGTCCGAATTCACTAACTATCCTGCCCCTGCGCATCACGATGATCCGATGCGGAATACTCAGGCATTCGTTGACCTCGGAGGTCGAATAGATGACTCCCAGGCCGGATCGAGCACGCTCCGCGAGCAGCTTGAAGACTTCTGCCTTCGCACCGATGTCGATTCCGCGGCTGGGCTCATCGAGCAGGATCACCTCAGGCTCGGTCGCCAGCATCTTTCCGATGACGACTTTCTGCTGATTCCCGCCGGAGAGCGATCCGATCATCGCCCCTCCCCCCGAGGTCTTGACATGTACCGCACGAATACCGGCGGACACCAGGCTGGCCTCACCGGATCGGGACATGAGCAGGTTCTTCGCGAACGACCTGAGGCTGGCGAGGGAAAGATTTCGACCGACGGTCATCGTCTGCACCAGACCATCGCGTTGGCGATCCTCCGGTACGAGACCGAGGCCGGCCGAAATTCGCTCGGCGATCGACAGGCCCGCGATATCGCGGCCCTTCAACATGACCCGCCCGTCGACGATGGGCTCCTTGCCCGCCACCGCTTCCAGGAGCTCGGTCCTGCCGGCCCCCATGAGGCCGTAGATGCACACGATCTCGCCCTCGTGGATCGTCAGCGACAGGTTGTCCACCAAGGCGCGACCCGGATTCTGCGGATCGTCGACCGTGACGTTCTCGATGGCAAGAGCGACGGCTCCGAATGTGTAGCCCTCCGGTGGAGACCCGAGGTCGAAGTGCTCCCCCACCATGTTGCGCACGATCCATCTCAGGTCGATGTCCGCGGCGGATCCGGTGGCTGTGATCGACCCATCGCGGAGCACGACCGCGAAATCGGTGATCTGGAGCGCTTCTTCCAGATGGTGGGAGATGTAGACGATGGACACCCCGCGGGCGGTCAGGTCATGAATGACCTTGAAGAGCACTTCGACCTCGGTTGCGCTGAGCGCCGACGTCGGCTCGTCCATGATCAGGATCCGCGCATCGACCGAGAGCGCTCGGGCGATCTCGACGATCTGCTGCTGACCCAGTCGCAGGGACGACACGAGGACGGAGGGGTCGATGTCCTCTTCCAGTTCTCGCAACAGCGCTGCGGCCTGGCGCGTCTCTTCCGCGTAATCGATTCCGGTCGCGGATCGAATCTCACGACCCATGAAGATGTTGTCGCGCACGCTCAGGTTCGGCGCCAGGCTCAATTCCTGGTGAATGATCGAGATCCCCAGATCCCGAGCCTCGACCGTCGAGGAGAACGCGACGTCTCTCCCGTACAACTCGATGGTGCCGGACGTCGGTTTCTCCACGCCCGACAAGATCTTCATCAGTGTCGACTTCCCGGCGCCGTTCTCGCCGAACAGTGTCGTGACGGTGCCACGATGAATGTCGAAATTGACACCTTTGAGTGCCTGCGTACCGCCGTAGCTCTTGACGATGTCCCGTGCTCGCACGACGACGCTGTCCTGACCGGCGGGCTTGTCCGGCTGTTCACTGGCGCCCGGGTTGTCGCTCACGACACCGTCAGCTTCGAGGGGGTGATGGTCCACAGGGCCGGGTTGATCAATCCGAAGGCACCCTCGACCGTCACGGTCCTACCCGTGAGGTCGGAGACGCCAGCCTTCGCGAGAACCTGTGACTTCATCACGTTGTTCAACGCCAGCGCGGCGTTCAGGAAATCGGTCTGGTTGTTGATTCCCGGCGTGTTCTGGGTGTACTGGCCCGACACATCGCGCAGATCCGTGCTCAAGATCGCGGGTCCTGTGACGAGATGGATGACCTGTGTCGTCGGTACGCCCGAAACCGCGATGTTGTATATGCCGCCACCGGTGTTGCTCTTGACGACGCCGGTGAACTTCACCGGGATCTCCGGACCGATCGCTCCGTTGGGAGTGATGCCGACCTTCGCGCCGGTCGGGTCCTTCTTCAGATCGGCCACCAGAGTCGACGCCGCGATGGCATGCGTCGAGATGTACTTCTGCACGGCTGGGAAGTTCCTCTGGGCCCACTCCGCAGGGCTGAAGGCGACCACTCCGCCGTTGGCGCCCGCGCTCGCGGTCTTACCGCCCGCGTAGGTGGTGCCGACGGTGAGCATCAGAACCAGGACCACGACGAGCACGGCCGGCGGCGCGAAACGCCTGAGCGCCAGCGCACCCGGCCCTCGCCGCACGCCGCGACCACCGTCCTGCGTGGGCGCGACGTCGGTGGCGGTGCTCATCAGAGGAGCACCTTCGACTCGCTGTCGTTGGGCCGGATCTGCAGCTTGCGGCCGGTGCCGGCGCGGAACATCGTGAGCGCGTCGGAGTAGTCGTCGAGGCTGAAGGAGTGGCTGACCATCGGCGCGGCCTTGATGGCGCCGGCCTCGAACATCTCCACCGCGCGACCGAAGGAGTTCAGGACCGCCATCGACCCGCCGATCGACAGTTCGTCGCGGTAGACCCGGAACGGCGCGTACTGGGCGACCGCGTCGGTCGCGGCCACGCCGAAGTGCTGGAACGACGCGCCGGGCTTCAGCCGCTTGAGACCGTCCTCGATGGCCTTGACGTTTCCGGTGCAGTCGATCACCACGTCCCACAGGTCGCGATCCGCGTCGTCGGCGTTGGTGTACCGGTGCTGGATCCCGACGTCCGCAGCGACCTGCAGGCGCCCTTCGTTGACGTCGACCACGGTGACCGAAGCGGCACCGGCGTAGGGCGCGAGCTGCGCCATGAGCAGGCCCATGGTGCCGGCGCCGTAGACCAGCACGTGGTCGCCCATCCGACGCGGCAGCTGATCCCACCCGCGGATCGAGCACGCCAACGGCTCGATCAGAGCGGCAAGATGCAGGTCGGTGTCGGGCTTGAGCTTGAAGACGTTGGCGAGCGGCGCCACGAACCGCTCCTGCGACGCGCCGTCCGAGGCCACCACGCCGAGGCCGTTCCAGGACCGGCACAGGTTGTTCTTGCCGTTGAGACAGAACTCGCACTCGCCGCAGACCGTGCTCGGGTTGATGGCGACGTGATCGCCGACGGCGAGCTTGTTGATGCTGGTGTCACATCCCTCGCCGAGCGCCACCACGGTTCCGGTGGCCTCGTGGCCCGGGACCAGCGGGAAGACGGTCCCCTCGAACTCGCCGTCGAAGACGTGGGCGTCGGTGCCGCAGATACCCACCGCGGCGGTCTCGATGAGCACCTCCTTGAAGCCGGGCTTGGGCTCGGGCCGATCTTCGAGGACCAACGTGCCCTCACTGGCGAAAACGACTGCACGCATGCCTGGCTCTCCTTGTATCGACGTCTGGCCCGTCGTCCACGTTCGACGGGCCGCTGCCCACGTTCGTGTGAGAATTGTGTGATCTTGTGCTGCTTTCGGGTGATGTTTAAAGTAATCTGGGTCACAGCAGCCTGTCAACAGATCCCGGCACAACGATAGTCACGGTCGCGTAACGCCGCACTGGAGCTCACATGTGGTGCCGGTTAAAACGCTGCAATCATTGGTGATACGGCGATCCGACCCGGCTGGCCGACCTGATGCGACCCATCATTCGGAGCATTGCCACAGGGGCGGCGGACGCGCTCCCACGGCCTCATTCTTCACACAGCGAGCGCACAGCAAGCGGGCGCGACACTGCTTCATTCGGCAGGAGGGTGTCCACAGTGTCCAGGGATGCGCGAAACCCCCACCGAGCCGCGGCTCGATGGGGGTCCGACGTGATTCCTTGTGGCGGAGGCGGAGGGATTTGAACCCTCGATGGGGTTGTAGCCCCAAACCCGCTTAGCAGGCGGGCGCCATAGACCTGACTAGGCGACGCCTCCAATGCAAGCGTCGGCAAGGTTACCGGCGCGACAGCGAAGGGCCAAACCGATGCTGATCTGCTGTTCTGGCACCTGCGATGTGCACAGGTGATGGATGATGTGGTGGGCTTGGTTGATTTTCGACACAACTTACGAGAGCAGACATGACTGAACGCGGCGAACCCGGTGCGCCTCACCGCCGGGCGCAGCTTCCGCGCGCGTCGCGTCCGTCGACGACCGACGATGCGGTGAGCTCCTCCGAGGCCGACGACGGCGCCGGTTCCCGGCGTGCCCGCCCGGCCGGTGCCACCGCCACGGGCCCACGCACGCATCTGAGGTCGCGCTCCGCGGTTCGTGAGACGCGCGCGCACGAGGTGCGCCGCGCGCTGCTGCTGACCACGATGAGCGCGATCGTGCCGGGGCTGGGCCTGACCCTCACCCGCAGGCGCAAGCTCGGCGCCGTACTGCTCGGCTTCTCCGTGATCCTCTTCGTGGTGCTCGCCTGGCTGCTGACCCGCGGCGGCATCATGCACGGCGCGGCGCGGCTGCTGTCCACCCGTGGCTTGCTCTTCATGCTGTTCGTGTGCGTTGTCGGCGGGTTGATCTGGCTGGGGGGCATCCTCGCGACGTACGCCGAGACCTCCGGCCGTCGGTGGCCGAACCAGACCAAGTGGATGCACCGGCTCTTCACCGCCGTGCTCTGCATGGTGATCGCTGTGCCCGCGGCGGTCGCCACCAACTACGTGTGGGTCACCAAGGGCACCCTCGGCCATGTCTTCGTCCCCCGGTACAAGGGACGCGACGCCGTACAGCACACCCCGGTGGCGGGCTCGGACCCGTGGAAGTCGGTCCCCCGCATCAACATGCTGTTCCTGGGCTCGGACGCGGGCGCGGACCGCACGGGCGTCCGCACCGACTCGATCATGGTGGCGAGCATCGACACCCACACCGGCGACACGACGCTGGTCAGCATCCCGCGCAACCTGGAGCACGTACCGATCCCGACCAGCAACCCGTTGCACAAGATCTACCCCAACGGCTTCTACTGCCCCAACCGCGGCACCGGCCACGAATGCCTGATGGACGCGCTGTGGACCGAGGCGGGCACCAATTATCCGACCCTGTTCCCCAAGGACGAGAAGAACCCCGGCCTGGACACCACTCGCGAGGTGGTCAGCGACATCGTCGGTATGCCGATCGACTACACCGTGGTGATCGACCTGGCCGGTTTCCAGAAGCTGGTCGACGCGATGGGGGGCGTCTACGTCAACGTGCCGGCCGGCGGCATCGCCATCGGCGGACGCATCGTCAACGGCGAGATCGTGCCGGGCAGCATCACCGGCCGAGTGCCCGGCGGCTATCGCAAACTGAACGGCTACCAGGCGCTGTGGTACTCGCGCAGCCGCGTGGAGAACAGCGACGACGACCGCACGCGCCGCCAGCGGTGCATGGTCAACAGCCTGATCAACCAGGCGAACCCGTTCACCATGATCACCAAGTTCACCGACGTGATGAGCGTTGCTCGTCAGAGCATCACGATGGACATCCCCCAGGACCACCTGGACGCGTTCGCGACGCTGGTCAACCGCATGAAGAAGGGCGACATGCGCAGCGTCAACCTGAGCTACCCGACCATCGCGAGCGGGAACCCCGACTTCGCGAAGATCCGGGCGCTGATCAAGGCCGCCATCGACCGTCCGCACACCGCCAAGAAGCCGAAGTCGGCGACGACCTCCACCTCGCCCACGACGCCCAGCACGTCGACTCCGTCCTCGACCGCGTCGGCCAACCCCATCTCCGACACCGCCAGCTCCTGCTGACGCAGGCTCGGCCCGGCACCACATAGGTTTCGGGCCGAGCGGGCCACCCTGCACCGGCTGACATGACAAAGCACCCCGCCACCGTTCGGTAGCGGGGTGCTCGGCAGGAGTTGGTGCGGCGAGCCGCGGACTCCTTAAGTCTGTCGAAAGATCAGACCGCGACGACGTTGGTCGCCTGCGGGCCCTTGTCGCCCTGGGTGATCTCGAACTCGACGCGCTGCGCCTCGTCGAGGCTCTTGTATCCATTGGTCTGGATGGCGGAGTAGTGGACGAAAACGTCCGGGCCCCCACCGTCCTGCGCAATGAAGCCGAAGCCCTTTTCAGCGTTGAACCACTTGACGGTGCCCTGTGCCATTCGGGGTAACTCTCTATCTATTTCCGGCGTGGAGCTTCGCGGATGCAAAGCTCCGGCTGCCTCGGCCGAACCCACAAGTCATGAACCGTGGCCCACATGCAAAATGCCCGCCTACCTGCTGCGGGCACTCCATCGTCCTGCGAGAAACTCCAACTGCAACCACGGCTGACGCTAGCACGGATCGGGGTGCCTGTCCCACCCCTCTTCGGTGGGATCCTGAAGCGCGATCACCCGCGTCAACTCAGGGAGATGAACCATGCGCCTGTCCACCCGTAATCAGCTTGCCGGCACGGTCACCGAGGTCACCGTCGGCGCCGTGATGGCGACCGTCAAACTTCGGCTCGACGGCGGTGGTCAGCAGGTCACCGCCAGCATCACCAAGGAGGCCGTGGAGGAGCTCGGACTGACGGTCGGGAGCAAGGCCATCGCCCTGGTGAAGTCCACTGAGGTGATGATCGGCGTCGAATGAGCGACGCCGATCGTCCAGCGGTGGCGGGTCAAGGTCACCGGGGCCGGGCGAGCCCGGACTCGTAGGCGTAGATGACGACCTGCACGCGATCCCGCAGACCGAGTTTGCGCAGGATCCGTGCGACGTGCGTCTTCACGGTCGCCTCGGACAGGGTGAGACAGGTGGATATCTCCCCGTTGGACAGGCCCGCGGCGACCTGGTCGAACACGTCACGCTCGCGAGCCGTCAGTTCGGCGATGGCGTCGTCCTGCACCCGCGACGGCCGCAACGCGGTGAACGCGCCGGCATAGCTCTCCAGC
This sequence comes from Allobranchiibius huperziae, assembly GCF_013410455.1. Classification (NCBI taxonomy): domain Bacteria; kingdom Bacillati; phylum Actinomycetota; class Actinomycetes; order Micrococcales; family Dermacoccaceae; genus Allobranchiibius; species Allobranchiibius huperziae. The sequence continues at coordinate 241,332 of NZ_JACCFW010000001.1, read as the reverse complement.
AGGCGACGCGTCGTACTGGGCGCGATCACGGCATCGCCCCTGGACACCGCGCGCACGGCGCGCACGAACTCGTCGGTCTGTGCGTTCTTGAGCAGGAATCCGCTCGCACCGGCCCGCAGCCCCTCGAAGGCGTACTCGTCCAGGTCGAACGTGGTCAGGATGATGACCCGCACGTCCGGCCAGTTCGTCGCGATCGCCCGGGTGGCGTCGATGCCGTTCATCCCGGGCATGCGCACGTCCATCAGGACCACATCGGGCGCGGCCCGTGCGATGTCCACCAGCGCCTGGGCACCGTCGCTCGCCTCCCCCACGACCTCCATGTCCTCCTGCGCCCCGAGGATCATGGAGAACCCCTGCCGCAGCAACGGCTGGTCGTCGACGAGGAAGACCCGGATCGTCACTGCGGGTCCGGCATCGGGTCGGTGTGCAGTACGGCGCGCACCGTCCAGCCTCGCGGGGCGCTCGGGCCAGCCACCGCCGTACCGCCGAAGAGCGCCGCCCGCTCCGACATCCCCTGCAGCCCGTGGCCCATCCGCCCGCGGCCGTGTTCATCGATACGGGCCCCGTCGTCCTCGATCTGCACGCGCAGTTCGTCCTCCCCCACGGTGAGTGCCACGTCGACATGCTGCACCGACCGGGCGTGCTTGAGCACGTTCGTCAGACTCTCCTGCACGATGCGGTACGCCGCCAGCTGGGCGGTCGCAGGCAGCACGCGGACGTCGCCGGTGATGCTGAGCCGCACGTCGAGGCCGGCGTCGCGCACCATCGCGACCAGATCCCCCAGCTGCGCCAGGCCGGGTTGGGGAAAGAGATCGGCCTGGGCATCCTCGCGCAGGACGCGCAGCATGCGGTGCATCTCGCTGAGCGCCTGACGGCCGACGTCGGATGCCTGCACGACCGTCGTGCGCATCGCCTCCGGCGACGCGACGGCCGCGGCCGCGTCGTTGAGGGTGATCATCACCGACAGGCTGTGCGCGATGACGTCGTGCATCTCGCGCGCCATCTGTGCGCGGTCCGCCGCGATGGCGATCTGGGCCTGCCGGTCCCGGTCGCGCTCGGCGGTCTCCGCCCGCTCGAGGGTGGCGCGAAGGTAGGCCCGCCGGGTTCGCGCGTAGACACCTGCGATCCAGGCCGCGGCGACCACCGCGGTGAACATCAGGGTGTGCAGCGGGCGCTGGCTCGAGGGCGCCCAACGGATCATGACCAAGGCGACACCCAGCCCGGCGACGACCACGGCGGCGGCCATCGTCGCGCGGCGTACCTCGCTGCTGCTGAAGGTGTAGAGCGCGATGAGGAACGCCAGCGGCCCCGAGGCGCGGACGTCCTGCAGCCACTGTCCGAAACACAGCACCGAGACGAGCGCAAGGCACACCGTCGGGTAGCGACGGCGGACGATCAGCGGTGCGGCGAGGGCGAGGTCCCACCACACCGCCGCGGATACCCGGGCATCCGGACCCTGGGTGTCCATCAGCACCGTGGCGGCACCGAGCGCGACCGCGATGCCCACGTCCATCACCTGGGGTGTGCGCAGCGCCTGCGGTAGACGTCCGAACCCGGACCGCCGGACGTCCGGGGTCCGCGTCGGCCGCGCCACCGGGGCTGCCGGTGGCACCGTCGCGGACGCCGGAGTCATGGCACCGAGTGTGGCATCACGCGTCGCGGCGCCTCAGCTGCGCGGCCGCTACGGCCACGGCGACCACGGCCCAGACACCCAGCACGGCGAGGCCGACCCAGGGCGTGAGCGTCTGGGGCTCCCGCAGACTGGAGACGAAGCTCGCACCGGCTGTGCTCGGGAGGTACTTGCCCACGTCCTTCCCCCAGGTGCCGAGGACCGAGTTGAAGAGCACCGGCACCACGAGGACGGTCGCGAAGTAGGCGACGAGCGCGCCCGGGGTGCTGCGGACGATCCACCCGAGGGCACCGCCGATCACGCCGACCAAGGTGAGGTAGACACCCGTGCCGAGTGCCACCCGCAGCGCGGTCGGATCTCCGAGTCCGTACGACGCCCGGAAGTGACCGATCACGCCCTCCCCGAGCAGGAAGGCGATCACCGAGGCGGTCGTCATGGACACCAGGACGATCGAGGTGAAGACCAGCAGCTTGGCCCACAGGACCGGCAGGCGCTTGGGTACGGCGGCCATCGTCGAGGCGATCATGCCGGTGGAGAACTCCCCGGAGACGAAGAGCACGCCGAGGGCGCCGATGAGCAACTGACCGAGGTAGTACCCCTGCAGCGGCGAGGAGGCCACGACATCGTCCGGTTGCAGGTTCTTCGTGAGGTGGCGGGTGTTGTATCCGACGATGAGGGCCACCACCAGCATGCCGAGCACGGCGCCACCGAGGACCGCCCAGGACGACCGCAGCGACCGGAACTTGATGAACTCCGACGTCACGACCCGGGGCAACGAGACCGGTTCACTGCGGATCGATGTGGTCTCGTCGGATGCGGGGCGGTCTGTGTCGATCGCGGGGCTGCTCATGCTGCGTCCACCGTTTCGTCGTCGTGCTGAGGGGAGGTGCGCGAGCGGAAGGCGACCGAGTCCTCGGTGAGCGCCATGTACGCGTCCTCCAGCGACGCGTCCCGACTCGCCAGCTCGAACAGGGTCAGGGACGCCTCCGCGGCGATGGTGCCGATCCGGTCGGTGGACAGGCCCTCGACCTCGAGGGTGTCCCGCGCGACGTCGCGCACGGTGACGCCGTCTGAAGCCAACAGGCCTGCCAGCACTGCGGATTGGGGGCTGCGCACCCGCACCGATGCGACCGAGGCGTCGGCGATGAAGTCCGCCATCGACTGGTCGCGCAACAGCCTGCCTCGCCCCACCACGATCACGTGGTCCGCCGTCAGGGCCATCTCGCTCATCAGGTGGGAGGACAGGAAGACGGTGCGCCCTTCGGCCGCGAGCTGTTTGAGCAGGGTGCGGATCCACCGCACCCCGTCCGGATCCAGACCGTTGACCGGTTCGTCCAGGATCAGAGTGCGTGGATCGGCCAGCAGGGCGGTGGCGACTCCGAGGCGCTGACCCATCCCCAGTGAGAACGATCCCGCCCGGCGGGTCGCCACATCGCTCAGCCCGACCAGATCGAGGACCTCGTCGACGCGGGATCGACCGATGCCCGCGGTGGCGCCGATCGCCAGCAGGTGGTTGCGCGCGGACCGGCCCGGGTGGATCGAGCGGGCCTCCAGCAGCGCGCCCACCTCGTGCAGGGGCCGGGCGTGCTGCGCGAACGGCTTGCCGTTGACCCGCACCGAACCCGTCGTCGGCGCGTCCAATCCGATGATCATCCGCATGGTTGTGGACTTGCCCGCACCGTTCGGGCCGAGGAAACCGGTCACGATGCCGGGGCGCACGGTGAAGGTCAGGTCGTCGACCGCCGTCTTGTCGCCGTACTGCTTGCTCAGGTTCCGTACCTCGATCACTGCACGCCACTCATCCGCTTCATGGGTATGACGCTAGGTGGGGCAGCGTCGGCGCGCGTCGCCCGTCAGGACGGTCTTTCGAGGGGGCGACTCATCCCTCGGGCGGATGCCGCCGGGCTGCGGAGGGCGTGGGATTCGAACCCACGATGCCGTTGCCGACATAGCGGTTTTCAAGACCGCCGCACTAGGCCACTATGCGAGCCCTCCAGGCCGGCGTACGCCGCGCCGCCGCCATCGTAGTGGCCGCCCGCACGCTCATGGCCGAGCATCCGCTTCCGCGGTGAGGCGGCCGGTTTGCGTCGGTGACCAGTGCTGCAGCCCTGGCCACCGACGCAGAACGCCCACACCACCGGCGGATGCCCTCCCGGTCAGAGCCGGCGAAGCAGAGCGAGGCGGCCGGCCGAGGCCGCCCCGCTCCTATGCTGGCCGGGTGACCCTCGCGCTCCGGCTGCTCGACGCGGTGGCCTGGGGCGACCAGGAGATCGCGGGCGACCGGGTGCGCACCTTGTTGGCTCACCTCGTCGCGGCCGGTGGCGAAGGTGTCGGCGCGACCCGGCTCGAGGAATGGCTCTGGCCGGACGACGCGCCCGCTGATCCACGAAAAGCCCTGCAGGTCATCGTCTCCCGCGCCCGGAAGCAGACGGCGCCGGACGTGATCGAACGGGTCGGCACCCGCTACCGCTGCGGCCTCGAACCCGACCAGGTCGATGCCTGGCGGCTGCAGCACCTGGCCCGCTCCGCTCGGCGGGCGGCGGCCGCGCAGGAGTGGGCCGCGGCTCGCGACACCGCCGAGCAGGTGCTGGCCATCGACGTCGGCGACACCGAGCCCGGCCCGCTGGGCGACCTGCGCCGCAGCGCCCGTGACGACGTCGATTCCTGTCGCGCGGTGCTCGGCGAGGCGGCGAGCAGGCTCGGCGACCACGCGCGCGCCGTACCGATCCTGCAGCCGCTCGTCACCGGTCCGACACCAGCGGAGCCGCTGTTCGAGGCCTACCTGCGCAGCCTGTCGGAGACGGCCGGCACCGCCGAGGCCCTGGCCCGGTACGACGCGTACCGACGTGCGCTCGCCGACGAGCTGGGCACGACACCGGGTGACCGACTGCGTGCCCTGCACGCGGAGCTCCTTGCCCTGGAGGACCCCCAGCGAAGCGGGGTCCGCTACGACGACACCGACCTGATCGGGCGTGCCGCCGATGTGTCCGCCCTGCGCGAATCGACCCGCACCGCAAGGGTGGTCACGATCCTGGGACCGGGTGGCCTGGGCAAGACGCGCTTGGCGCACGTCATCGCCCGAGGAGCCTCGCAGCCCGCGGTGCACTTCGTGGAGCTGGCCGGAGTCGTCTCCGGGGACGGGGTGCTGCCGACGCTCGCGAGCGCTGTCGGCGTCCGCGACAGCACCACGAACCGACCGGTCCGCCCACGCCCGACGGACCTGCGGACCCGACTCATCGACCGCCTCGGGTCGGTGCCCACGCTCCTCGTGCTGGACAACTGCGAGCAGGTCGTCGATGCGGTCGCCGACCTCGTCGCGGCACTGATCACCCAGGTGCAGGCGCTGACCGTGCTCACCACCTCGCGCACGGCGCTCGGGATCCGCGCCGAACGGGTCTACGCGCTCCCCCAGCTCGGTCACGACGACGCCACCACCCTCTTCCGCGACCGGGCTCTCGCGGCGCGCCCGGGTGTGGAGCTGCGCGACGAGGTCGTCGGGCCGCTCGTCGATCGACTCGACGGTCTCCCGCTGGCGATCGAGCTGGCCGCGGCCCGCGTCCGCGCGATGTCGGTGACCGCGATCGCGGAGCGCCTGGACCAGCGCTTCAGCCTGCTGCGTGGGAGCACCCGCGGGGTGCCGGAGCGGCACCAGACCCTGCAGGCCGTCATCGACTGGTCCTGGAACCTGCTGGACGCTGACGACCGCGACGCCCTCACCGCCCTGTCGGCGTTCCACGACGGTTTCGACCTCGAGGGTGCCGAATGGGTCGTCGGGTCTGCCGCGCTCACGCACGTCGAGAGTCTGGTGTCGCAGTCGCTGCTCACCGTCGTCGAGGACGACACGGTGCGCTATCGGATGCTGGAGACGGTGCGAGAGTTCGGGCGGGACCGTCTGGAGCAGACCGGCCGGGGCACGACGGTGCGCGGCGCCGTACGCGCCTGGGCGCTGCACGTCAGCCGCACGACGGCCGCGCGCTTCTTCGGCCCCGACCAGATCGACACGATCGACGCGCTGACCCGCGACGAAGGCAACCTCGCGGTCGAGTTGGATCGGGCGATCGCCTCCGACGACGCCGAGGCGACCGCCGTGATCGGCGCGACCCTGATCACGCTGTGGCAGGTCAGCGGCAACTTCCTGCGCGCCTTCGATGCCAGTGAGAGCGCAGCCCAGGTGATCATGCGGCACCCGGTCGCTCCGCAGGACGCCGACGCCGCACGCACCCTGCTGGCGTGGGACGCGATGTTTCAAGGACTGTTCCGCGAGGCCGCCGATCAAGCGCTCCTCGACGCGCTCGACACGCTGGGGCCGGGCGATGACTCCCGCCTCGCCGCACTGGTGCAGATCTCCGGCGTGCTCGCCCAGGTCACGGGAGACCACGCGGCGACGGCTGAGGAACGACTCATCGCCCTGTCCGGCTCACCGGACAGGCACCTCGCGGGACTCGCGGCGCGCTGGTGGATGCACCTGGCGGAGAACGCCGGCGATCTGGACGTCGCGCTGCACGCACTGGACCTCGCGCTGTCCAACAGCGAGGAGTCGGACGGCCCGTGGCAGGTGCACGCGCTACGTGCCGAGCGCGCGGGCCTGCTCGTGCAGGGCGGCCGACGGATCGAGGCGGCGCGAGAGGCGGAGCGCGCGATCGACGTCCTGCTGCGCCTGCACGCGGTGGACGACGCCGCGCAACAGCGGATGGTCATCGCGCTGGGCGCGATCGACGCGGGCGACCTCGCCGAGGCGCAGTCGCAGGCCGAGCGACTCGAGGCGGAGACCGCCGAGGTCGGCGTCGTGGGGTGGGGTTCCTCGGAGCCGGTGCGCGCCGAGCTCGCCTTCGCGCGGGGGGATCGGCAGTCGGCCGCCCGGTTGCACCTCGACGGCTGGTGCCTGATGCAGCGACTGACCGTCTCGCTAGCCATGTCCCTGGACCGGGCCGCCCCGTGGCTGCTCTTCGGCCGCGCCGCGTATCTGCACAGCGTGGTGCTGGCCGACACCGCCGGCGCGCCCGACGCCGCCAGCACCACGGCGTACGTCGAATCCCTCGAAGCGCTGAGCGAAACCCTCGCCGGGTCGCTCGCCGACCTGGACCACCCCTCCGCGGGCGCCCTTGCGTTCGCCGTCGGTCGGTGGGTCGTCACGCACCTGCCGGACGCCGCGGACACCGGCGCCCGGCTGATGGTCCTCGCTCACGCCTCCGGCTACAACCAGGTGTATCCCTCGATGGACTGGGAGCGCGCGGTCCGCGACGTGCAGCAGGTCGCGCCCGATCTCATCGACCGGGCACGACCTGGGATCGGCGACGACTCCGCCGCACGTTTCACGCAGCTGCGCGAGACGGTCGACCGGCTGCGGTCGGCTCAGAGCTTGCGGCGGTAGGACCGCACCGACAACGGCGCGAAGATCGCGATGACCGCGGCGCAACCCAGCAGCGCCCACCCGACCTCGGCGGTGACGTTGCCGTCGTTCATCAGATCGCGCGCCGCGGTGACCACGTGCGAGACAGGGTTGACGTCGACGAACGCGCGCAGCCACCCGGGCATCGACCCGGCCGGCACGAACGCGTTGGACAGGAACGTCAGCGGGAACATGATCATCATCGAGGTGCCCTGCACGCTCTGCGCGGACTTCATCACGGTGCCGACCCAGGTGAAGACCCAGGCCATCGACCATCCGGTGACGACGAGCAGCAGGACCGCTGCGAGCACCCCGAAGACGCCGCCGCCGGGCCGGTAGCCCATCACCAGTCCCACCAGCACCGTGAGCGTCGAGGCGATCGCGTAGCGCACCAGGTCGGCCACCATCGGGCCGGCGAGCGGTGCGATCCGCGCGATCGGCAACGACCGGAAGCGGTCGAAGACTCCCTTGTCCATGTCCTCGCGCAGCTGGGTGCCGGTCGCCACGCAGGCGGTGAGGACGGTCTGCGCCAGGATGCCGGGGATGATCAGCGGCAGATAGCGCCCGACGCTGCCGGAGACGGCGCCGCCGAACACGTAGGTGAACATCACCGTGAAGACGATCGGCAGCACCATCACGTCGACGAGTTGCTCGGGGTTGCGGCGCATCTTCATCAAGGCTCGCCACGCCATGCTGAAGGTCTGCTCAACCGTCGCGCGGGTGCCGACGTGCGGACGCGGCTGCACGACTTTCGTTGCGAGTGGTGTTGCCGTCGTTGAGGTTTCGAGCTGTGCGGTGGTCATCAGGCAACTCCCTGGTCGGTGGAACGGGATGAGTCGTGCTGGGTGTCCTCGCCGGTGAGCGCGAGGAAGACCTCGTCGAGGGTCGGCTTCTGCACCGAGAGCGACTCGACGGCGATGCCGGCCTCGCGCAGCGCGATCAGCACCCCACCGGCGCGGTCGGCGTCGGCGAGCGGGATCGTGAAGCCGGCGCGGTCAGGGGTGCGTACGGCGGTGTCGCCGATGAGGCGCTCGGCGATCCGGGCCGCCTCGGCGACCTGGCCGACGTCGCGGACGCCGAGCTGCAGGCTGGATCCGCCGACCTTCGCCTTGAGCTGGTCCGGGGTGCCTTCGGCGACCATCCGACCGTGGTCGATGACGGCGATGCGGTCGGCCAGCTGGTCGGCCTCGTCCAGGTACTGGGTGGTGAGCAGGACGGTGCACCCGTCGGCCACCAGGCCACGGATCGTCTCCCACATCTGGCCGCGGGTGCGCGGATCCAGACCGGTGGTCGGTTCGTCGAGGAAGATGACCGGCGGGCTGGTGATGAGGCTCGCCGCCAGGTCGAGCCGACGGCGCATGCCGCCGGAGAACTGCGCGATCTGCCGGTCGGCCGCCTCCGACAACCCGAACTGCTCGAGCAGTCGGGCGGCCCGCGCCCGTGCGTCCCGCAGCGAGAGTCCCTGCAGCCGGCCGAACAGCCGCAGATTCTCTGCAGCCGTGAGGTTCTCGTCCACCGAGGCGTACTGCCCGGTGACGCCGATCAGCTGCCGGATGATGTGCGGCGACGCCTGCACGTCGTGCCCGAGGATGCGCGCCGTACCGGCGTCGATGGGCAGCAGCGTGGCGAGCATCTTCAGCATGGTGGTCTTGCCGGCACCGTTGGGTCCGAGCACGCCGTAGATCTCGCCCGGCCGCACCCGCAGGTCGATGCCGTCGACCGCGCGGGCCGCGCCGAACTGTTTGACCAGACCGGTCGCTTCGACGGCGAGCGGGCCGGTCGGCGCAGTGGGAAGGTGGGTGATCTGTGTGGTCATGCGGACACCGTGCGGCCATCCGGTTTCACGCCGGTGTCACGGCGCTTTCACCCGGTGTCACGAACGAGCGCAAGCTGACCGGTACGCCGCCGGTAGGGTCGAGCGCGACATCACACGCTAGGAGACCAGACATGGGCAAGCTGTCGTTTCTCGTCGGATTCGGCGCCGGGTACGTCTTCGGCGCCAAGGCGGGCGAGCGCCGCTACGAGCAGATCAAACTGCAGGCGGCCAGGGCCTGGGAGCACCCGGCGGTGCAGGAGCAGGTGACCAAGGCGAGCGAGCAGATCCGCGAGCGCGGTCCCGAGGTGGCCGCCGCCGCCGGCCAGGCAGCCGCCGCGGGTGCGGGGCAGGCCGTCAAGAACGCCGCCACCGCCGCGCTGCACGCAGCCACCGGCAAGAAGGAGGGGCCCGTCGTGCAGGGGACCATCGCCGAAGGCGCCTCGGCCGACGCTCCGGGCGGCGTACCGGTCGACGCGGACACGGTCGACGCACCGCCGGTGTCGTCGCAGCCCGACGCCGCGCGCGCCGCGGCCGAGGCCGCGGAGGCGCACCCGGTCGACGCCGACACCGACAGCGGCGAGTCGAAACTGGACTGAGGACGCGTTTTTCCGACGCGCCCGGCGGTGTGGGCTTTTGACACCGGGCCGCAGGCGTCTACGGTGAAGAACGATCGCGTGCCGCGGAATACCGCCGAATTGTGGGTATGCCGTGCACCATCAGTACCGTCAGCTCCGCCGGTCACGCGCCGGCGGGCGGATCCGGCCAGCGCCGGATCCGATCCCTCTTCAAGCGAACGAACAGAACAGGACTTCCATGAACCGCACTGACCTTGCGAGCACCATTGCGCAGCGCACCGGCGTCAGCGTCAAGGACGCCACCTCGGTGATCACCGGCCTGAACGACGTCATCCTCGAGGCCATCGGCCGCGGCGAGAAGGTGCAGCTGCCCGGTCTGCTGACCGTCGAGCGCGTCGAGCGTGCGGCTCGCACCGGCCGTAACCCGCAGACCGGCGCCGAGATCCAGATCCCCGCGTCGCACGCGGCGAAGGTCACCGCCGGCAGCAAGCTGAAGGCCGCCGCGAAGGGCTGACCGCTCCACACACCTGCAAAAGGCCCCTCACCAGTGATGGTGAGGGGCCTTTCGTTGCCTCCCCCGGATGGCAGGCACGTGTCCTGGTGTCAGGCACGAACCGAGCTGCGGCGGTTGCCGACGCGAGTCCAGATCAGGAGCGCGATGACGGCGCCGATGATCGATCCGATGATGCCGGACGGCTGCAGGAAGCCGCCTCCGGCGTCCTTGTGGAAGATCACGTAGCCGAGGAATCCGCCGATGAACGAGCCGACGATGCCGAGCACGATGGTCATGAGGATGGAGATGTCCTGCTTGCCCGGGACGATGAGGCGGGCGATCGCGCCCGCGATCAGTCCGACGACGACGATGGTGATGATGAGACCCAACATGGCGAGCCTTCCGATAGAGGAACTGTGTACTCCTAGAGATTTTCACCCCTAGGGCTGCTGCAACACACCCCTAGGGAGGTTTAACGTGGAGGAGTGCCCCAAGCCCCCATCACCGTCGCCCTGGTGGACGACTACGACGTCGTCCTGCTCGGCGTCGCGAAGATCATCGACCAGTACCGCGACCGGGTGATCATCGCCGAGATCGACACCAACCAACCGCTGAGGGACACCGTCGACGTCGTGCTCTACGACGCGTTCGCCCAGCCGGAGTCCGACCGCGAGGAGATCGGGGTGCTCATCCGCAGCCCCTGCGCGCGCAAGGTGATCGTCTACACCTGGAACTTCCACCCCGAGCTGGTCGAGAGCGCGCAGCGGCAGGGTGTGCACGGCTACCTGTCCAAGGCACTTCCCGCCCGGGAGTTCATCGCGGCCATCGAGGCGGTGCACGCGGGCGAGATCGTCATCAGCGATCCGCCGGGCCGCGCCCGCCCGGTGACCGGGCTGGACTGGCCCGGCCGGGGCGAGGGTCTCACCGAGCGCGAGTCGGAGATCCTGGCCCTGATCACCCAGGGCCACAGCAACGCGGAGGTGTCCTCACGCACCTTCCTCAGCCCCAACACCGTCAAGTCCTACATCCGCGCGATCTACCGCAAGATCGACGTGTCCAGCCGCACCCAGGCCGTGTTGTGGGGCGTCGACAACGGCTTCTCACCCGACCATCGACGGATCGATCACTGGCGTGGGGGTCCGTGACCGGTAGGTCTCCCGCGATCCGGTGCGGGTTCGATACCGTCCGAAGATGACGCAGGACGGCGCTCCACCCAAGGTCGTGATCGTGGTCGGTGTCGACGGGTCGGAGTCGGCGACCCATGCGGGCGCGTACGCCGTCGGCATGGCCCGCCGGATGAACGCCACCCTCGTCGCCGTCTACGTGCACACCCTCGGCGTGTACGCCGCTGCCGCACCCGCCGCCATCCCGCTGCTGCGGGAGACCCAGGCCGGAGTGGTTGCCGACATGCGCCGCCAGATCGCCGAGTCCGGGGTCGTCGACGACCTCGACTTCGAGATGGTCGAGCGGCACGGCAATCCCTACAAGGAGATCGTGGCGGTCGCCACCGAGCGCCGCGCCGACGCAGTGGTGGTCGGTGCCTCCAGCCAGGCCGGCCACCGTCTCGTGGGCTCGCTCGCGGTCCATCTGGTGCGCGACGCGAAGTGGCCGGTCACGGTCGTCCCCTAGCCCACCCTCGTCAGCCGCCCGTCGACACTGCGTCGCGACGGTCGGGCGTATTCGTGCATCGATGATTCCCCGAGAGTCCGTTCTCGGTGACGCTGCACGGGGGAGATCTGCGCCCGGTCGTGATCAGCCGACGTCCTCCGACCGAAGTCCGGCGAGCAGCAGCCGCACCATCCGCTCCGCGCGTCCGCCACTCCGGCTAGGGGTCGGGCCGCCGTCGTGGCACAGGTTCGCCACGGCGCCCAGGAACTCCCCCGCGACCACACGCTGGCTGATCTCCCCGGACTCGGTCGCTGCGTCGAGCAGACGCTCGAGAGTCGGAGCCAGGCGGGTCGAGAAGTACTCCGCGAGCGGCTCGTACGCGGGATCCCCCGAGTGCAGAGCTCCCGCGAGTCCACGTTTGGTGGCGACGAACTGGGTGTAGCGCATGACCCAACGGTCCAACGCTTCACCGGGAGGGTAGGCGGCCTCGAGGTCGGTGGCCGCCGCGACGCAGGCGTCCATCTCGCGTCGGAAGACCGCCGAGATGAGGTCGGAACGCAGCGGGAAGTGGCGATAGAGCGTGCCCACACCCACGCCGGCCCGCTCGGCGATGGACCGCACCGGCGCGTCGACACCCGACTCGGCGAAGACCGCCTTGGCCGCCTCCACCAGCGCGTCGATGTTCAACCGGGCGTCCGCGCGCTGGCGGCGCGGCTCCCCGCCGTCCCCGTCCGTGGTGTGAGGCACGCGACGTCTCCTCTGTAAAAGGAACATGATTCCGGATAGGCTGCTATCTTAGAGGAACGACGTTCCGCTAAGCCGCAGCATTCGTGAGAACTGCAGTGTCCACGATGCGCGACGGCCAGTACCTACCCGCCCACGCCTGACGACTCACCTCGAGGAGCACTCGGATGAAGTACCGCACACTCGGCCGCACCGGCATCAAGGTCACTCCCTACGCCCTCGGCGCGATGATGCTCGGCTCGCTCGGAAACCCCGACCGCCAGGACGGGATCCGCATCATCCACCGAGCGCTGGACGCCGGCATCAATTTCGTCGACACCGCCGACCGCTACGGGGACTCCGAGGAAGTGGTCGGCGAGGCACTGAAGGGCCGACGCGACGAGGTCGTTCTCGCCACGAAGTTCTGGGGACCCGTCGACGATGACCTCAACCACCGGGGTGCTTCCCGTCGGTGGATCATGCAGGCCGTCGAGCGTTCGCTGCGCCGCCTGCAGACCGACCACATCGACCTCTATCAGCTGCACCGGCCCGACCCGGACACGGACATCGACGAGACCCTCTCAGCGCTCACCGACCTCGTGCGTCAGGGAAAGGTCCGCGCGATCGGCACGTCGTCGATGCGTGGGTCGGAGATCGTCGAGGCCCAATGGATGTCCGAGCGGCGGGGATTCGAACGGTTCCGCACCGAGCAGCCGAACTACTCGATCCTGGACCGCGAGATCGAGAGGGAGATCCTCCCCGTCGCCGAACGCTACGGAATGGGCACGCTCGTCTACAGCCCGCTCGCCGGCGGCACCCTCACGGGCCGCTACCGGGCGAACCAGGACAACGACAACTTCCGCTCGGCGCGTACCGGCATGCGCCACTTCCGGGACGAACGGCGCCTCGCCGCCGTCGAGCAGCTCATCGCGCTGTCCGACGACCTCGGCGTGAAGCTCACGCACCTCGCGATGGCGTTCGCCATCGCCCACCCGGGCGTGACGTCCGCCATCGCCGGGCCACGCACGATGGAGCAGCTCGAGGACACCCTCGCCGGTGTGGACCTGGAGCTCTCGGACGACGTGCTCGACCGTATCGACGCGATCGTCCCGCCCGGGGAGAGCATCGGTGCGATGGACATGGTCTACCGCGGTCCTGCGGTCGGCGACCAGACCATGCGCCGACGCCCCGCCGCAGAGCGCTCAGCCGCCTGATCGCGACGTTCCCGACGCGATACCCGTGGGTGTCCGTGGGGATCGGCGCGCGGGCACGCCAGCACGCCATCCGTACTCGAGCGAATCCTCGGGAGTGCAAGAGCGCGTGCGGAATCCGACTGGCCCGGCCCATCACCGGGCACGGTGGTCAGTCGGCGTTGCGGAACAGGTAGAACCCGGTGACGAGGCCCCGAGTCACCATGCCCTGACCCGTTCCGAGCATCCGGTTCGTCGTCGTGGCGCCCGTCTCTATGAACGCGTGGCTGACGTGTTCCAGCCGCCACCCGATCTCCTCGATCTGCCCCAGGGTGTCGGGGGCACTAGCGTGTGGCCGCAGTGTGTTGTCCGATGACCCGAACGCGCTGGCTGCTCCCTTCAGTTGCGCGGCGTCGAGTTGCGCCTCGAAGAACCGGTCGCCACGCTTCTTCGCCTCTGTGGCCTGCCCGACCGGTGTGCGCAGAAATGCCTCCCGGGCCCGCTGGTCTTCAGCCTGCTGCGCCTGCAGTTTCCTCTGCGCGGCCTCGACCTGCTTCTCTTCGTCGCTTTTTCCCCATGGCATGGCGTGCCCCTTGCTCGTAGATGTCGCGCAAGCATCACGCAAAGATGCTCATCCCGTCCGAATACGACGCGCTCGACATCTCCGCGGCCACCGCTACTGGCGCCGCGATGCCACGCGGGGCAACCTGATCGAGCTCTGGTGACGTTCTAGGAGTATGGCTGGAACGGGGAGGGGAGCACATGCCGGACAGGGCTGAGTTCACGGCGTTCGTCGTAGCGCACCGTGGCGGCCTGATGCGGGCTGCGGTGCTACTGACTGTCGGTGACGAAAGTGCTGCAGAGGACCTGGTGCAGACGACGCTGACGAAGCTGTACGTGCGGTGGTCCGCCGTAGAAGCGATGGAGACCCCGCTCGGGTATGCCCGGCGCACGCTGACCAACGCCTTCATCGACCAGACGCGCCAGGGTTGGATGAGACGGGAGCGCACTACGGATGCCGAGCTCCCGCTGCCGCCCGCACCCGCACCCGACCTGGCGACCAGAGCGGCCGTGCTGTGCGCGCTCGCGCAGCTGCCACCACGCCAGCGGGCGGTGATCGTGCTGCGGCATTGGCTTGATCAAGACGTGGAGACGACGGCACGGATGCTCGGTTGCAGCGCCGGCACCGTGAAGTCACAGACATCCAAAGCGTTGAAGACACTGAAGGTTTCACTCTCCGCCGTATCGGACGACCTATGGGCAAGGAGCGAACGATGAGCGACTTGAAGAGCTTGCTGGAGTTGGCCAGCGACGGGTCGGATCAGCGACCTTTCAATCCGGCCGACGACGTACGACGTGGTCGGGCGGCCCTGCGCCGGCGCCGTTTCGGCCAAGGGACCGCGGGAGTCGTCGCTGCTGGTGTCGCAGTCGCCGCAGTGGTCGGCGGGCTGACACTGCTCCCGCATCACCAGGGCGAGCAGACAGCAGCACCCGCCACGCACAGGCTCATCCCCGCTCCGAACGCGTGGATGATTCACGTCGGGTATGTGCCCGAGGGCTGGGCACAACGCCCCAAGACCTCTTCCGCGAGCAACGGGGGCGCACTCGTCGGGGGCCGGCTCGAGCCGACCTGGGATCAAATACAACTCGTACGCGTCGACGTCCCCTCCGCTGACGGCTCGCGCGCAGCTGAGAACACGGTCACGGTGTCGGTTCTGGGCGGGGTGGTGTCGGCGCTCACCGGTGCGGTGCACGTCAACCCCAAGACGGGGCAGTGGACCGGCCAGGTGACGACAGTCTCGTCGGGTCCGGCCAAGGGCACCCGCGTGCTGGTCTACCCCCCGAGCGTTCGGACGAGAAAGAGCGAGACCGTCTGCACCGAACAACCGGTGCCTTCTTCTGGAGCGTCGAACACGCAGAAACTTCGCAGCCCGCAAGGCCACCTGTGCGCCACCTACGTCGAAGGCGCGATGAGCTTGCCGGATGTTGCAGCTGTCCTCGCATCGTCGACAGCGGGCCAGAACCCGCCGACCGTCACTGCCGACCGCTGAACCCGCGTCCCTTGCCGTTCCCATTGCCGGGATGTGGAGACGGCGGTCGATGCCGACGGCTGATCGGCGCGACTGTGCTCCCCAGCCGCCCGGATCCCGCTCAGATGTGGATCGCCGGATCCGCCCACACGTCGTAGGGGTCGTCGCCCGCGTGCACGAACCGCACCTTGGCCGGTATGCCGGTCGCGACCGCCCGCGGCGGAACGTCCTTGACCACCACGGCGTTCGCGCCGATCTGCGCCTCCGGACCGACCCGGATCGGGCCGAGCACCCGGGCGCCCGCACCGATGGTGACGCGGTCTCCGACGGTCGGGTGGCGCTTGACACGATTCAGCGAACGACCGCCCAGCGTCACGCCGTGGTAGAGCAGCACGTCGTCGCCCACCTCGGCGGTCTCCCCGATGACCACACCCATCCCGTGGTCGATGAAGAGACGCTTGCCGATCGTCGCGCCCGGGTGGATCTCCACCCCGGTCGCCGCCCGGGCAGCCTGCGAGACCAACCGGGCCGGCAGCCGCCAGCGACCGCCGCGGGACCACATCCGGTGGGCCGCGCGGTGCATCCAGACCGCCTGCAGGCCGGGCGAGGTCAGCACCATCTCCACCCGGGAGGTGGCGGCCGGGTCCCGGGCGATCGCCGCGTCCACGTCCTGCAGGAACGCGGCGTACGTGCCGCGCAGCCCGCGGGACAGCTGGCCGTCGGTGAGGGTGGGCACGGTCAGTCGACCAGACCCTCGAAGAGGATGGTGGACAGGTAGCGCTCACCGAAGCTGGGGATGATGACCACGATGGTCTTGCCGGCGTTCTCCGGGCGGGCGGCCACCTGAGCGGCGGCGGCGAGCGCGGTGCCGGAGGACAGTCCGACGAGCAGGCCCTCCTCGCGGGCGGCCTTGCGAGCCCACTCCACGGAGGTCTGCGCGTTGATGTCGATGACCTCGTCGTAGATCTCGCGGTCGAGGATCTCCGGCACGAAGTTGGCACCGAGGCCCTGGATCTTGTGGGGGCCGGGCTGGCCGCCGTTCAGGATCGGGGACTCCTCGGGCTCCACAGCGATCATCTGCACGCTCGGCTTGCGCTCCTTCAGCACCTGACCGACGCCGGTAATGGTGCCACCGGTGCCGATGCCGGCGACGACGATGTCGACCTTGCCGTCGGTGTCGCGCCAGATCTCCTCGGCGGTCGTACGACGGTGGATCTCGGGGTTGGCCTTGTTGGCGAACTGGCGGGCCAGGACCCCGCCGCGCTCCTGGGCGATCTGCTCGGCGCGGGCGACGGCGCCCTTCATGCCCTCAGCCGCGGGGGTGAGAATCAGCTCCGCGCCGAAGCCGCGCAGCAGCGCGCGGCGCTCCTTGCTCATGCTCTCCGGCATGGCCAGCACCACGTCGTACCCCTTGGCGGCGCCGACCATGGCGAGCGCGATACCGGTGTTGCCGGAGGTGGCCTCGACGATCGTCCCGCCCGGCTTCAGCTCGCCGCTGTCCTCGGCCGCCTTGATGATGGCCGCGCCGATGCGGTCCTTCACGGAGGCACCGGGGTTCTGGAACTCCAGCTTCGCCGCGACGACGGTGCCGCTGTCGGCCGTGTCGATGATCCGGTTGATCCGGACCAGCGGCGTGTTGCCGATCGCCTGGGTGACGTCGTCGAGAATGGGCATGCGATCCGCCTTCGGGTCGTGGCCCCATCACGGGGCGTTTGAAGCCTGCATCTGCGGCAACCGCCGCGTGGTTATGCCTATTCCAACAGGCCGTTATCACCCTCGCAAGCTGGGGCCTCGCGGGGGCGGGTCACTGCCGGGTGCATCTGCCCACCAGTCCGGTGCCCGACGTACCGCTCAGTAGCTCGTCAGTAGGATCGCGACCATGTCAGCACTGCAGATCGTGGCCGGCGTGATCGTGATCGCCATCTCGCTGGCGGGCCTGGTGCTGCTGGTGCGCGCCGTACGCCGGATGCTCACGACGTTCCGCGTCGGACGGCCCGTCACCCGCACCGACCGGCCGGGCGCGCGCACGGTGACGCTCCTGCGGGAGTTCCTCGGGCACACCCGGATGTCGCGGCTGCCCGTGGTCGCCGCGGCCCACTGGTTCACGATGATCTCCTTCGGGCTGCTCTTCTTCACGCTGCTCACCGCGTACGGCCAGATCTTCGACCCGACCTGGACCATCCCGGTGCTCGGCCACTTCTTCCTCTACGAGTGGCTCGCGGAGTTCTTCTCCTGGGGCGGCCTGATCGGCATCTGCTACCTGATCTACAACCGCCGCAAGCTGCACCCGGCGCGCGCCACCGGCCGCGACGGGCGCTGGTCGCGCTTCTTCGGGTCGACGTTCTGGCAGGCCTATTACGTCGAGCTCACGATCCTCGGCGTCGTGCTCTGCGTGCTCGCGCTGCGCGGCCTGGAGTACAAGGTCGACGCGGGTGCCAGCGCGTTCCACTACCCCTTGACGTTCTTCATCGGAGACGCGTTCGGCGGTCTGCCGCACCACACCATCAAGGCCCTGATCGTCGTCATCGCGACGATCAAGATCGTCATCTCGATGGCCTGGATGATCACCATCTCCCTCAACACGACGATGGGTGTCGCCTGGCACCGCTTCCTGGCGTTCTTCAATATCTGGTTCAAGCGCGAGGCCACCGGCCGCACCGCGCTGGCCCAGCTGCAGCCGATGGTCGTCGACGGCGAGCCGGTCACGATGGAGTCCCTCGAGGAGCTCGACGAGGACGCCGTGCTCGGCGTCGGCAAGATCGAGGACTTCACCTGGAAGGGCCTGCTGGACTTCTCGACCTGCACCGAGTGCGGCCGCTGCCAGAGCCAGTGCCCGGCCTGGAACACCGAGAAGCCGCTGTCGCCCAAGCTGCTGATGATGACGCTGCGCGACCACTCGGCCGCCAAGGCGCCGTACCTGCTGGCGGCGGAGTCGGCGCGCGCCGACCTCCCCGCGGCGACCGCTGCGCTGGCCGACCTTCCGCTCATCGGCGAGACCGGGTACGACGTGGCGAACCCGCTCACGGCCTACAACCCGCACGGACCGGATGCCGTCATCGACCAGGACGTGCTCTGGTCGTGCACCACCTGCGGCGCCTGCGTCGAGCAGTGCCCCGTCGACATCGAGCACGTCGACCACATCGTCGACATGCGGCGCAACCAGGTGCTCATCGAGTCGGCGTTCCCGAACGAGCTGTCCGGCCTCTTCAAGAACCTGGAGAACAAGGCCAACCCGTGGGGTATGTCGGCCCGCGCGCGGCTCGACTGGGCCAAAGGTCTGCCGTTCGAGGTCAAGGTCTTCGGCCAGGACGTCGAGTCGCTGTCCGAGGTCGACTACCTCTTCTGGGTGGGGTGCGCAGGCGCGTACGAGGACCGCGCCAAGAAGACGACGCGCGCGGTCGCGGAGCTGCTCGACACGGCGGGCGTGTCCTTCGCCGTCCTCGGCGACGGCGAGTCCTGCACCGGTGACCCCGCACGCCGCGCGGGCAACGAGATGCTCTTCCAGGCCCTCGCCAGTCAGAACGTCGAGGTGCTGAACGAGGCGGGCGCGACCAAGATCGTGGTCACCTGCGCGCACTGCTTCAACACCCTCAAGAACGAGTACCCGCAGATGGGCGGCGACTACGAGGTCGTACACCACACCCAGCTGCTGAACCGGCTGGTGCGCGACAAGCAGCTGGTGCCGGTGGCGCGCCCGGACCAGGCCGACACCTCGGGTGTGGCCTCGACGGCGTCGACCGTCACCTACCACGACCCGTGCTACCTCGGCCGGCACAACAACGTGTACGCCGCGCCGCGCGAGCTGATCGGCGCGCTGCCCGGTGTCGAGCTCAAGGAGATGGAGCGCTCCGGTATGACCTCCTTCTGCTGCGGCGCCGGCGGCGCACGCATGTGGATGGAGGAGAAGCTCGGCACTCGCATCAACCTCAACCGCACCAAGGAGGCCGTCGCGACGGGGGCGGACCGTATCGCGATCGGCTGCCCGTTCTGCCGGGTGATGATGACCGACGGTCTGACCGCGGAACAGTCCAACGGCGACGCCCGCGAAGAGGTCGAGGTCGTGGACGTGGCGAACATGCTGCTGGCGGCGGTACGTCGTGGCGACGATGGTCGCGAGGAGCGCCCGGAGCGGAGCGAGGACGCACCGCAGTCGGCCTGAGGAGCCGCGACCATCGGGTACGTCGTGGCGACGATGGTCGCGAGGAGCGCCCGGAGCGCAGCGAGGACGCACCGCAACCCGCTTGAGTAGTCCCTGAGGGGCGAAGGGTTCGTGCACATCCCCGGCACGGCAGATCGGTCGTCCACACCCGCAGCATTCGTGAGTGCGCGGGCCGGCGGCCCGGGCGAGGATCTCGGCCATGTCAACGGATCCGGAGCAGATCAGGGCCGCGGCCCGCATCGTGAGCGGCCTGGCCTCCCGTGCCCGGGCGGCATCGGTCGCCGTGACCGGAGCCGGGCACGCCCGGTGGGAGAGCCTGGGCGCGCAGCGCTTCCGGACCCAGCTGGGGATGCAGCGCGGCGCGTTCCTGCGGTGTGCCGGCGCACTCGAGGACCTCAGCACCCTGCTGCTCAACCACGCCCTCCACGTCGAGTCGCATGAAGCGGCACTGGCCAAAGCCGCTCTCGCGGTGACGAACACGGCCCAGACCGTCGTGGACGACGCGCGTAGGACGGTGCACGATGCCGCAACGGTGGCCAGGGACGCGAGACACGTGTGGGACGACACGGGTGGCTCGGTGCTGCATACGGTGAGCCCGCCGTGGTGAGTGTCGAGGCCGTCGAACTGCCGGCAGCCGGCGACGAGGCCGCCCGGGTGATCGCGTTCCTGGGGTCCGCGGTCCCGCAGGTGCGCGTCATCGCGGCGACGCAGACCCGGGCGATCACGATGAACGCGGCGTACGACGGCGACGACTTCGTGATGGCCGGCGGCGTGATCGGCGGTGACACGGTCACCGCCATGATCGGGCCGGCGCACGAACTGCCCGAGGAACTGTCCGCGATGCTGGCAGCGCTCGGTCGGACGACCTCGGTGCCGTCCACGCCGCGCTTCGTGGGCCGCCCGGTGCCGGTGCCGGACGCCCTCGTGCTCGTCGACGACGTCCGGGCGGGTGGCGTCGACGGCGTGCTCGATGCCCTGTGGTCAGCCCGGCTCGATCGCGTAGCCCCGTGGCTGGGCGACCTGGCCCACGGGGTGTCCGCCGCATTCCTGGTGCTGGTCAGCGACGAGGACCGGACCCGGTTGGGCGTCCACCTGGTCGGCCTGCCGTGCGGCTGGGGTTACCTACAGGAGACCCACGACGGACTGTCGATGCGACCGGCCGGGCTGATCGAGGTCAGGACGCAGCTGCGGGACGTCTGTCTGGCGGCAGCCGCGCTGGTGGACTCGACACGGTGATGTCGGCATCCGGGGACGGGGCATACCGCTCCGGCGGCGGGGCGGCATCCACCCATGCCCACTACGACGACATGCTCACCAGCGCCCGACTGCTCGACACCGCCGGCGACCACGCCCGGGCCCTGTCGACCGATCTGACGATGACGATCGCCCGCCTGCCGGTCACCGGGACACTGATGTCGCCGGGCACCGCCGTCCGGATCGGCGAGCGCACGGTGGCCCTGACGGTCGGCCCGCACGGGCTCGTCGTGCTCTGCGCCGATCTGGAGCTGATGGCGCGCGGGGTGCGCCTGTCGGTCGATTACTACCGGACGCGGGACGCCGCTGTCGCCGATGCCCTCACCGCCTACCACTTCGGGGTCGCCCTACCGCACGTTGTGTCCGCCGTCGGGAGCGCGGCAGGTGTGGCGGCGGCGTTGACCTACCGCGACTACAGCCTCGCGACGCTGCGGGACCCGGCACATCCGCGCATCGACCCGGTGACGGCGTACGAGCGGTACTTCACCTCCACGATCTCCCGTGCTGCCTATGACGATCCGTCCCTGACCGATGACACGGCGCGGTCGGCACGCCTCGTGGCCTACGTGCTGGGCGACGGGGGCGACTTCGACCACCAGGTCGCCGCGATCCTGGGCATCGCGACCGCCCACGGATACCTGCTCGATTCCACCAAGCTGACGGTGACGGCGGCGGGCACCCACACGACTGCCGGTCCCCGCACCAAGGGCAGCATCGGCACGCTGGTCGCCGACGATGCATGGGCGGAGCGAGCCGGAAACGCACACCGGTCTCTCCTCAGCGTGCACCGTCGGATCGACGCGCAGGGCAGGGGCCACTGGGTGGTCGACCTCCCCGGCACTCAGAACTGGGGCGTCAAGATGCCGCAGGACCCGTCGGACGCCACGGCGAACGTACGCAGCATGGCCGATGTGCCGAGCAGCCTCTACCCGGCGATCAGCGCTGCCCTCGCGGCCGCGATGAGAGCCCAAGGCGTCACGCCCGGCTCGGAACCGGTCATGTTGGTGGGCCACAGCCAGGGCGGCATCGTGGCCGCGCGCCTCGCACAGAATCCGCAGTTCCGGACCAGGTTCCGGGTCACCCGACTGATCACCGTCGCGGCGCCGACGTCCCGGATCGCCGTGCCGGGATCGGTCCGGGCGCTGTCCATCGAGCACACCTCCGACCTGGTCCCCCGCCTCGATGCGGCGGGGGAACCGGACGCCGTCAACCGCACGTACATCCGGATCGACCCCAGGTCGCAGATGCGTCCGGGCGACCACGACCCCATCGACCAGCACGACCCGGACCTCTACGCCGACAGCGCCCGCCGCCATCTGGGCCGCGACAGCACCGATCCCCTGGTGAAGCGGTGGTACGCCGACACCGAGGGATTCATGGACGGCACCGACGTCCGCTACGACTACGAACTGCACCGATGACGCGGAAAGTTCGATGCGGACCGCAGGCTCACACGCCGGCCGGCTCGCTCTCCTGCTCGGTGACCGCGCCCTCGAACTGCGACATGTAGAGCCCGTAGTAGGCGCCCTGCGCCTTCATCAGCTCATCGTGGCTGCCCTGCTCCACGATCGCGCCGTGCTCCATCACCAGGATGGTGTCAGCGTCCCGGATGGTCGAGAGACGGTGGGCGATCACGAAACTCGTGCGCTCGGAGCGGAGCGCCGCCATGGCCTGCTGCAGCATCACCTCGGTGCGGGTGTCCACCGATGAGGTCGCTTCGTCGAGGATCAGCAACGCCGGATCGGCCAGGAATGCCCGTGCGATGGTGATCAGCTGCCGCTCGCCGGAGGACAGGTTCGAAGCCTCCTCGTCGATGACCGTGTCGTAGCCGTCCGGCAGCGCGCGGGCGAAACGGTCCACGAACGTCGCCTGCGCCGCCGCCAGGATCTCCTCATCGCTCGCACCGAGCCGGCCGTACGCGATGTTGTCCCAGATGGTGCCGTGGAAGAGCCAGGTGTCCTGCAGCACCATGCCGATCCGGGAACGCAGCTCCGTTCGCGGGACCGTCGCGATGTCGACGTCGTCCAGCAGGATGCGCCCGGAGGTCAACTCGTAGAACCGCATGACCAGGTTGACGAGGGTGGTCTTGCCCGCACCGGTCGGGCCGACGATCGCGACCGTGCTGCCCGGGGTGACCTGCAGCGACAGGTGCTCGATGAGCGGCCGCGCGGGCTCGTACCCGAACGACACGTCGTCGAACTCGACTCGGCCCTGGGTGGTGCCCAGCGAATCCGACCCGTCGTCGGTCTCCTCGGGTGCGTCCAGCACCTCGAAGACCCGCTCCGCACTGGCCACCCCCGACTGCATCAGGTTGACCATCGACGCCAGCTGGGTGAGCGGTTGGGTGAACTGGCGGGTGTACTGCACGAACGCCGTGACCTCACCGAGCGTCATCGTCCCGGACGCGACGCGCAGTCCACCGAGCACGCACACCACGACGTACTGCAGGTTGCCCACGAACATCATGATCGGCATGACCAGGCTGCTCACGAACTGAGCCCGCTGGCTCACCCGCATCAGTTCGCCGTTCTTCTCATCGAAACGCGCGCGCACCTGCGGGGTCCGCCCGAAGACCTTGACCAGCTCGTGCCCGCTGTAGGTCTCCTCGATCTGCCCGTTCAGCTCGCCGGTGTGCTTCCACTGCGCCACGAAGAAGCGTTGCGAGCGCTTCATCACCTGGCGGGTCACGAGCAGCACCAACGGGATCGCGATCATCGCGATGAGCGTGAGCCACCATGAGATGGTCAGCATCATCACGATCACGCCGATGATGGTGAGCCCGTTGACCAGCAGCTGGCTGAGCGTCTGCTGCATCGACTGGCCGATGTTGTCGATGTCGTTGGTGACCCGTGAGAGCAGCTCCCCGCGCGGCTGACCGTCCAGGTGCCGCAACGGCACCCGGCCGACCTTGTCCTCGACGTCGTGCCGCAGCCGGTTCATCGTGAGCTGGATGGCCCGGTTCAGCAGCCGCGCCTGGATCAGCTGGGTGCCCGCCGACACCAGGTAGCACGCGAGGACCAGCAGCAGGATGCGTGCCACGTGTCCGAAGTCGATGCCCACGCCCGGCACCAGGTGCAGTCGCTCGATCATGTCGGCGTACGTCGACTGGCCCCTCGCCCGCAGGCCCGCCACCACGGCCGCCTTGCTCGATCCCGCCGGCAGGTGCCGCGCGATGGCGCCGGAGTTGATCGCGTCCACGGCCTTCCCGAGGATCCGCGGTCCGATCACGCTGAGGGTGACGGTGCAGACGGTGAGCACCAGGACGAGATACATGGTGCGGCGCTCGGGTCTGAGGAGTCCGAGCAGGCGGCGACCCGACCCGATGAAGTCCTGCGTCTTCTCCCCGGCGCCCACTCCCATGGACGGTCCCCGCGGCCGACGCATCGGTGCGTCCTTCGGCTGTGCGCTCACGCGACGCTCCCCACTTTCTCGGCTCGCTGCGACTCGACGATCTCCTGGTAGGTCGGGCAGTTCTGCGCCAGCTCCTCGTGGGTGCCGATCCCCACCATTCGTCCACCGTCCAGCACCACGATCTGATCGGCATCGGCGATCGTGGAGATCCGCTGTGCCACGACGAAGACCGTGGCGTCCCGCACGTGGGGCGCGAGCGCGGTGCGCAGCCGGCGGTCCGTGGACAGATCGAGCGCGGAGAACGCGTCGTCGAACAGGTAGATCCGCGGATGCGCGACCAGCGCCCGCGCGATGCACAGTCGTTGGCGCTGACCACCGGACAGGTTGGTGCCGCCCTGGTTCACCGGCGCCTCGAGCTGCCCGTCGAGCCCACGGACGAAGCCGGTGGCCTGGGCGATGGCGAGCGCGTCCCAGATCTGCTCGTCGGTGGCGTCGGGGTTGCCGTAGCGCATGTTGGAGGCCACGGTCCCGCTGAAGAGATAGGGCCGCTGCGGCACGATGCCGAGGTGTCCCCACAGCTTGTCGGGGTCCATGTCGCGCACGTCGACGCCGTCGATGCTCACCGTGCCGTGGGTGGTGTCGAACAACCGCGCCACCAGGGAGATCAGAGTGGACTTGCCCGAGCCGGTCGAGCCGATGATCGCGACGGTCTGACCCGGGTGGGCCACGAGATCGACGCCGCAGAGCACCGGCTTGTCGGCGCCCGGATACTGCATCTCGACGTCCTCGAAGCGCACCACGCCGCGGATCTGCTCCGGCTCGACCACGTGAGCGGGCGGGTGCACGGACGGTTCTGTCCGCAGCACCCCCTCGATCCGCTCCGCGGCGACCGCCGCCCGCGGCACCATCATGACCATGAAGGTCGCCATCATCACCGACATCAGGATCTGGATCAGATAGGTCATGTACGCGGTGAGCGAGCCGATCTGGATCGTGCCCGCGTCGACCTGGTGCCCGCCGAACCACCACACGCCGACCGTCGACACGTTCATCACCATGAACACGGTCGGGAACAGTGCGGCCATCAGCCGGCCGACGCGGATGGAGGCCTGCGTCAGCTCATCGTTCGCGACAGCGAAGCGCTCCTTCTCGTACGGCTCCCGCACGAAGGCCCGGATGACCCGAACTCCCGAGAGGTGTTCTCGCATCACGCGGTTGACCCCGTCGACGCGCTTCTGCATCAGCCGGAACCCGGGGATCATCCGGCGCACAATCAGCCCGACCGCGATGCCGAGGACCACCATGGCGGCCACCATCAAGGGCGCCAGCGGAGCATCCTCGCGCAACGCCATGAAGATGCCGCCGACCATCATGATGGGCGCCGACACCATCAGCGTGCACGCCATCAACACCACCAGCTGCACCTGTTGCACGTCGTTGGTGTTGCGGGTGATCAGGGTGGGAGCACCGAACTCATTGACCTCGCGCGCGGAGAACCGGGAGACCTGGGCGAAGATCGCGCCTCGTACGTCGCGGCCGAACGACATGGCGATCGTGGACCCGAAGAACGCGGCGGTGATCGCCGCGCCCACCTGAACCACGGTGATCGCCAGCATCCATCCACCGAGATGCCAGATGTAGGTGGTGTCGCCGCGGGCGACGCCCTTGTCCAGGATGTCGGCGTTCAGGCTCGGCAGATACAGCTGGCAGACGACGCTCGCCAGCTGTGCGGCGGCGAGGGCACCCAGCAGGCCGAGGAACGGCCGCAGATGGCGGCGCAAGAGACCGAGAAGCATCGATCAGGTCCTTTCCCGGAGCTCGAGGTGTGCCGGAACCGCTTCCGACGGGGCACACGGTGTGCGCACGAGTGCGCCGTAGAGCAGCACGTCCACCGTCTGCTCGGCCGTCAGCGTCCGCCCGTGCGCGATCTCGTGATGGCTGCCCGCGAACGCGAGCAGGCGCACGATGTGCCCGAACTCCTCCACGGGCATGGTGAGTTCGGACTGGTGAGGCGCCAGAAGGCGCCGCAGCAGTCCGGCGGTGTCCGCGCGGATCTTCTCCGCCGAGGTGCCGACCGCTTCCGTGGGCGGGGCGCCGAGCCCGAGCGCCCGCATCACCGTGAACGTGCTCGTGAGTCGCTCGTGCAGCAGGTCGACGATGTCGATCAGGATCTGGCGCAGGGGCTGTGCGGCGTCGATCTGCGCGAGCTTCTCGAAGAGCGGGGTCGGGTCGAAGGTGCGCTGCAGCACCGCGGTGCGCAGGTCGTCCTTGGTGTCGAACACCCGGAAGATGGTGCCCTCCGCAACGCCCGCGGCATGGGCGATCTGCCGGGTCGTCGGCATCGTCTCGCACTCCCGGATCGCTCCCACCGTCGCGACGACGATGGCCTCACGCCGCTCGGCCGGGTTCATGGCCGGCGCGCGATGTGCGCGTGCTGCATTGGTCACCTAGTGACCGTAACATGAGTGAGCGCTCACTCACACCCCCTTTTCGCGCTCCCCCAGAGTCGTGGAGAAGAAGGAGCGGGCCATCGCGTGGATTCGCCCCGACCGCCACAGCAGCGGGTGCGATCCGGGTACCGACTCGAACCGCGCGTCGCCCCCCAAGCTTCGGATACGGCGTACGAGGTCCTGCGACGCATCGGCGTCGGTCATCGTGTCGATCTTGCCGTGCACGATCAGCGTGGGCGTGCCGAGGAAGTCGTGCGCGTCGTACGCGTCGGACATCCAGGGAGCAAGTGCGACCAGGCTGCGGACCTCGGGACGGTGCACCAGGGCGAACGCGGTCCGCCCGCCGAGCGAATGCCCGAGCAGCCCGATCGGGCGGCCGGGGTAGGTCGCCAGCACGCGGTCGAGAGCCCAGTCGGCGTCGAGCACCGGCGACCCCGTGGCGCCGTTCCATCCACGAACCGCGTTGCGCAACAATGCGACTGCGATCCTCCCGCGGCTGCGAGTGGTGATGGACCGGGCAGCGAGCACCAGCCGCAGGTAGCCGGGGTCGAAGGTCGGCGTGGCGACCGTGCTGCGTGGCGCACCGCCGTGCAGCGCGAGCACCACACCCTGCGCACGCCGCCCGGCAGGCAGGACCAGGTGCGGCTGCGCACCCTCGTGCTCGGGTCCGACCTCGGTCCGCGCCACCTAGACCTGCGTGCGGTGGAAGTTGCTGAAGGAACGGCTGGCGGTGGGGCCCCGCTGGCCCTGGTAGTGCGACCCGTACTTCGCGCTGCCGTAAGGATTCTCGGCCGGCGAGGACAGCTGGAAGAAGCAGAGCTGGCCGATCTTCATGCCCGGCCACAGCTTGATCGGAAGCGTGGCGACGTTCGACAGCTCCAGGGTCACGTGGCCGTTGAAGCCGGGGTCGACGAAACCGGCCGTGGCGTGGGTCAGCAGGCCGAGCCGTCCGAGGCTGGACTTGCCCTCCACCCGTGCGGCGATGTCGTCGGGCAGGGTGACCCGCTCGTACGTCGACCCGAGCACGAACTCGCCCGGGTGGAGCACGAAGGGCTCACCGGACTCCACCTCCACCAGCCGGGTCAGGTCCTCCTGGTCGGCGGCCGGGTCGATGAAGGGGTACTTGTGGTTGTCGAAGAGCCGGAAGAAGCGATCCATCCGGATGTCGATGCTGGACGGCTGGATCATCGCGGCGTCGTAGGGGTCGAGCTGGACCCGTCCCGCGTCGATCTGGGCGCGGATGTCGCGGTCTGAAAGGAGCACGGGGTGAGGCTACCCGTGCCCGGCGCCGACGAGCCGGCCTACGGTCATCGGGCCGCGGCGAGCGTCGCCAGGACGGCGACGCCCACCCGGTTGCGCACCCCCAACTTGAGTTGGGCGCTGGACAGGTGGCTCTTGACGGTGGCATCGCTGAGGTAGAGCTCCCGGGCGATCTCGGCGTTGCTGAGCTCGCGTGCCACCAGCCGGGCGACGGCAGCCTCACGCTCGGTCAGCTGCGCGAACGCGGTCCGGGCGACCTCCCGGTCGTGGGCCGCCGGCGCGGACAGCTCGCCGAACACCGCACGCACGCTGGCCGCCGACAGGGCTCCGCGGCCGGCGTCCACGTCGCGCACCGCGGTGACGATCTGGGTCGGCGAGGCCGTCTTCAGGAGGAACCCCGCCGCACCCGCACGCACCGAGCGCACCACCACGTCGTCCAGATCGAAGGTGGTCAGCATGATGACCGGCGGCGGGGAGGGCAGCTGCTGGATCGCCGCGCAGGCACCGATCCCGTCCAGTCGGGGCATCCGGACGTCGAGCATGACCAGGTCCGGGGTCCACCGCTGGATCGCGGCGACGGTCTGGTCGCCGTCGTGCACGACACCGATCACGTCGATGTCGCCCGACACCTCCAGGATCATCTGCAACCCCTGACAGACGAGGGGGTCGTCGTCGACGAGCAGCACGCGTACGTGCCGGCCGTCGGGTGTCGGTGGCACGTAGGTCACAGGCCGGTCCCTCGCGGTCATGCGCGTCGCTCCGAGGTGGGAGCACGGGTCGCCGACAGGGCGTCCGTTCGCTCGCCGGACCACGTCCAGGGCAGCAGCAGGGCCACCCGGAAGGCACCCTGCGGATCGATGAACGCCCGGAACTGACCGCCGTACTGCTCGACGCGTTCGCGGATACCGGTCAGGCCGTTGCCGACGACCAGAGCCCGTGGCGGGTGCTGGCGGCACCAGTTGGTGGTCACGACCTCGACGCCGGTCTGCGGACCACCGCGGACCTCCAGCCGGACGGGTGTGCCCGGCGCGTGCCGACGCGCGTTGGTGAGCAGCTCCTGCACGATGCGGTAGGCGCTGTGGCTGATGTGCGTGCGGATCGAGGGTGGCCGCCTGGTCCACGAAGATCGAGGAGAGCACCGGGTTGCCGGCATCCAGGGACTCGGTGACCAGCGTCGGCAGGTCGGCGACCGTGCGCACCTGCCGGGTGACGTCCGGAGCGTCGGGTGTCCGCAGCACGTTGAGCAGCGAGCGCAGATCGGCCATCGACTGCTGGGCGCCCTCGCGCACGAGTGCCGCGCTCTGCGCCATTCGCGGGTCGCTGCCCGCCGACACCTCGAGGGCACCTGCGTGCAGGGAGAGCAGGGAGAGGCGGTGGCCGAGCACGTCGTGCACCTCTCGTGCGATGCGCTCGCGTTCGGCCTGCCGGGCGACCTCGGTGCCGAGGATGTCGAGCTTGAGCTGAGAGGCGTTGCCGGTCTCGGCGGCCGCGTCGAGCTGCCGCCGCGCGGTGATACCGACGGCGGTGGCGATCGAGACGGCCACCAGCACCAGCGCGATGAGAAGCGCCACCCACCAGGGGAATTCGCGACCCGGTGGGTAGGTGAAGATGCTCCGCCAGAAGGACTGGACCGGATACCGACCCTGTGTGTCGCGCATGACCCAGACCACCTCGGCTGCGCTCACCGCGAGCGCGGCGACCGGCACCCGCCAGTCGCGCACCAGCACGAGCACCGAGACCAGCCCGACCAGCGGCAGGAATCCGTCGAGCGGCAGCACGATGGTCGCCACGCAGGCGGCGAGGGTCAGCGGCACGGGCCACCGGCGGCGCCACACGAAGAGCACCAGCAACACCAGGTCGATCAAGAAGGCGATCGCTTCGAGGTTGCTCATCGGAGGCGTGACCCCCTGCTGCGTGCTGCCGACGCGCCGCGCCCCGGTCGCCGACAGAGAAAGTGCGCCGAAACCGAGCGCGGTGATGATGACGAGGGTGGTGCGCAGCACGCTCCAGCGCAGTCGGGCGCGCCACCACGACATGGACTCCCCCGGTGCGATCACGCGCTCAATCTAGGTGGCGCAGCCGACACCTGTGGCCAACCGATCGGATGGTCTTCGCGCGGACGAGTCACCCGATCGGCTGGTGGGTCGTGCCCGGTCGGGCGATGTGCGGTGCCCCCTGCCGGCAGTGGACTGGCGTCATCCAGTCACCGACTCCACAGGGGAGACCACCATGTCGCAGAACTACCCACCGCCGCACGACGACCGTTCGGGCGCAGGCCGATCGGGCTACCCCGGCCAGGGAGGGCAGGGAGGCCAGGGCGGACCACCCGGAAGCTGGAACCCGCCCGCGCCGCCACCGCCCCCGAACGCGAAACGCAACTGGTTCGTGCGCCACAAGGTGATCACCGTCATCGGCGCGGTGGTCGTGATCGGGACCATCGCCGGTGTCGCGAACGGAGGCGGGTCGAGCTCGGCGTCGGATCCCTCGGCGACCGGCACCGCCGCGTCGTCCTCTGCCACCAGTTCGGAGTCGTCGGCCTCCGCATCGAGTTCGAGTTCGTCCAGCTCCCCGAAGTCCTCGGCGAAGAAGAGCAGCGCGACCAAGAAGTCACCGGGCCTCAACACCCCCGTGAAGGACGGCAAGCTGCAGTTCGTCGTGACCAAGGTCCGCACCGGCGTGTCCAGCGTGGGTGACCAGTACCTGGGTCAGAAGGCGCAGGGCCAGTACGTGCTCGTATCCGTCACGGTCACCAACCTGGGCAAGGACTCCCAGACGCTGTCCGACTCCGACCAGGAGGTGAAGGACTCCCAGGGCCGCACGTTCAAGGCCGACAGCACCGCCGACCTCTACATCACCGGCAACCAGGTGCTCTTCTCCCAGATCAACCCGGGCAACAGCACGCACGGTGTCTTCGCCTTCGACATGCCCATCGGTGCGACACCGGTGTCGATCGAGTTGCACGACACGTCGTTCTTCTCCGACGGCGCGACGGTCTCGCTGCGGTGAGAGTCGCGCGAAGGTCACGGACGGGGCGCCGCGAGGCGCCCCAGGGGGTGTTCGTGGGAGGGCCCTGAACGGGCCGGTGGCCGCCGACGTGTATCGTCTGGGGCCGCGCGAGTGTAGTTCAATGGTAGAACATCAGCTTCCCAAGCTGAATACGCGAGTTCGATTCTCGTCACTCGCTCCAGACGCGAAAAGGCCCGCCCGAGAAAGCATTTCGGGCGGGCCTTTCGTCGTGTTCAAGCCTGGTAGGTGCCCATCACGATCGCGCGCGCCAGGGTCTTGAAGGCGAGGTTGAAGGACACCACGGCGGGCGACACGGAGTCGTCCACGCCGAGGCTGTCCTCGCCGACGGCGTGCACCACGAAGTAGTAGCGGTGCGGCATGTCGCCCTCGGGCGGCGCGGCGCCGGTGAACGCGAGCGTTCCGCCGTCGTTGCGCACGTGGAACGACGATCCGGGCGTCGATCCGCCCTCGGCGCCGGCACCGGCGTCCAGGGACGTCACGGACGCAGGGATGTCCACGAGCACCCAGTGCCAGAAGCCGGACGGGGTGGGCGCGTCCGGGTCGAAGCAGGTGACCACGAACGACTTGGTGCCCTCGGGGGCACCGGACCAGGACAGCTGGGGTGAGCTGTCGCCCGAGGCCGCGACCTGGTCGGCCTTCAGCGGCTGCCCTTCGGTGACGTCGTCGCTCGTGACGGTGAACGACGGCACCGACGGGAGCAGTTCGTACGGATTGGGGGACGCGGGGCGTTCGAGACTCGGCATACCCGCGACAGTAGTGCGGTGCGTGCAAAGTTTCTGGACAGTCGCGTCGCGCCCGACCAGCCACTTCGCCTGCATCCGCACCTGCTCCATTTCCGACTCACTGCAGTAGCGACTCAGTGGGCGTGCGTCCCGCCCTCGTGCGGCTCACTGGACTGCCGACAGCTCGCGCACACGCCGAGCAGCGCGGCATGATCCGGCGCGATCTCGAAACCCATTGCGTCGAAGGTCTTCTCGCGCACCTGATCGAGCCAGGCGGCGGGCATGTCGAAGAACCGCAGGCACCTGGTGCACTGCAGATGCGCGTGGACGTGACGGCCGGGTTGGCCGTGCTCGCCCTGCTCGCCGTCGGCGCGGGTCGACGCCGTCAGGTGATAGATCGTCGGGCCGCCCGGTACGTGGGTGTGCGCCACGACCCCGAGCGTCACCAGCGACTGCAGCGAGCGGTAGACGGTCGCGCGGTGCACCCCCGGCTCCCGGGCGTCGACACGGGCCGCCACCGTCTCCGCGTCGAGATGGTCGCGACTCTCGTCGAGCACCTCCAGCACCGCGCGACGAGCCGGCGTGACCCGCTCCCCGGACTCCCGCAGTCGCTCCACCGCACCACTGACCGCCGCCGATTCGCGCATCACGAGGACGTCCGGTCCATCAGGTCGCCCATCGCCGCTCGCAGTTTGGACGCGATGCTCGCCTGGTGCACGCCGTGCGCCTCAAGGTAGGCCGTGACGTCCTCGAGGAAATCGGTGTCGCCCTGCACGAGCTCCACCTCCATCTCGTGCCACTCCCGGTCCAGGCCGGCGTCGATGAGGTTGTGGGTCGTCACGTAGTCGTCGCAGGTCGTCGCGAGGTGGAGGCCGCCGGCCCGCAGGTCCCATTCGGTACGCCGGGTCTCCACGACGCAGACCGGCTGCGCCACCCGCTCCCCCAGCACCTCGGTCAGTTTTGCCGTGAACACGGCGGGCACCGTCGTGTCGTCCTTCGTGGCGTCCAGCGGCAGCCAGATCTCCTCGCGGGCGTCCTCGCTGCGTGGCAGCTTCAGGTGCCACCCCGCGTCGGTGCCGCCGACCCGGCGGCGCATGGTGATCCCGCGCGAGGCGAGGGCCACGTCGACGGTGTCGAAATACGTTGCCACCAGATGGAATCGGCGCTCGCCCGCAACGGTGCCGACGCCTGGCCAGTCGGCCGGATCCGGCGGGAGCGTCGCGTTCGCCAAGGAGAACTTGCGCTCGATCTCCAGGTGCGACGTCGGGCGGTCGTCGACCGCGGCGCGCAACCACTCGGCGTAGTCCGGGTCGACCTTCTCCAGCGGCAGGGCCACGATCTGCGGGACGTCGTAGGAGTGCAGCGCGCGCACCCGCGCCGCCAGCGTCTCGAACGCCGCAGCGGTGGTCTTCATGATGAGCAGCACCTCGGTCGCGTGCCGCACCCGCCCGTCCCACAGGTAGGTGGAGCCGACGCCCGGGATCTGCTGCACGCACGCGGCGAGTCGCTCTCCGACCACGGCATCGGCGATCAGGGTCGCCTCGGTCTGATCGGCGACCGTCGTCTGCACCTGCACGAACGGCGATGTCACCCCGTCATCCTCGCGCATCCTCCTGGGTCGCAGCGCAGTGCACATCGCGATAGGACCGCATGCCGGCCGTGGTGTCCGCGGCCAGCACTGCGTGGCCGACCGCCCGCGTCACGCAGTCGGCAGCCCCCTCCAGCAGCTGGTGGTACGCCACCGCGTCGGGCGCCGCGCGCTGACCGGTCGCGAGCGCGAAGATCGAGTCGCCGTCGAGCATCGTGTGCACCGGACGAACCGCTCGGGCCAGGCCGTCGTGTCCGATGCCGGCGGTCTTCTGGCACTGGGCCTTGGTCAGCGAGAGGTCGGTCGCGATGACGACGAGGGTGGTGGCCCTCCCGGGGCGGACGTCGTCCGCACCGGGCCATCTGGGCGCGTTGCCGGACTCGGCGTCGCTCGGTGCGGGGTGGGGATCCAGCCCGTCGAACTCACCGGGCAGACCGAAGCGAGCGGCGTACAGCTCCCCGGTGGCCTGGTCGACGGCGGAGCCGAACGCGTTGGCCACCACCAGTGCCGCGACGACACCCCCGCCGGGCAGGAGCTGGCTGGCCGAGCCGATGCCGCCCTTGAGACCGCCGATGCGCGCTCCGGTGCCGGCGCCGACGCACCCCGAAAGGGTGGTCGCGCGTCCGGCCAGGGCATCGGCGTACGCCGCCCGCCCGAACCGGGCGTCCGGACGTGCCCGGTAGTCGCCGCCACGCAGCAGGTCGAAGACGACGGCCGCCGGCACGATGGGCACGACCTGGTCGGGCTCGCCGATCCGGAAACCGACGCCGTCCTCCGCGAGGGCGTCCATCACGCCGGTCGCCGCCGCCAGCCCGAACGCCGATCCGCCCGAGAGGACGACGGCGTGCACCTGCTCGATGACGTTGCGCGGGTCGAGCAGGTCGGTCTCCCGGGTGCCGGGCGCGCCGCCGCGGACGTCCACGCCACCCGTGGCGCCGCCCGGTGGGGCGAGGACGCACGTCGTACCGGTCAGCCACCCGTCACCGACGCGTTGGTGGTGGCCCACCCGGACGCCGGCGACGTCGCCGATCGAGTTCGTCGGGCCGGGCATGAGGGTCATCGCGGCATCGTCGCACGCGGCCGGGAACGCGGCTCTGACCTGCTGCGATGCCGAAGAGCTTGCACAGCGCTACTCGTCGGTAGCACAATATGTTACTGACGAGTAAACACCCGAGCGCCATCATGCGAGGAGCCGGCCGATGAGCCACTACAAGAGCAACGTGCGAGACCTGGAGTTCAACCTCTTCGAGGTGTTCGGCCGGGGTGAGGTGCTCGGCTCGGGCCCCTACGAGGACGTCGACACCGACACCGCCAAGGCGATGCTGTCGGAGATGGCGACGCTCGCCGAGGGCGACCTCGCGGCGTCGCTGGTCGACAGCGACCGCAACCCGCCGGTCTTCGACCCCGAGACCAACTCGGTGAAGATCCCCGAGAGCTTCAAGAAGAGCTACGCCGCCTACCAGGCGTCCGGCTTCTGGGGCGTCGACGTGCCGGCCGAGCTGGGCGGCACCGTCGTACCCCCGTCCCTCAAGTGGGCGCTCGGCGAGCTGGTGCTCGGCGCGAACCCGGCCGTCTTCATGTACGCCGCGGGCTACTCCTTCGCCAAGATCCTCTACATGCTCGGCACCGACGAGCAGAAGAAGCTGGCCGAGTACCTGGTCGAGAACCACTGGGGCGGCACGATGGTGCTGACCGAGCCGGACGCCGGCTCCGACGTGGGCGCGGGCCGCGCCAAGGCGGTCCAGCAGGCCGACGGCACCTGGCACATCACAGGGGTGAAGCGCTTCATCACCTCCGCCGAGCACGACATGTCCTCGAACATCCTGCACTTCGTGCTCGCCCGCCCCGAGGGAGCGGGCGCCGGCACCAAGGGTCTGTCGCTCTTCGTGGTGCCGAAGTACCACGTCGACCTCGCCACCGGCGAGCTCGGCGAGCGCAACGGCGCCTACGTCACCAACGTCGAGCACAAGATGGGCATTAAGGTCTCCACGACCTGCGAGGTCACCTTCGGGGACAAGGAGCCGGCCGTCGGCACCCTGCTCGGCGACGTGCACAACGGCATCGCGCAGATGTTCCGCGTCATCGAGCACGCACGGATGCTGGTCGGCACCAAGGCGATCGCCACCCTGTCGACGGGTTACCTGAACGCGCTGGAGTACGCCAAGGCGCGCGTGCAGGGCGCCGACATGACCGACAGCGCCAAGGACGCGCGGCGCGTCACCATCACCCACCACCCCGACGTACGCCGCTCGCTGATGCTCCAGAAGTCCTACGCCGAGGGCCTGCGCGCGCTGGTGATCTTCGCGGCCACCCAGCAGGACATCGTCGACCAGGAGGTGCTGCGCACCGGATCGGAGGAGTTCGACGAGAGCTCCCCCGCGATCATGGCCAGCAAGCTCAACGACCTGCTGCTGCCGATCGTCAAGGGTGTCGGCTCCGAGCGCGCGTGGACGCTGCTCGGCACCGAGTCGCTGCAGACGTTCGGCGGGTCCGGCTTCCTGCAGGACTACCCGGTCGAGCAGTACGTGCGCGACGCGAAGATCGACACGCTCTACGAGGGCACCACCGCCATCCAGGGCCTGGACTTCTTCTTCCGCAAGATCGTCAAGGACCAGTTCGCCGCGCTCGGTGCGCTGGCCGAGCAGATCCTGCAGACCGTGAAGGGCGGGGCCGGCGACGACACGCTCGGCCGCGAGCGCGAGCTCCTGGGCCAGGCGGTCGACAACGTGCAGGGCATGGTCGAGCACATGGGCATGACCGCGATGAAGGCGATCCAGGGAGAGCCGCAGGCGGCGTACACCGTGGGCCAGAACACCACCCGCCTGCTGCTCGCTGCCGGCGACCTGACGATCGGCTGGCTGCTCGTGCGGCAGGCCGAGGTCGCGCAGGCCCGCCTCGACGCGGGGGATGCCGGCAAGGACCAGGCGTTCTACCAGGGCAAGGTCGCGGCCGCGCACTTCTTCACCACGACGGTTTTGCCCCGGCTCGCCGCCGACCGCGCCGTCGTCGAGGCCACCGACAACGCGCTCATGGAGTTGCCCGAAGCCGCGTTCTGATCGACCCGTCGAGCGGAGGGGTCCGGCGTCGGACGGAGGGGACATGCCCCCTCCGATCGGTGTCGGACCCCTCCGTTCGTCGCTGGGGGTACGTTCGGTGACGGGACCAGTCGGACCGTCAGCAGGAGGAACCCGTGCGCATCGCCTTGTTCGCCACCTGCCTGGTCGACGGGCTCTTCCCCGAGGTGGGCAAGGCGACGGTGACCGTCCTGCGCAGACTCGGCCACCAGGTGGTCTTCCCGATGGAGCAGACCTGCTGCGGGCAGATGCACGTCAACACCGGCTACCCGCGCGAGGCCCTGCCGCTCGTTCGGCGGTACGCCGACACCTTCGAGCCGTACGACGCGATCGTCACCCCCAGCGGGAGTTGCGCCGGCGCCATACGTCACCAACACGCACAGGTGGCAAGGCAATTCGGTGACGACGCTTTGGTGGACCGGGTCGAGGCCGTCGCCGCCCGCAGCTACGAGCTGTCCGAGCTGCTCGTCGACGTGCTGGGGGTGACCGATGTCGGCGCGAGCTACCCGCACCGGGTGACCTACCACCCGACGTGCCACTCGCTGCGGATACTGCGCGTCGGCGACCGGCCGCTGCGCCTGCTGCGCGCCGTCGACGGGATCGACCTGGTGGAGCTGCCCCAGGCGCAGACGTGCTGCGGCTTCGGTGGCACCTTCGCGCTGAAGAACTCCGAGACGTCGACCGCGATGCTCGCCGACAAGATGCGCGCGATCCAGTCCACCGGCGCACAGATGTGCGCCGCCACCGACGCGTCCTGCCTCATGCACATCGGGGGCGGCATGTCGCGACTCGACGTCGGCACCGAGACCGTCCACCTGGCGCAGATCCTCGCCTCGACCAAGGATGCGCGATGACGACGTTCCTCGGCATGCCGACCGCATCGCCGACCGTGCACCTGCGCACCGGCGAGTCTTTCCCCGACGCGGCGCGTACCGGCCTGGCGGACAGCCAGCAGCGGCACAACCTGCGGGTCGCGACCACGACCATCCGCGAGAAGCGCGCCGGTGTCGTGGCCGAGCTCGACGACTGGGAGCAGCTGCGCGCGGCCGGGGCCGCCATCAAGGACGCGACCCTCGCCGAGCTCCCCGACCACCTCGAGCGTTTCGAGGCCGCGGTCACCGAGCGCGGCGGCACGGTGCACTGGGCGCGGGACGGCGACGAGGCCAACGCCATCGTGACCCGGCTGATCCAGGCCACCGGCGAGACCGACGTGGTCAAGGTGAAGTCGATGGCGACCGAGGAGATCGGCCTCAACGAGGCGCTGGCGACGGCGGGCATCACCGCCACCGAGACCGACCTCGCCGAGCTCATCGTGCAGCTCGGCGACGACCGGCCCAGCCACATCCTGGTGCCTGCGATCCATCGCAACCGCAGCGAGATCCGCGATATCTTCCGCGACCACATGGACGACGTCGACCCGGGTCTGACGAACGACCCGGAGGCGCTGGCGGGGGCTGCCCGGCTGTACCTGCGACGCAGGTTCCTGTCCGCCAAGGTGGCGATCAGCGGAGCGAATTTCGGCGTCGCCGAGACCGGCACGCTCTGCGTGCTCGAGTCCGAGGGCAACGGGCGGATGTGCCTCACGCTGCCGCGCACGCTGATCACGGTGATGGGCATCGAGAAGCTGGTGCCGACGTGGCGCGATCTCGAGGTGTTCCTGCAACTGCTGCCCCGGTCCTCGACCGGTGAGCGGATGAACCCGTACACGTCGATGTGGACCGGTGCCACCGAAGGACAGGACTTCCACGTCGTCCTGCTCGACAACGGGCGCACCGCCACACTGGCGGATCCGCACGGCCGGTCGGCGCTGCGCTGCATACGCTGCTCGGCCTGCCTCAACGTCTGCCCGGTCTACGAGCGCGCCGGCGGGCACGCGTACGGATCGGTCTATCCCGGCCCGATCGGGGCGGTGCTCTCGCCCCAGCTGACCGGGGTGAAGGACAACCCGTCGCTGCCGTTCGCGTCGTCGCTGTGCGGAGCGTGCTACGACGTGTGCCCGGTGGCCATCGACATCCCCACGATGCTGGTGCACCTGCGCGCCGAGGTCGTCGCGGCCAAGCGCGAGGAGCACCGGGTGCCCACCGCCGAGGCTGCCTCGATGACCGCTGCGGCGTGGACGATGACTTCACGGCGTCGGTGGACCGCGGCACTGCGCAGCCTGTCGCTGGGCCGGGTCGCCCGGCGGATGCCGGCGCTTCCGCCACCGCTGTCGTCCTGGGCGCGCTCACGCGACCTGCCGCAGATGCCCCGCGAGACGTTGCGCGACTGGTGGGTGAGGGAAGGCAGCGACGTCCCGCCCGCAGCGCCGGAGGAGGACGCGTGATGAACGCGCGCGAGACGATCCTGCAGCGGGTGCGGACGGCGCTGGCGGACCGCCCCGCCGCGCCACCCGTCGTTCGCGACTATCACCGGGCCGGCTCGCGGCTGGCGGACGTCGACGTCTTCGCCGAGCGGGTCGCCGATTACCGCGCGACAGTGCACCGGTGTGGCGCGTCCGTCGTGCAGGAGCGCCTGTCCGACATCCTGCGGGCGCGCTCGATCACGGAAATCGTCGTACCGCAGGGGTTTCCGGCGGAGTGGGTGCCGACGGTGCGGACTGCAGACGAACCCGTGAGCGTCGAAGAGCTGGATCGGATCTCGGCGGTGCTCACCACCTGCAGCCTCGGCATCGAGCAGACGGGCACCATCGTGCTGGATGCCGGCCCCGGGCAGGGTCCGCGCGTGCTCACCCTGGTGCCCGACTACCACCTGGTGGTCGTGCGCGAGGACCAGGTGGTCGCGGCTGTCCCGGATGCCGTCGCGGCATTGGACGCGACCCGTCCGCAGACCTGGATCAGCGGGCCGAGCGCCACCAGCGACATCGAGCTGCAGCGTGTCGAAGGGGTGCACGGTCCGCGCACCCTCGACGTGCTGCTCGTCGCGTCCGCCTGACCCTTCCCGTCGAGCGGAGGGTGATCTCAGACGCCGCGCAGGTCGAGGTGCAGCTCGGTCGGCCCACCCGACTCGAGCACCACGGGGATGCCCCAATCCTGTTGGTAGAGATGGCAGGCGGCGTACTCCGGCACTTCGCCGGTGTCCGGGTCGCCGTCGCACGCGGCCGCGCGCACCGAGATGTGCAGCGTGCCGTCGCCGACCGCCGGGTCGAGCTGCAGAGTGCGGGTCAGCCCTGTCGAGGTGCCGTCGCCGTCCCGGATCAAGGCACCGGGGGTGGCCATCACCATGAGCTGGGTGGGGTCGCCGTAGCGGTGGTCGAGTTTCTGACCGGTCGGCGGTTCGAACGCGATACGCAGCTCCACCGCCCCCGGCGCCAACGGTGTCACCGGTCGCTGAGTCTGGTGTGCGATGCCCGCGACACGCTGCGCCCGCGCCGGCACGGCGACGCGGGTGACCTGGTGCGCTGCCGACTCGACCACAAGCAATCGCACTGTGTCGCCGTCGGATTCGACCAGTACGTCACTCGGTTCGGCCAGGTCGGTGGCGAGGGTCGAGACCTCGTCGACCACGGGGTCGTACCGGCGGATCGCGCCGTTGTAGGTGTCGGCGATCGCCACGCTGCCGTCCGGCAGCTCCGCGACGCCCAGCGGGTGCTGCAGCAGCGCATCCGCGGCCGGGCCGTCGATATGGCCGAAGTCGAAGAGGCCCTGCCCGATGTGGGTCTTCACCTCGAAGCCACTGTCCTGCAACGTGATCGAACGAAGTGCGGACGACTCAGAATCGGCGACCCAGACCCGCGAGCCGTCGGCCGACGTGCTGAGACCGGACGGTTGCGCGAACCATGCGTCGTGCGCAGCCCCGTCGCGGATGCCCTCGGAGCTCGTGCCGGCGAGCACCGCGACCGTGTTGTCGGCGGGATCGGTCGCCAGGTGCAGGACCCACAGCTGGTGGACCCCGGCCATCGCGATCACCGCGCGGTCGATCCACCAGGTGATGTCCCACGGGGTCGACAGATCCTGCCTCAGCGCGAGCCCGCTCCCCGACCGCTCGCGCAGCTGGTCACCTGTTCCCGCGACGACACGGATCTGCCCGTCCGACAATCGGATCGAGGCGATCTGGTGGTGCACGCTGTCGGCGACCAGCACGTCGTACCCCACCCGCGCGGCGACGTCGGCGGGCAACACGCACAGACCCTGCGGCTCCTCGAAGACACCCGGACCGCCGTACCTCGCGCGCTCGGTGGTCAGATCCGGCTCCAGGTGCACGACCTGGTGGTGGGCGGTGTCCGACAGCAGGTAGCTGCCGTCAGGGGTCGCTGCGAGCTTGCCGGGGAATCGCAACGCAGTCTGCGGCGCAGGTGGTGCGACGTACGGCGAATCCCCCCGCCGCAGGGTGCCCTTCGCCTCGTGTTCGGCGACGAGCTCACGGACGAGGACGCCGAGACCGTGCGCGTGGCCCTCCCCCGACAGCTGAGCCACGATGTAGCCCTCGGGGTCGATCACCACGAGCGTCGGCCACGCCCGCGCGGCGTACGCCTGCCATGTGGTCAGCTCCGGGTCGTCCAGGACCGGGTGGCCCACGGCGTAACGCTCGACCGCGGCCTCGACCGCGGCGGGCTCGCCCTCGTGCTCGAACTTGGGCGAGTGCACGCCGAGCAGCACCAGCTCGTC
Source organism: Allobranchiibius huperziae (assembly GCF_013410455.1). Lineage (NCBI taxonomy): Bacteria > Bacillati > Actinomycetota > Actinomycetes > Micrococcales > Dermacoccaceae > Allobranchiibius > Allobranchiibius huperziae. The sequence continues at coordinate 200,389 of NZ_JACCFW010000001.1, read as the reverse complement.
GGCGAACTCCTGCTCCAGCGGCCGCAACTCGTCCAGCACATGCAGGCAGTTGACGCAGCAGAAGGTCCAGAAATCCAGGACCACGATCTTGCCGCGCAGGCCCTTCAGGGTCACGTCGGCGCCGCCGGTGTTGAGCCACCGCCGTCCTGCCAACTCCGGCGCGCGTACCCGCACCTTCGCCCTCACTGACCCGTCCACCGTCTCGCTCACGCAGAGGCCAACGACACCACCCGTGCGGTCATTCCACGAGCGCGCCCCCGACAGCCCGGTGGGGGTTTTGCATTCGTGGCCAGGGCTGCAGCACTGGCCACAAACGCAAAACCCGCACCTCGACTCGACTGTCCACATCCCCACCCGCTCTCCACACCCTGCCCGCGGCGACCAGACACCCGTCGCCGCAGCCGCCACGATCACCCGATGGACGTCGCAACCACCCCGTACCAGGCCTTTCCTGCCGCCATGAGCTACCCGCTGCGGATCCGGGTCCGCCAGCAGGGGTACGCGTTCACCCGCCGCGACGCCCTGGAGTTCGGCGCCTCGGACGAGCAGCTCCGGGCGTGGTGCCGGGCAGAGGACGTGCTGAGCGGCGCGCAGGGCAGCTACTTCCTGCCGCCCGGTGACCTTGATACGGTCACCAGCGCCGCCGAGACCCAGAGACGACGGATCCGCGCTCTGCTGCTCGTGCTGGGCGAGGGGTACCTCGTCACCCACCAGTCGGCGCTCCTCGCCTGGGACCTGCCCACAGACTCGTCCTGCGACACCACGGAGATCCACCTGGGCCACCGGGAGGGGCATCGATGGTCGCGCCGGCCAGGGGTTCGGCTGCACCGGGTGCCGGAACCGATCCCGATCACGACCGCTTCCGGTATGCCGACCGTCTCGGCGGCGTACGCGATCGTCCAGGTGGGCGCCGGCATCGGAGTGGAAGCCGCGGTCATTCCCGCGGACGCCGCGCTGCGCAACTACCTCGCCTCACCCACCGATCTGGCGGAGGCGATCCGACAGTCGCGGAGAACGCCCGGCTGCACACGACTGGCCACCTTGCTCGACCTCGTCGACCCCCGGTCGGAGTCACCGGGCGAGAGCCGACTGCGTCTGCTCCTGCGTGCCGCCGGTGTGGCGGTCACGCCGCAGGTCGTCATCCGCGACGGGGACGGCCACTTCGTCGCCCGGGTCGACCTGCTCGTCGACGGCACGCGCACGATCGTGGAGTTCGACGGGCTCCTGAAGTACCGCGGCGCGGGCAACAGCGAAGCCCTCGTCAACGAGAAGCGGCGCGAACTGGCGCTCCAGCGGCTCGGCTACCGGGTGGTGCGCGTCGTGTGGGACGACCTGGCCGACCCCGGCCGCGTCCTGTCGCTGCTCACCCCGCCCGCACTGCAGACCGGGGCGTGAGGGCCTTCCCCACGGCACCGCTGGTTTGCGTTCGCGGTCAGTGCTGCAGCCCTGGCCGCAAACGCAAACCGGCAGCGTCGTCCGGCCGTGCCGGCGTTTGCAGGTTTGCGCCGCTCAGAGGCGGCGGTCGGCGAGGACCGGGAACGACTCGCGGACGTCCCGGACGGCCGACGGGTCGATCTCGACCGATAGCACCTGCTGCTCTTCGCCCGCCTCGGCGAGCACCTCACCACCCGGCGCGATGACGGCGGAGTGACCGCCCATCTGCGTCTTCGCGTGGGTGCCGGCGGTGTTGCAGGCCAGCACGAAGCACTGATCCTCGACGGCCCGTGCCCGCAGCAGCAGCCGCCACGCGTCCACCCGCGCCATCGGCCACGCGGCCGGGACGACGAACGCCTCAGCTCCCCGGTCCAGCAGCGCGCGGTACATCTCTGGGAAGCGGATGTCGTAACAGGTCGACAGGCCGACGGCGAGGGAGGACGATCCGGCCGGCACGTCGACCCGCACCAGCTCCGTCCCCGCGTCCATCAGCTTCGGCTCGCCGCCGGCGAAACCGAACCGGTGGATCTTGCGGTACGTCGCCACGAGGGTCCCGCTCGCGTCGTAGACGACCGAGGTGTTCCACAGGTCGTGGCCCTCTTCGCCGGTCTCACCGGACGCCGGCCGCTCCACGATCGACCCGCCATGCAGGAAGACGCCTGCGTCGCGCGCGGCGGCCGACAGTGCCGTGCCGATCGACCCGGTCACGTCCTGGGCGCGTGAGCTCCACTCCCGGTAGGAGAATCCGCCGGCACCCCACAGTTCCGGCAGCACCACCAGGTCGTGCCCGGCCTGCTCCCGGACCAACGCGACCACCCGCTCGACGCGCGCATCGAGGGTCTCGGCGTCGTCGTACGCAAGCTGGATCAGCGCGACCCGCATCAGGCCTGCTTCCCGCGGCCGGACCGCGCCGCCAGATAGTCGTTGTACGCGCGCAGCTCGGCATCGTCGTCGCGGTCGGCCTGCCGCGCCTGCCGCTCGCCCTCGGCGGTGTCCTTGCGGTACCACTCACCCGCGATCAGCATGGCCAGCATGAACGTCGGCACCTCACCGGCGCCCCACGCGATGGTGCCGCCGCGTTGCTGGTCGGTGATGGGACTGGGCACGTAGGACAGGTGCAGCAGCTGGAAGAAGTCGCCGCCCAGCAGGTCGTTGCCGGTCATCAGTGCCACTCCGAAGAACGCGTGGAACGCGATGGCGATCAACAGGATGCCCAGCCGGATCGGGGGCGCCCAGCGTCGCGGCCCGGGGTCGATCCCGACGAGCGCCCACGCGTACAGATACCCCGACGCCATGAAGTGCACCATCATCAGCAGGTGCCCGGTGTGGGTGGTGAGCGCCAGGTGGAAGAGCGGCGAGTAGTAGAAGACGATCAGCGACACGAAGACGAAGATCGCCGCGACGGCCGGATTCGCGATCACGGTGACCAGGCGTGAGTGCACGACGGAGAGGATGACCTCGCGCGGCCCAAGCGTCAGGTCGTGCCTCTTGGGCAGCGCCCGCAGGGCGAGGGTGACCACGCCGCCACGGACCAGCAGGATCGGCACCAGCATCGAGACCGTCATGTGCTCGAGCATGTGCACGGAGAACATCACCCGGCCGTACACCGCCGGGGCGCCGTCGACCATGTAGAGGAAGATCAGCCAGCCGGCACACCAGGAGATGGTGCGCAGCACGGGCCAGCGGTCGCCGCGTCGGGCCAGTCGCACGACCCAGCTCAGGTAGACGGCGATGGCGATCACCGAGACCGCGCTCAGCAGCCATTCGACGCGCCACAGGGTGAACCACGTCGCGACGTGCGGCGCCGCGGGCGCGAGATATCCGGTGAGGCTGTACGCCGTGTCGACTCGCCCGTGCACCTCGGCGACGGGCGGGGCCGATCGCGCGAGCGCCACACCGACGGCGACGGCTGCGCCCATCACGAGCGACTCGACGCCGGCCAGCCGCGCGAAGAGCGCGCGCCCGGGCGCATCGGCGCCGTCCAGGTGACCGATGACCCGCTGCCGGTGCAGCGCACCGAACGAGCCGAGCGCGAGCAGCAGCAGGACCTTGATCAGCACGAGCACGCCGTAGCGGGACGCCAGACCCGAGAAGGAACCGACCCGGATGACGGCGTTGAGCACGCCGGACACGGCGACCGCGCCGAAGCACCACAACGCGACCGTGGAGTAGCGGCGTACGACGTCGGCGGTGCCCTTGCCGAGCCGCCCCCACATCACCAGCAGCGCGAGCAGGCCGCCGACCCAGACGGTCACGGCCAGCAGGTGCACCAGCAGGGAGTCGACCGATGCCTCGTGATCGTCCGATCCGGCAGCGTGGCCGATCAGGGCCAGGGGGTAGAGCGCGACCAGCGCCATCCCGAAGAGCCACGCCATCCCGCGAGCGCCGGGCCCGGTGAACGCGAGCAGCGCGACGGCCGCCGCGATCAGCGCCGTGATCGCCGGCGCGCGCAGGATCTCCAGCTGCCAGATCGACGCCCACGCCTCGGATGCGAAGCCGGTGGCGCCGAGCCGGGTGCCGGAGACGTCAGCGAAGTTGAGGACGACGCTCGCCGCGCCGACGACCGCCCAGCCGGTCGCGGCCCACGCGGCATAGCGGGCCAGGGACTCCCGCCGTCGGGTGGTCGCGCCCTCCGGCACCAGGAACCCGCCGAGCAGCAGCGCCCCAACGGTGAGCGCGGCGGTCAGATCGCGTACGACGTTGAGCAGCGGGATGCCCCAGCGCACGACCGCGCCGGGGTCGCCGAGCTCCAAGGGGGACGCGGCGTGCGAGAAGAGGACGGCGAGCACGACGACCACGAGAGCGAAGGGGACGACGGCCCGGATCCACGTCGACCGGCGCGCACGCACGGGTGCCGCTGCGGTCGCAGGGCTCGTGCCGGTGTCGCTCGCCATGCACCCAGGGTAGGCAGTGATCATGGGCAGCGCCCCCGCGCACCGTCCGCGCTCCAAGTAGGTTGGTCGCCATGCAGACCCATCCCCAGCCTCCGGTAGAGCTTCCCGAGTTGGTCGATGCGTTCGCCGCCACCGGTCAGTCGATCCTCGACCTGGGGCTGACGTGTCACCCCGAGGACTTCGACAAGCCGACCGCTCTCCCGGGGTGGACCGTCAAGGACGTCTTCGCCCACGTCGCCGGCACCGAGCACCTGATGAACGGCGGTCAGGACCGCGAGGTCGAGGTGCTCGACTACGAGTGGATCCGCAACGACGCCGGTCGGTTCATGGAGCGGGCCGTCGAGGTGCGCCGCGGTCGTTCCGGCGGGGAGATCGTCAACGAGTGGCGCGACCTGTTGCCCAAGCGGATCGCGTCCTACCGCGACCCGACGCTGAACCCCGAGACCGTCATCCAGGGCCCGTTCGGGCCCATGGAGCTGACCGCCATGCTCCACCTGCGGCTGATCGACCTCTGGTGCCACGAGCAGGACCTGCGCGACGCGTTGCACTCGATGGGCAACCTGGACTCCGCGGGTGCCGCCGCCTTCACCAGCGACGTCCTCGCCGCTTTCCCCGCGCGGGCCGCTCGCCGAGCCGATCTCGAGGTCGGCAGCGTGGTCATCATCGAGTGCACCGGCCCGGTCATGGCGCGTCAGGGCATCCGCATCGTGGAGGGGTCCGACGGTCGGCCGTATGCCGAGTCGCTCTTCTCCGGCACCGCGCACGTGGACAAGGTCGATGACGAGACCGGCGAGATCATCCCCCTGCCGCTGGGCAAGATCACCACGATCCGGCTCAGCACCGAGTCGCTGACCCGCCGGGGTGCCGGACGCATCTCGACCGCGGATCTGCGCTACAGCGTCGAGGGCGACGAGGCCGCTGCGGCCCGCGTCCTCGACGTACTCACCATCACGCCCTGACAGAACGCCCCGTCGATTTGATAGATCGCGTGGCTATCCATATAGTTGTATGAGTCAAGCAACTATGGAGGGGATATGGCCGTCAGTCTCGAGGTGGCATCGCGGGTCGGTGAGGACCTGGTGCACCTGATGAAGGCGATGAGCGCACTGCGACACCACGTGCCGCGCCTGCATCCGGACGTCGAGACGTCCGCCTACCCGGTCATCTTCGCCGTGTCGACGGGCCCGCTGCGGGTGTCCGCGATCGCGGAGCGCGTGCACTCCGACGTGTCGACCGTCAGTCGCCAGGTCAGTCACCTGGTGCAGGCGGGGATCCTGGAGAAGGTGACCGACCCCGGCGACGGGCGTGCCTTCAACATCGCCCTTGCACCCGACGGCAAGCAGCTCCTGGAGGACATCCACGAGAGCAGGGGGCAGATGTTCGCCACCTTGATGGCCGACTGGTCCAGCCGTGAGGCCAAGGACTTCGACCTCGCACTGCGCCGCCTGCACGACGACCTCACCCGTACCTTCGCCAGCTCGAGCACCTGCACCACGACACCCCCGTCACACCCGTCAACCACCGGAAAGGAGTCGATGTGACTGCCCAGACCAGCGCGGCCAACGCGCCCGCAGCATCCGGCGGCCAGTATTCGCACGCACAGATCCTGCGGATCCTCGGCGGCCTGATGCTCGGCATGTTCCTGGCCGCACTCGACCAGACCATCGTCAGCACTGCCATCCGCACCATCGGCGACGACCTGCACGGCCTGTCCGTACAGGCCTGGGTCACCACCGCCTACCTGATCACCTCGACGATCACCACGCCGATCTACGGCAAGCTCGGCGACATGTACGGCCGTAAGAAGCTGTTCATGTTCGCGATCACCGTCTTCGTGATCGGTTCCGCCGCCTGTTCGTTCGCCACGTCGATGTACATGCTCGCCGCGTTCCGCGCGTTCCAGGGCCTCGGCGCCGGTGGCCTCTTCACCCTGGTGCTCGCGATCATCGGTGACCTCGTGCCGCCGCGTGAGCGCGCGAAGTACACCGGTTACTTCATGGCGACCTTCGCCACCTCCAGCGTCCTCGGCCCGGTCATCGGCGGTCTGTTCGCCGAGACCAGCTCGATCCTGTTCATCTCCGGCTGGCGCTGGGTCTTCCTGGTCAACGTGCCGATCGGCATCATCGCCCTCTTCGTCGTATGGCGCACGCTGCACCTGGACCACGTCCAGCGCAAGGCGCGCATCGACTGGTGGGGCGCGGTGGCGCTGGTCATCGGTCTGGTGCCCACGCTGACGGTCGCCGAGCAGGGCCGCACCTGGGGCTGGACCTCGGGGCGCTCCATCGCGGCATACGTCATCGCGGTCCTCGGCCTGGCGATGTTCATCCTCGTCGAGCGCGCGATGGCCGACGACGCGCTGATCCCGCTGCGCATCTTCAAGCTGCGCGCGGCCTCGGTCACGATCGTTGCCAGCATCATCGTCGGGATGGGCATGTTCGGCGGCATCACCGTGCTGCCGCTCTACTTCCAGATCGTGCACGGCGCATCGCCGATGACGTCCGGCTTCCTCATGCTGCCGATGGTGGCGGGCCTGATGATCGCCGCCATCATCTCCGGTCAGATCACTGCACGCACCGGGCGCATCCGGGAGTTCCCGATCTTCGGTACGGCGATCGCCACCGTGGGCCTGCTCCTGCTGTTCCTGTTCGTCGACGCGGACACCCCGGTCTGGCAGGTCATGGCCTTCATGTTCGTCTTCGGCTACGGCCTCGGTAACTGCATGCAGCCGCTGACGATCATCGTGCAGAACGCCGTGCCGGCGAAGGAGATCGGCGTGGCGACGTCCTCGGCAACGTTCTTCCGCCAGATGGGCGGCACGCTCGGAGTCGCGATCTTCCTGTCGATCCTCTTCAGCACGGTTGGCGACAAGATCACCTCGGCGATCAAGGCGGCACCGCCGAGCGTGCAGGGGCAGATCGCCCAGAACCGCAGCGTCGTGGCGCAGATCCAGAACGACTCCTCGGTCATCAACAAGCTGCCCGTGGACGCTCGCCACCCGTTCAAGGTCGGTTTCGCGGACTCCATCCACATCATCTTCATCGTGGCGGCCGCGGTTATGGTCGTGGGCTTCCTGGTCCTGCTGCTGATGCCGAAGGTGGAGTTGCGCGGTCAGTCGGCCGCCGATGCCGCCAAGGCCGAGGCGAGCGGCACGCAGCCGGCGCAGCAGCCGGAGCCGTCGGTGGCCGACCTGGTCGGTCCGCCGGCCCACGGGGCCACCGAGGACGAGCCGCCGCGTCACCGCGCGCCGGACGAGGCGCTGGCGACCGTGCCGGCTCACCCGGGCGACGAGCTGCCCAAGCACGCGTCCGTCGATGCGGACTACCACCCGAGGCACGTGCACGACTGATCCGCCTCGAGCGTCACCTCCCGAGTGCGCGTTCCGCAGAGCTTCGGCTCCGCGGAACGCGCACTCGGCGTTTGTGGGCGAGGTGCGGTGAGGGACGATGTGCCCGTGGACGAACTGGTGAGGCGACTGACGGCGGGCGGCATCGAGGCGCACGCGGACTCGCTCACCCGCTCGCTCTACACCACCGACGCGTCGCTCTACCGGATCGCACCGACCGCCGTCGCGTTCCCCCGGTCGACCGAGCAGGTCGAGCAGGCGTACGCCGTCGCGCGCGACCTCGGCGTACCCCTTACCACCCGTGGCGCCGGCACGTCGATCGCCGGCAACTCGATCGGCGCGGGGCTGGTGCTCGACTTCTCCCGGCACCTCGACCAGGTGCTGCACCTCGATCCCGAGGCCCGCACGGCTGTCGTCCAACCCGGGGTCGTGCAGGCCCGTCTGCAGGCCGCCGCCGCGACCCACGGATTGCGGTTCGGGCCCGACCCGTCGACGTCCACGCGGTGCACGATCGGCGGCATGCTCGGCAACAACGCCTGCGGCTCGCGGACCTTGGGCTACGGCCGCACCGTCGACAATGTCGTTGCCCTGAAAGGCTTCTGGGGCACCGGTGACCGTTTCGACCTCGCCTCGGGCACCCGCGCTTCGGGGCCGGTGGCGAAGCAGCTGACCGGGCTGGGGGCGGACAACCTCGAGCTGATCCGCACGTCGTTCGCGCGCTTCGGCCGTCAGGTGTCCGGCTACTCCATGGAGCACCTTCTGCCCGAGCGGGACGTCGACCTCACGCGCTTCCTGGTGGGCTCCGAGGGCACCCTCGCAATGCTGACCGAGGCGACCGTGCGGCTGGTACGCGACCCGGCTGTGCGCGTGATGATCGTGCTCGGCTACCCCGACATCACGGTCGCCGGCGATGCCACCCCGTCCGTGCTCCTTCACCGGCCGACGGCCTGCGAGGGCTTCGATCAACGACTGCTCGACGTGCTGCACAGCCGGGGCGGCACCTCACCGCCGCTGCCGCCCGGGCCCGCATGGCTCTTCACCGAGGTGTCCGGGGAGGACCGCGGCGAAGTCCTCGCCCGCGCCGAGGCCATGGTCGACGACGCCGGTCTCGGCGCACACTCCAGCCTGATCGTCACGGACCCGGCGCAGGCAGCGGCGCTGTGGCGGATCCGCGCGGACGGCGCCGGGCTCGCGGGCCGTTCGCCTGCCGGCAAGCCGGCGTGGCCCGGGTGGGAGGACGCCGCCGTCCCCCCGACGTCGCTCGGTGCCTATCTGCGAGACTTCGACGAGCTGGTCGTCGCGCACGGCCTCAGCAGCGCGCCGTACGGGCACTTCGGCGACGGCTGCATGCACGTGCGCCTCGACATCCCCCTCGACGCTCCTGACGGTCCGGCTCAGCTGCGGGAGTTCGTGGTGGACGCCGCGAAGCTCGTTGCGACGTATGGCGGTTCGCTCTCCGGCGAACACGGGGACGGGCGCGCGCGCAGTGAGCTGCTGCCGCTGATGTACTCCCCCGAGGTCATCGATCTCTTCGCCGCGGCCAAGCACGCGTGCGACCCGGACAACCTGCTCAACCCCGGTGTCCTGGTCGACCCCGCACCGCTCGACGCCGACCTGCGCTTCCCCGCGCGGAGGACCCCGACACCGCTGGCGTTCTCCTGGACCGCCGACGGCGGCGATTTCAGCCAGGCCGTGCACCGCTGCACGGGCGTCGGCAAGTGTCGCGCGGACAACACCGCGAGCGGCGGGGTGATGTGCCCGTCCTACCTCGCCACCCGCGAGGAGAAGGACTCGACCCGCGGCCGCGCAAGGGTGCTGCAGGAGATGCTCAACGGCTCCGTCGTCACCGGCGGCTGGCGCGCGCCCGAGGTGCACGACGCGCTCGACCTGTGCCTGTCGTGCAAGGGCTGCGCCTCGGACTGCCCGACCGGCATCGACATGGCGTCGTACAAGGCCGAGGTGCTGCACCAGTCCTACAAGGGGCGGCTGCGGCCCATCTCGCACTACGTGCTCGGCCAGCTACCGCGCTGGGTGCGCGCCGGAGCGCGGGCACCGAAGCTTGCGAACGCCCTTCTGCGCGCTGGCGATCGGGTGCCTTTCGCGAAGTCCGCGGTGGGCGTCGACGCTCGCCGGAGCATTCCGCAGGTCGCCGCCGACCCGTTCCGCAGCTGGGCACGCGAGCACGGACTGCGACCGTACGACGCCGCTCACGCCACCGGCGACGAGGTCGTCCTTCTCGTCGACACCTTCACCGACAGCTTCTCTCCGGCCATCGGCGCCGCCACGGTCGCGGTGCTCAGGGACGCCGGCTTCAGCCCGGCCCTGCCGACCGCCGCGGGCTGTTGCGGTCTGACCTGGATCTCCACGGGCCAGCTCGATGGCGCCCGCCGGCAGCTCGAACGCACCATCGCGGGCCTGGCTCCCGCCGCCAACGCCGGAGTGCCGATCGTCGGCATCGAGCCGTCCTGCACCGCGGTCCTGCGACACGACGCGGCCGAGCTGGTGCCCACCGACGACGCCCGCAAGGTGCGCGACGCGACCGTCACGCTGGCCGAGCTGCTCGCGCGTACGCCGGGCTGGTCACCGCCCTCGCTCGACGGGGTGCGGATCATCGCGCAGCCGCACTGCCACCACCATGCGGTGATGAGCTGGGCGGCCGACGCGGCGCTGCTGGAGCAAGCCGGCGCGCACGTGCAGCGGCTCGGCGGATGCTGCGGGCTGGCCGGCAACTTCGGTGTCGAGAAGGGCCACTACGACGTGTCGGTGGCGGTCGCCGAGCAGCAGCTGCTGCCCGCCGTACGCGCCGCGCAGCCCGGTGACGTCGTGCTCGCCGACGGTTTCTCCTGCCGCACCCAGCTCGACGATCTGCTCGGCAGGCTCCCCGGCGGCGCGTCGCGGGGCACGCACCTCGCGCAGCTCCTCGCGTCCCACCTGTCCGGATAGCGATCAGGGTCGCCGCGCGCTCTATACGGCGCGCGGCGACCCTGATCGTGGAGCGTCAGCCCCAGACGAGTGCCCGCGAGGGGTCCTGCAGCAGGGCCGCGACGTCGGACAGGAAGCGCGAACCGAGGTCGCCGTCGACCATCCGGTGGTCGAAGGACAGCGACAACTGGGTGACGTGCCGGGGCACGATCGTGTCGTTGCCGTCGGCGTCGGTGACCACCCAGGGCATCTTGCGGACGGCGCCGAAGCACAGGATCGCCGCCTCGCCCGGGTTGATGATCGGCGTGCCGTTGTCGACACCGAAGACCCCGACGTTCGTGATCGTGATCGTGCCGCCGGACATGTCGCCGGGAGGCGTACGCCCCTCGCGTGCCGTGGCGGTCAGCTCGCCGAGCGCCTGCGCGAGGTCGCGCATCGACATGGCATCGGCGTCCTTGATGTTCGGCACCACCAGTCCGCGCGGGGTCGCCGCGGCGATACCGAGGTTCACGTAGCGCTTCTGGACGATCTCGGCCGAGCCGTCCGGCTTCTGCGCCCACGAGGAGTTGATGCCCGGATTGCGTTTGACCGCAACACAGAGCGCCTTGGCGAGCACCGTGAGCGGAGTGACCTTCAGACCGGCGAACTCCCGGTCCGAGCGCAACCGGTCGACCAGCTCCATCGTCGCGGTCATGTCGATCGTGACGAACTCGGTGACGTGCGGGGCGGTGAACGCCGACGCCACCATCGCGTCGGCGGTGAACTTGCGCACGCCCTTCACCGGGATGCGCGTCTCACGCTCCTGCGAACTCGCGGACGCAACGACCGGCGCCGAATCACTCGCCGGCACAGCGCCGTTCGCCAGGTGCCGCTCGACGTCAGCGCGCGAGACGATGCCCGACTCGGCCGACGGGGCGACGGTCGACAGGTCCACGCCGTGGTCCTTCGCGAACTTGCGGACCGGCGGTTTCGCCAGCACCTTGCCGCCGGCAGCTGGTGGGGTCGCCGCGCGCTCCACAGGGCGCGCCCCGACCTCGGGGGCAGCGGGAGCAGGCGCAGGCGGCGCGGCCACCGCTGCAGGAGCCGGCGGTGCCGGGGCAGCCGCCGGTACGGCGCTCGCCCCCTTGCGGGCCCTCCGGGCGGTCTGCGCGGGCGCGGCGCCGTACCCCACCAGGTGCGGGGTGCGCTCCTCGGGCTCCTCCGCCGACGGCGTCGTCACCTCGGACGGCTCGCTGCTGGCGGCGCCGGCCACGTCGACGGTGATGATCGGGCTGCCGACCTCGACGGTCGCACCTTCGTCGACCAACAGCTGAGTGACCTTGCCGGCCCACGGGATCGGCAACTCCACCAACGATTTCGCCGTCTCGATCTCTACGACGATGTCGTTGGTCGACACCTCGTCGCCGACCTGCACCTTCCACGAGACGATGTCGGCCTCGACCAGTCCCTCACCCGGATCGGGGAGGTTGAACGTCTGCACAGCCACGAAGGCCCCTTCCAGCGGATCAGTAAGCGAGAGAACGGTCGACGGCCTCGAGGATGCGGTCGAGTCCCGGCAGGAACTCCTCCTCGAAGCGGCTCGGGGGATAGGGGATGTTGTACCCGCCGACCCGCAGCACGGGAGCCTCCAGGTGGTGGAAGCATTCCTGCTGGATGTGCGCCGCGATCTCCGAGCCGAGGCCCAGGAAGGTGCTGGCCTCGTGCACCACGATGGCGCGGCCGGTGCTCTTGACGGCCCGGTCGATGGTCTCGGTGTCGAGCGGGGACAGCGAGCGCAGGTCGACGACCTGCAGCGAGATCCCTTCCTGCGCAGCAGCATCCGCCACCTGCAGGCAGGTCTTGACGGTCGGGCCGTAGGCCAGCAGCGTGAGCTGAGTGCCGTCGCGCACGACGCGCGCGTCGTGCAGGCCGAGTCGCGACCCGGACTGCGGGTCGAGGTCGACCTCGGCGCGCTCGTGGTAGCGCCGCTTGGGCTCGTAGAACATCACCGGGTCATCGCTGGAGATGGCCTGCTGGATCATCCAGTAGGCGTCCGCCGGGTCCGAGCACGCGACGACCCGCAGGCCCGCGGTGTGCGCGAAGTAGGCCTCGTTGGACTCGCTGTGGTGCTCGACCGCGCCGATCCCGCCGCCGAACGGCACGCGGATGACGATGGGCAGCCGCAGCGCGCCGCGCGAGCGGGCGTGCATCTTGGCGAGCTGGCTGACGATCTGGTCGAACGCCGGGTAGATGAAGCCGTCGAACTGGATCTCCACGACCGGGCGGTAGCCGCGCATGGCCAGCCCGATCGCCGTACCGACGATGCCGGACTCGGCGAGCGGGGTGTCGACGACGCGGTCCTCGCCGAAGTCCTTCTGCAGGCCCTCGGTGATGCGGAAGACGCCGCCGAGCTTGCCGACGTCCTCACCCATGAGCAGCACCTTGGGGTCGGCCTCCATGGCCGCCCGCAACCCGGCGTTGATGCCCTTTGCCAGGGTCATCTTCTGCGCGGCCATCAGCGCGCCCCCTCCGTCTCGAAACCGGCCTGGTATTCCAGGAACTGCGCCTTCTCCCGTTCGACCACCGGATGCGGGTCGACGTAGATCTCGTCGAACATCCGCTCCTGGCTCGGCTCGGGCATGTTCTGGCAGGCGGTCCGCACGCGGACGGCGAGCTCGTCGGCCTCCCGGTCGACCGACGCGTAGAACGCGTCGTCGGCGTAGCCCTTCTGGCTGAGGAAGCCGCGCATCCGCTTGATCGGGTCCTTCTCGCGCCAGATATCGACCTCCGCGGCCGAGCGGTACTTGGTCGGGTCATCGGAGGTGGTGTGCGCGCCGAGGCGGTAGGTGAACGCCTCGATCAGCGTCGGGCCCTGTCCGGACCGGGCGTTGTCGAGCGCGGCCTTCGTCACGGCGTACACCGCGAGGACGTCGTTGCCGTCGACCCGGATGCCGGGGAAGCCGAACCCCTGCGCGCGCTGGTAGGGCGGCACACGGAACTGCTTGTAGTTCGGCTCGGAGATGGCCCACTGGTTGTTCTGCACGAAGATCACGAGCGGCGCGTTCGCGACGCCGGCGAAGACCAGGGACTCGTTGAAGTCGCCCTGCGCGGTGCCGCCGTCCCCGGTGAACGCCATGACCGCGGCGTCGCGCTCCTCGTCGCCGGTGCCGACGACCCCGTCGCGCTGCATGCCCATGGCGTAGCCGGTCGCGTGCAGCATCTGGTTGCCGATGACGATCGTGTAGAGGTGGTAGTTCAGCTCAGACGGCGACCACCCGCCGTTGTCCACTCCGCGAAAGAGCGCGAGCAGCTGCTCCGGCTCGATCCCACGGCACCAGGCGACGCCGTGCTCGCGGTAACCCGGGAAGGCGAAGTCCTGCGAGCGCATCGCGCGGCCGGCTCCGACCTGAGCGGCCTCCTGGCCGAGGAGCGAGGGCCACAGGCCGAGCTCGCCCTGGCGCTGCAGCGCGTGGCCCTCGGCGTCCAGGCGTCGTACGAGCACCAGGTCGCGGTACATCGAGCGACCGTCCTCGGGCGTGAGCGCCTCGACGATGTCTGCGTACGGGGTGTTGGCGGGCGTCCGCTCGAGACGGGTCCCCTCGCCGTCGACGAACTGGACCATGTCGGGTCCGCCGTCGGTGATGTCCTGCTGCGCCTGTGGCACCACGGTCTCGTGGTGCACGGCGACGTCCGGGATCTGGGTCACGCTCGCTCCTCTTCGCTCCGGCACGGTGGTGTCGGTGGTCGGTCGGCTCGTCACCACCGTCCAGGGTCGCCGTCCGGTGATGACGGCGCCACGCCGTTGTGGCGCCGGTCACAGGTGGAAGGCTACCCCCGGGTTCGACGCTCGCTCGCCACGGGCTGCGGGTCAGCGCAGCCGGCGGTTGAAGACGAATCCGAGCGCCGCGCCCAACCCTGCTGCCGCGACCGGGACGACGTACCCGGCGTGTCCGCCCGCGCTCTGCACGACGACCCCGCCGAGGGAGGATCCGGCGGCGATGCCGATGATCATGGCGGTGAAGACCATCCCCATCGACTCGGTCACCTGGTTGCCCGGCACGAGCGATCCGGCGAGTTTCATCGTCACGATCAGGGTGGGCGCGGTGGCCATCCCGGCCAGGGTGAGGCCCACGGCCAGCAGCGGGATGCTGTCGACGAAGAGCACCGGTGCCTCCAGCACACACATCGCCAGGGCCCCGATCCAGAGCGCGCGATGCGCGGGTACGGCGTCCTCGCGCGCCCCGTAGACGACGCCGGCCAGCGCCGACGCCAGTGCGTAGAGCGCGAGGATCAGGCCCGAGGCACCCTTGTGACCGAGCTCGGCGGCGGTGGCGATGGTGACGATCTCGTTGGCGCCGAAGATGCCGCCGATCATGAACGACACCGCGCACACCACCAGCACACCCGGGATGCGCAGCACCGACCTCGTGCTCTTGTGGGTGACTTGGTCGACCGGAGGCTCGGTGTCGGTGCGGGCCAGGAAGACGAGTGCACCGACAGCGAAGAAGAACGCGGCCGCGATGTAGCCGGCCTCGGGAAGCACGGTCGTCGCGAGCACCACCGCGATCGCCGGCCCTCCGACGAACGCCAGCTCGTCGATGACCTGCTCCAGCGACATCGCCGTGTGCAGCATGCCCGGCTGGTCGCCGAGCAGGTGCGACCAGCGCGCCCTGCTGAGGGTGCCCGTGGTGCCGACGACGGCGGACATCGCGTAGGTGACGAAGAGGGTCCACGCGGGCGCACCGGTGATCGAGACGGCGACCACTGCGACCGACCAGAGCGTCGACCACACCACCAGAGGCAGGGTCACCCGCCGCTGGCCGTAGCGGTCGACCAGACGGCCGATGATCGCCGCCGTGATTGCGAGCACCACCAGCGCACCCGCGGAGACCGCGCCGGCGAGCGAGTAGGACCCGGTCCGTGCGGACACCATCGCGACGACGGCGACACCGAACATCGCGCCGCCCAGACGCTCGATCGCCGAGCCGAAGAGGAACTGACGCGCGCCGGTCACCCGCAGCACGGCGGCGTAGCCGAGGCGGGGCTGATCGGACCGGTCGAGCACGGTCATCGTCCTACCCCTCTCGAGTGGCATACATATATTTCGGGTGCACCTGGTGCAGGTGCGCCACTCGGCACACTTCTATGCCACTCGGCGGAGCGGGCTCAGCGATTGCGGAACGCCGCCGCGACCTCGATCAGCCGGTCGTTCGCCGCACGCTCGGCGATCGTGGCGCGAACGCCGTCGCCGGCGAACGGTCGCACGGTCAGCCCGGCCTCGTCCGCCGCGGCGGCGAAGTCGAGAGTGTCCTCGCCGAGCGGCAGCCACACGAAGTTGGCCTGCGAGTCCGGGATCGTCCAGCCCTGCTCGGCGAGTGCGGCCACGACGCGGTCGCGTTCGGCGACGAGGTCGTCCACCCGCTCTTGCAGCTCGTGGCGCACGTCGAGGCTCGCGATCGCCGCGCGCTGGGCGATGTCGCTGACCCCGAACGGCGTCGCGGCCTTGCGCAGCGCCTCGGCGACGCGGGGCTGCGCCACGGCGTACCCGACCCGCAGTCCGGCGAGCCCGTACGCCTTGGAGAAGGTCCGCAGCACCGCGACGTTGGAGTGCCGGGCGAGGACGTCCAGCCCGCGCACCGCCGACTCGTCGCGGCCGAACTCCAGGTAGGCCTCGTCGACGACGACCAGGACGTCACGCGGCACCCGCGCCAGGAACTCCTCCAGCTCGGCGGCGCCGACCGCCGGCCCGGTGGGGTTGTTGGGCGTGCAGACCAGCACCAGCCGGGTGCGGTCGGTGATCGCGTCGGCCATCGCGGGCAGGTCGTGCCGGGCGTCGGCGTCGAGCGGCACCTGCACCGACACGGCGCCCGCGAGCGCGACCACGATCGGGTACGCCTCGAAGCTGCGCCAGGCGTAGACGACCTCGTCACCCGGGTCGCAGGTGATCTGCAGCAGCTGGGCGAGCACACCGACGCTGCCGGTGCCGGTGGCGATCTGGTCGGCCGAGACGTTCAGTTCCTGCGCGAGCCGGTCGGTGAGCGCGGTGACCGCCATGTCCGGGTAGCGGTTCATCTGGGTCGCCGCCTCCTGCACGACCTTCAGCACGGACGGCAGCGGCGGGTAGGGGTTCTCGTTGGAGCTGACCTTGTACGACGTCACATCGGCCCGTGCCGCCGCGGGCTTCCCGGGCCGGTACGCCGGGACCGCGTCGAGCGCCCGGCGCAGCGCGACGGTGTCGGACGCGCGCTCCTGCTCGACGGTCATGCCTGGGGCCGCTGCAGGCCGGCGTCGAGCTGGGACAGGAGGTCGCGTCCCTGCTCGGCGAACTTGTGCTCGACCAGCACCTCGTAGCGGGTGGCCACGATCGTGCTGACGGAGGTGAAGTCGCGCCGTCCCTGCGACATCGAGTAACCGACCGCGGCGTACACCAGACCGAAGAACGCACCGAAGAGGATGCCGCCGATGATCACGCCGAGCTTGTTGCTGCCGGCGTCGAAGAGGGAGAGCAGCAGACCGAAGAGCAGGCCGATCCAGGCGCCGGACGCGAGTCCGCTGGCGATGACCCGGCCCCAGGTGAGGCGGGCAGTCACCCGCTCGACCTGCTTCAGGTCGGTGCCGACGATCATGCAGTTCTCGACCGGGAACTCCCGGTCGGACAGGAAGTCCACCGCGCGCTGGGCGCCGAGGTAGTCGTCGTACACCCCGAGCGACTGCGGGTACTCCAGGGCCAGCAGCGACGCACGGGCTGCCTGCATCGGATTCTGATTGCTCATGCCGTCAGTCTCTCATCGAGTCCCGCGCCTGCCCACCCACATTCGGCCCGCGAAGACTGCGCTCACCAGGTCGGGTCGTGGGCGTTCTCCAGGTAGACGGCGCCGGTCCCGTCGTCGATCGCGCGCACCGACCGCTCGATCAGACGCGCGGTGTAGTCGGCGGTGTGCGCCCCGACGTCGGCGACGGCGCGCCAGTGCACGGCCTTGATCTCCCGCGGCTGCAGCGCCCCCGGCTCGGAGGTCACGCGCACGTCGAAGACGAAGAGCGTCGCGTCGTCCCACCCGCGCCACGGAGGCAGCCAGGTGACCGCGGCGAGCGAGCGCACGGTCCCGTCGAGCGACAACTCCTCGTGGACCTCGCGCAGCACGGCCGTGGCCGGGGACTCCGCCGGGTCGACCACGCCGCCGGGCAGATCCCAGAAGCGCTTGTAGGTCGGCTGGCACAGCAGCACCTCGCCCGCGTCGTTGCGGATCAAGGCCTGCGCGATCGCCCGCTTCATCGGCAGCGTCGTGTTGAGCACCCGCGCGAACGATCCCCATTCGCTCACGCTGGGGTCGGTGGCGAGCCGCGCGAAGATCACCTGATCGACCCGGCCGTCGGCGGTCGCCGCGGCCGCCCGGGCGGTGCCCTCCTTGAGCATCCCCGCGCGCGCCGCGATCCGCCCGGAGCCCAGGTCGTCCGCGGCGATCCGCGTCTCGATGCGCACCACGCCGAGATCGTCGAAGGCATGCCGCAGGAAGACCTGCACCGCCTGCGCGCCGAGCAGTTGGGCATCGGATTTGAAGAGCTGCCAGGACAACTCGGCCGTGTCGGCCCCGGTGGAGCGCAGCAGCATCCCGCCGACGACGTTGCCATCGACTTCGATGAGCACGCTGTTGAGCGACCGGTCGTCGTCGTAGCCCGCCTGCCAGCGGACGAGAGCCTCGGCCGCACCTGCGTCAGCGCTGCCACCGGCGTCCGAATCCGTCTCGAACCAGCCCGAGTCCAGTGCACCTCGGCGCAGCCCGGAGAGGTCGGCGTCGGTCCACGGGCGCAGCACCAGGGATCCGTCGCGCAGCGTCGGCTGGGGTGGGGGTGTCGGCATGGCAGCACTCTACGGCGGGCGCCGGCGACCCATCCGGGTACGACGAAGCCCCCGCCGCGCGATGCGTGCGGGGGCCTCGCCCGGGGCCGAAGCCTCAGGTGCGGTGCGTCAGCCGGTGACGGGCAGCGTGGTGGTGGTGGCCGTCGGGGTCGGCGGCTGAGTGGCCGTCGAGGTGCCGGTCGACGTCGGCGTGGAGGTGCCGGTCGACGTGCTCGTCGAGGTGGAGGTCGACGTGCCCGTCGACGTGGACGTCGGTGACGTGCTCGTCGAGGTCGAGGTCGAGGTCGAGGTGCTGGTGCTCGTCGACGTGGTGGTGGCAGCCGCACAGCCGCTCACACCGCCGATCTCGACGTACTGACCCGGCTGGTTCGGGCTGTAGTAGGCACCGACGGTGATGCTGCCCGCACTCGCGAGGAAGGTGACCGTGCCGACCGCGTTCGCGTTGCCCGTGAACTTGGCGGCCGAGACGGTGGTCTTCGCGGTGTAGGTGCCGGCGGCGCCCCCGCCCCTGACGACGACAGCCGGCTTGCCGTTGGTGCATCCGGTCGCGACACCGATGGTCGGGGTATTGAGCAACGGCATCGAATACGCGACGACCGAGACGCCGTCCTGCTCCTTCGCGGAGGCGACGAACTGCCCGTCAGGATCAGCGATGTTGCCGAATGCGAAGCCGTGCGAGGCGGTGTCGGTCGCGTACGCCACGCCGTAAACGGTCGCGGTCGCGGCGGAACTGGTCGCGCTGGTGATGATGAGACCGGCTGCGGCCGTGATGCCCACGGCAGCTGAGGCTCCAAAGAGCGCGGTATTGCGCTTCATCGAGTTTCCCTTCTCGGTGCTGAAAGTGCTTCTGAGTGTTAGGAGGCAGTGATGTCCACGGGTGTCCCCGTAGGCAACTTAGCGAACATTGAGAGCGCAGCGGCTGGAACGCGGACACAACCGTGAGAGATTTTCCCGATTCGACCCGCCGCTGTCGGCCACCCGTGTACGGCGACGGTCCCCGGACCTCCTCCGAAGGTGTCCAACGAGTCCGAATGCGCGCCCAACGCATAGATGACCGGCGAGAAGGTCTCGCTCGGATCCACGAATCCGGCCAGCAGGAACGTCTGTCCCACGGGCGTCGGGGTCGCGTCCTTCCCGTGGCCGACGGTCCACTCCCCCATCTGCGACGTGCCCTTCATGACGGTCATCCGTCCTGCGGCCAACGAGATGTGCACCCGCCAGTCGGTCTGCGCCGTCCGCATGCCGGCCGCCGGGATCCACGCGAGTGAACCGTTCGGGCGCGACGGCAGCCGCACCTGGTACCACCCCGACCGGCGGTCGACGATCGGCAGCCAGGTGTCCAGACCGAGCTGCGTTGCCGGTATGACGACCTTCGGGCTGCCACCGGGAGCATCGAAGCCCGCCTGAGCGTGCGCGATCCGGACGACGTTCCCGTCGCTGGTTGCGCCCGATGAGCTCGGCAGTCCGTGCACGGTGGTGAAGGTGGTGGATTGCGGCAGCGCGGCCAGTTGCGCGGCGCTGACCGGCGGCACCGGCACCACGGCGGACGAGGTAGTACCGGAGCTGGATCCGCCCGAACCCGACGACGAGCCGGAGGAAGGTGGCGTGGACGTCGCGGCATCCGGTCCGGAGCCGCCCCGCAGAGCGTGCACCCCGAGCACGACGAGTGCGAGCACCACGAATCCTGCGAGCACCCCTGCGACGCGCACACCCATGCGCTGGGCCGCCCCGCTGTCACGACCGAACCTGCCTGCCATCTGCCCCTCATCACGCCGCGGTCGCGGGAGCCCGCGACGCTGGGAATCCTAACCGCCGAACCTCCGGGGATCCGGTGTCGTCACTTGGTCCTGACAGAGTCGATCTGCGCCGAGGTCACGGAGAAGACGGTCGCGCTGCAGGTGCTCATCGCACCCTCGACCGGATGACCGACGATCGTCACCGTGGCGATCTGCTCGGCGCCGGGTGCGGAGCTGAGCGATGTACGACGGCCGAAGGAGTGCGCGACCGAGACCAGCTTGGCCGGCAGCCCCGGCCCGGCGAGCGCGTACCTCTTGCCGTCCGTCGTCCTGAATCCCACGCAGGTCAGACCGTCGCCGCTGACGGTGCCCCGCAACGTGACGTCGCCGGGCGAACTGTCGCGCGGTGAGGACCGCGGGGTGCTCGGGCGGGCGGGCGACGTGGCGGCACCCGAGGTCGGTGCGTTCGAGGTCGGAACGCCCGATGTGGAGGAGCTTCCCACGGACGCCGAGCCGCAGCCGGCCAGCAGGACGACGCCGAACGCGCCCAGTGCGATCGCGCGGGTCGTCGGCGTTGTCATCGCGCTCAACCGGTGGTGATCGAGTGGATGGTCGCCGAACTCACCACGAACGTGGTGCCCCCGCACGTGTTCATCAGCCCCGATGCGGTGTGGCCGACAACCGTGACCGTCGCTGTCTGCGGGGGCGAGGGCTGCGCGGTGATCGAGGTGCGGGATCCACCCGAGTGCGCCACGGTGTAGAGCTTCCCCGGCACAGCACCTGTGATCACGTACTGGTGCCCGTCGGTCGTGTGCAGCCGCACGCACGGCAGGCGGTCGCCGCTGACCGTGCCGGTGAGGGTGACGTCCTTGGCCGTCGGTGATCCGCCGGCCGTGGGCGAGGATGTCGCATTCGACGATGTCGAGGATGGTGCCGACGAGGATGTGGTCGTCGTGGAGCCGCCCGGTGCGTTCGCGGATCCGCACCCCGCGAGGACGCCGGCGGTCAGGGCGATGGCAGCTGCGCAGGGCAGTGCGCGGAACGAATTCATGAAGCTCCTTCGTGGACGGCCCACCCGTGACCTGCCGGTCATCGCCGGCCGCCCTCATTCACTACGACGATCCGCGCCGCCGCCGGGTTGGGTGGGGACGCGGAAAGGGCCCGCGAGTAGTTACTCGCGGGCCCCTCCCAGATGGATCAGTGGGTCACTTGAAGGCCTTGATGAAGTTCAGGCCGTTCAACTCACCGACGCCGGTGACATTGTCCCAACCCTTGGCCGTCACCAGGTTCTCCTGGCGACCGAGAGAGTTGATCGGGTGACCGTCCAGGCTGATGATCACGCCTGCCGGGTACTTGGTGCTGGGGAGGAAGGCGCCGGTGGTGTTGACGCCGTTCAGGTCCCGCAGTGCCGACGTGCCGAGCAGGGCGTACAGCCGCGGCGCGGCGTTGCCGATCGAGACCTTGTTGTAGGCCTTGGCGAGTGCGACCGTCGCAGCCACCATCGGCGAGGCCAGGCTGGTGCCTCCGTAGGTGTCGTACTCCTGGACGCCGGGGCCCGTGGGGACACCGTTCGACTCCGGGTACGCCGTGTCGCGCACCGTGAAGCCGGTGTACGGGTTGGCGAGCCCGGCGACGTCGGGCACGGCACGCATCGTGGTGGAGGTCGTGACCTTGCCCTTCTGCCACGTCGGGATCGTCGAGACCTGGCTGACGCCGCCACCGGCACCGTCGACCGGGAAGTTGATACGGGTCTTGGCCGTCGAGCTCAGGCTCTTCTGCTGGTAGTAGGCGTCCTCCCAGCCGACGTCGGCGACCAGCGAACCGGCAGCGGACAGGCCGACCGATGAACCACCGACCGCAGTGGTGTAGGTGCTGGAGGCCGGGTAGCCGATGTGCGGCTTGTTGTCCGGGTTGCCGCCCGCACCGAGGTCGTTGCCGGCAGCGTCGGAGTTGTCGCCGCTGTCACCACTGGAGGCGAAGGTGCTGATGCCGGTCAGGTTGGCCTGCTGCAGCGGACGGTCCCAGGCGGCCTTGTCGGCGGCGGTCAGACCCTGGTCGTAGGCCTCACCGAACGACATCGAGATCGTGGAGACCTTGTGGTCGTTGACCATCTTCGACAGCTCGGAGGTGAGGTCCGCGTCCTGGCAGCTCTTGGCGCCGTAGTAGTAGATGGGCGAGTTCGGCGACACCGAGTGCGAGGACTGCACGTCGATCGACTGCTCGGATCCGGCGCCGTACGGGTCGCACCCGGGCTGGGTGGCCAGGATCTGCGCATTGGTCGCTGCCGGGTATGCGGTGTAACTCTTCAGCGCCGGGTACTTGGCCGCTGCCATGTAGGTGTTGGTCTCCGACAGCATGTTGGGGTCGTTGCCCCAGAGCAGCAGCCCGATGGACGGAGCATTCGTCTGCACGGCGGTCGTCATGCCCTGGATCTTGGCCAGGTCCTGCGGCACGTAACCACAGATGAGGTTGGACTCCTTGGCGTAGACCTGCGCCGACGGCTGCAGGTGGTCGCCCCAGTGCGTGGCGCAGTCGGTGCTGCCATCGGTGGCGGTCGCCGAGATGCGCCCGCGGGGGCCGCCCGACACCTTGCTGCTGGGAGTGCGGTTGATGGTCTTCCGCGACGACCCGGCCAGGTGGGCGTTGTCGACCTTCGCCATGCGCAGGGTGCTCAGACCGGCGACGCCGCTCAGACCGATCGACCGGTCGACGACCGGCGTACCGATCGCGGCGACCCCGGACACGCCGTGGGCGCTGGCCCGACGGACGGTGACGCCGAAGGCACTGCTCACGTGCGAAGCGGTGGTGTGGACCATGACCTGGCCGCCTGCGGCATCGACCTGGTCCACGACCATGCCATGCGACTTGGCGAACGACGTGACGTGTGCGAGCTGCGCCGCGGTGGGTGCGAAGAGCGCGCGATAACGAGCGGTGCTGACCACGGCGCCGGCGGCGGTCATCCGTGCCATCAGGGCCGCGTTGCGCTGCGGCAGCTGCAAGGTCAGTGACATCGGGGTCGCACCAGGGGCGTTCGCGCCGAGGCGAAGTCCGCTGGTCGAAACCGAGGAGTTGGAGAGCGTGGTCTTCGCTCCGTTGGGTGTGGCGGCCAGAGCTGCCGCGGCGGGCACCACGGAGGCTGTCGTGAGGACTGCGGTGACCGCGGCCAGACTGCGACGTTTCATTTGCCTGTCACTTCTCCTAATCGGGACTGTTATGACGGAAAGCAGCGAGCTCGTGCGGCCGAACACCTAAGGCCTACCCGACCCCTACCCCTCACTCGCGGCTGCGCGAGTCACACAATAACCACGGAAGTGGGCTCGCGGTGGGCGTCGCTCCTAACCCATCCGAGAAGATCTCCCATTCAGCGGAACGCGGCGATGAAGCTCATCCCGTTCGGCTCTCCGACCCCGGTGACCGGATCCCAGCCCGCCTTGGTGACCAGATTCTGCGGCTTGCCGTCGAGGACGACGAGTTCCTCGCCGTAAGAGGGGGACTCGTAGTAGACCCCCGCCGAGCTCGGAGCGTTGACGTCCAGCAGCGCCGAGGTGCCGAGCATCGCGTAGAGCCTCGGTGTCGCCAGGCCGACGGCAACGTTGTTGTACGCCTTGGCGAGCGCCACGATCGCCGCGACGATCGGCGTCGCGAGGCTTGTGCCGCCGTACGTGTCGTACTCCTCCACGCCCACGCCGGTGGGCACGCCGTTCGCGTTCTCGGTGTAGTAGGTGTCGCGGATCTGATAGCCGGTGTAGGGGTCGGCGAGAGCCGCGACGTCGGGGACCACGCGGTGCGTCGTCGAACCGGAGACCACGCCTTTCTGCCACGTCGGGATGGTCGACACCGAGCTCACGCCCCCTCCGGAGCCGTAGATCTCGTGGTTCGGGACCACGGAGGTGGGTACGGCGGTGGGGCTCGGCTGCGTGAGGAACTGATCCTCCCACCCGGCTGTCACCGCGCGAGTTCCGTTCTGGTAGTAGCCGATCGAGGTACCGCCGACTGCCGTGACGTAGGCGCTGCTCGCCGGGTAGCCGACGTGCGGGGCGGCATCGGTGGTCTGCGTGGAGTTGTCGCCGTCGTCGCCGCTGGCAGCGAAGGTGCTGATGCCGGTGAGGGATGCCTGCTGGAGCGCGCGGTCGTATGCCGCTCGGTCCGCGGGCATCAGGCTGCCCGCGTCGTCCTGGTACCCACCGAACGACATCGAGATGGTCGAGACCTTGTGCTGGTCGACCATGAGCTGCAGCTCCGTCGACAAGTCGTTGTCGTAGCAGCTCTTCGCGCCGTAGTAGTAGATGGGTGAGTTGGGCGAGATCGCGTGCGAGGACTGCACGTCCAGTGCGGTCTCACCGCCGGCGTTGTAGGGGTCGCAGTCGTCGTGGCGGGCCTGGACCTGGGCGTTGCTGGCCGCGACGTTCGTGACGTAGGTCTTCAGCTGCGGGTATCCGTACGCGCTCATGTACCTGTTGGTCTGCGCGAGCATGGCCGGTTCGTTGCCCCAGAGCAGCAGCCCGATGGCCGGCGCCTTGGACTGTGCGGCCTGCACGCCGTACATCGTGGACAGGTCGGCGGGCAGGTAGCCGCACAGGTAGTTGGACTCGAGCGCGAACTTCTGGCCCGACGCGCTCGGATAGAGGTGGCTGCCCCAGTACGTCGCACACGCCTTGGATCCGTCCGAGACGGCCTTCGGCGCGACCCGGCCGCTCGTGGAAGCGGCCGATCGGGCGTGGGTCGGGAGCTTGATGTGGGTCGTGTGCGCCCGGCCGAGAGCGTTCAAGCCCGCTATCCCGCTCAGTCCCAGTGAATTCGGCACTGTCGGATTGCTGGTGACCGCGAGCCCGCGGCGGGTGCCGAGGGATGCGGAGTGCACGCGCACGCCGAACGCCGAGTCGACCCGTCCGACGCTCGCCTCGACCATGACCTGGCCGGAGTTGCGACTGACGGACGTGACGGTGAAGCCACGACCGGTCGCCCATGACCGCACCCGGGCGATCGAGGCGGCGGACGGCGCCACCAGGGCCGCATACCGCGCCTGGCTCAACACGGTGCCGCGGGCGATGAGGCGGTCTGCCAGCGCCTGGTTGCGCAGGGGCAGCTGCAGCGTGAGCGACATCGGCGTCGCATCGGGCGCCGGACTGCCGAAGTGCACACGGGCACCGGAGGCGCCACCGATCACACCGGAGTCGACCAGCACCGTGCGGCCGGCGGACGGAGCGCTCGCACCGGCGGTGACGCCGGGCGTCAGGGCCACCGCGGTGACGAATGCGGTGGCGGCGGCGAGGTGCACACGATTCACGGCGGGACTGCCCTTCACGAGGGGTGCGGAAACGGCGGGCGGGTCTGAGAACCAACGGCACCCACCGCGCGTGACTCTAGTTCGGGCACTCACCTCGACAGCGGATGAGAACCCACCCGATTCCCCTGCCGACGCGGGTCAGGCTCCCTGCGACGGCGCCGAGGAGCGCCGCCGCTGGGCGGACCGGCTCGCGCTGAGCGGCAGCATCACCCACAACCCGATGAAGCTGAGTACGGCCACTCCCGCCGCGACGAGGCCGGCGATCTGGCCCACGAGCAGGCTGAAGACCAGGAGCACTGCCAACACGATGGTCGCGGCGAGAGCGGCCAGCCCGGCCTTCGCCAGTCGACTCGCGAGCGCCACGAGCACGTCCTTCTCGTGTCGGCGGAAGAGCAGCCGGTGCGAGCTGACCGGCGCGATCAACAAGATGGTGGCGCTCACCGCGCAGACGACGGCGCCGGCGTACTCACCTCGTTCGAGGCGGTCGAGCGTGCCGAAACGCTGCTGGAAGGGCAGCGTCAGCAGGAATCCGGCCAGGATCTGCACGCCCGTCTGGGTGACGCGCAGCTCCTGCAGCAACTCCTCCCAGTTGCGGTCCATCCGCTCGGTGGGGGTCTCACCCCTGTCGGGGGACGTGTGATCGGTCATGGCCCAGTCTGTCCCCGGCGCCGGACGCGGCGGGGTGAAGCGGCAGTGCGAGCAGAACCGTGACGACGGCCAGGACTGCGGCGACCACCAGCGAGACCCGCAGGCCGTGCACGACGGAGTGCGCGGCGAACGCGCCGAAGAGGGCCACCCCGATCACGCTGCCCGCCTGCCGAGCGGTGTTCAGCGCACCGGACGCGATGCCCGACCGATCCCGGTCCACCGACCCGAGCAGCGCCGACGTCATGGCGGGCACGATGACACCGAGCGACGCGCCGAGAAGCGTGAGCTGCACGACGAGCGCGAGGTACGGCGTGCTGCGGCCGGCGGCGAGCATCGCCACGAGCGCGACGGCGAAGACCGACGCCGCGGCGGCGATCACCCTGCGGGTGCCGAAGCTGGAAACCAACCGGCCCGCAGCGATATTGGCGATGAGCACGACCGCCGTGGTGGGTGCGAATGCCAGACCGGTGGCCAGCGGTGAGTAGCCGCGGACGGTCTGGAAGTAGATGCCGAGCACGAAGATCAAGCCGTAGAAGGCGATGTTGATGACCAGCCCGATGGCGGTCGTGGCGGCGAACGTCGGCGACCGGAAGAGACCGAGCGGCAACAGCGGTGCGGCGCGGCGTCGTTCGACCAGGACGAAGCCCATCGCAGCAACGGTCGCGGCCACCAGACCGGCCAGCACGACGGGATCGGCGAAGCCGCGTGACCCGCCCTCGACGACCGCGGCCGCGAGCGCCCCCAGGGTGACGACCCCCAACAGTTGACCCGGCGGGTCGATCGAGGCGCGCGGCGATCGCGAGGTCTCTTCTGCGTACCGGGCGATGAGCACTGCGCCCAAGATCCCGAGAGGAAGGTTGATCAGGAAGATCAGCCGCCAGCTCGACGCCGCGATCAGCGCACCGCCGAGCAGCGGCCCTCCGGAGAGTCCGATGCTCGCGCCGGCCGCCCACAATCCGACCGCGCGCGCCCGGCCCGCGTCGTCGGGGTAGGCGTGGTTGAGGACCGTCAGGGAACACGGCACCAGGGCGGCCGCACCGATGCCCTGCACGGCGCGGAACGCGATGAGCCAGCCCAGACTCGGAGCAATGCCGCAGGCGACGGATGCCGCTGTGAATAATGCGAATCCGACGATGAGCAGCCGTTTGGCGCCGATCCGGTCGGCCAGCGAACCCGCGGACAGGATCAGTGCAGCGAAGGTGACCGTGTAGGCGTCGACCACCCACTGGGCCGCGCTGATGCTGCCGCCGAGGTCGTTGCGGATCGAGGACACCGCGACGTTCACGACGGTCACATCCAGTTGGACGACGCCGTATCCCAGGCTCGTCCCGGCGAGGGCCAGGGCGGCGGATCCGGTACGACGGCTCGAGTCGGTCATGTGATCGACGCTAGGCACGGATCCCTTCGATCGCCGTCGAAGCGATCCGGTCCTACCGTGAAGAGATGAGCGAACTGGGCGACGTGGATCTGTCCGCGGTGGGCGCGGTGCTGGCCGACCCCGGGCGGTGCCGGATGCTGTTGGCACTGGACGACGGCCGGTCGCTCCCGGCCTCCCGGCTGGCGGACGAGGCGGGCGTCAGCCCGGCCACCGCCAGCAGTCACCTGCGTCGCCTGGTCGACGCCGGGATGCTCGTCGTCGAACCGCATGGCCGGTACCGCTACTACCGTCTCGCTGGTCCCGAGGTCGGCCGGCTCATCGAGACCCTGCAGCCGTTCGCGCCGCGCCGCCCCGTGCGGTCGCTGCGCCAGGGCACCCGCGCGGCCCAGCTGCGGACGGCGCGGACCTGTTACGACCACCTGGCCGGGCGCCTTGGGGTGGCCTTGATGACATCGATGCTCGAGCGGCACCACCTCACCGGAGGAGACGGACAGCGCACCCCCAAGGAAGGGCCGCAGGGTGCCGGCAGCGAGATCGACTACGAGCTGACCGACGCGGGTCGGGCCTTCCTCGACGACTTCCGCGTCACGCTCGCACCGAGGCGCCGCACGGTCCGCTACTGCATCGACTGGACCGAGCAGCAGCACCACCTGGGCGGTGCGCTCGGACGTGGGCTGTTCGACCGGATGGTCGCCCTCGACTGGGTACGCCGCTCGCCCGCGCACCGCGCCGTCGACCTGACGCCGGCCGGACGCGAAGGCCTGGCAACGGCATTCGGCATCGAATCACTCTAGAGTCGCGAACCACTGCTCGGCACCGAACTCCTCGAACCGCTCGACCTCGACGAAGCCCAACTGCTGCGCCACCCGCAGCGAGCGGGCGTTCGCGGTCTGGGTGCACAGCACCACCGGCTCGCCTGGAAGTGCACCCGCCACCCAGTCGAGCGCAGCGACGCAGGCTTCTGCGGCATACCCGAACCCCCACGCCCGGGGCAGGAACATGTAACCGAGTTCGATCTCCCGCGCTTCTGGGCGGGTGTGCCCGGGACGCTCCGCGTCGCGCCGCTCGAGCGTCACCGTGCCGATCATGTCCCCGTCGAGCCTGACCACGAAAAGGCCCGGCCGAGAGGGAAGGACGGCAGGCATCGCCCGCTCGACATCGTCGTGAGCGCGAGGTCCACCGAGGTAGGTATGGACATCCGGCGATGTGAGCAGCTCGATGAACACGGGGCGGTCGTGCGCCTCGGGTTCGCGCAGCACGAGCCGCTTCGTCGTGATCGACGGTGGCGGCCAGCTCACCGGGCCGAGGTCTGCCACGGGCCGAATCTATCCGCGTTCGGTCACGCGTCATCGAGCGCGCGGCTGACCTCTTTGCGGCATTCGAGCGGCGCTGAGGCCGGGTACCAACCATTTCGGGCCATCGCGCGTCTCTAGTTCAGATTCATCGCGACTCTGCCCTCCGGCTGCATCAGCAGACCATCGGATCAGCACAGCGCACATCACCAGGGGGTAAGAAACGCATGAAGCTTCACAAGGTCGCGCTGTCTGCAGGGGTTCTTCTCGCCGCCACGGCAGGGATGGTCAGCATGGGCGCACCGGCACACGCAGCAGGCACCACGATCCTGGCTCTGCACACGGGTGACACGTTCACGACCGGCCAGAAGGGCGTGCTGTGCGAGGTGCATACCGGCGGCGTCGAGTGCATGTTCAACACGGCGCGGCCGTACGGCGTGACGAGCACGCAGGCCAAGAAGATCTGCGGCAACGCTGCGCTCGAGGACATCCAGCTGTCCGGCCGATCCTGGACCTGGGGATGCGCCACGGACGTGCAGGTCATCCCGACCAAGGCCTCCAACGCCTGGGCCACGCCCCACCGTCTCCCGATCGACGGCGGTCTGCACGCACCGGTGATCCCGGCGAACTGGACCTTCACGGTCTCGGGCCTGCCGTGCCACGTGTCGTACAACGGAGCGGTCGGCTGCGCCGCGACGGGTTCGAGCAACACCGGATTCACCGCCGACGCGCATGACGTGGTGCCGCGCGGGACGCACGCCTGACCGGCTCCGCAGCATCGATATGGCCGCTCGGCCGACGTCCAGCAATAACCCGCCGGACGTTGCGCCAGCTTGCAGCTTCCGCTGCGATGATCGGTGCGTGCCAGACGCGGGTGGGGGACGGATTCATCATGTCCGCAGGGCTTCGGGGGTCGCCGCCGGTGTCGTTGCGGTCGCGGCGAGCTGGGTCGTCGCGTCGCTGTACGGCGTCTCGTCCGCAGACATCGCGCGCTATCTCCTGGCCTCCCTCTGGTCGATCCTGCTGCCGGGAGCGCTCGTCCACCGTGCACTGCGGGGCCGGTCACGCGACCTGCTGAGCGAGGTCACCTGGGCGTTCGTGGTCGGCCTGGTCGTGCAGCTGGTGGCCTGGGCGATCTTCGTGGGCCTCGGGGTGGGCGGTTGGCTCGCGGCGTACCCGTTGATCGTGCTCGCGGTCTTCGCCGCCGTTCCCGCGCTGCGGGTGCACCTGCGACCCGGGCGCTACGAGAGCAGCACGCCGGTGCCCGTCGCCTGGGGACTGACCGCGGCGTACGTCGTGTCGATCGGGCTGCTCGCGTACGGCACCTTCCGCGTCAGCCCGCTGCCGCCGAGCACTCGCCGCTGGTACCAGGACCTTTACTGGCACGCCGCGATCAGCGCCGATGCCCGGCACTCGGTGCCGCCGGTCGTGCCGCAGCTGGGCAACCAGACCTTGAAGTACCACTGGTTCTCCAACGCGCACATGGCAGCGGATTCGCTGGTGTCCGGTGTCGACGTGCTCACCGTCACCGCGCGGCTCTGGTACCTGCCCATCTATGCGGCGCTCACCGCCACGACCTACCTGCTGGCCGCGCACCTGACCCGGCGAGCCTGGGCCGGTCTGCTCGCGGCCGTGCTCATCCTCGTGCCGCCGGGTTTCCTTCTCCTGCAGTGGCTGCCCGGGATCGCACAGGACTCCTACATCCCGCTGTCCCCATCGCAGATGTTCTCGCTGCCGCTCATCGCGCTCACCGTCTGGCTGCTGATCGACGTCTGTCGAGCGCGCGCGTCCGCCGGCACCTGGGTCCTGTTCGTATTCCTCGCCATCGGACTCTCCGGAGCCAAGTCCTCGTCATTGCCGACGGTGCTCGGCGGCGCAGGGCTGGCGCTGCTGCTCTCCCTCGCACGCCGCACGGGACGGACCGCGGCCGCGTGCGCCACGGCTGCGGTGGCGGTGGTGATCGCGGTCAGCTCCCGCTTCGTCGCCGGAGGCACCAGCGGATCGACCTTCCGACCGGATGCGACGGTGCGCTCCCTGAAGGTGTTCCAGCAGTTCTCCTCCCACTCCCACCTGCAGCACCGCGCACTAGCAGTGCTGCTGCTCGTACTGATCGTGCTGCAGGTCGGCTACGGCCTGGTCGGCCTCTTCCTCCTCCGCCGACCGCATGTCGCCGATCCCGGAGTGTGGATCCTGATCGGGGTCGAGATCGCGGCGCAGATCGCGCTGTCGGTCATCGACCACCCGCAGGGATCCCAGTACTACTTCGTGCGCGGCACCGATCCGCTGTGGACCGTTTTCGGAGTGTGGGGTTTCGCTGCCGTCGTGGCGCGCGCCCGGCCGGCTGCCCGATGGCGGATCGTGACGGCCGTCGCCGGCTTCGGCGTGCTCGGCACGCTGCTCGTGGCGGTCGCCCGTATCCTCGGCGGTGGGCACCAGCCCACCGCCTCGGCGAAGAGGGCGGCCGCAGTCGTACTACTCGTCGGGCTTGTCGTGGTGGGAATCGCGTTCCTGCTGAGACTGATATGCCGCCGACCCGTGCTGCACCGAGTGCTCATCGCGGGCGTCGCGGGCGGAGTGCTGATCGCCTCCACGCTCCCGACGCTGCTCACCGTCGGCCACTACGCCCAGTCCACCCGCTCCCGCACCCCGCCGTACGACGGGCACCTCGCGACAGCGCAGGTCGCCGGGGCGCGTTGGGTCGCGGCCCACACGCCGCAGGACGACCTGATCGCGACGAACATCTACTGCGTCGGCACCGTGACCGTGCCGCACTGCGACGACCGCGCGTACTGGGTGCAGGGCCTCACCGAGCGCAGCAGCTACCTCGGCGGCTGGGCCTACGAGGACCAGAACCAGGCGAACGTGCTCCACGATCCGCACACCGCGTACCGACGGAGCTTCTGGGACCCGGCACGGTTGCGCCTCAACGCCGCCGCGTTCAGCGCACCGACGCCCGAGGTGCTCGACACCCTGTACGGCAAGGGTGTGCGGTACCTCTTCGCCGACACCACCGCCAGCCAGGTGTCCTCGCGGCTGCGCACGCTGGCCGACCTGGTGTGGAGCAACGGCCGGGTGCAGGTCTACAAGCTGCACGCTCCGGCCTGAGACGGACCGCTCAGGGGTGTCTCGTGCCGTGCACCTGTAGTGCACGTCGAGCGTAGAACCGAGGCGCGATGCGCGGGATCACCATCCGCGGGAGCGCCGGCGCTGCCTTCAACATGTCCTGCAGCACGGCCGGATCGCCCTCGTAGGCGAACATCCCGAAGACCAGCGGCAGTGTCGATTTCGGCAGTCCGGCTGCTCCCGCCTCGCCGATCGCCGCCCACTCGGCCTCGGTGAGTACGGCTGCTGCAAGCGGCAGCACGCTGCGCTCCTCGAGCTCCAGGTGCGCCTTCAACAGGTCGTACAACGTGCGCAACCTGGCGACCAGTTCGTCGCGATGTACGGCGTCGACATGGCTGCGCCACCCCGCGCGGGCCACCGCGACATCGTCCAACGCCGCATCCAGACCGACGTGCTGGCTCTCGACCTCGTCGATCAGCCTGGTCGCCTGCTCGGGCACTCGCTCGCGCATCATCGGCCAGAGCAGGGCGTCCTCGCCGGCGTGATGGTGGTGCAGCATGTCGCACAGGAAGCCGAGGTGCCGGTCGACCACCACGGCCCGCTTCAGCGCGCCCGGCTCGACCCGGGCGACGGCCGCGGGCAGCAGGCGGAACTCGCGCAGCATCGCGGTATGCACCACGATCATGTCCCGCACGTCGACGAGTGGCGCTTCGTCGTCGGCCATGGTGTCGACCGTGTCGACGACGGACTCCGCCGTGTCGGTCACGGGCCGGCAGACCCATCGGGCCTGCTCCGCATTCCACCAGCATCGGGTGGTGTGGCTGTGTCTGTCGGTGTTCATGCCTCCAGAATCGGGACGCCGCTTCGTCCGCACCATCCCAGAAATGTGGGGACTTTCGCCGCAATGCTGTCGCGCTCCGGGGAGCTGGGTCACCATGGTCCGGTGACCACGCAGCGGCACCGGTCGCTGGCGGACGAGCTGACCGTCGGCACCCGAGGTGACACAGATCTGAGCGCGCTCGCCGCGCGGATCTGCGCCGCCGTACGCCGACATGTGCCCTTCGATTTCGGCTGCCTGGCCACCACCGACCCGTCCACCGGGTTGATCAGCTGGACCTACAAGACCAGGCCCCTGGCGGTCGGCGACGAGGAGTTCGCCGCAGCGGAGTACGGCGGCCCGGACATCAACCAGTTCAGTCAGATCGCGACGCGGCCCGACCCGGTCGGGGTGCTCTCGATCGACACCGGCGGGGCACCTCAGGAATGCCGCCGGTTCCGCGAATTCCTCGCTCCCAGTTTCGGCTTCACCGATGAACTGCGCGTGACGTTCCGCGCGCAGGGATTGATCTGGGGGGCCCTCGCGATCTACCGCGGCGCCGCCGAGCCGCCGTTCACGGCGGCCGACGCCCGGGTGGTGTCGGCCGTGCAGTCCCAGGTCGCCGACCTGATCCGCGGTGCGGCCTTCAGCCCCCGCCGCTCCGGCTCCGAATCGGCGGGCGGGCCGTCCGTCATCATCGTTGACGGCGCCGATCGCGTCGCCAACATCACCGCCGCGGCCGACGCGCGGATCGAGGACCTCGGCGGCTGGGACAACGGATCCCTTCCCGCGACCGTGCTGGCTGCAACGGCAGCCGCGCGCAGCACGCCGGAGCTCGCGATGACCCGGGCCATGGGCCGCTCCGGCTCCTGGCTGACCGTGCGGGCGACCAGGTTCGCCGCGGGGCCCGCGAACGAGGCGGCTCCACCACCCGATGACGTGGTGGTGACCATCGACGACACCACCGCCGCCGAGATCTGCGCCATGACGCTCGCCGCACGCGGACTCAGCCGTCGCGAGCAGGACGTCGCCGCAATGGTGTTGCAAGGCGCCGCGACGTCGGCCATCGCCGCCGCGCTGCACCTGTCGCCGCACACCGTGCAGGACCACTTGAAGTCGATCTTCGCCAAACTCGGCGTCAACAGCAGGCGCGAGATGGTTAGCAGCCTCGTCGTGCGCTGACCTCTCGGCGGCAAGGCACCTCCACGAGGAGAGGCACCATGGCAACGTTCACCAGCTCCGACCTCCTGCACGGTGCCGAGTTCACCGATGTGGACCTCGGCGGCTCCCGCTTCGTCCGGACGGACTTCTCCGGTGTCACGATGCGCGCGGTCGACGTACAAGGCACGGACATCGACGCTCCGTGGCTGTCGGCAGCGGACGGCGGGTTGCTCATCAACGGAGTCGACGTCGTCGCATTCGTCGAGGCCGAGCTCGACCGCCGCTTCCCGGGGCGGGCGCAACGGCGGGCTGCCACCCCCGACGACCTGCGCGCGGCATGGGCTGCGCTGGAGGCGACCTGGGCCGCCACGGGCGAGCGGGTCGCGTCGATGCCGAGGGGCACTGT
This sequence comes from Allobranchiibius huperziae, assembly GCF_013410455.1. Classification (NCBI taxonomy): domain Bacteria; kingdom Bacillati; phylum Actinomycetota; class Actinomycetes; order Micrococcales; family Dermacoccaceae; genus Allobranchiibius; species Allobranchiibius huperziae. The sequence continues at coordinate 166,171 of NZ_JACCFW010000001.1, read as the reverse complement.
CGATGTCTCGGTGGCGGGCGAATGGTCGTACGCGCAGACCCTTCGGCATCTGATCATGGCGACCGACACCTGGCTGGGTCGCGCGATCCTGGGCGTGGAGCGGCCCTACCACCCGATCGGTCTACCGAACAGCGAATACGAGACGGACGGCTACGACTTGTCCGTTTTCACCGATGCGACCCCGCCGTACGACGAGATCCTGGCCGTGCGGGCGGAGCACGTCGCGATGGTGCGCGATTTCATCGCAGCCCTCACCGCGCAGGATCTTGCCCGGTCGTGCAGGCACCCATGGGCCCCCGACCGCCGCGTGTCGGCGCTCGCCTGTCTGCACACCATCCTCGAAGAGGAATGGGCGCATCATCGCTACGCCGTGCGCGATCTCGCGTCGATCATCGGACAGCCGGAAACCGGAATCTCGGCAGATGATTAACCGGGTCGGGGCGTTCGATATAAGGGGAAAGAATACCTGTGAGAATGTCGCGCTGGCATGCGAACAGGTGTATGATCTATGAATGAGGCAGCTTTCCGAAACCACCGCTGATCGGGGCCGGGACGTGCCGCAGGAATTCGATTCCCATGGCGCCATGGGAATGCCTCCGAATATCGATAATATTGACGTCGCCCAAGCGTTGAAATGGTGTCGCGACGTGCTCGCCGCGGCATATTCACAGGCGAAGCTCGACCGCCACCGACTCGACCTCGGCGACCTGGAATCGCAGGCAGCCGAATGTGCAGCGATCGCCAATGCCGCCACCGCGGTGCAGAACGTGCGCGTCGCCCAGTACGCCGCGACCGAACGGACAACCGGCGCCGACGGGACCGACCTCGAGATCGACCGTGGCATCGGCCACGTCGAGGAGTTCGCCGACACCGACCTCGCACCCGCCATGTGCTGGAGCGAACGTCAGGCCACCGCACGTGTCGGCGAAGCGGTCGATGCGGTCGCCGTGGCGCCGGCCCTGCTGGACCTGATGGGCGCGGGCGCGATCGACTCCTGGCGGCTGCGCCGGATCACCGAGATCCTGGCCTACGCGCCCGACCACATCGCGAGCCATGTCGTGGACACCCTCATCGCCCGCGGCGTCACCGGGTGGACACCGGTGCAGATCAGCCGGCGCACCCGCACCCTCCTGACCCGCCTGGACCCGATCGCCGCGGAGACCCAGCACAGCGCCGCCGCCCGTGACGCGATCGGGGTGTTCGTATCTCCCTCCGCATACACCGGATACACCGATCTGCGCGCGACGCTGCCCACCGAACGCGCGCATGCGGCGTACGCCGCGGTCGATGCCCTCGCCCGTGAACTGCACGCAGAGACCACGACCGGCAAGACCCTCGCGCAATGCCGCGCCGACGCCCTCACCGACCTCATCCTCGCCAATGCGCACATCGAGACGACCGTCGTCTTCCAGGTGCCGGTCGACCGCACACCGGGGAACGGCGAGCCGAGCGCGGTCAGCGCGATCGGGGACGTCGACGTCGCCGGCGTCGGGACGATCTGCGGCGACACCGTCCGGCGCCTCACGGCCGAGCTCGGCACCCGGATCGCCCGGGTGCTGACCGACCCGACCGCCGGCACGCACCTGGACACCACCACTCGCACCTACTCCCCCACTGTCGCGATCCGCAGGTTCGTCGAGACCAGGGACGAGCACTGCCGCTTCCCCGGCTGCACCGCGCCACCGAAGAACTGCGACGCCGACCACGTCATCCCCTGGCCGCGCGGTGAGACGACACCCGCCAATCTGCAGTTGCTGTGCCGCCACCACCATCGAGCAAAACACGAGACGGGTTGGCGGGTGCGCATGACTGACAATGGGGAATGCACGTGGACCAGCCCTACGGGCCGAATCTACGAAACCAGGCCCGAGGCAATGATCAGGGCAGAACTAATGCAGCTGACTGCCTGAATCGAATATTCGGAATCGACAGCAAACTTCGAGTGCGCCTGAATCAACGCAGGATCGGGCGGATGGTGCCGAGCTGGTCCAGGAAGACGTCGACCGCGATGGCGTCGTAACCACCCCGGCCTCGCTTCGGCGGGTAGAAGCGCACCGTCTCGATCCGCGGCAGCTCCTCGCCCTTGGCCATCGCGAGCAACACCTGATCCAGGAACGCGTCCACCTCACCCTCGTCGTACGCGCGGGTGCCGGTGCGTCGGGCGAAGCAGATCTCCCGCACCCAGTCCTGCTGCTTGCCGGTCCACTCGCGGCGGCCACTCCCGCTGTCGGTCGACGCGGGCTGCGCAGGGTTCGGCGGAGGCGAGGCCAGATCGAAGTCGTGCTGCCACGCCGCGACGTGCGCGAGCAGCGCTTCAACCGCCTCGGGGGTGTAGCCCTCACGCAGCCGGGAGCGGCGCAGCGCGAGTGTCGACACCTGCGGTACGGGCCGCTGTTGGCGCATCAGGATGGCGATCCGGGCGAGCTGCCGGTCGACGTCCTCGACGCTGTATCCACCCCGCTGGCGTGGCAATCGCGCGGCACGGACGGTGTCCACGTGCGTGGACGTCCACGGTGTGTTCATGCTCCCCTCTCCGGCTCTGCTGTGCTCCTCGAGAGCTTCCGACACCCTCGCATGGTGCCCGTAGGATCCCTTGCCATGCGAGTTCTCGTCTCCGGCGGGGCCGGCTACATCGGCTCACACACCGCGGTCAACCTGCTCGCCCACGGCCATGATGTCGTGCTCGCCGACGATTTTGCCAACAGCAAGCCGTCGGCCGTCGACCGCATCGAGCAGGTGAGCGGCCAGCACGTCCCCCTTCACGCGATCGACCTGTGCGACGCCGACAAGACCGACCAGGTGTTCGCCGAGCAGCCCATCGACGCCGTCATCCACTTCGCGGGCCTGAAGGCGGTCGGCGAGAGCGTCGGCAAGCCGCTGGAGTACTACCGCAACAACCTCGACAGCACCTTCTCGCTGCTGGCCGCCATGCGCCGCCACGGCGTGCACAGATTCGTCTTCTCCTCCTCCGCGACGGTGTACGGCGACCACGCGCCCGTCCCGTACAACGAGGATTACCAGCCCCTTTCGGCCGCGTCACCCTACGGCCGCACGAAGGTCATGATCGAGCAGGTCCTCACCGACACCGCTGCGGCCACCCCCGACCTGTCGGTCGCGCTGCTGCGCTACTTCAACCCGGTCGGCGCGCACCCCTCCGGCCGGATGGGCGAGGACCCCTCGGGCATCCCCAACAACCTGATGCCGTTCATCGCCCAGGTGGCCGTGGGACGGCGCGACAAGCTGAGCATCTTCGGCGGCGACTACCCGACGGCCGACGGCACCTGCGAGCGCGACTACATCCACGTCGAGGATCTCGCCGCCGGGCATGTCGCGGCGCTCGAACACCTGGACTCGATGTCCGAACCGGTGCGTGCCTTCAACCTCGGCACCGGCACCGGCACCTCGGTGCTGCAACTGCTGCACGCCTTCGAGCGTGCGGTCGGCCACGAGCTGGCCCACGAGATCGTCGGACGGCGCCCCGGCGACCTTCCGGCGTACTGGGCCGACCCGACGCGCGCGCACGAGGAGCTGGGCTGGAGCGCGCACCGCAGCATCGACGACATGTGCGCCGACACCTGGCGCTGGCAGTCGGAGAATCCGCAGGGCTACCCGGCGAGCTGACCACCGCCCGACGGGCAGGGTCGTCGCGCGCTCTCTACGGCGCGCCACGACCCCAGCCGTCGGCCGCTGCGGCTACATCTGGTCGGGCGCGGTGATGCCGAGCAGTCCCAGCCCGTCGACCAGCACCGCCCGGGTCAGATGGCACAGGGCGAGGCGTGACTCGCGCACCTCGTCGTCCTCGGCCTTGACCACCGGGCACTGCTCGTAGAACGTCGAGAAGGTCTGGGCGAGCTCGGACAGGTAGGTGCACAGTCGGTGCGGCTCCAGCGTCTCGCCGACCTGCACGACGACAGCGCCGAAGTCGAGCAGCCGCAACGCCAGAGCGCGCTCGGCCGGCTCACGGACGACGATGGGTCCGACCGGCTCGACCACGCCGGCGCGGGCCAGGATCGAGCGGATCCGGGTCGTTGCGTACTGCAGATAGGGGCCCGTATCGCCGGTCAGCGCCACCATCCGGTCCAGGTCGAACGTATAGCCGCTGTCGTGCGCGACCGAGAGGTCGGCGTACTTCAGCGCCGCGACGCCGACCTGGTGGGAGATGACGTCGCGCGTCTGGGCATCCAGCTCGGGGCGTGATTCGGCGATGACCTCAGCCGCCTTCGCGAACGCGGCGTCCACGAGATGCTGCAGGTCCGCGACCTCTCCCGAGCGGGTGCGCAGGATCTTGCCGTCCGTGCCCACCACGTTGCCGATCTGCACGTGGATCGGCTCGGTGTCCTTGATCCATCCCGCGAGTCGCGCTGTCTCCCAAACCATCTGGAAGTGCAGGTGCTGCGGCGCCCCGACGACGTAGAGCGCCCGGTCGGCGTGCAGATCGAGCGAGCGGTGCCGGATGGTGGCCAGATCCGTTGCGGGGTAGCCGTACCCGCCGTCGGACTTGCGCACGATCAGCGGCAGCGGCTTGTCGTCCCGGCCGCGGTAGCCGTCGAGGAAGACGCACAGCGCGCCCTCGCTGATGACGGCCAGGCCCTTCTCCTGCAACGCGTCGCAGATCCCGGGCAGTTCGTCGTTGTACGACGACTCGCCGGCGATGTCGTCGTCGGTCAGGGTGATGTCGAGCTCGCCATAGACCCGGTTGAGGTAGACCCGGGACAGCTCGAGGATCTCCCGCCACAGCCGCAGCGTGTCCTCCTCACCGGCCTGCAACAGGGTGACCCTGCGACGGGAGCGCACGTCGAAATCGCCGACACTGCCCGCGGGTTCGGCGTTCTCGGCGGTCGTGAACTTGCCGCGCGCCGCCCGGTAGAACGCGTTGGGATCGCTCTGCAGCAGGCGGGCGTCGTCGCTGTCCTCCCCCACCTCGAGCAGGTGCTCGATGAGCATCCCGAACGGCGTACCCCAGTCGCCGAGGTGGTTCTGGCGGATCACGTCGTGACCGAGGTACTCCAGGGTCCGCACGAGGGAGTCGCCGACGACGGCGCTGCGCAGGTGGGCGACGTGCATCTCCTTGGCCGCGTTGACCGAGGAGTAGTCGACCACGACGGTCTGCTGGGGCGGGCGTACGACGCCGAAGTGGTCGTCCTCGCGCAGCGCGGTGGCCGCCCGGCCGATCCAGGCGGAGGAGAAGGTGACGTTGAGGAACCCGGGCCCGGCGATCTCGACCTGCTCGACCAGGTCCCCGTGATCGAGGTGGTCCACGATCGCCTGCGCGACCTCGCGCGGCGGGCGACCCAGACGCTTGCCGGCCGCCATCGCGGCGTTGACCTGCACGTCGGCATCGGTCTGCCGCTTGTTCGCCGGGCGGATCACCGGGTCGGCCTCGGCCCAGTCGGCACCGAACGCGGCAGCCATCGCCTCCTGGACGCGCGGAGTGAGGGCGGCAATCGGGTCAGTCATGCCCGCAAGGATAGGGACCGCGCACCCGGCTCATTCCGATCGGTGCTGCTCCAGCCAGGCCCGCTGCCGCGCCGCCGAGGCGCAGGACAGCCAGGCGTCCGCGACGATCTCGGCCAGCTCGTCGACTGCCACCTCGCCGATGCGACTCGCGCGCACCAGCACCGAGGAGTGACCCTCGAAGTGCGGAGTGGTGAAGAACGGCGAGTCGGGATCCTGCACCAGCGCCTGCTTGTCCTGCTCGTCGGGCACCCGCAGCATTATTACGTCGGTGTAGCGCTCGCCGGTGTCCGGATCGACCGCGTCCGGGCGCGGATTGCGGAAGAAGACGAACGTCTTGCCCCCGACCTGGTAGACGGGATTCTCCCGCGTACCCGCCTTGCGCTGCGCGTACGGCATCGCCGCCGCGAGGCGGTGGACATCGGCGACGGTCGCCCTCCGACCCATCTCTGAGAGGCTAGTCGCCGAGCGGCCGGCGGGCGGGTCACAGGCAGTCTTCAGCGGAGCCCGGCTACTGTCCGCCGTCGCACGTCCCATCCCGCTCCACACCGACGAACCCGATGAAAGTCGAGCCGTGAATCACCTCAGCTACCTGCAGGCCGTCGTCATGGGCCTGCTGCAAGGCGTCACCGAGCTGTTCCCGGTCTCGAGCCTCGGGCACTCCCTGCTGGTCCCCGCGTGGATCGGCGGATCCTGGTCGGACCTGGTGACGCAGCAGGGATCCAAGAGCGCGACGCCGTTCCTCGCCTTCATCGTCGCGCTGCACGTGGCGACGGCCTTCGCCCTGATCGCCTTCCAGTGGCGGGACTGGCTGCAGGTGCTCGGCGGGGTCGGCGACCTGGCGCGGGACCGCCGGATGCGTACGCCGCGCTCGCGTCTGTTGGTCCTACTGGTGGCCGCCACCATCCCGATCGGCATCATCGGACTGGTCCTGGACAAGCCGCTGCGGCACCTGTTCTCCCACCCGCTGGCCGCCGCGATCTTCCTGACGCTGAACGGCCTGGTGCTGCTCGCCGTGGAGCTGCTGACCCGCCGTGCCCGGCGTACGCCGGTCCGCGCTCACGCCGCCGACGCCGGCGGCGCGGAACTCGACTTCTCGGGCACCGGTTTCGGCGAGGCGATCGCGATCGGCACCAGCCAGGCGCTCGCACTCCTGCCCGGCATCTCCCGGTCCGGCGTAACGATCTCCGCGGGCCTGCTGCGCGGCTGGAGCCACGAGCGGGCGGTGCACTTCGCGTTCCTGCTCGCGACCCCGGTCATCCTTGCCGCCGGCGTGCTGAAGGTGCCGGAGCTATTCGGACCCGAGGGCAAGGGCATCCACGGTCAGGTGCTCGTGGGCTTCGTGGTCGCCTTCGTCGCGGCGTACGCCGCAGCCCGCTGGCTCACCCGTTTCCTGCGCACTCGCACGCTCTACCCGTTCGTGATCTACTGCCTGATCGCCGGAATCGTCAGCATCATCCGCTTCGCCTGACGACGAATTTCGGGACGGCGAACGGGCCGTACCGGGTCGGCGATTCGCGGCTCGGCAGCCCGCCCGCGGTCGAATACCACCCTGCGCTGGCGCGCATCACCCCTTTGGGCGGTCACACTAGGGGTATGGCTTCCTCTGGAAACAACCGGCCGCGTCACGCCAACAGCCCCTTCGCGGCTCACGTCGAGCCGGACGTCGAGGACTTCGCGCTCGCCGACCGGGTCTGCCACGACACCTATGGCATGGGCCGTGTCGTCGGCGTCGACAAGAGCGGCCTGACGGTCGACTTCGGCAGCTCGACGCGCCGTATCGAGACGCCGTTCCGCAAGATGACCAAGCTCTAGAGCCACGCGGGTGGCACACCCGGGTCTCGGCTACGACAACCGCACCGGGCGCGGACCCGGGCGGGTCGTACGCACGATGAGCGCCCTCGTGCCCGGCGTACGGCGGGTGTGGCGCCAGGCGACCCCGTACGCGGACGCCTGGCACGCCCGGAACGTCGAGACGATCGACCGACCGGGCCGCCGCTGGATCGTGCTGGGCGACTCGATGTCGCAGGGCATCGGCGCGTCGGCGTACGACCTGGGGTGGGTCGTACAGCTCGCCGGCCGCCTGGCCGCCGACGGCCACGACCTGCAGATCATCAACCTCTCGGCGACCGGGGCCTGCGTGACCGACGTCCTCGAGCAGCAGCTCCCGGCGCTGGAACGGCTCGGCGTACGGGACGACGACCTCGTCACGGTGATGGTGGGTTCGAACGATCTCTTCGGAGGGCGGAGGCGACGCGCGGCCCTGCCCGGCGCTTACTCCAGGTTGGTCGAGAGCGTGCCAGCGGGCTCCCTGGTCGCCACCCTCCCGCAGCCGAGCGGCCCCGCGCGCGCCGCGAACGTCTTCGTCGAGGCGGCCGACGCCTCCGGTCGGATCGTGATGGTCGACCTGCGCGTCACCGGGCCCTCGTCCTGGCGCGGGCGGCTCGCGGCGGACTACTTCCACCCCAACGACGCCGGGTACGCCGCGATCGCGGCGGCGTTCGAACCGACCCTCCGCCAGGTGCTCGCCGCCCCGTCGAGGAGTAGGGAACCACCGAGGGGTGGCGATATATCTCCACCCCCCGATGGCTAAGAGTCGGTCAGGCGGGCGCGCAGGTACGGCGCGGTCGCACTGCCGGTGGCTGCGGCGACCTCCCCGGGCGTGCCGGTCGCCACCACATGGCCCCCAGCGTCGCCGCCGCCCGGCCCGAGGTCGATCACCCAGTCCGCGCTGGCGATGGTGTCCAGGTCGTGCTCGACCAGCACCACGGTGTTGCCGGCGTCGACGAGCCGGTGCAGCTGCCGCACCAGCAGCGCGATGTCGGCGGGGTGCAACCCGGCGGTTGGCTCGTCGAGCAGGTAGAGCGCGTGCCCGCGGCGGGCGCGCTGCAGCTCGGTCGCCAGCTTGATCCGCTGGGCCTCGCCGCCGCTGAGCTCGGTCGCCGGCTGACCCAGCCGCAGATAGCCCAGCCCGACCTCGCGCAGCGTAGTCAGGCTGCGGGCGGCCGAAGGCACGTCGGCCAGGAAGTCGGCGGCCTCCTCGACGGACAGCGCCAGCACGTCGGCGATGTTCCTGCCGCGGTACTGGATCTCCAGGGTCTCCGCGTTGTAGCGCGCGCCGTGGCAGGTGGGGCACGGCGCGTACGTGCCGGGCAGGAAGAGCAGCTCGACGGACACGAACCCCTCGCCCTGGCAGGTCTCGCACCGTCCCTCGGCGACGTTGAAGGAGAACCGGCCCACGCCGTACCCGCGCTCGCGGGCCTCCGAAGTGGCGGCGTACAGCTTGCGCACCGCATCGAAGAGCCCTGTGTACGTCGCGAGGTTCGAACGCGGAGTGCGCCCGATCGGGCGTTGGTCGACCCGCACGAGCCGGTCGAACGACTCCAGTCCGGTCGCATCGTCGACGTCCACCGCGAACGCCGTCTCCTCCTCGTCGTCGCTCGCCTGCCCGAGGTGCTGACGTACCAGCTCCGACAGCACCTGGGTGACCAGCGTCGACTTACCCGACCCGGACACGCCGGTGACGGCCGTCAGCACGCACAGCGGCACGTCGACGCTGAGGTCGGACAGGTTGTGCCGGGTGATCCCCTGCAGGTGCAGCCACCCGTGCGGCGAGCGACCCGGGCGCTCCAGCGGCTCCGCGCGACCGAAGAGATAGTCGCCGGTGACCGACTCCTCGACCTGCTCGAGGCCGTCGACCGGGCCGGAGTAGAGCACCTGTCCCCCGTGCTCGCCGGCCCCAGGGCCGATGTCGATGATCCAGTCGGCGCGGCGTACGACGTCCAGGTCGTGCTCGACCACGAAGAGGGAGTTGCCCGAGCTCTTCAGCCGGTCCAGCACGTCCAGCAGCGGCGCGGCGTCGGCGGGGTGCAGCCCCGCGGACGGCTCGTCGAGGACGTAGACCACCCCGAAGAGACCCGACCGCAGCTGGGTGGCGATGCGCAGCCGCTGCGCCTCGCCGGGCGACAGCGTCGTGGAGCTGCGCCCCAGCGACAGGTAGCCCAGCCCGAGGTCGAGCAGCACCTGCACCCGGCTCACCAGGTCGCCGGCGAGGCGCACCGCCACCTCGGTCGCTTCCCCGGAGTCGGCGTACGACGTCGCGGCGCCCGCGTGCGTCAGCTCGGCGACCGGCCGCAGGAGTGCGGTCAGCTCGACGAATGAGAGCGCGTTCGTCGCCGCGATGTTCAGGCCGCGGACGGTGACCGCCAGCGAGTCGGGCTGCAACCCGGTGCCACCGCACGCGGTGCAGGTGTCGCTGCGTACGAAGCGCATCGCCTTGTCGCGCATCATCTGGCTCTTGGTGTCGGCCAGCGTGTGTCGCACGTACTTGCGCGCGCTCCAGAAGGTGCCGTAGTAGTCGCGGCCGGTGGAGTCGTCGGCCTCGCCGCGGCGATCGACGAGCACCCGCGGCTGCTCGTCGGTGTAGAGCAGCCAATCGCGGTCCTTGCGGGCCAGGTCGCGCCACGGGACGTCGACGTCGATGCCGACGGTCTTGGTGATGCGCAGCAGGTTCTTGCCCTGCCAGGCTCCCGGCCACGCGGCGATCGCGCCGTCGCGGATGCTGAGCGACGGGTCCGGCACCAACAGGTCTTCGGCCACGTCGTGCACCTCGCCGAGTCCGTGGCACACCGGACATGCGCCGGCAGCGGTGTTCGGCGAGAACGCCTCCGCCCCCAGACGTTTCGCGCCCTGCGGGTAGGTGCCGGCGCGCGAGTAGAGCATCCGCAACAGGTTCGACAGCGTGGTCAGCGTGCCGACCGTCGAGCGGGAGCTCGGGGCGCCGCGCCGTTGCTGCAATGCCACTGCCGGTGGCAGCCCGGTGATCTCCTGCACGTGCGGCGCGCCCACCTGCTGCAGCAACCGGCGCGCGTACGGCGCCACCGACTCGAAGTAGCGCCGCTGCGCCTCGGCGTAGAGCGTGCCGAAGGCCAGCGAGGACTTGCCGGATCCGGAGACTCCGGTGAAGGCGACCATCGCGTCGCGCGGGAGGTCGACGTCGATGTGCTTGAGGTTGTGCTCGCTGGCTCCGCGGACGTGAACGAAGTGGTCGATCGGGTCATCGGGCACGTCCCCATCTAACCGTCCGCGGCGCTCCTCACAGCATTCGCTCAAACGTCGCCCGCGTCCACGCGAGCGCCGACCCGAGCAGGGCTCCCCCCGCGGCACATAGCGTGGCGTCATGACGTACCCATCACGCCGGCCGCGGCCGCGCGCGTGAACGAAGACTCCGGCGGTTCCCAGAGCATCACCTCGGCCAAGGGCTCGCGTGACGAGCCGGAGTTGGAGCAGGCCTACGAACGACTGGTCGACGAGGGGCACGACAGGCTGGATCGGCCGCTACTACCGCTGCTGTCGACCGGTTTCCTGGGCGGTGTCGACGTCGGGGTGGGGGTGCTGATCTACCTGGTCGTGGAGGCCAAGACCGGCGACGCCCTACTGGCCTCGCTGGCGTTCACCATCGGCTTCGTGGCGCTGCTGTTGGCCAGCAGCGAGCTGTTCACCGAGAACTTCCTCGTGCCGGTCATCTCCGTGGTCGCCAAGGTGGGCACCCTCACGCAACTGGTGCGGCTGTGGGTCGTGACGTTGGCCGCCAACCTGGTCGCCGGTTTCGCCATGGCGGGGATGATCGTGGTGGCCCTGCCCGACGTACACGACGCCGCGATCAAGGCGGGCTCCCACTACGCCCACCTCGGCGTCTCGTTCCGCTCGTTCTTCCTCGCGGTGCTCGCCGGAGCGGTCATCACGCTGCTGACCCGGATGCAGCACGCGACGGAGAACCTCGGGGTCCGCGCGATGGCCGCGGTGATGATGTCGTTCGTGCTCGTCGGAGCCCAGCTCTTCCACTCCGTGCTGGACTCGATCCTGATGTTCGCCGGGCTGCTGACCGGTCGAGCGGATTACGGCTACCTCGACTGGCTGGGTGCTCTCGGATGGTCGGCGTTCGGCAACCTGGTCGGCGGGCTGGTGCTCGTCACCGGCCTGCGCCTGCTGCGTACGTCGCACCGCATCGCCGAGAGCCGCGACGAGGGTCAGACCGGCTGAGTCGAGGCCGCATCCGACGGTCGACGAGGGGCACTCGCGCCGGTGTCAGCGCTGCATGAACTGCGCGATGACCTGGCCCAGTTCCGGACCCGCGTCCTCCTGCAGGAAGTGACCGGCGCGCTCGATCGTGGGGTGGCTCCGATCCCGGGCGCCCGGGACGTGCCGGCGCAGGATGGGTGCCATCGCCGCAGTGATCGGATCGGCGTCGCTGAACGGCAGCAGGAAGGGCAGTTCGCAGGTCGAGAGCATCAGCCACGCGGCACGATTCGCGTCACTGGCCGGGTCGTCGGGTCGGGTCGGCACGAGGCCGGGCATCGCGCGCGGACCCGCCTTGGCGCGTTCGTCCGGGAACGGCGCGTCGTACGCGGCGCGCACTTGCGGGGTCATCGGGCGCGCGCACCCACCGTCGACCAGCCGACCGATGTCGAGCACCTGCGCCTTCTCCACGGCGCGGCGGAAGCGCCACCAGACCTCCGGCATGTCGACGTCGCCGGTCGGCAGTCCGGTGTTGGCCGCGACCACGCGGACAAAGCGGTCGGGGTGCTCGGCGAGCAGCCTCAGCCCGATCAGTCCGCCCCAGTCCTGGCCGACCAGGGTGATCTCGCGCAGTTGCAGGTGCTCCAGCACCAGCTCGCGGGTCCACTCGACCAGCCGGGCGTAGGAGTAGTCGGACGCGTGCAGCGGCTTATCCGACCGCCCGAACCCGATCAGATCGGGTGCCACACATCGGATCCCGTGGTCCGCGAGCTCGCGAATCACGTGGCGGTAGAGGAAGGACCAGGACGGCTCGCCGTGCAGCAGCAGAGCCACCGGTCCGTCGACGGGTCCGACGTCGACGTACGCCATCCGCATCGTCCCGCCGTCCGGATCCGCGACCTGGGCGTACGCCGGCTCCCATGGAAAGTCCGGCAGTTGCGCGAAGGCGGCGTCGGGGGTGCGGTAGACCTCCATGCTTGTCAGCCTCCCAGCACGACGCGGTTCATCGGGCGCGGCAACGTCACCGGCGTCGGTCGAGGATCGCGTCGGCGAGCTGCGTCCCCGACAGCCATGCCGCCTCGACCCGGGGCTTGTCCGACCACGAGTCGCCGCAGAAGCCGATGCCGTCGTCGCCGAGGTGGAAGGCGTCCTCGCGGGTGCCCGCGGGGTGCGCGAACGACCAGCGCTGCACGCGTGACCAGGTCGGCCGGTCACGAATGTCGAGCAGGCCGGTGAGCGATGCGAGCATCACTGGCTCGGCCGCGTCCGGGTCGGCGAGATGCTGCCTGGCCAGTTCCTCGGTCGCGTGCGCGACCAGCACCGGAGCACCGTCGCCGCGGCGAGCGCCGTCGTCGGCGATCCAGGTCAGATGCGGGTCACCGTTGACGAATGCACCGTCGAATCCCTGGTTCCACGAACGGCGTTCCCACCCTGCGAGCAACGCCAGCGTCGGGGCGTAGTCGTCGGTGAGCACCGACCGTGAGTGCAGCGACGGGTCGAGCAGGCGATACGCCTGCGGGTCGGGCATCGCCAGCACCACCGTGCCCGCCGGACGGCCGTCCACCGCGAGGGCACCGGTCTGCTCGTCCCGCGTCACGACCTGGACCTTGCTCTGTTCCGTGCGCAGACCCGCCGCCAGATCCTCGACGAGCGAACGCAACCCGCTCGGGGACGCCCAGCGCATCGAGCCTTGCTTCGGGTCGCCACGCTCGCCGTCGTCGTACACCTGGAAGGTGTCGGTCCACTCGCGTGCGAGCCCGCGCCCCTGCCAGTCGGAGACGACTGCGGCGAACCGGTCGTCGCTCACCGTGAAATACGACGCGCCGGTGTCGACCGCGTGACCATCGACCGTGCGCACGGCCATCCGCCCGCCGAGGCGACGGCCCTGGTCGAGCAGCGTCACGTCGGCGCCGCCCTCGGTCAACGCCCGCGCGCACGCGACCCCCGAGATGCCTCCACCGACGACGACCACGGGATCCATGCATCCATCCTGCACAGCCGGTCGGCGCGCGGCGCGTCAGCCCGGCTACAGGGCCGTGACTGTGCCGTCCTGTACCTGCCAGCGGTGGTCCAGGCGGACGTTGTCCAGCAGTCGCCGGTCGTGCGAGACGAGCAGCAGGGCTCCGTCGTAGGACTCGAGTGCCTGCTCGAGCTGCTCGATGGCCGGCAGGTCGAGGTGGTTGGTGGGCTCGTCCAGGACCAGGAGGTTGACCCCGCGCGCCTGCAGCAGCGCCATCGCGGCGCGTGTGCGCTCCCCGGGTGAGAGCCGGCTGACCAGGCTGGTGACCTGGTCGGCCTTGAGACCGAACTTCGCGAGCAGCGTGCGGATGTCGGCGGGATTCATCTGAGGCATCGCGGCCTCGAACGCATCGCCCAGGGACAGGTCCTCGGCCAGTCCAGTGCGGGCCTGGTCGATCTCGCCCACCGCGACCGAGGCGCCGAGGCCCGCTCGACCGGTCGTGGGAGCAAGCCGTCCGAGCAGCAGCCGTAGCAAGGTCGACTTGCCGGCGCCGTTGGGGCCGGTGACGCCGATCCGGTCGCCCGCGCTGATCTGGAGCGTGACGGGCCCGAGGGTGAAGTCGCCGAGGGTCGCGGTGGCATCGTCGAGCGTGGCGACGACCGAACTCGAACGCGGCGCCCCGGCGATCGTGAACTGCAGCGCCCACTCCTTGCGCGGCTCCGCCACCTCCTCCAGACGCGCGATCCGCGATTCCATCTGGCGGACCTTCTGCCCCTGCTTCTCGGAGGACTCCGTCTGCGCCTTGCGGCGGATCTTGTCGTTGTCCGGCGACTTCTTCATGGCGTTGCGGACACCCTGGGAGCTCCACTCCCGTTGCGTGCGAGCGCGGCTCACGAGATCGGCCTTCTTGTCGGCGAACTCCTCGTACGCTTCCCGGGCATGGCGGCGCGCGATGGCCCGCTCCTCCAGGAACGCGTCGTACCCGCCGTCGTAGACCGCGACCTGACGTTGGGCCAGGTCGAGCTCGACGACACGGGTCACCACCCGGGAGAGGAACTCGCGGTCGTGCGAGACGAGCACGACCCCGGCGCGCAGCTCGCGGACGAACCCCTCGAGCCGGTCCAACCCGGCCAGGTCCAAATCGTTGGTGGGCTCGTCGAGCATCACCAGGTCGAACCGGCTCAGCATCAACGAGGCCAACGCCGCCCGCGCGGCCTGCCCGCCCGACAGCGAGGTCATCAGCGCGTCCGGGCCCACGTCGAGACCCAGGTCGGCGAGCACCGCAGGGAGGCGTTCGTCCAGATCCGGCGCCCCGCTGGCCATCCAGCGGTCGAAGCTCTCCGCGTACGCGTCGTCGACCTGCTTGGACGCGGGCCCCTCGCCGAGCGCGGTAGCGGCCCGCTCCATCGCCGACGTCGCGGCCTCGGCGCCCGTACGACGGGCCACGAACCGGCCGATGGTCTCGCCGGGGATCCGCTCGTGCTCCTGGGGAAGCCACCCCACGAACGCGTCGCTGGTCGAGGTGGACACCGTGCCGTCGAGCGGCTCCAGATCGCCGGCGAGGATCCGCAGCAGCGTCGTCTTACCGGCGCCGTTGGCACCGACCACACCGACCACGTCACCGGGCGCGACGGTGAGATCCAGCGCGCTGAAGAGCGTGCGGTGAGCGTGTCCGCCGGCGAGATTCTTGGTCACCAGGCTCGCACTCACCCGGCGATCGTAGTTGCGCCCGGCCGGCGTACCGCCCGCTCGATCCCTGGCCCCCGAACGACGGCGGCAGTAGCGTGACCGGATGGTGCTGCGAGGACGACTCCTGGTCATGCTGTCCGCGATCCTGACGGTCCTCGGACTCGTCGTCACCGGCCCCGCGCACGCGGCGGTGCCCGATCACGGACATCGAGGTCCGCACGCACCGTCCTGGCAGCTGCTGCCCACCGGATCCACGAGCCACTTCCGCGGTCTGGCCGCGGTCAGCCGCCAGGTCGCGTGGCTGGGCGGATACGACGGCACGGTGCTGCGGACGGTCGACGGCGGTCGTACGTGGGAGAACCGGTCACCGGCCGGCGCCTCCACGCTGCAGTTCCGCGACATCTCGGCCACCGACGCGACCCACGCGGTAGCCATGGCGGCCGGCACCGGCACCGATTCGCGGCTCTACGCGACCTCCGACGGCGGGCGCACCTGGCAGCTCTCCTACACCAACACCGACCCGGCCGCGTTCTTCGACTGCATGTCCTTCTCCAACCGGCAGCACGGGCTGGTGCTCAGCGACCCGGTCGACGGACGCTTCCGGATCCTGTCCACCCGCGACGGCGGCCGCAGCTGGCGGGTCCTCCCGAACGCCGGCATGCCGCCGGCCCAGACCGGCGAGGCCGGGTTCGCCGCGAGCGGTGAGTGCATCACGACCCTCGGCCGCGACGCGTGGTTCGGCTCCGGCGGGGGCGCCGTCTCGCGGATCTACCACTCCCGCGACGGCGGCCTCACCTGGACGGCACAGTCCACCCCGATCGTCAGCTCCGCGAGCGCGGGGGTCTTCGGCCTCGCGTTCCGTACGCCGTTCCTGGGTGTCGCGGTGGGCGGCGACTTCAACGCACCGGCGGCGAACACTAACGTCGCGGCGTACTCCCTGTTCGGTTCGAAGTGGATCAGCGCCACCCACCAGCCGACCGGCTACCGCTCCGGTGTCACGTTCGTGCCGCGTACGTTCGCCACGGTCATCTCGGTCGGACTGACCGGGTCGGACATCTCCTACGACGCGGGCCGCGACTGGCACACCTTCGACACCGGGCAGTTCGACACGGTCAGCTGCGCTCACGACGGAGCATGCTGGGCGTCCGGCGATCTGGGCCGGGTAGCGGTGCTGCGGCGCTGACTGCTGGCTCCCCCTGATCGACCGTCGCCACCGGGCGCGGCGATCGGGTCGGCCGTAGGAGAGCCGACGCGGCCAGGACGAGTGCCGCCGCAGCGAGCAGCCCGGCCGCGGTGAGCAGACCGTGCTGCAGTCCCGTCGTGTACGCCGTGAGCGCCGCCGACCGCACCCCGGCCACCGGCGCGTGCGTGCCCGCTGCCGCGGACTCGAGCACGAGGTGACGCAGCTGCGGCGGGATCGCCCGCAGGTCGAGGTGGTCGCGGTAGACGGAGGTCGCCACGCTGGACAGCGCCGCGATCCCGACCGCTCCACCGAGCTCGCGCGACAGGTCGTTGACGGCGGACGCCACTCCCTGCTCCGCCTTCGGCAGTGCCTTCGTGATCGCGGTGGTGGCCGCCGGCATCGCCAGCCCTCCCCCGACACCCAGCACGAACAGCCCGATCGCGACGACCCAGTACGACGTGCCGCCGTCCGCGCGGGACAGCCACCAGAGCGCGGCCGCCATCGTGCCCAGTCCGATCGCGCTCTGCGCCCACTGGCCCAGGCGCCCGTCGAGGCGTGGCGCCATGCCGCGCGCGGCCGGCATGAGTCCGAGCGGCAGCGGCAGCATCGCGCACGCTGCCTCCAGCGGGCTGTAACCGCGCACCAGCTGCAGGTACTGCAGGAAAAGCAGGATGAAACCGAAGAAGCCGAAGAACATCGCCGCCAACGAGAGCGATCCCGAGGAGAAGCCGACGTTCCGGAAATGCCGCAGGGCGAGCAGCGGGCGGGTCGCGCGAGCCTCCCAGGCGAGGAAGAGCGCGCCCAACACCACGGAGGCGCCGATGATGGCCAGCGTCGACGCGGAGGTCCATCCCGTCGTGGGCGCCTCGACGATCGCGTAGACGAAGAGCACGAGAGCGCTCACCGACAGCAGTGCGCCGAGCGGGTCGTTCGACGCCTCGTCCGGCGCGGCCGACTCCGGGACGGCGACCACGACGCCGATCAACGCCACCACCGCCATGACGGCGCTCGCCAGGAAGACGGAGTGCCACTGCCACCACCGCAGGACGAACCCGGCGATGAACAAACCGAGGACGGCGCCCACGGCTGCGACACCGGCCCAGGTCGCCACGGCCACCTCACGGCGTTCGCGGGGAAACGACGAGGTGATCGTCGAGAGGGTGGCGGGCATGACGAGCGCTGCTGCCACGCCCATCGCGGCGCGGACGACGATGAGGGTCGTCGTGTCGTCCTGAATCAGCGGGACAGCGCCGGCCACGGCGAAGATGGCCAGCCCGACCATCAGCGTGCGGCGGCGGCCGAACCGGTCGCCGAGCGCGCCCGCGGGCAGCAGCAACGAGGCGAAGGCCAGCGCGTACGCGTCGACAATCCAGGTCAGCTGCGTCTGCGACGCGTGGGTGTCGACGGCGATCGACGGCAACGCCGACAGCAACGACGACACGGCCGAGACGACGGTCGCCAGCGCCAGCAGGATGACCGGCAGCGTGGCCCTGGTGCTCGTGTGGGAGGTGGAGGAGGTGGGATGCGACATGAGAGTTCCTGCCCGATGTGGGAGTGCGTGCGATGCGTTGCACTCTGCGACCGAGCAGCGCAGGATGTCATCCGTGGTGAATAACCGCGCCGGACGCCCACGCGGCGGCAGCGACGCCAGAGAACGCATCATCGCCGCAGCTCGGACGCGGTTCGAACAGGACGGGTACGCCGCCGTCTCCGTCCGCGCGATCGCCCGAGATGCAGGCGTGGACCACTCCCTGGTGAATTACCACTTCGGCACCAAGGAAGCGCTCTTCGGGCATGTGCTCGCGATCGCGATGACCCCCGGCGAGGTCATGGACAAGGTCTTCGCGGCCGGGGCCGACCACGTCGCCGAGCGGCTGGTGGGGACCGCCGTCACTCTGTGGGATCAGCCGGTCTTCAGCGGCCCGCTGCTCGCCGTGCTGCGCTCCGCCGACGACGACTCCAGCCTGCGGCGGACGCTGGGCACCTTCATCAGCACCGAGGTGCACGGGCGGTTGCGCGACCACATCGGCGGGCCGGACGCGTCGCTGCACGCGACCGCCGTGGTCACCGTGATGGGCGGGCTGATCTTCTCCCGCTACGTGATGGGGGCCGAGCCGATGGCGTCGATGAGCCGTGAACAGATCGTCGCCACCCTGGCACCCATGCTGGCCCCGCATCTGGAGCGCCGCGGTCGCCCCCGGTAGATCGGCCGCGACGACGGAACGCGCCGGCCGACTCACCGGGCACGAGACCAGATCCGGCACGCCCTACGGTGACCACATGGACGCAGGCCCGCAGCGGCACGACACGTTGGTCACCGGTTCTGCGCTCGAGCGCTGGGGAGCGTTGGCACTCCTCGTCCGGCCGGCGTACATCGGCACGGAGTTCGTGGTCGCGGCGGCGACCAAGGGCGGCTACAGCTTCCTGGGCGACTCGGTCAGCCGGCTCGGTGAGGTCGGGTGCTCCCTGGCGTACTGCTCGCCGCGGCATGGGGTGATGAACGGCTCCTTCATGACCTTCGGGGTGCTGCTGGCCGGCGGCTCGGCGCTGCTGCTCCGCCCGTTGGGGCCTTGGGCCGCCGGGCTGCTGGTGGTCTCCGGGCTGAGCTCGGTCGCCACCGGCCTCGCGCCGCTGGACCAGGACGGCACCCTGCACGCGATCGCCGCGACACCGCTCTTCGTCGCGCAGCCGATCGCCCTGATCGTCCTCGGAGTCCGGCTGCGCGACGAGCAGCCGCGCCTTGCCCGCGTACTCCTGGCGACGGGGGCCGTCACCGCAGCAGCGGCCGTGGCGTTCGTGGCCTCCGGAGACAGTCCGGTCTCCGGAGGCCTCGAACGCCTCGCGCTCTGGCCGGTGCTGCTCGGCACGGCGGCGTTCGCGTGGACGCGGCTGTCGCGTCGCGGTCGCTAGCGCCCGTCCGCCGGGAGCGCCGTCCTATCGGCCGACGTACGACGCCCAGTCAGACCAGGGACGCGCACTGTCCCGTCGCCTTGTGGCCGACGACGTTGACGCTGCCGGGGACGAATCCGCCGGACACTCCAGGGGTCAGCCCGCTGCAGCGCAGATCCCACCCGATCGTGTTGCGGACGATGAAGACGCCGGGGGCGCCCGGGTCGGGGTCGCTCAGCGCGATGTCGGTCAGCGTCACGCTGCCGCCGATCTTGTTGAAGAGCACGCCCAGCCAGTCGGTCTTCTGCCCGCTCGCGGTGAGATTGCCGCGGATGGTGTTGTTCTTGATCGCCCACGGGATCTGCGAGCCTCCGCCGCGCAGCGTGACGTGTCCGAAGATCGTGACGCCGTTCAGCAGCACGGCGGCCGCGTCGGTGGCCCGGACGTTGCCGCGGACGGTGATGGTGGAGTGGGCGTCCGGCTCGACGGTGCACGGGTGCGCCGAATTGCCCGTGTACGACATGGGCTCACAGCCCAGGCCGACCAACGAACCCTCGTCACCGACGACGTTCCCGCGAACGGTGATCGTCGACGGCGCGCTCTGCGCGTCGAACTCCGCGCCAGCGGCGACGTGGACGTTGCCGAGGACGCGGATCTTGGCATCGGGCACCACATTGCACACGCCCTCGACCTTGAGTTTCGAATAGGTGCCCGATGGGATCGAACCGCCGGTGCAGGTGTACGACTGCGGCCCGTGCGGCCAGCATGCGGCCGATGCGGATCCTCCGGAGAGCGCGAGTGCTCCCGCAGCGGCGAGGGAGCCTGCGACCCTCAGCTTCAATGCTGCACTCATAGTCCTTGCCTTTCTCGCACAGCCCCCTTTCAGGGCCGGATAGATCGTTTTATACCGTCGACACCGACATACGAAAGATATGTATTTCGCCGAGCTGATTTCGGGGTCGCCACTGTTTCCGCGGCACAGCCCGCGACGTGGATGCCGCTGCGAGAGAGTCGGCGTCCGTTCAGGTGATGCGGTCGAGCCATTCGATCAGCAGCTGACGCTCGGATTCACTGAGCGCGTGGAGCTGCGGGGCGAAGGCCCGGAGCGCGACCGCCGTCGCGGTCGGACCGCTGGGAGTCTCGGTGGATGCGTCGGTGAGGATGCGGGCCAGCACGGCATCGAGCATGGCGTCGGCGAGTTCTGGATCCCGCTCTTCCGGCGGAGTCGCGAGCAACGTCTGGATGGTGCCGACGCCCGCCGCCTGGATGAGACCGACGGCGCGCGTCTCGGTGACGCGCAGTCGCGCGGTGGTCGCCAAGCGGCGTACGCGGGCGGCCAGGATCTGCCTGCCCGCCTGCGCCGCCGGGGAGACGATGACCCGGTCGGGGTCGCTGAGGAGGCGGAAGACGGCGGGGTTCGCGAGCCCGAAGTCGATCTGCTGGCGCCAGCTCGTGCGCAGGTCCGCGAGCGGGTCCACGTCGGCTGCCGTGGCCTCTTCGACGGCGGTGGCCTTGGCAGAGACGAAGGTGGCCATGACGTGCTCGACGACGGCCTCGAGGAGACCGTCCTTGTCGCCGAACAGCCGATAGATCGTGGGGGCCTGGACGCCGGCCTGCTCGGCGACCCCCCGGGTGGTGACCGCCGCGGGGCCGCCCTCGTGCAGCAGTCCTGCAGCCGCGTCGACGATGGCGGCGCGGGTGCTTGCTCGGGTGGCGGCGACGTCGGACACGGATCAACGATAACAGCGACTTGTTATCGGCAGCTTCCATTGCTACCGTCGATGTTTCCATCGATAGCGCGGAAGGCATATCAATGATCATCATCACCGGAGCCGCCGGAGCCCTCAACGGCGCGACCCTCGACCACCTGCTCGAACGGATGCCCGCAAACGAGCTGGTCGCCACCATGCGCGACACCGCCAAGGCGCAACCCTTCATCGACCGGGGCGTCGAGGTTCGGCGCGCCGACTACGCTGACCCGGCGTCGCTGCCTGCCGCGTTCGAGGGTGCCGACCAACTGCTCCTGGTCTCCTCCAGCGATCCGACGGCCGACGGTGTCGCGTTGCACCGAGCCGCCGTCGACGCCGCTGTCGCTGCCGGCGTGGGGCGGATCCTCTACACGAGCCACCAGGCCGCGGCGCCCGACAACCCGTTCTTCCCGGGCCGAGACCACTTCGCCACCGAGCAGATGCTGGCGGCGACCGGGGTCCCGTGGACGTCGCTGCGCAACGGGTTCTACGCCCACAGCCTCGCGTGGCTCGCCGGCCCGTGGCGCGAGACCGGGATCATCGCCGTACCCGGTGACGGACCCGTCTCCTGGACGGCACGGGAGGACGCCGCCGAGGCGGCGGCGATCATCCTCGCCTCCGACGGCGCGTACGACGGGCCGACCACCATCACGGCGACCGCGGCGCCCACCTTCGCCGAGCTGGCCGAGGTGGCGTCCGAGGTGTCGGGTCAGACCATCCGCTACGAGCTGATGGACGAGCAGGACTGGGTCGACGCGCAGGCCGCAGCCGGACGGCCCGCACACATGGCCACCTTCCTGCTCGGCTTCTACCAAGCAGCGCACGGCG
This sequence comes from Allobranchiibius huperziae, assembly GCF_013410455.1. Lineage (NCBI taxonomy): Bacteria > Bacillati > Actinomycetota > Actinomycetes > Micrococcales > Dermacoccaceae > Allobranchiibius > Allobranchiibius huperziae. Next base: position 144,402 of record NZ_JACCFW010000001.1, on the reverse strand, counting down.
GCTACTTCGCCGGCACCGACCCGCTGCTTCACGAGCTCCTAGGCCGCGAGCCCCGCACCGCCCGCGACGCCCTTGCCTGACGCGCGTCGCTCAGCCGGCGCGCCGACTTCTCACCCGGCTCGCTCGACCACGATCGTCGGAGGCTCGGCGAGGCTCTGTCCGACCACGCAGTAACGCTCGGCCATCTCGCCCAGCTTCTTCAGCGCCTCGTCGTCGGCGTCGGTGTCGAGGCGGGCGGTGATCACCAACCCCTGGATGCCGACCGGGGCCTCGCGGGACACGCCGAGGGTCCCACGCGCGTCGAAGTTCGCGATCGCGCTGAGCCGGGCCCGCCGCACCTCGATGCCGAGCACGGTCGCGACGCTGCGCAGGGTCACTCCGGCGCAGGCGAGCACCGCTTGCAGGAGCATGTCGCCGGAGCAGGCGTCCGACCCGTCGCCGCCGGTCGCCTCGTGCAGACCGGCCCGCACTGGACCGGCCCAGCTGCTCACGGTCGCGGTGATGCCCCCGTCGGACCAATCTCCCTCGGCGTGCAGTGGCGTTTTGGCCGCGGCGGGGTCGTCGCGGTACTTCTTCTTCAGCGGCGACTGGAGCTCTCGCAGAGCGTCTGCATTCATGCCCACAGCATGGCGTTGCGCGAGCAGCGCCGCCAGGCCTGCCGCCGCGTGAGCCGACGGCGAGTGGCGCCACGACGAACCGCCCAGACCGCGACCGATCATTCGGAGCGCACTCCGTGACGTGGTGCGACGGGACGCGGGCCGCGATGTCTGGACGCCCCCCCGGGCCCGCAAAATCTCAACCCCAGGTGGTCGCGTGCTGGCCCTCGGCGTACGGACGGCCCTTATCTCGACGCGCCACACTGGTCGGATGCTCCTGCAGGCGCTGTCCGGCGCATTCCAATCGCGGGCTCGCGCTGGCCTGTCTACTGAGTCAGTGCTGTTGCGCCCGCTTGAGGCCGGCCCGTTGCCGGCGAAAGAGCTGTGGTGGCACGGCCGTGTTTCGAAACGTGCCATGAAGACGATCGTCAATGCGGCCGCCAGGCAGGGGCTGGTCGCGGCCGATCGTGGCGAGGTGCGACTACTCGCATCCCTCGCCCCGATCGAGCCGGCCTCGTGTCCGCCGCTCGAAGCACTCGTGTCGCAGTTCGAGCTGGAGCACCCGCACTTTCCGGTGCCGTACGGCACCGCCGACGCAAGCTTCCGTGGTGGTGGGGCCGGGGGTGTCGATTGGAAGCCGGTGCCACGCGAGTCGGCGTCCCGCGTCGACGACCTCCCGATCACTGCGCTGCTCTCGCAGGCGCTCGTCGCGTTCGCGTGCGACTACGAGACGGAACACCGCGGTCCCATCCAATGGGCAGCCAACGCCCTCCAGCGCATCACTGACGCTGGGACAGCCGCTTCCTCGTTGCAGACGGGCGGGACGAGTAGCGCTCGCAACCTCGAACGGCTGGGCATCATCACCATCGAGAGCGATGCCGTGCGACTGACCGCACGGGGGCGCATGATGCGCGACACCTACGAACCCTTGCGCGACCAGATCGAGGCCCGGTGGCGCGACCGATTCGGGTCCTCGCTGATCGAGGAGGTCATCGCTTCACTCGGCGTGGACGATCACTGGAGTGCGTTCCCGCTGATCACGTGGACGGGAGCCGAGTTCGCAGTTCACGTCGAGCGCTAGCCGCTGCCCAGCCCGAACGCGAGGTCTGGCGTCCGACTCGCGGCGGTGTGGGGCACTCGCGGCGGTGTGGGGCACTCGCGGCGGTGTGGGGCACTCGCGGCGGTGTGGGGCACTAGCGGCGGAGTGACGCACGGCTCGATGCGTTGAGAGCTTTGGTCGTCTGCAAACCTCGGGTCAGGGAATCCATGAGGGCGCTGTCCGCCACAGTTTGCGTTATGCCGCGTCATTGAGCGCCCGAACGGCACATCACCCCGAAGTGCTGCGGCGTCATGTTTCGGGGCGCGGCGCGGCGCGGTGTCGGGTGGTGGTCACTTCTCAGATGGAACGCGCACGTTGGCAGCGGACAGATGCCTCCAAGATTGGGGCTGGCTCCAAGTACCACATTTGACTTCAACTCCACTGCGGCTCAGTCTTCGTCGTACACAAGGGGCTTGTTGAGGTCATGGCGGACCAGCATCTCAAAGGAGTTCAGTATGGATGTGACGGTGGCAGTCGCGGTTGTCACGGCGGCGTCGACACTCATGGCAGGCTTCGGCGCTGTTGGCCTTACCACTTGGATCCAACACAAACAGCAAAGAAGTGCTGCGAAGCGCCGCCTCATCGCCGTTGTGGACGCGGCCGTGATAACGGCGGCGTCCGGGCTGGGGTCTGCTGCTGCCCTTGCCCGCGTCGACAGCAAAGTCTCGCAACGTTTGGCTACGCTAGTTGGGATCGCGCGGCCAGTCGACGGGCAACGAGCACTGGAAACAGTGTTGTCGCACGTCTGGATTCTCGTTGAAGCCGTCGCCGAGGCGCGGCAGCTAGGAGACGACATTCTCTATGCGGCCATCCGCGCCGTCCACGATTGCTACATGACCTTTCAAGAAGCGTGGACGGAACAAATCGGCAATGATCCCCGCCACGCTGATCCCCGCAACCTGCGGACCGAGGACTGCATGCGGAGCCTTCTCGCTTCCCTGGAAAATCTACGACACCTCTGAATAATCCGTCACGCGCGGCGGTATGACGCAGCGTTGCGCGAGAGTGCGGTGGGCGACTACCTGTCCCGACGGCGTGGGGCGTTCGCCCCCCGACAGACTGTCCTCATGACAAGGCATGATGTTCAGAGCATCGATAACATGCCGGTCCACTTGATCTCCGTGCAAACTCCGTGGAAATTCACCGAGGACGATTGGGTCTCCGGTGTTCCACTCCACGAGCTGTTCACGCCCTTGGTCCCGAGGAGCACCTGTATTTCGTCGACTACGCGAACACGCCCGGGCAGCCGAGGCTTACCCGCCTGGTCTAACCCAGCTAGCACCAGAACGCGGCGAAAAAACGTGCGCTTCTGAGGACACGGAGCGCGACGCAGCGTCGGCAGTTGGAACGCACGATTACTATGGCAGGTGCACGAGAACCGCGGGCTTGCATGCCGCCAAAGTCGGGGCGACTCGGCCCCGAAGTAGTCGAGGTGCCGTCAGTATACCATTCCCCATTCTCGGTCCCTGCCGTTCACCAAACGATTCGGCAGGCTAGCCAGAGTTGTTTCCGAGTATGCCTTGGCCGGCTGCCACTCTCGTCCGGTGCCCCAGCCTGCCGCGGAGAGTCCAGAGCCTATGAGCCCTCGATAGAAGGGTTCGGCTGTGTCGTCTTCCTGAGCAAGGAACGAGTAAAGGCTGCTGATGAATACCGTGAGGGGCGACAACTGGCTCGGAGGTGGCCATTCGCCCTTGGGCTCCGATAGGGAGGTGACCTCCTCCATCAGCATGGTCTGAACCGAGTAATGATCCGCCACGAGGTTGCCTATCGCCCGTTGCGCCTCATCCCACACAGGCATCCAAGTGGCTGTCAACTTCGCCCATACGCCCAGATCGGCCACGCACACGAGGTCAAGAGACTCACGTGGGTGGGATGCGTGAATACCATCCTCAGCGACATATCTATTGTTCAGGTTTTTGCGAGGGTTTTGCCCAAGCCGGTGGGAGTGGCTCAGAACGCCGTACCGAAACGGTTGCGTAAGTTCTTGCCGTGGAGTGCCGAGCCTAGAAGCCGTGTGGCGACGGATGTTGGCGGCTTCAGCGATTCCTTCTGCCAGCCCTGGGCCATCGAGAGTCAATTTCACGGAGAATGCGGCAAGGACTCCCGCGGCCAGGACCTCCTCCTTGTTGCGCAGAGCCTGGGGATAGCCGGGGCGCAGAATGACGATGTCGGTCTCGCGGATCTCGTACTCATCCACCTCAATCTCCGGAAGGATGTAGCGCCGATAGGCGATCTCGTATTGGGGCGGCAGCCAGCGCTCAAGCAACTGACCCCAGGCGCGCTCGGCGGCATGACCCGTTTGTTGAATTCGCTTGGGTTCTCGCGCTTTGGCGTGATTCTCTGCGTAGTTCTCCTGGATTTCGCGGTCAGCCGCGGCCATCCACTCTCGCAGTCGGTGCTGCTCCGTCATCGACCCTCTCCTCACATCTTCATGGTCGAGTCGTGGCAACTCGCCCCGCACACCGGGTGAAGCGCCTATGCAAGGCTCCTCGCATGACCAGTTTCGATTTCGATTTCTCCTGCGCCCCAGAGCAGCAGTGCCTCCTCGACGCGTGCCTTCCGGCAGCCATGTTCCGCGCGAGGAAGCTTCACCTGCGATGGCGCAACGAACGCCAGGGGGACTTCGTCCTACGCTGCATCATCGATGGTAACGGCCGCCGGATGGACCTTCTGGCAAGGGTTCTCGAAAGCGACATGCCGCTAGTTGCGGAGGGCGTGCTTGGAACTGGGGTGGCCCCCGCGCGGCGACGCAGGCTTGGGTTAGGTTTCGCTGACCTCTACATCCGAGGATTAGACACCAGGAGCGACGCAGTTGTGGCGTGGCGAGGTGTACAACGGACGAGCTATTACTTCACCCCGTATGACCTCTCTGGGACCAATCATTCGATGCTTGCGGCGCGCCTCCGCATCACTGAAGACGTAATCGTCCATTACTACTTTGGGCGCGTCGGAGGACCGGTTCTTCTAGAGGAGCTACACACCGCTGCGGAACTCCTCCTCGAGGAATTGGTCAACCGTCGGTCTCGGCGCATGAGTTTTGCCCAGCTAGTGGAGTCTGCGCGATCACAGGGGCTCTTGGATCATCCAAAGGCGCCGGTGGGCCAATGCGCCGAACGAGACGACGCGACATTGCTACTGGCACTTAAGGATTTACGAAAGAATGCTCGCCACCGTGGTGATCTCTCGTTCGAGCCGTGGCTTGCCGAGAACTGGGAGCGGGTCACCATGGTGCTGGAACGCCTTGTCCGCCGCGTAGCAGAGTAGGCGCACAAGTCCGGCGTTAGGTCTCGCACGTGGATGCGAGGTTCTTCGGGATTGACTGTTGCCTCTGCCGCGGACAATAGGTGACCGCGGCGGTTGACTACATATTGGTGGGGTTAGGTCGTCGAAAGGCCCTGATCGCGTCGATCCGAAGGGCGGACAGGTTCGCATCCCCTCGACGCCAATGCTCTTGGGATCTGGACACGATCACAATGTGTTGGCCGTCGTTGTGCCCATTCAGATCTGCCTGACTCGGATCCTTGCTTCGCTCCGGCCGCCGTGCTCGCAGAGTTGCTCTGGTAGGGCTCGATCCAGAAACGCGCTAATGATGACGTCGAGGATGGACCGCAGCCCATGCCACGCTGCCTCGTCGAAGCCACCTGAGCTAGCGTAGTTCTCAACTTTCAATCGGAACAGTTTGTGGACGCGCTCTTTACCTATGATCTCGCCCTGGTAGGCACGCAGGCTCTGAATGAAGGACCGCCACTGCACAGGTGCGAGAGCGCCGTCTTCCTGGGTGAGGACGTCGGTACCTAAGTACAGTTCGATGCTGCCGGCGAGGCCATTGACATTGGCGTGCTCGATGTGACCAGAAAGCGCGGCCGCGGTCGGTGGCCCAAGGGTTGGATAGTTGGACGCAAGCTCAGTATCGGGGTACCGGCAAACCACAATGTTTTTGGGCAGGCCGTCGATATCAAGACTTCGCATCGCGTCCCGGGCGGCCGCGTCGTTGTCAAAGAGAGCGACCACGCGGTTCGCGATTCCTGCGGCAGCGAACGCTTTCACCGACCTTGCTAGTGCGCCCGCGCCGCCCTCGGGGCGCACTTCGTAGTCGAGGAACGTGATGAGATCTTGGAGGTCTGGGTAGAGCACGTCGAGTGCACTTTTAATGAACTCAGCGTCGGTACGTCCCTCGGTGAGCACCACGATGGGGGTGTGCGCCGACGCCGTGCTCCGTAGGAAGGCTAATGCACCTGAAGCCAGAGAGTCAGCAAGGGTGTCGTCGATCCAACCGCCATCATTCAGGTCGGTCAAGTCAAGCACGACCTGCTCTTCGGGCCAGACGGTGAGCAACAAGCGAAGTACGTGACGCCATTCCCAGTACTCGATCAGGTCAAGCATCCACCCGGCCGAGCCAGGTGCAAAAGGTCGCTTGCTCCACTCGGCAGCATCCAGGTCACATACTTTTTCCTGCCATTGCGAAACGGTTAGGGATGACGCAACTTCAACGGTGTTGCGAACATATTGGGCAAAGTACTCGTTTCCGCCCACAGCTAGATTGTCCTCGTACCGCCGGCCGAGTGAACTGATGGATTCCTCGAGCAGTGCCTTCACCTCGGTCGCAGTGATCCCCATCAAATCCAATCGTGCCGCGATCACCGGCCCTGGGCCTGCTAGGCGAACGACGGCAACGGGATGGTCAGCTTCGCTGGACTCCGCGTCAGTTGGGTACTCGTCTCGCCACCACGGGTAGTAGTCACTTGCGCTTTCCGTGTGCCTCTCGAGCATGTCGTCCGTGAAGACGGCTAAGACCTCGGGGTCCACTTCGTTCCTGATCTGACCAAACTCAAAATTGCCCAGACGGAATGTGGCGTAGGAACTCATACTGGTCTCACACTAGTCCTCGAGACTCCAGAAACGGTGGGTGTCAAGCGGGGTCGCTGCTCTTCACGACGAAAGTCGGGGCAGTCGTACCGACACGCCACCGACCCGAGATCCGACCGACCCGACCGGCGACGTGCCCCAGTCGTGCGGACATGGTGCGGGAGTGCGTGGTCTTCTCAAGCACGCGGGATTCAAACACTGGGTTCGCATGCCGCCGTTGTCGCGCTCATGCAGTCCTCCACCGGAGCGCAGGTCGCACGATCTCGTCAGACGTGAAGACCCACGTTCCGGTCCGCGTCAAAACGGCCACAATGATGGTGCCTTGAGTCCTGGTGGGTGATGGACGTATTTGGTCGCGCGCTCCAACTGGGCGGTAGGACGCGGTTCACCGCACGCTAGAACTGCGCGGGTTCCCGCTCTGCCTCATTGCTGGCAGCCGAGTCGGATGTGCGCGGGCGCGGCCCGGTACGGGGTACCTCCCCCCCCAAAGTTCAGGATCCGTGAGTGATGCGTGCGTGCGCACGGGGCGTGCTACCGAAGTGCCGCACGTAGTCGCGGTTGAAGTGCGACGCGCTCACGTAGCCGACCTGCGCCGCCGCACCCTGCGCTGTGTACGCGCCTTGTGCCAGCAGGCGTCGTGCCCGCTCGAGCCGGACGTGCTTCTGGTACTGCTTCGGGCTCATGCCGGTCACTGCCCGGAACTGACGGTTGAACGACGAGGGGCTCATCGCGACCATCGTGGCGAGGTCCTGCGGGGCGACGTCGTCCGCGTAGTGATCGAGGAGGTACCGCACCGCGATCCGGATCCGCCGCAGCACACCTGTCTGCCCCGCCTGCAGCAGGACGCCGCCGAGCGGGCCGGTCAGCACCCGGTAGAGCACTTCCTCCTCATACCGAGGCGCGAGCACGCCGATCGCGTCGGGCTCGTCGAGAAGACCGACCCACCGGGTGAGCGCATCGAGCAGCGGGGCGCCGGCCGACGCGCTGGTGAACCCCGCGTCGCTGCTCTGGAGTCGCTGCGTCGTCCGCGGAGCGACGTCCGCGACTGCCTCGGGGTCGATGAGCAGGCAGACAGATCGGTAGGGCGATGAGAACGTCGCGGTCAGCGGGAGCTCGACCAGGCTGACGAGCATCTCGCCTCGCTCGACTGCCCGAGACCTGCCGCCGACCTCGGTGCGCTTGGTCCCCCGGGTCACGACACACAACATCGTGTCGTAATCCAGGGCCGCGCCCTCGACGCAGCGGTCCTCTCGCACGAGGATCTGGCGCGGAACGGCGGTGGACAGGTGCCCACCGGCGTGCCGGGAGATCAGGTCGTCAAGTCGGTCGAGTGACATGCGCACCCTCCTGGGTGAGACAGGCAATCAACGGGTCCGCACGGTCAACCGCATGCCTCCTGGGCTCACTAGCGTCGAATCTAGCGGACCACGAGTTGGAGCCGCCTTGTCGTCGAGAGGGACGTGGTGAGCGCGATGTACGAGATCGGGAACAAGTCCGTCGGCGATCCGGCTGTCATCGCCGAGATCACAGCGGCGATGCGTGCCGCTGCGGAAGCAGTGGGCCGCGATGCCGACGGCGTCGTCGCGATGTTCCTGCCGGACGACTCGACCGTCCTGTTCGACTACCTCCGGCCGGGGGTGACCTCCCTGCACGACCTCCGGGTCACCGCGCGCGACCTGCTCGACGTCCGCGGCATCGCCTTCCATTACCCCAGGATCACGGTCCGACAGTTGAGTGACGACATTGCGCTGTCCCTGGCCGACTCGCACGTCGAGGTCCCTCAGCCCGACGGTTCGCTCCAAGTGGCCGACGCTCGCGTGACCGACGTGTGGCAGCGCGTCAACGGCCGCTGGCTCGCCGTGCACGAGCACGCCTCCGTGCCGATCGACATGGCCACCGGCGCCGCGATCCTCACCACCCCGACCGACCAGGAGTCCGTATGACGACCACCATCGACCTGCACTTCCGCTACCGCATCACCGACGAGGCGCGGTTCGACGAATACCTCGCCCTGGTGCCGCCGATCACGGAGAGTCAGGAGCCCTACGTGCTGGAGTACGAGCTGGCCCGGGACCACGACATCGTGCTCCAGCACGAGCGGTACGAGGATGAAGCGGCCATCGCCAGACACCTCGACGTCACTGCGGAGGGTCAACGCGCCCGGGCCGAGTCGACCGAACTGCTCGACATCCGCTTCGTGGGCGCCCTCAGCGACGACTTCAAGCAACGCAATGACACGCCGCTCGCCACCTGGTGGACGCGCTATCGCTCGGTCGAGCGCTAAGCCGTCGACCGGCTTGCGGCCGACGTACGCCGCACACGTCATCGACGTCCAAGATCAGAGTCTCGCCCTGCCCAGGACCGTCACCGGGTGCGACACACCCTGCCGCCGCGTCCGTTACCCGAACAGACTCGATAGCACATAGCAAAACTATCGAGGAGACATTCATGCCTGAAAAGGCTGCGTACGATCTGACCGGCCGGGTGGCGGTGGTCACCGGGGCCGCTCGCGGTATCGGTCACGCCACGGCGACTCTGCTGCGGGAGCGCGGGGCCCGAGTGGTCGTCACGGACCGCTCCGACACGGTCACCGAATTCGAATCGGAAACCGTCGCGGCGCTGGTCGGAGACGTTTCTGACGAAGCATTCGCTCGCGCGACCATGCGTCACGCGGTCGACCGGTTCGGACGTCTCGACATTCTGGTGAACAACGCCGGCCGGACCCTCAACAAGCCGATCACGGAGACCAGCGTGGCCGATTTCGACGCCATTCTCAAAGTGAACGCCGGCGGCAACTTCGTCCAGTCGAGGGAAGCGTTCCGGGTGATGGAGGCCGCCGGATCCGGTGTGATCGTGGCCGTCGGATCGGTGTCCTCGGTGGTCGCCTTCGAGACGCAGACGGCGTACGCGGCGTCGAAGGGCGCCATCGCGCAGATCACCCGCGTGGTCGCGATGGAAGGGGGCAAAAAGGGGATCCGAGCCAACGCTGTTCTGCCCGGTGTCATCGACACCGACCTGATGGAGGGCGTGGTCGACAACGGTCGGGAGATGCTCGCGTCGTTCGGAGACGCTCACCCGATCGGCCGCATCGGGCGGCCGGAGGAGGTGGCCGAGGCGATCGCGTTCCTGGCCTCCGACGCCGCCAGCTTCGTCACCGGTGCGCTGCTGCCCGTGGACGGCGGGTGGACGGCGCAATGACGGCGAGCGGTCCGGGCGGGACGGGGGACTCAGGTCGCGAAGATGGCCATCAGGTCTTGTTCATCGTCGGCGCCGGCCCCGGCATCGGAGCTTCGGCGGCACGCCGCTTCGCCCGCGGCGGATACCGGGTCGGCCTCATCGCACGCGACCGCGTACGACTGGCTGCGCTGGTCGACGAACTGCGCGCGCAGGGCGGTGACGCCGCGGCGGTGGCGGCCGACATCACACAGAGCTCACACCTGCGCGCAGCAATCGCCGAGCTGACCCAGCAACTAGGCGAGCCCGACGTACTCCTCTTCAGCGCCCTGCCCGACGTCTCCCTGATCAAGCCGGTGCTGGACACCTCGGCGGAGGACCTCGCCGCCGCGAGCGCGCTGACCATCGGCGGGGCGGCCACCGCAGTCGACGCCGTGGCTCCCGCGATGCGGCGGCGAGCGGCCGGGACGCTGCTCTTCACCACGGGCAGCGGTGCGCTCAGCCCGAGCGCATGACCGCGCGGCCAGCGGGGTCACCACGACTGCTGCCACGGTCTACTACCGGATGCTGCACGACGCACTGGCGCCGCACTCGGTGCACGTCAACCACACGGTCATCGTGGGGTCGGTCGGCCAGGCCGGGCAGCACCATCCCGATGACGTCGCGGACCACCTGCTGCGTCAGGTGGACGCTCGCGAACCGCTGACCGTGGTGCGGTGACCTCGGCCTAGCGACTCCACTCAACTGGGACACTCACTACGACGTGCGTAGTACTACGTTAAGTAGTAATGTGGGAGGCAGCCACAGTACGTACGCCGAGAGGGCACCCCCGTGAGCAACCTGGACCTCGCGAGATGGCAGTTCGCGATCACGACCGTCTACCACTTCCTCTTCGTCCCGATCACGATCGGCCTGTCGGCGATGGTCGCGGGCTTCGAGACCCAGTGGCTGCGCGGGCGCAACCCGGAGATGCTGCGGTTGGCGAAGTTCTTCGGCAAGCTGCTGCTGATCAACTTCGCGCTCGGGCTGGTGACCGGCATCGTGCAGGAGTTCCAGTTCGGGATGAACTGGTCGGCGTACAGCCGATTCTTCGGTGACATCTTCGGCGCACCGCTGGCGTTCGAGGCGCTGCTCGCGTTCTTCCTCGAGTCCACCTTCCTCGGCGTCTGGATCTTCGGCTGGGGCCGGATCCCGGAGAAGGCGCACGCCGCGTGCATGTGGCTGGTGCACATCGGCACCTTGCTGTCGGCGTACTTCATCCTCGCCGCGAACTCCTTCATGCAGCACCCGGTCGGCTGGAAGTACAACGCCACCACCGGCCGCGCCGAGCTCACCGACTTCGTCGCGGTGCTGACCAACAAGGTGCAGCTGGTCACCTTCCCGCACGTCGTCGCGAGCGCCTACCTCGTCGGCGGCGGGGTCGTGATGGGCGTCGGGCTGTGGCTGCTGCACAAGCACCGCGGCACCAAGGACTCGCTGATGTACCGCAAGGCCGCGCGGATCGGCGCCGTCGTCACGCTGCTGGCCGGCGCGGGCGTAGCCGTCACCGGTGACACCCAGGGCAAGATCATGACCGAGGTGCAGCCGATGAAGATGGCCGCCGCCGAAGCGCTCTACACCACCCAGGACCACTGCGCCGCGTTCTCCCTCTTCACCATCGGCTCCCTCAACGGGCAGTCGCAGAAGGCCGCCGTCAAGGTGCCGTGCGTGCTGTCCTTCCTCGCCACCGGCAGCTTCGAGGGCAAGGTCGACGGGATCGACGACCTCAAGGCGAGCCTGCCCGCACAGCTGCAGAAACAGGCACGCGCGGAGGGTGTGCCCGCGGCGTACAGCCAGCCGGCCGACGCGGTCTACACGCCCAACATCCCGCTGGCCTACTGGTCCTTCCGGCTGATGATCGGCGTCGGTATGACGTCCACGATCGTCGCGCTCGGCGTCCTGTGGGTCACCCGCAAGGGCCGCACCGCCCTGGCGAAACCGTGGGTCTGGGCGGGCATCGCCGTGCCGCTGCTGCCGGTCCTCGGCAACAGCTTCGGCTGGATCTTCACCGAGACCGGCCGCCAGCCGTGGCTGGTCTACGGCGTGATGAGCACCAAGACAGGCGTCTCCGGCAACGGGGCGGGCACCGTGCTCACCTCGATGGTCGTCTTCACCCTCCTGTACGCCGCCCTGGCCGTCGTCGAGGTGCGCCTCTTCCTCGACTACACCCGCCGCGGCGCCGACCCCGCGCCGCCCGACCCGGACGCGGCCTCCACCGACGAGCACGACACGCCCGCGCCCGTGTCGTTCGTCTACTGACCACCACGAAAAGGACTGCACAGCAATGACTCTCGAGACGTTCTGGTTCATCCTCATCGCGGTGCTGTGGACCGCCTACCTCATGCTCGAAGGCTTCGACTTCGGCGTCGGGATGCTGCTCGGCATCTTCGGCCGCGACGCCGAGGGTGAGGACGGCGCCACCCGCAGACGCGTGCTGCTCAACGCCATCGGACCGTTCTGGGACGGCAACGAGGTGTGGCTGCTGACCGCCGGCGGCGCGACCTTCGCGGCGTTCCCCGCCTGGTACGCCTCGATGTTCAGCGGCTTCTACCTGGCCTTCCTGCTCGTGCTGGTCGCGCTCATCCTGCGCAACATGGGGCTGGAGTACCGCCACAAGCGCCACGGCGAGACCTGGCAACGCCGTTGGGACGCGATCATCGTGACCTGCTCGGTCATCGCCCCGCTGCTGGTCGGCACCGCCCTGACCAACCTGGTGCGCGGAGTCCCGCTGAACAAGGCAGGCGACTTCACCGGCACCCTGCTCACGCTGCTCAACCCGTGGAGCCTGCTCGGCGGCCTCACCATCCTCGCCCTCAGCCTCACCCACGGCTGCTTCTTCATTGCGCTGAAGACCGACGGTCAGGTGCGACGCGACGCGCGCGCCCTCGGCACGAAGGCGGGACTGGTCTCCGCGGTCCTCGCGGTGGTGCTGCTCGGCTGGGTCGACCTGCACACCGGCACCACCTGGTCCTGGATCACGTCGGCAGTGGCCGCGGTGGCACTGCTCGGCGCGCTGGCCGCAAACCTGCGCGGGCGGGAGGGATTCGCGTTCTCCGGCACCATGCTCACCATCGGGATGGCGGTCGCGACCTACTTCGTCGCGCTCTTCCCCGACGTGATGCCGAGCACGACGAACGCCGCCTACTCCCTCACCGTCGACAACGCCTCCAGCTCTCACCTCACCCTGCAGATCATGACCGGCGCCGCCGTCGTCATGACACCCGTCGTGATCGGCTACTCGGCCTGGAACTACTGGGTCTTCCGCAAACGCATCTCGACCAGCACCCTCCCGACCAAGCACGACCCGCTGGCGCCGCTGCCTCCGTCGGAGTCGCTGCAGGAGGCAGGTCGCTGATGGCCGCGCCGTTCGACCCGCGCCTGTTGCGGGAGGTGCCGCAGACCCGCGGCCCGGTCGCAGCCCTTGGCGTGCTCGGCGTCGCGCAGGGCATTGTCGCGATCGCTCAGGCCGTCGCGGTCGCCCACCTCGTGGTCGCGCTCGTCGAACGCCGATCCCTCACCGCCTGGGCCGTCACCGTGCTGACCCTGCTCGCAGTGCGCGGGCTGCTCAGCGCGGCCGGGGAGGTCACCGCGGCATGGGCCGGCACGCGAGTGGCCGGGCTGCTGCGCCGTCGGGTGCTCACCGCCTGGCTGCATCGACGGGTCGACACGTCGCCCGACCCCACCACCATGCTGACCCGCTCGACCATCGGGGCAGGCACCGTGGAGCCGTACGTCGCGCGCTACCTCCCCGCCCTGGTCAGCGCCGCCGTCGTGCCCCCATTGGCGATCGCCGCGATGGTCTGGGTCGACTGGGTCACCGCCCTCATCGTCGTGCTGACCGTGCCGCTGCTGCCCCTCTTCGCAGCCCTCATCGGGATGCACACGCGCGACGAGACACAGGCTCGCTGGACCGAATCGCACCGGCTGGCAGGTCATTTCGTCGATGTGATGAGGGGACTTCCGACCCTGGTCAACTACCAGCGCGCCGACGCCCAGGTCGACGTCGTCGCGCAGGTCGGCGACCGGCATCGCCGGGCGACCGTGCGCACGCTGCGTACGGCGTTCCTCAGCTCCGCCGCTCTGGAGCTGCTCGCGACGATCTCGGTCGCCATCGTCGCGGTCTTCGTGGGCCTGCGGCTGACCTACGGCAGCATCTCGCTCACCGTCGCGTTGACGGCGATCCTGCTCGCGCCCGAGGCGTACTGGCCGATCCGCCGGGTCGGCCAGGAGTTCCATTCCGCCGCCGACGGTGCCGAGGCCATCGACGCGCTCCTCGACGAGGCGGTGCACACACCGCGCTCGACCGATGGCGAGCCGGGCCGTCGGGCCGCGGTCACCGGCGTGTCCTACCGCTACCCGGGCACGGACGTCGACGTGCTGCGCGACGTGAGCTTCGACGTCCCCGCGTCCGGGATCACCGCCGTCACCGGCCCGTCGGGGTGTGGCAAGACGACCCTGCTGGAGCTGCTCGCGGAGCTGCGTACGCCGACCTCCGGCGACGTCGTGGCACCCGTCTCACATCTGGTCACTCAGCGTCCGTTCGTCACACCAGGGACGTTGCGTGACAACCTCGGCATCGCCGATCTGCCAGACGGCGTCGACTGGCTGCCCGCGCCGCTGCGGACGCTGCCCGCCGGGCTCGACACCCTCCTCGGCGACGACGGCTACGGACTGTCCGCAGGGCAACGCGCCCTGCTCGCGCTCACCCGCGCCCGCCTCGGCGACGAGCGGCTGATCCTGCTGGACGAGCCCACCGCCCACCTGGACCCTGCCGCGGCCTTCGAGGTGCAGGCGATGATCCGCGAGCTGGCGACCACGCGCGCGGTCGTCCTGGTCACCCACGACCCGGAGCTGATGGCGGTCGCCGACCGGCGCGTCGACCTTCCGCTCCGGCTCCCCGTCACCACCGTCCGTCAGGGGGTGGAGCAATCGTCGAAGGGTGGGCATCTGACCCCACCTCCCGGTGATATCCCCACCCCTCGACGGGAGGAGCCCGCGGCGCGGGTCGGCCCGGTCACACGCCGCGCACTTTTGCGACCCGCTCCCGGTGTGCTGCGGGCCGGGGTCCTCGGCGGGCTGGCCGCCACCTGCGGGGTCGCGCTGACCGCCACCTCCGGGTGGCTCATCGTGCAGGCCAGCACCCGGCCCGTCATCCTGACCCTGCTCACCGCGATCGTGGCCGTGCGCGCGTTCGGTATCGGCCGGCCGATCTTCCGGTACGTCGAGCGGATCCGCTCCCACGACGCCGCACTGCACCTGCTCGCCGACCGGCGCACCGACCTCTACCGCACCCTCATCCCGCTGACGCCCGCGCGGCTGGGGCGGCGCCGCCGCGCCGATCTGCTCGGCGCCGTCGTGCGGGACGTGGACGACGAGGTCGACGTGCAGGTGCGCGCCATCGTGCCGCTGCTGGCCGCCGCGATGACCTGTCTCGTCGCCACCGTCGCGGCCGCGATCCTCTATCCACCGGCGGCCCTCGTCGTCGTCGCGATCGCCCTGGTGGCAATTCTGATCGGTGCGATCGACTGGTCCCTGGAGCGCGCCGGCCACGGCGCGAGCCTGAGCGCGCGGGGCGCCGTGACCTCCAGCGCCTCGACCATCAGCCTGAACACCGGAGCGCTGCAGGCGATCCGCGGAAGCGACGCCGAGCTCGCCCGGCTCGACGCCGCCCAGCTCGACCTGGAGCGCGCCGTGCGTCGGCAGGCCCGCGGGCGGGCGGCCGGCCTCGGTCTGAGCCTCCTGCTCACCGCGGCCGCCGCGCTCGGGATGGCGATCCTCCTGCGGGGCGCACTCGCGAACGGCGACGTCGGAGGCCCGTTCGCCGCGCTCCTGGTGCTCGGACCCGTCGCCCTGACCGACATCCTGGGCTCGATCCCGGACGCCGTCGGCGCGCTGGCCCGCGGTCAGGCAGCCCGCCGCCGCCTCGACACGCTCACTCGGCAGACGCCCGCCGTCCACGACAACGGTCACACCGCCGAGGTCCCCGCACCGACCACCCTGCAGCTGTCGGACGTCGCCGCGTCCTGGACGGACGGGCCGGACCAGATCCACGGGATCGACCTGCGGGTCGCTCCGGGCGAGCACCTCGCCGTCACCGGGGCGAACGGCGTCGGCAAGTCCACGGTGCTCGCGGTCCTCGCCCGCCACCTCGATCCGAGCCGCGGTCGGTACGACGTCGCCGCGCGCGACGCTCTCGCCTGCCGGCCCGACGACGTACGCCGGCATGTGGCCGTCGTCGACGACGAACCGCACCTCTTCGCCGGCTCGCTGCGCGCCAACCTGCTGCTCGCCCGCCCGGGCGCGAGCGACAGCCAGGTGGCGAGCGCGCTGGTCGACGCGGGTCTCGGGCGGTGGGTCGCCGGGCTGCCCGACGGACTCGACACGCTGCTCGGATCCGATGCCCGAGGGGTGTCCGGCGGCGAACGCACCCGGATCGCGATAGCTCGGGCGGTGCTCGCGGACCGCCGCGTCATACTTCTGGACGAACCGGTGGCCCACCTCGATCACCCGACCGCGTCCGCATTGATGCGCGATCTGCACGATGCGACCCGCGACGCCTCGGTGGTCGTGGTCAGTCACCAGCAGATCGGCGTGCAGGGCTGCGACCGCGTGATCGAGCTCAGCCGCGAGGACATGGAAGATGGAGGTGGCGCGCATGCCCACGAGTGGGCGAGCGGAGCTCGGTGAGCTGGAGGGCGCAGTCATGTCCCGGCTGTGGGACGCGCCGGCCGGTGGCACGTTGTCGGTGCGAGAGGTCTTCGAATCACTCTCTCGCGAGCGGGAACTCGCCTACACCACGGTGATGACGGTGCTCGACCGGCTGGCCAAGAAGGGCCTGGCCGACCGGGTTCGCGACGGACGGGCATGGCGGTACGCCGCCGCGGCGACCCGCGAGGAGATGACCGCCCGCGCCCTGCACCAGACGCTGGCGGCCCTCGACGGTGACGAACGGCAGGCGACGTTCGCGCACTTCCTGGGCGACGCATCGCACGCCGACCTGGCAGCCCTGCGGGCCGAGCTGGATCGGATCGAGTCCGACGCACCCAAGGACGACGGCCGCCGCTGACCGCGACCGCAGGACCTCTTCGTTGAGCAGAGGGGCTCAGTCGGCCAGGAACGCCCGGACCCGCTGCCCGACCACCTCGTGCCGCCACAGACCCAGGTGGTCCGCCCCCGGCACGGCCACCAGCTGTGCGCCGGGGATGCGATCGGCGGCCGTCTGCGCCTGGGCGAAGGGGACATCGACGTCGGCGGTGCCGTGGATCACGAGGGTGGGCGAGCTGATCTGCTCGAACGGGTAGTCCGGCACGTCCTCGAAGAGGCGCATGTCGGCGGTGTACCCGACCTTGCGGCGGTCGAAGCGGACCGCGGCCGCCGCCACCGCGGGGCCGGGATCCGAGCGCGGCGTGACGATCAGATACCCGGCGATCACCGCGTCGACCTGGGCCAGCCGCTCCCCGAGCCATTTGCCGACACGCGCGAGGGGCTGCAGGGACGCGTACATCTCGTGCTCGGTGAAGGTCTGCACGAGCGACTCGATGAGCACCAGCCGGGCGCAGCGGGAGGCGTGCCGCAGGGCGAACTGGACTGCGGCCGGCCCGCCGCCCGACACGGCGATGACCACGGCGGTCTCGATCCCGAGGGCGTCGAGCACCTCGGCGAAGAGGTCGGCCTGCTCCTCGGGAGTGGGACCGCTGGCCAGGGGGGTGCGCAGGTAGCCGGGTCGCGACACCGACACCACCCGCCGGTCGTCGAGGCCGAGCCCGGAGGCGGTCACCTGCGCCAGGTCGTAACCGCCCGGCGTGCCGTGGACCACGACGACCGCCGGCTCGTCCGTCGTACGCCGGCCGCCCGCCGGGACGCCGGAATCGCGCACCTCGACCGGCCCCCGAGACAGGTGCAGCACCCGAGCGCCAGCATCCTGTCGGTCCGCACTCACCCGACGCCACCGCTGCAGCCCCACAGCTGACGCCAGCAGTCCGACCGCGGCCGAGGCCAGGATCGACTCCCCCGTTCTCCGCATCGACCTCTCCTCGTGTCCGACGTACGACGACACCGGTCGGATGCCGCCCGCGCCGACCTCAGATGTGCAGGATCACCAGCGCTGCCAGTGCCAACGGCGCCACCACGGCAGCCATTCCGAGCAGCCCGGCACACGTGGCGAGGACGGGGTGGTGCCGCTGCACCGTGAGCTGCTCCAGCCGGATGCGGGCGAAGTCCTCATGGCCGAGCGTGCCGTTCGGATGCTCGGACCGTGCGAGGGCCACCAGCGCCCGCGCCACCGGCACCCGGCCGACGGCGCGTTCGGCGCTGCGGTCCGCGAGCAGCTCGATCAGCAGGCGCACGGTCTCCAGGCCGCGGTCGCTGCGCAACCGCCGCGGCACCGCGGTGTGCCACACCGTGAAGAACTCCAGGACCAGGTCGTGCCGGTGCCGCAGATGCGCCAACTCGTGGGCGAGGACGGCGCGCAGCTCCGCCGGCGGAAGCGCCTCGATGGTGCCGCTGGTGAGCACGACCCGTCGTGAGAGCCCGGGCACGCAGTACGCCGTCGCGGTGGGGTGGGAGAGCACACGCACCTGCGCGGGGAGACCCTCGGCATGGACCGGTTCGTCGAGCAGGTCGACGAGCTCGCGGTGCTCACGGCGCACCTTCCGCAGCCGGCGGCCGACCACGTGTGCGCGTGCCAGCAGGCGACCGATGAGCAGCGCCGACACGAGGGCAGCGACCGCGGCGAGGGCGATGTGGTCGCGGGGCGCGGGCAGCCCGCGACCCACCCGCACGACGTACAGGACGGCCAGCGGCGCAAGCTCCAGGCCGGCGACCACCGCACCCAGCGACACCCCCTGCCACAGCCAGAGCGCTGGCCCGGGCACTCCCCGCAGCGCGGTCCACCGTGGAAGCAGCCGGGGTGCGGGCCAGGCGAGAGCCACTGTCAGCAACAGCAGCCACCCGAGGTACACCCCCGCATTCTGCGGCAGGCACCTCGGGACGAGCGCGCCGACCGCGCAGGTCGCCGGCCGAACGGCCCGGGAGACGACCTGCGCAGTCGGCCAAACGGGTCAGGCTCTGGAGTGCTCCGGCTCGGCCAGGTGGGCAGGGTGCCGCTGCTCGTGCGGCGCGCCCGCGCCGGTGAGCTTCTCGCCCTCGACGTCGACCTTCGGCAGGATCCTGTCCAGCCACTTCGGCAGCCACCACGCGCGCTCACCGAGCAGGAAGAGCAGCGCGGGCATGAGCGTCATGCGCACCACGAACGCGTCGAAGAAGACCGCGACCGCGAGGGCGAAACCGATCGACATGATGAACGAGACGCCCTGCAGGATGAACGCCGCGAAGACCGAGATCATGATCGCCGCCGCGGCCGCCACCACCCGGGCGCTGTTGCGGAACCCGTCGACCACGGCGTCACGCGCCGACATCCCGTGCACGTGCGCCTCCCGCATCCGGGTCACCAGGAAGACCTGGTAGTCCATCGCGAGCCCGAAGACGATGCCGATCAGGATGATCGGCATGAAGCTGACCAGCGGCGCGCCCTCGACGATCCCGAAGCGGCCCTTCTGGAAGACCTCGACGGTCGCCCCGAGCGTGGCGAGGATCGACAGCAGGAAGCCGAGCGTCGCGACGAGCGGCACGAGCACGGATCGGAACACGACCATCAGCACCAGGAACGCCAGGCCGATGACCACCGCCAGATAGACGGGCAGCGCGCCGGTGAGCCGGTCGGACACGTCGGTCTGGATCGCCACCAGCCCGGTGACGCCGACCGTCGTACCCGTCGACTTCTCGATGCCGGACTGCCCGTCGCGCAACGCGTGCAGCAGCGACAGCGTCTTCTCGTCGTCCGCCCCCGACTTCGGGGTGATCAGCACCTGGGCGCCGGTGCCCGCCTTGTTGAGGCCGACGATCTGGGCGTTCGCGACGTCGGGCTTGGTGCCCGCCCAGGTCGCGACCTTCCCGTACGCCGTCGTACGCGCCTTGGCGCCACCGGTCACGTTCGTCCCGTCGACTACGACCAGCAGCGGCGCGGCACGACCCGGCCCGAAGGCCTCCGCCTGCAGGTCGGCGGCCTTGCGCTGGGTGGTCGACTTCGCGGCCGTGGAGTCGCTGGGCAGCGCCAGGTGCAGGCTCTTCGCGGGCACCGCGATGGCGCCGAGCACGACCACGACGAGCGCGACCACGATCGCCGGCTTGCGGCCGACCAGGCGGGCCCACCGGGTGCCGTTGTTGACCGCGTGCCCCTGATCGTCGCGCTTGTCCGAGCGCTTGCGCACCTGCGCGCCGAACGCCTTGGACTTGAACATCCCGAGCACGGCGGGCAGCAGGGTGAGCGCGACCAGCACGGCGAAGAAGACGGTCTCGGCCGCGGCCAGACCCATCGCGGTGAGGAACGGGATGCCCACCACCGACAGCGCGATCAGGGCGATCAGCACCGTCAGGCCGGCGAAGACGACCGCCGTGCCGGCCTTGCCGACGGCCAACCCGACGGCGTGCGCCCGGTCGTCGGTCGTGCGCAACTCGGTGCGGTATCTGGACAGGATGAAGAGCGTGTAGTCGATGCCGACCGCGAGGCCGATCATGCTCGACAGGATCGGGGTCGTCGTGCCGACCGTGGTGAACGCGGTGGCGAGCTGCACCCCGATGGTGCCCATCGCGACGCCGACGAACGCCGACAGGATCGGCATACCGGCGGCGATGAGCGAGCCGAAGGTGATGATCAGGACGACGGCGGCGAACGCGACGCCGATCAGTTCACTGCTGCCGCCGGGGTCGGGCGCGATCTGCATGCCGGCGCCGTTCACCTCGGCCGTCAGACCGGACGCGCGCGCCTTCTTCAGGTCGTCGACGACCTTGTTCTGCGTCGCCGGCTTCACGTCCTGCACGGTCTTCACGTCGAACGCGAAGTCGATCGTGCCGATCCGCCCGTCCGGTGAGAGCGGCAGCAGCGCGTTCGCGTTGCGCTCGGCGACCGCCTTCGGCGTGCCCTGCTTGGCCGCTGCCGAGGTCGCCGCCTTGAACTGCGCGGCCGAGGCCGTCACCGGGTTGACCAGCTTGGTCTTGGGCATCTGCGGGACCTTCTGCAGGTCCGTGATCAGCGCGTCGACCGCGTTGGAGTACTTGGCCTCCTTGAGGGTGTGCCCCTTCGGAGCGCCCACCACCACCGATACGCCGGCCTGGTTGACCGCGTCGCCGGTGCCCGGGAAGAGCTTCTGCTGCATCGACTGCGCCTTGAGCGACGGGATGCCCGGGATGGAGAAGGTGTCGACCAGCGGTTTGTGGATCGCCTGGGACAGCCCGCCCAGCCCGATCAGGGCGATCAGCCAGCCGATCAGGAAGAAGGGCCACTTGCGGTACGCCGTTCGGCCGAGTCGATACAGAGCGGTCGCCATCAGATGCCTCTCGTGGAAAACGTTCGGACGCACCAACGACTTCTCGCGCCCCTGCATCTCATGATGGGTTGCCGTGCGCGCTGGGCCAACCCGAGAGCGGCTCCCACGGAAGAATCGTGACGACTGTCACGCGTTCGGTGGTGCTGGCACTACCGGCGCGTACGCGACCACGCCGATTCACTGGTCCGGCCATGCAGCACAATCGCGTCCATGACCTCGACAACGACCCCCCGCGACACCACCGTCCTGGACCGCGCCCGTGAGGTCGTGCTCGACCGGGGCGAGGCCCTCGGGTACGACGACATCGTCGCCGTACTGAACACTCCCGACGAGCTGCTGCCCGACCTGCTGGCCCTCGCCCACGACGTGCGCCTGAAGTACAACGGCGAGGAGGTCGAGGTCGAGGGCATCGTCTCCCTCAAGACCGGCGGATGCCCCGAGGACTGCCACTTCTGCAGTCAGTCCGGCCAGTTCACCTCACCGGTGCGCTCGGTGTGGCTCAACATCCCCGAGCTGGTGCGCGCCGCCGAGCAGACCGCCGCCACCGGCGCCAGCGAGTTCTGCATCGTGGCCGCCGTCCGCGGACCCGACGCGAAGCTGATGAGCCAGATGCGCGAGGGCGTCAAGGCCATCAAGGAGGCCGTCGACATCGAGGTGGCCGCCTCGCTCGGCATGCTCAGCCAGGAGCAGGTCGACGACCTGGTCGACATGGGCGTGCACCGCTACAACCACAACCTCGAGGCCGCACGCTCCTACTTCACCAAGGTCGTCACCACGCACTCCTACGACGAGCGCTGGGACACCTGCACGATGGTCAAGGAGTCCGGCATGGAGCTGTGCTGCGGCGGCCTCGTCGGGATGGGCGAGACCGTCGAGCAGCGCGCCGAACTGGCCTCGCAGCTGGCGGAACTGGAGCCGCACGAGGTGCCGCTGAACTTCCTGAACCCCCGCCCCGGTACGCCGTTCGGCGACCTGGAGCCGATGGGCTCCTCGGACGC
Organism: Allobranchiibius huperziae; assembly: GCF_013410455.1. Classification (NCBI taxonomy): domain Bacteria; kingdom Bacillati; phylum Actinomycetota; class Actinomycetes; order Micrococcales; family Dermacoccaceae; genus Allobranchiibius; species Allobranchiibius huperziae. Next base: position 122,246 of record NZ_JACCFW010000001.1, on the reverse strand, counting down.
GCTGCGCACGATCGCGGCGTTCCGGCTCGCGCTGCCGCGCACGATCCTGCGGTACGCCGGCGGCCGTGAGCTCACCCTCGGCGACCTCGGCACCCGCGACGGGCTGCTCGGCGGCATCAACGCCGTCATCGTCGGCAACTACCTGACCACCCTGGGTCGCGACCCGCGCGAGGACCTGGCGCTGCTGGACGAGCTGCAGATGCCGATCAAGGCGCTCAACGCGACGCTGTGAACCGTCCCGCCGACGCCACTGGCGCATCCGATGCTGCCGATCGCGGCGCGCCGGATGCGCCCGATCAGGGCACGCCGGCGGCGTACTGCGGGCACTGCGGCGCTCCGGTGGAGGACGGTCCGCACCCGGCCTGCGAGCGCGCGCTCGAGCTGGAACCCCCGCGGTTCTGCGCGGTGTGCGCACGGCGGATGAAGGTGCAGGTGACGCCCACCGGCTGGAGCGCCGAGTGCTCCCGGCACGGCGAACGTGCCGCGCCGGGCGCCGACGTTGCTGGCAATCCCCGCTCAAACCCACGACGATGGGCCCAGCACACGACCCAAGGAGGTCCGCATGTCACAGCCGACGAACGGCGAAGGTAGGTCCGGGGAACACTCCGGCGGATACCAGCAGGGCGGAAGTCTCGGCCAAGGCTGGGAGCAGGACGAACAGTCCGACACGCCGTACGACGCGCAGAACACCGGGTGGGACGCCACGCAAGCGGTCCCGGCGGCCCCCCAGGAGGACGGCGCGCACGGCGCATTGCCGGCCCAGGGCAGTGAAGCCGCCGACGTCGCGGGCTCCGCCGACTCGGGTCCGTCGTCAGCCGGCGAGCAGGGATACACCGCCGGTGACCAGCAGGGCTACAGCCAGCCGAGCGGCCAGGAGCCGTCCGGATACGGACAGCCGGCCGGTGGCTACGGGCAGCAGGGCCAGCAGGGCCAGTCCGACTCCGGTTACGGCCAGCAGGGCGGCTACGGCCAGTCCAGCTACGGCCAGCAGGCACCCTCCGACGCGCAGGGCCAGCAGGGCTGGGGTCAGCAGGGCCAGCAGGGCGGTTACGGGCAGCAGTCTCCGGCGTACGGCGCGAGCCAGCCGGGACAGGCCGGGCAGGTCGGACAGCAGGGCCAGGCCGACCAGTCCGGCTCGAAGGGCCGCGGCTGGGGCCGTCAGAGCGGTCAGCCGCGCGACCCCAACAGCCCGCAGGCGCAGGTCAGCCAGGTCGTCGGCGGTGCCGGTGACGGCGTCGGCGCGCTCTTCAGCGACCTGCAGTTCAAGAAGTCGCTGACCGAGCGCATCGCGTCGCTGATCTTCCTGGTGACGATCGTCTGGGCGGTGCTGCACTTCCTGTCCAACCTGGTCTACAACTTCGGCAGTCAGGGCGTCGGCAACGGTGTCTCGATCAAGCACATGAGCACCGGTTCGGCGCTGATCCACACGCTGACCGACCTGGTGGCGCTCGTGCTCACCGTCGGTGTGACCCGGTTGCTGCTCGAGCTCGCGGTGCACGTCTCGCGGATCGCCGGGCGCACCAAGGACTGAGCACCACCTGCACCACCGGCATCACCTTCTCGTCGAGCGGAGGGGTTCGCGCGGGAGTGGAGGGCTTCGGCCCCTCCGCTCGGCGCCGGACCCCTCCGCTCGACGTTCGAGGTCTACCGGCAGGTAGGAGTGCGCATTTCAGAACGAGCCCGGCCGGCTGATTGGATGCGGGGGTGTCCGACCCGTCGCAGCTGCTGTCCTACGACCGTGACCACCTCTGGCACCCGTACTCCTCGGTCACCGAGCCCGCGCCGACCCGCCTGGTGGAGTCCGCCAGCGGGATCCGCCTGACGTTGCGGGACACCGATGGCACCCGCCGCGAGGTCATCGACGGCATGTCGTCGTGGTGGTGCGCGATCCACGGGTACGCCGTGCCCGAGCTCGACGCGGCGGCCCAGCAGCAGCTCGGCCGGATGAGCCACGTGATGTTCGGCGGACTCACCCACGAACCGGCGATCACGTTGGCGCGCAAGCTGATCGAGCGAGCCCCGGCGTTCGACGGGCAGGCCCGGCTGAAGCACGTCTTCCTGGCCGACTCCGGCTCCGTGAGCGTCGAGGTCGCCCTGAAGATGGCGTGGCAGGCGCATCTGACCGGCGGGCGGACCCGGCGCAAGATGTTCACCATCCGCGGCGGTTACCACGGCGACACGCTGGCCCCGATGAGCGTGTGCGACCCCGTCGGCGGCATGCACCGCCTCTTCACCGGCGTGCTCCCCGAGCAGGTCTTCGCGCCCCTGCCGCCGGCCGGGCTCGACGGTGACGACGCGACCTACGACGAGTGGGAGAGCGCCACCCGCCGGCTCTACGAGGAGCACGCACCCGACATCGCGGCGGTCGTGCTCGAGCCGGTCCTGCAGGGCGCCGGGGGCATGCGCATCTACCCACCGCGCGCGGTCCGGTTCCTGGCCGCACTGGCGCGCGACCACGGTGCGCTGGTGATCTTCGACGAGATCGCCACCGGTTTCGGCCGGCTCGGGACGATGTGGGCCGCCGACCAGGTCGAGGTCGTGCCGGACATCCTGTGCGTCGGCAAGGCGCTCACCGGCGGCTACCTCACGCTGGCCGCGGTCCTGTGCACCGCCGACGTCGCCCGGGCGGTCAGCGGCGGGGAGGCCGGTGCGCTCATGCACGGGCCGACGTTCATGGGCAACCCGCTGGCCTGCGCGATCGCGTCGGCCAGCATGGACCTGGTGACGCCGACCCGCATCGGCCGCGCCCGGCAGATCGAGGCGGAGCTGCGCGGTGCGCTGGAGCCCGCGCGGGCGCTCGCGAGCGTGCGCGACGTACGCGCCATCGGAGCCGTCGGCGTCATTCAGCTGCACTCCCCCGTCGACACCGAGGCGGTCACGCGGGTCGCGCTGGAGCAGGGCGTGTGGCTGCGACCTTTCCGCGACCTGGTCTATGCGATGCCACCCCTCGTGAGCGATGCTGATGCCATCGAAACCATCGGCGGGGCGATGGTCTCCGCAGTGGAACAGGTGCATGGATGAGTACATTCGAGCAATACCTGCAGTCCCAGGCTGCGGAGCGTGATGCGGCGGGGCTGACGCGTCGGGTGGTCGCCGGTGTGGGCCACCAGGCGATCGACCTCGCGGGCAACGACTACCTGGGCCTGCGCCGCGATCCGGCGGTGATCGACGCGGCGGTAGCAGCCCTGGAGTACTTCGGATCCGGAGCCGGGGCATCCCGGCTGGTGACCGGCACCTGGCCCATCCACGAGGACCTCGAGACCGCCCTGGCAGAACACCTGCAGATGGAATCGGCGCTCGTCTTCTCCACCGGCTACCAGGCCAACCTCGCGGCCATGACCGCACTCGCCGACGACGACACCCTGATCGTCTCTGATGCGCACAACCACGCCTCGATCATCGACGGAGCGCGCCTGTCTCGGGCGGCGGTCGAGGTCGTCCCGCACGGTGACCTGGCGGCGTACGAACGCGCCCTGCAGGAGCGCACGCAGGCCCGCGCCGTCATCGTGGTCGAGTCGATCTACTCGGTCTTCGGCGACACCTCTCCAGTGGCCGAGCTCGCCGATCTGGCCGCCCGGTACGACGCGCTCCTGGTCGTCGACGAGGCGCACGGCCTCGGGGTGGTGGGCGACCACGGCGAGGGTCGGGTCGCCTCCCTGGGACTGGCTGGCGCGCCGCACATCGTGGTGACGGTCAGCCTGGCCAAGGCGCTGTCGTCCCAGGGCGGCGCGGTGCTCGGCTCGGACCTGGTGCGCAGCCACCTGATCAACACCGCGCGGCCGTTCATCTACGACACCGGCCTGGCCCCGGTGTCCGCAGGTGGCGCGCTCGGGGCACTAGACGTGCTGATCGAGCGACCCTCCCTGGCCAAGGAGGTCCGCGAGATCATGGGCGAGCTGGCCGCGGCGTGCGGCGTCCCCACACCCGCGGGCGCCGTCCTGTCCGTCGCCATGCCCGGCCCGCGGGAGGCACTGGCGGCGGTCGACGTGTGTGCGGCGCACGGCGTGCGCATCGGCTGCTTCCGCCCACCATCGACGCCTGACGGCAGTTCCCGGCTGCGGCTGACCGCCCACGCCGGTCTCTCGGCCAAGGACGTCGAGCACTGCGCGCGGGTGCTGCGCACGGTCTCCCGGTGAGCAACCCCTGCCCGGTCATCTGCATCAGCGGCACCGACACCGAGATCGGCAAGACCATCGCCACCGCCGCGATCGCGGCAGCGCTGACCGGGCACGGCCAACGTGTGGTCGCGGTCAAGCCCACCCAGACCGGACTGGCTCCCGGTGAGCCCGGGGACGCCGACGAGGTCGCCCGGCTGACCGGCGTCGACGTGCGCGAGTACGTGCGTCTCCCCGAACCGCTCGCCCCCGACATCGCGGCGCGGCGCGCCGGTGTCTCCCTGCCGACCGTCGCCGAGCACGCCGCCCGGGTCGCCGACCTGGCCCGCAGCGGCGAGTACGACGTGGTACTCGTCGAGGGCGCCGGCGGGCTCCTGGTGCGGCTGGACGCCGACGGCGGCACCCTCGCCGATCTCGCGACCGCGCTGGGGCGCGACGGGGTCCGCGCTGGGTTCGCGATCGTCGTACGCGCCGGCCTCGGCACCCTCAACCACACCGCGCTCACCCTCGAAGCCCTGGAGGCCCGCGGTCTGGACCTGGTGGGGCTGATCGTGGGATCCCTGTCGGAAACACCGGATCTGGCGGCCGAGACCAACCTGGACCAGCTGCGCGACCTGGCCGACGACCGGTGGATCGGCACCATCCCGGAGGGCGCCTCACGCCTGGAGCCCCGGGCGTTCCGCCGCGCCGCCGCCGACTGGCTGGTGCTCTAGGAGCCCACCGATCGGTGCGCTCGGCCCGGCTAGCCCTACGAAGTTAATGTGCAGCGCTCATCATTAATGAGGAGCGCAGCACACTAACGTGCCGATCGGCTGCATAAGTCTGCCCGCACGGGGGTAAACGCAGTGGTGGCGGCGGTCAGATCGCCACCGCATCCGCACCAGCCGACAACAGAAAAGTGAAATCCCGTGTCCCAAGGAACCAACCTCCTGTCTCGATCAGCGCACGATCTCTCCCTTGCCACCTGGTTCGGAGGATCTCTGATGGGAGCCGTGGGCCTCAACGGTGCGACCGCGAAGGCCAAGGACCCCTCCGAACGGCTACGGCTGTCCACCCTCGGGTGGGCTCGCTGGACGCCGATCCAGATCGCCGCTGCCGGCGTGCACACCCTCGGCGGGCTCGGCCTGATCGCCGGCAACCGCTCGCGGGTCGCCCACGACTCCGGCGCCCAGGCGAACACGGTCGTGAAGACCGTCCTCACGGTCGCCGCGATGGGCGCGACCGGCTACTCCGGCTATCTCGGCACCAAGATCGGCAACCACGCGCACGAGGGAGGCGCCGGCGCGACCGAACCGTCGTCGTCCGCGTCGAAGGAACTCACCTCCGCGCAGAAGCAGCTCGCGATCGTGCAGTGGGTCATCCCTGCACTGACCGGGGTGCTCGTCGTGCTCGGAGCCCAGCAGGGCGAACAACAACGCGGCCTACGCGGCCTACTCGATGTCTGAATTCCACTCTCACACATAGGAGTCTGATCATGTCGATGCATCGCACCCGCTACATCACACTCGCCGGGGCGTCACTCGCCGTCGCAGCGACCTGCCTTCCCGCCACCGCCTTCGCGGCGACGTCGCCGAGCACGGCCGACAAGACCTTCGTCACGGCCAACGAACAGGTCAACCTCGCCGAGATCGCCATCGGCCAGCTGGCGATGACGCACTCGTCGTCGGCCGCCGTGCATACCCTCGCGCAGAAGACGATGTCGGACCACATGGCCGCCAAGGCCAAGCTGACGACGGTCGCCGCGAACCTCGGCCTGACGCTGCCGAGCGCGCCGAACGCCATGCAGCAGGCCCAGGCGGCCCAGCTGAAGGGACTGACCGGGTCCTCGTTCGACCAGCTCTATCTGCGTGACCAGGTCGCCGGACACGAGACGTCGATCGCCGGTACCGACACCGAGATCAGGACCGGCTCCAGCGAAACCGTCGTGAGCTACGCGCGCGGCTACCTTCCGGTCGCCCAGATGCACCTGCGGATGGCGCAGGCAGACTTGGCGTCCTCCTCCGGCAGCGGGCCCGGCAGCGTGCAGGCCGGCTCGGGTGGGCAGGCCGCCACCAACGGGGGCACCGATCTGCGGCTGGGCTGGACCGCCGGCGCCGTCGGTCTGGCGCTGCTCGGCGGAGGCGCCGTGTACGCCGACCGCAGGCGGCGTGCGCTGCGGTGAGACCGCTGCTGACGCTCGGGGTCGGGCTGCTCGCCGCCGCGATCGGCGCCGGGGGCGTCGCGCTCTCGAACCATCCGGCGAACGCGGTTCCGCGCGATTTCGGATCGGTGGCGTCCTCGACCGGGACACCGTCCGGTCCGGTGAGCGCGGCACCGCGTCGCGCACCGGGGATCGCCCCGGTGCAGGACGCGGTGCCCCCGGCTGCCCCGGTGCGGATCACGATCCCCTCGCTGCGCGTCTCCGCACCGCTGACCAACGTGGCGCTGGACGGCGCGAACTCGCTCGTCGTACCTCAGGATCCGCACGTGGTCGGGTGGTGGCAGGCGAGCGCGCTCGCCGGGTCGCCGATGGGCACCACGGTGCTGGACGGTCATGTCGACACCGCGGCGCAGGGACCCGGCACGTTGTTCCGCCTGCAGGACCTCCGAGCGGGGGCCACGATCGTCCTACGGGCCTCGAACGGCCACGAGTACACCTATCGGGTCACGACCCGTCGGGTCCTGAAGAAGTCCGGTGGCCTGCCGGCGAGCCTCTTCAGCCCGACCGCGCCGGGGACGCTGGCCGTCGTCACCTGCGGCGGACCGTTCGACCGCGCCATCCACCACTACGTCGACAACATCGTGGTGCTTGCGAGCCCGGTGAGCTGACCGCGACCGCGAACCGGCCCGTCGATGCGTACGGCGGGCCGGTTCGCCGGGTCGGTAGGGTCGGTCGAGTCCGCCCACCAGCGGTGGGCCCACCCTGCGAAGGAGCACTCCCGATGCCCGTGCGAGACGTCAACTGGCCGGTCGGCAGCCCCTGCTGGGCGGAGTGCTCCTTCGAGCCGGAGCACCGCGGCATGACCCACGCCCGTGACTTCTACGAGAAGCTCTTTGGCTGGCGTACGGAAGAAGGCGTCTCGGGAAGCGGCGGCGCCGGGAGTGCGGCCTACGTGACGTGCTTCAAGGACGAGCGCGCGGCGGCCGGACTCTCACCCATGCTGGCCGAGGGTGAGCGCCCGTCGTGGCTGACCTACCTCGCCACCGACGACATCGAGGAGGCCGCGCAGGCGGTGCAGCGGGCCGGCGGCATCGTGCACGTCCCGCCGGCCGACGCGGGCGACCTCGGGCGGCTGGCGTTCTGCACCGACCCCACCGGCGCCTACTTCGCGCTCTGGCAGGCGGGCACCCACAAGGGCTTCGGCATCGTGGCGGAGCCCGACGCGGTCGCGTGGCACACCCTGCTGACCCGGGATCTGGCCGGGGCCAAGGCCTTCTACGGCGAGGTCTTCGGCTACACCTTCGAGGACCGCGCGCCCGACCTCAGCATCGCGAAGCTGCCAGGCGGCGCGGAGGTGGCCGGGTTCCACCAGGCCGACCAGCTGGCCGACGACGTCCCGGCCAACTGGCTGGTGCACTTCGCGGTGAGCGACCGCGACTCCTCCGCGCAGATCGCGCAGAGCCTCGGCGCGCAGGTGCTGATGACCAGCCACTCCCCGATGGGGCCCGAGGCGCTGCTGCAGGGCAAGCACGGCGAGGTCTTCACCGTCGTGCAGGTCACCGACTGACACGCGCCCTCACACTCCGCGATTCGTCGGGTACGACGGCGGGCTGAGAGGATGACCGCCATGCGTTCGCTCGCCTCCGCCACCCCGCCGATCGCCCTCGGCGCCCTCGACGGCCGGTATCGCGGAGTCGTCTCCGCACTGGTCGACCACCTCTCGGAGCCGGCGCTGAACCGGCAACGCGTGCACGTCGAGGTGGAGTGGCTGATCCACCTCACCACGGTCGGCGCGGTGCCCGGCGTCCGCGCCCTGACCGAGGCCGAGCAGGCGCAGCTGCGCGCGATCCCGCAGGACTTCGACCTCGCCGACATCGAGGAGCTCGCCGAGATCGAGCGCGAGACGGTGCACGACGTGAAGGCAGTCGAGTACTACCTCAAGCGCCGCCTGCCGGCGATCGTCGGCGAGCAGGACGCGCCCGCGCTCTCCGAGCTCATCCACTTCGCCTGCACCAGCGAGGACATCAACAACCTGTCGTACGCGCTGATGGTGCAGGGCGCCGTTACCGGCGTGTGGGCCCCGAAGGCAGCGCGCCTGGTCGAGCAGGTGGCCGACATGGCGCGCGAGCTGGCCGACGTGCCGCTGCTCGCGCACACCCACGGCCAGCCCGCCACGCCCACCACGATGGGCAAGGAGATCGCCGTCCTCGCCCACCGCCTGGGCCGGCAGCTGCGCCGCATCGAGGGCGCCGAATACCTCGGCAAGATCAACGGGGCGACCGGCACGTACGGCGCACACACCGCCGCCGTTCCCGGCACCGACTGGATCTCCGTCAGCCGCGACTTCGTGGAATCGCTGGGCCTGCAGTGGAACCCGCTCACCACGCAGATCGAGAGCCACGACTGGCAGGCCGAGCTCTACGCCGACGTCGCGCGGTTCAACCGGGTGCTGCACAACCTGTGCACCGACTTCTGGACCTATATCTCGATGGGCTACTTCGCCCAGGTGCGCGGCCAGGGCACGGTCGGGTCGAGCACGATGCCGCACAAGGTCAACCCGATCCGGTTCGAGAACGCCGAGGCCAATCTCGAGGTCAGCAACGCGCTGCTCGACGTCCTCGCCGCGACCCTCGTGCAGTCGCGCCTGCAGCGCGACCTGACCGACTCCTCGATGCAGCGCAACATTGGCACGGCGTTCGGGCACTCGATGCTGGCGTTGGACAACGCGGGCCGCGGCCTCGCCGGGCTCGACGCCGTCCCCGCCGCGATGGCCGCCGACCTCGACCGCAACTGGGAGGTGCTCGGCGAGGCGATCCAGTCCGCGATGCGCGCGCTGGGAGCGGCCGGCGTCGAGGGGATGGATCAGCCCTACGAGCGCCTCAAGGAACTCACCCGCGGGCGCCGGATCACCGGCGACGACCTGCGCGAGTTCGTGCGCGGGCTCGGCTTCCCGCCGGAGGTGCAGGAACGGATGCTGGCGCTGACGCCCGCGTCGTACGTCGGCCTCGCACCGCAGCTGGTCGACTTCCTCGAGCGCTGACCGCCGGGCGACCGGCACGCTCCTGCTGCGGACCTCGTAATGGCCCGCTCGGCCCCGAACGACCCGCCCGCACCCTCGGCGCGAATACCCCCGAGGGGTACCCTGGGGGCGACACCAGACACCTAGAGGATTGGTCGAGATGGCCGGCTATTCAGGCAGCAAGCAGGACTACCTCACCCGGCTGCGCCGGGTGGAGGGACAGGTCCGGGGCATCCAGCGGATGGTCCAGGAGGACGACTACTGCATCGACGTGCTTACCCAGGTCAGCGCGATCACCAAGGCGCTGCAGTCGGTGAGCCTGGGGCTGCTCGAGGACCACATCGCGCACTGCGTGGTCGATGCCGCGCGGGAGTCCGAGGAGGCCGCCCACGACAAGGTCGCCGAGGCGTCGGCGGCGATCGCCCGGCTCGTCAAGAGCTGAGCGACGCGCCCGGTCAGATGGTGACGGGACCGTCAGCGGTCTCGAAGCTCACCGAGATCAGGCCGGGCGTGCCGTGCGGGGCGGCGAAGTCGAAGGTGATGCCGGGCTCCCACTCGTCGCGATCGACACCGGGCTCGCCGTTGAGTCCGAGCCAGTCGCGCACCCGCACCGGAGACCCGCCGATCTGCAGACGAGTCAGGCTGGCCTCGGTCGGACCGTCGCCGGAGGGGTGCGGCACCCCGTCGGCCCACTGGATGAAGTAGGGCACCTGGGCGTCGGAGGTGAGGCCCTTGACGCCGAGCTGCTTCCAGGACAACTCGACCCCGTCGGGACGGTGCCGGTTGCCGGGCGCCGCGGCGCGGCCGACCAGTCCCTCGGCGATGCCGATGTCGTTGACCCGCACGACCCAGGCGAGCCAGCCGCCCCCCGCCTCGGAGCACGCGCGCACGGCCTGGCCGAAGGGAGCCTTGTCCGATGCGGGGTGGTCGAGCACCTCCACGACCTCGACGAACCGGTCGTTCTTGAGGGGAATGATCATGTTGCGGGTGCCGAACCGAGGGTGGATCCCACCGTCGTTGGGTTCGACTCCGAGAAGGGCCCCGACCCGCTTCGCGGTGGAGATCAATCCGTCTGCAGCGGCGGCGTACACCACATGGTCGACTCGCATGCTGAGCATCGTGCCACCCGCTGCCAGGTGGCTCCAAGCTGGGTGTGGGATAGCGGCTCCGGCACTCTCAGCGGGGGGTGTGCGGGGCGGCCGAGCGGCGCTGCCGGACAGCCTCGTAGAGCAGGATCGCCGCGGAGGTGGCGACGTTGAGGGAGTTGGCCGTGCCGGACATCGGGATGGCGACCCGCTCGTCGGCTGCGTCGAGCACCGAGCCGGTCAGGCCCTCCTTCTCGGTGCCGACGGCGATCGCGACGGCGCCGGTGAGATCGACGTCTGTGTACGACGTGCGGGTATCGGGGGTGGCCGCGACCAGCCGCACGCCGCGGGCGCGCAGCCACGCCAGCGTCTCCGCGGTGGGCGCCGTCGCCACGGGCACCGCGAAGACGGTGCCCTTCGAGGCGCGTACGACGTTGGGGTTGCCCCAGTCGGTCACCGGGTCGGCCGAGACGACGGCGTCCACGCCGGCGGCGTCGGCCGTGCGCAGCATGGCGCCGAGATTGCCCGGCTTCTCGACACCCTCTGCGAGCAGGATCAACGAATCATCCTTGGTCGCAACGTCGTCCAGCGCCGTCCCCGCGAGTGCGGCGACGGCTACGATGCCGTCCGCGCCCTCGCGGTAGGCGATCTTCTCGAACGCCGCGCGGTTCAGCCGGGCGATCTGCGCGCCGCGTTCGCCGGACTCCCGCACCAGCTGTGCCACCTCGGCGCCGGCGGACGCGAGCTCGGGGCAGTACAGCAGCTGACGGGGCACCACCCCGGCGTCGACCGCGAGCCGCAACTCGTCGTACCCCTCGATCAGCGTGAGGCCGAGCTCGTCGCGCCGCCGCCGCTTGCGCAGGGCGACGACGTCCTTGAGCCGCGGGTTGGACGGCGAGGTGATCAGGAGTTCGGACACGACGACGACCCTACGGTCGTCACGGGACCGGCCGCGCCACCTGCCGCGAACGGGGGTCGACCGCCCCGGCCGCCTGGGACCGGCGCCCACGGACTCGTGATCGGTTTCGGCGACCTGGTCCTCATCCCGCTGACGACGACTGCCGGCCAGCTCGTCCTTCACCGGCTCTGACCGCGGGCCGTGCATGCCGGCTCCGACCGTGGGCCTCCCGGAACGGGACGGCATCGAGGCCGCCCAGCACCTCGGTCTGGCCGCGGTGTGCCGATGCCGTCGCCAGCGGAGCCTCCAGCAGATCGGTGAAGACCAGCTCTGCCGCCCCCAGCAGGGTCGCGTCCTCGCCCAGACCCCCGAGGCACACGCGCGCCGGTTCACCGGGTGCTCTGGCCATCAACGCGTCCAGGGAGGACTGCAGATCCTCCTGCCGCTCGTCCAGGAGCCGGCTGAGGGAGCCTCCGATGACGATGAGCTGCGGATTGACCAGGTGGGAGATGCTCGCCAGCCCGACGGCCAACCACTGGCACACGTCGTCGATCGCGGTCTGGGCGAAGACGTTGCCGTCGTCGGCATCCTTCATCACCTCGCCGATGCCGGATGCCGACGTCTGACCGGAGAGGCCGGCACGGGCGAAGAGCGCGCGCTCACCGACGACCTGCTCGAAACACCCCTGGTTGCCGCAGTAGCACAGCGGCCCTCCCGGCTGTACGACGATGTGGCCGATCTCGCCTGCCAGCCCGTGCGCGCCGAGGAGCGGCACACCGTCGACGAGGAAGCCCGCACCGACACCCACCCGGGCGATGAGGTAGGCGACATCGTCGACGTCGCGCGCGACCCCGCGCAGGTGCTCGGCCACGACACCGAGGTTGGCGTCGTTGCCCAGATGGATCGGGATGTCATCGCCGAATGCGACCTGCAGCATCCCCACCAGGTCGACGTCGTCCCAGTGCAGGTTCGGGGCGGTCAGGATCCGGGAGTCGCGTCGGCGCACCGTCCCCGGCACGCTCACCCCGACGCCGATCAGCCAGCTCTGCCCGGGGATGCTGTCGGCCAGGGCGCGCACGCCCGCGACCACCTCCGCGACGATCTCCTCCGGCGCGATGACGTCGGCCAGATCGATGGAGTGACGTGCCAGCACCCGCCCGCCGAGGGCGACCGCCGCCACCGTGAGGTGACTCACGGCGACGTCGACCGCCACGGCGTACGGGCCGTCGGTGCGCGGTCCGACGATCGGTGAGGGCCGACCCGCCGTGCCGCGCGCGGCGGGTGCGTACTCCGACACCAGCCCCAGCTCCTCGAGCTGCGCGACCAGCACCTTGATCGTGCTGCGGTTGAACCCCGTCACGCGCGTCAGCTCGGCGCGCGACAGCCGCCCCCGGCGGTGGATCTCGGACAGGACGATGCGCAGGTTGTGACTTCGGATGGACTGGTGGCCGGATGAGATCTGACGTGCCATTACTCGTCCCCCCGCCAGGAGGTCACAGGCCGGAGGAACCCGCCCGACGACGGGACAGAGCGTCGACGGCGGCGGCCAACATGAGCACCACTCCGGTCACGATGTACTGCACGGCCGCACTGTTCGTGCCCTTCACGAGGTTGGACATGCCGTTGTAGATGACCTCGACGACGGCACCACCGACGATGGCGTCGATCATGCGCCCCTTACCGCCGAAGAGGCTCGTGCCACCGATCACGGCTGCACCCACCGCCAACAGCAGGGTGTTGCCGCCGTAGTTGGCGACACTCACCGACTGCACGTTCGAGCCGATCATGATGCCGCCGATGGCGGCCATGGCCGAACAGAGGACGAACACCGAGATGCGGATCCGGTCCACGGGGATACCGGCCCGTCGGGCGGCCTCCTCGTTGCCACCGACGGCGTACACGTGGCGGCCGTACCGGGTGCGGCTCAGCACGAACGTCCACACCACGAAGAACGCGATGATGATCGGGACGACCCACGGGACTCCGGAGAGCTCCTGCGCAGCCACCTTGACGAGCTTGCCGTTGACCGTCTTGAAACCGGCCGCCTGGTTGATCGACCGGTTCTGGTTGAGCGCGTAGACGGCGAGGAACGTGCCGACCGCGATCGCACCGACCTTGAAGGCGATGACCGCGATGGGCTCGGTGTTGAGACCCTGGCGGCGTCGACCGTTCTGGGCGAGGAACTTGACCGCGGCGTACCCACCCACGATGAGGACCGCGAGCAGCCAGCCCGCCCAGATCGGCATCTGGTTTCCGTCGAAACCGTTGACCACCGAGTCGGTGATCGTGATGTCGCCCTTCTGACCCTTGCCGTTGTTGGCGATGTAGAGCGCCACACCCTGGAACGCCAGGAAGAACGCGAGGGTGACGACGAACGACGGGATGCGCACCTTGGCGCGCAGGAAGCCGATCAGGAAACCGATGATCACGCCGGTGAGGATCGCGGCACCGATGGAGACCGGCCACGGGGCGTGGTACCCCACCATGAGTCGCACCATCACCGTGGCGCAGACGCCCGCGGCGAAGCCGGCGGACAGGTCGATCTCACCGAGCAGCAGGACGAAGACCAGGCCCATGGCGATGAAGATCGGGCCGGCGCCCTCGGTCAGCATGTTGCCCAGGTTGAACAGCCCCTTGAAAGTGGGCTGCAGGATGCTGAAGACGATGACGAGCAGGACGAGCCCGGTGACGGCGGGCAGGGAGCCCATCTCGCCGCCGCGCAGGCGCTGCAGGTAGTTGGTGACGTACGCCGACACGCTGTTGCCGGTCGGCACCGTCGTGGCCACGGCCTCGAGCGAGCCGGCCTTCGGCGCGGAGACGTTCCGGGTGGCGCCGGTCGTGCCTTCTGTGCCCTTGGTGCCCTCTGTGCCGTTCGCGTCGGTGTCCACCGAGGCAGGGGGCTTGTTGATGTCGTTCATTCTGCGACTCCCGTGGTCATCGCCGGCACGCCAGCGGTCTTGCCGGTGGTGATGAGTTCGACCAGCTGCGTCTGGTTGACCTGGGAGCGCTCGACCATCGCGGCCATCTTGCCCAGGTACAGCGTGGCGATCCGGTCGGAGACCTCCAGCACGTCGAGCATGTTGTGCGAGATCAGGACCACGGCCAGGCCACGGTCCGCCAGCCGGCGCACGAGTGAGAGGACCTGCGCCGTCTGCGCGACGCCCAGCGCCGCGGTCGGCTCGTCGAGCACGACGAGCTTGGAGTTCCAGAGCACCGCCTTGGCGATGGCGACCGTCTGGCGCTGGCCACCGGAGAGGCTGGAGACCCGCTGGCGCACCGACTTCACCGTGCGCACCGACAGCGACGCGAGCGTCTCCTCGGCGGCGTGCTCCATGGAGTTCTCGTCCAGGACCGCCTTCTGCACCCGTTCACGACCCAGGAACATGTTCTGCACGATGTCGAGGTTGTCGCACAGCGCCAGGTCCTGGTAGACGATCTCGATCCCGAGCGCCGAGGCGTCACGGGGGGTGTGGATGTTCGTCGACGCACCGTCGAAGGAGTACTCGCCGGAATCGATGGTGTACGTGCCACTGATGCACTTCACCAACGTGGACTTGCCGGCTCCGTTGTCACCGACAAGAGCCGTGACCTCACCCGCGCGGGCCTCGAAGTCGACGTCCTGGAGGACGTGCACGGGACCGAAGCTTTTGTTGATACTGCGCAATTGCAGTAGTGGCTGATCGGGCACTGCGGCGTTACCTCCGGTTCGATGGGTGCCGGGCGGCTGCCGAAGGGGCACGACCCGGTTGCGTCCGCCTCCGGGCCGGCCGGCGAGATGCCGACCGACCCGGACGCTGGACCTTCAGTGCGCCAGTCCGCAGGTGCTACTGGCGCGGGGCGTCACTTGACGCCGTTGGAGGTGCACATGGCGGCGAAGCTGCCGGTGCACACGGTGTTCTTCGGAACGTAGCCGTCGTTGATCGGACGCGCGACGTTCGCCTTGGTGATCACGATCGGCGTCGCCAGGATCGACGGCACCTTCGCCTTGGTGGTCGGGTCCTCGACGGTCGCCGTGGTGGACGGGACCTTGCCGGTCACCAGCTGCGCGATCGCGTTGATGGCCGGGCCGGCCTCCTCGGTGGTCGGCTTGTAGATGGTGAAGCACTGCGAACCGTCCATGACGCGCTGCAGACCGGCCGCCGAAGCGTCCTGCCCGGAGACGGCGACCTGGCCGCTCAGGTGGGAATTCTTCAGGTCCGTGATGACGGCGCCGGCCATCGTGTCGTTGGCGACCATGACGGCCTTGATGCCCGGGTGGGCGGCGAGCATGGTGCTGAACTCACGACCCGCGGTCGGGGCGTCCCAGTTGCCGTCCTGCTCGGCGACCTTGGTCCAGCCCTTGGTCTTGCTGAGGACGCTCTCGTATCCCTGGCGGAACAGTGTGGCGTTGTTGTCCGTCGACGCGCCGTCGATCTGGGCGTACTGCACGGAGCTCTTGCCCTTGACCTGCGAGCACTGCGTGAGGGCCGTGCCCTGCGCGACACCGACCTTGACGTTGTCGAAGGAGATGTAGAGCGACGCGCCGCCACCGGGGGTGAGCCGGTCGTAGTCGACCGTGAGGACGCCGTTCTTCTTGGCCTGCTGCTCGATCGCCGCGCCAGAGGCCGGGTCGAGGTTGACGATCATCAGGACCTTGACCTTGTTCGCCAGCATGCCGTTGGCGATGGTCTTCATCGTCGCGGCGGAGCCGTTGGCGTTCTGGATGTCGCAGTTCAGGTTGTCGGCCTTGCAGTCCGCCTTCAACGCCGTGGGATCAGCGGTGATCCAGCGCGGCGAGGAGGTGGTGTCCGGCAGGATGATGCCGACCTTGGCGCCCTTGCCGTCGAACGTGCCGCCGCCGGCTGCCGAGCTGGAGGAACCCGAGGACGACGACGAGCTCGAGGAGCTCGACGAGCTCGAGCCGCCGGCGCTGGAACTGCTGCCGCCGCTCTTGCTCGAGCTGCCACAGCCCGTGAGAGCCATGGTCCCCACAGCCCCTGCGGCGATGAGGATGTTCATGCCTTTGCGCATAGATCCCGCCCTTTCGCGGTTGTCTGAACGCGCCGGCCGCTCCGGTCGACACGCTGATGTAACGGCGCACAACATATGGCCGTAGTGTCGGCACTGGAAGCATCCTCGCGGAAGCGTGACCGACCTGTGACCTGCGCCACAGATCGCCCTCGTTGTGCAACGGTGGGCAGCGACGTCGTACACCGTCGCCACCTCGCATGAACGCCGTGTTCAGTGGCTGAAAGCAAGCTGTGGGCGCGATCCGCCAGTCAACTTTCGCGGCGCGGCGACCCGGGCGTGACGCCCCGGATCGGACGCCACGACGAACCGGACCGAACTGCATCCGCACACCGACGCATGGGAGTTATGTATGGCACTCATCCCTACCCGCGAGGACAAGTTCAGCTTCGGGCTGTGGACCGTGGGGTGGCAGGCGCGCGATCTCTTCGGTGAAGCCACCCGGCCGGTGCTCGCCGGAGTCGAGGCAGTCCACAAACTCACCGAGCTGGGCGCGTACGGCATCACCTTCCACGACGACGACCTGATCCCGCCGGGCAGCTCGACCGCCGAGCGGGACCGCATCGTCGCCGAGTTCAAGCAGGCCCTCGCCGACACCGGCATGGTCGTCCCGATGGCGACCACGAACCTCTTCGGCGACCCGGTCTTCAAGGACGGCGGCTTCACGAGCAACGACCGTTCGGTACGCCGCTACGCGCTGCGCAAGGTGATGCGCAATATGGATCTCGCTGCGGAACTGGGAGCCGAGATCTACGTGTTCTGGGGTGGCCGGGAGGGATCCGAGGTCGACTTCGCCAAGGACGTCCGCTCCGCCCTGGACCGCTACCGCGAGGGCATCGACCTGCTCGCTCAGTACTCCATCGACAAGGGGTACGGGATGCGGTTCGCCATCGAACCCAAGCCCAACGAGCCCCGCGGCGACATCCTGCTCCCCACGATCGGACACGCGCTGGCGTTCATCTCCCAGCTCGAACACGCCGACATGGTCGGGATCAACCCCGAGACCGGCCACGAGCAGATGGCCAGCCTCAACTACACCCACGGGATCGCGCAGGCGCTGTGGCAGGACAAGCTCTTCCACATCGACCTCAACGGTCAGAAGGGTCCGCGCTACGACCAGGACATGGTCTTCGGGTACGGCGACCTGCTGCAGGCGTTCTCCACCGTGGATCTGCTCGAGAACGGCGCGCCAGGCGGCAGCCCGACGTACAACGGTGACCGCCACTTCGACTACAAGCCGCTGCGCACCGAGGACATGGACGGCGTCTGGGAGTCGGCGCTGGCCAACATGGAGCTCTATCTCGAGCTGCGCGAGCGGTCCAAGGCGTTCCGGGCCAGCCCGAAGGTCCAGGAGGCCCTGGCGGCGTCCGAGGTTGCCGAGCTCGCTCAGCCGACGCTGAACAAGGACGAGACCTGGGAGATGCTGCTGAGCGACGAGGCGGCGTACGAAGGGTTCGATCGCGATGCCGCCGCCACTCGGGGCTACGGCTTCGCGCGCATCCAGCGGCTGGCCGTGGAGCACCTGCTCGGCGTCTCCTCGGACTGACCCCCGACCGACGTTCATCCCCGTCAGGTCCGTGACCTGAGGGGGATGGACGAGCCGGTGGTGGACGTGGGTGCCAGTCGCTAGATTGCCAGCATGACGGTGCTGCCCGTTTTCGACTTCCCGCAGTTCGTGGCCGCCTTCGACGCGAAGCGGCGCGAGCGTGGCCTGGACTGGTTCGAGTTCGCCGGGGAGTTGTGGGAGCAGTCCTCGGACCTGAACGCCGAGCGGGAGGACGACCACCCCCTCTGCGGTGGCGCGGTGTCCCGGCTGGGCGCGCGGGGCGAGACCTCCTGCCAGTACGCGCTGTTCATGCTGCGCTGGCTCGACGAGGCTCCTGAGGCCTTCCTGACCGGCCCGGTCGTGGACGTCGGCGACACCCGCCTGCCCGAGCCGGGCCCGGACCGCCGACTGCGGTGGGACCTGCCCCGGCTGCACACGGCGTTGAACGACGAGCGCCGTGAGCAGGGACTGACCTGGGCACAGCTGGCGGAGCAGATCGGATGCACCCCCGCGCGGCTGACCAACCTGCGGTCCGCGCGTCAGGCCGACCTGGCACTGGTGATGCGCGTGACGCAGTGGTTGGGCAGACCGGCTGCGGCGTTCGTCCACTCCGCCCGGTGGTGAACGGACGATCCCGGGGCCGATCAACGCCGTGATCGGCCCCGGGATCGGTCAGTGGCGGGTCAGCGACCCGCGTGGGCGCGGATGCACAACTGCAGCAACGTCTGACGCGCCATGGCTGCCTCACCCACGGCGTTCGGGTGCACCGGGAAGGCGTTGACCGGACCGACCGCCGGCTCGATCCACCGCTTGCTCTCGGGCTGGCAGGCGTCATGGCCGGTGGAACTCGGCGCCATGTCGATGAAGCGCGATCCGGTCTTCCACGCCGCGCGCCGTACGACGCTGTTCAGCACGTTCTCCTCGTGGTGCAGCCACGGCACGTCACCCAGCGAGATCGGCATCGCCGGGTAGCAGGCCAGAGAGCCGGTCGCGGGCAGGATCTCGGGGTATCCGACGATCGCGACGGTCGCGTGCGGAGCCTTCTCGTGCACCGCACGCAGCGCGGCCACCAGGTGCGGGTAGGTCTGGTTGACGATCTCGTCGGTGAACGTGGATCCGTACTTCTTCTGGCAGGGGTTGCCCGTGATGTCCGTGGAGGAGATGGCGGCACAACCGAAGAACGAGTCGACGAACACGTCCTCGTCGTTGCCGCCGATGGTCATGGTGACCAGGCGGGTCTTGTTCGTGACCGCGTCGAGCTGCGGGGCGACGCCGGCCGACTGGGAGGAGTAGAAGTCCGAGGTCTTCGCGCCGCTGCACGTGACGTCGGTGAACGAGGTCGGCTTCGTGACCGCAGCGATGTCGTGGGCGTAGTTCAGGGTCGAGCGGCTGCAGACGGGCGGGGATCCCACCACGGACGGCTGGACGCCGGCCGCCGAGGAGTAGCTGTCGCCGAGCGCGACGTACGGGGAGGTCTTGACCGCGTGATGGTGGCGGTGCCCCCATGCCGGGGCTGCCGACGCGGAGGCGGGTCCGGCGGCGACGACTCCCATCGCGGCGGCGAACATGGTGGCGGTGAGGACACTGGTGGTGCGACGCATGAAGATCTCCGATGACCGTCTGAGAAATCGTTCCTGACCGCGTGCCCCGGGCCAGTAGGCGCTCGAGACGCCCGCATCGCAACGTAGCAACCACCCACACACCAGGCAATGGCCCGCTCGGCGCATACCGAGGGCCACTCATCGGCGCCGCGAGATCACGTGCAGCTGTGCTGCCAGCGCCCGGTACGGATCGCGGCACCCCGCCTCCGTCTCGGCGCGCAGGCACGAGTCCAACGTTTCGGGATCGACCGCGGTGCTGGCGCCGACGGCGTCGGTGAACACGCGAACGCCGTACCAGGCGATGATCTCCAGCCCCACGTCGGCGCACCACCGGCGGGCCTCGGTCAGGGTGTGTGCACGCGCGGTCGCGCCGAGCTCGTTGACGTACGACGTCGCGTCGAACGCGTCGAGAGCGCCCGCCCAGTCTCCGCGGATGCCCGGTCGGAACGCGAGCGCGTCACCGTTGCGGACGGTGAAGGAGACCACACCGCCCTCACGGGCACGGTCCGCAAGCACGCCCACTGTCTCGCGCGCATCCGGCACGTACATCAGCAGACCGTGGGCACACACGAGATCGAAGCGCTCCCCGCCCAGCACCTGCGCGAGATGCTCCACGTCGCCTCGCAGAGCACGGACCGCGTGTCCCCGCGACTGCGCGTCCTCCCGGAACCGTCGGAGGAGAGCCGGCGAGGGATCGACGCCCGTGACGGCCAGACCAGCGTCCGCGAGGTGGATCG
Organism: Allobranchiibius huperziae; assembly: GCF_013410455.1. Classification (NCBI taxonomy): domain Bacteria; kingdom Bacillati; phylum Actinomycetota; class Actinomycetes; order Micrococcales; family Dermacoccaceae; genus Allobranchiibius; species Allobranchiibius huperziae. The sequence goes on along the minus strand of NZ_JACCFW010000001.1, from coordinate 102,098 downwards.
CCTGGGTCCCCTGACCGCATCCGACGTCGAGTGCGGTGCCGAGCCCGTCCAGATGCGCTGCGAGCTGCTCTTTGATCAGGTGCTGCCGGACGGCGTTGCGCAGCCCGCCGAGTCGCTCGACCCAGACTCCCTCGACCTCACCGAACGACGCCACCGGTCCAATGTGCTCGGCCCCTCCGACACCCGCTCAGCTCGATGGGTGAGCACTCAACCCAACGAGGAGGTCGCCGCTCGCAGGTCGTCCAAGGCGGCCACCGCGCGATCGGCGAGCCCTTCACCGTCCGAGGAATCGCCTTCGGACCACTCGGCGAAGCCGCGCTTGAAGGCAAGGACCCCCAGCTCCGCGGCGAGATGGGCCGTCGGGCCCGGGACGCCTCGCGCGGCGAGGGCCTCCGTCATCGCCGCTGCGAGACCGACGCTCTTGAGGGCGTCGCGTTCCTGGAGTTCCGTGCTGGCCGCCACCGCCGCCCTGATGCGCGGGCCGATCTCGCGGTTCGTGGGACCCATCGCGCCCGACGCGCGCCGCAGTCCGGCCGCGACGGCCTCCAGCGGGGTCGCGCTCGACGGCGCTTCGGCGATCCCGTCGGCGAGCAGTCGGCTCAGGGTCTCCTGGCCGGCGACCAGCAGCTCCCGTTTGTCGGAGAAGTGCCGGAAGAAGGTGCTCTTGGTGACTCCGGCCCGTTCGGCGATCTGCGAGACGGTCGTGGCGTCGTATCCCTGCTCGGTGAACAGATCGACCGCCGCGACGACCAGCCGCTGGGTCGCGCCGGGTTGCCATCGAGCCATCGCCACATCCTAGGTGATGGGACATCGGTCTCATCATCGGTGTAGCGTGATGGGACAACAGTCCCTTCACTCTCCAGGAGCACACGATGCAGGTATTCGTCACCGGAGGCACCGGCACCATCGGTTCGCCCGTCGTCGCCGAGTTGCTCGGTCACAACCACACCGTCCTTGCACTGGCCCGTTCGGAGGAGTCGGCACGGGCTCTGGAAACCGCGGGCGCCGAGGTGCTGCGGGGCACCCTGGCGGACCTCGACATCCTGCGGGCCGGTGCCGCGCGATCCGACGGCGTCATCAGCCTGGCGTTCGGGCGCGACTACGGCACGCCCGAGGCGCTCGCCGCCGGCGTCGCCGAGGAGAGCGCGGCCCTGACGGCGCTGGGCGAGGAACTCATCGGGAGCGACCGTCCGATCGTCGCGGTCTCGGGCACTCCCTGGATCCCGGGCCGTATGTCGACCGAGGCCGACCCGCTACCGACCGACGGCCCGGTGGGCGGTCGGGGCCGGTCGGTCAACGCATTGCTGGCGTTGGCCTCGCAGGGCGTCCGGAGCACGGCCGTCCGGATGCCGCGCACGGTCCACAACGAGGGCAAGGGCGGTTTCGCCGGACTGCTGACCGACACCGCGCGCCGTAGCGGCGTGTCCGGCTACCCCGGCGATGGCACCCAGCGGTGGCCGGCCGTGCACGCGCTCGATGCGGCGGCACTCTTCCGGCTCGCCCTGGAGTCGGCTGAGCCCGGCACGGCCTGGCACGCCGTGGCCGACGAGGGCGACGCGGTGCGGGACATCGCCACGGTCATCGGCCGGCAACTGGACCTGCCCGTCGAGTCCGTGCCGCAGGAGACGTTCGGCCCCTTCGGCGTGATCTTCGCGATGGACCAGCCGGCGTCCAGCGCGCACACCCGCGCCGTCCTCGGGTGGCGCCCGACCCACGCCGGCCTGCTCGACGACCTGAGGAACGTCCGCCCCTGAGGATGTGGCCGACAGATGGTTGTCGGTGGTGGGGAGCACACTCCGGACAGTTCCGGTAGCGCCCACCGATACGGTCGGGTGCCTCGACGATCACCACGGAGGTGCACCCCATGTCGAAGGTCCGAGTCCACAACTTCGCCGTGTCGCTCGACGGTTTCGCCACCGGCGAGGGGCAGACCCTGGAGACGCCGTTCGGCCATGCGTCGATGCGCTTGATGCAGTGGGCGCTCGGCACCCGCACCTTCCGCGGCATGCAGGGCGCAGAGGGCGGCAGCGGCGGCGTCGACGAGGCGATGGCCTCCCGCTGGCAGACGGGCATCGGCGCGGAGATCATGGGGCGCAACAAGTTCGGACCTCAACGCGGTCCATGGCAGGACGAGGACTGGAAGGGCTGGTGGGGCGAGGACCCGCCGTTCCACACGCCCGTCTTCGTGCTGACCCACCATCTGCGGCCGGATCTCACGATGCAGGGCGGGACGTCCTTCCACTTCCTGGACGCCTCGCCGGCGGAGGCGCTCGAGGTCGCGCGCGAGGCGGCCGGCGGACTCGACGTGCGCATCGGCGGCGGGCCCTCGACCGTGCGTGACTTCCTGGCCGCCGACCTCATCGACGAGTTGCACCTCGCCCTGGTCCCCATCGTCCTGGGCCGCGGCGTGCGGTTGTGGGACGGTCTCGAAGGGCTGGAGGAACGCTTCGACATCGAGGCCGTCAGCACGCCCAGCGGCGTCACGCACCTGACTCTTACCCGGTCGACATGACGCCGGTGTTCAGAGCAGGGAGAGCAGCACCGCCGCCAGACCGTCGTCGTCGACCGTGCCGGTGACCTCGTCGGCCGCGGCCCGGACCTCGTCGGGCGCCTGCCCCATCGCGACCCCGCGCGCCGCCCAGGTGAGCATCTGCACGTCGTTGTAGTGGTCGCCGACGGCGATGGTGTCCATCGGCTCGACGCCGAGCGTGCGGCGCACCTGCTCCAGCGCCGATGCCTTGGAGACGCCCTCGGGGTTGATGTCCAGCCACGCGGTGAAGCCGATCGCGTAGTTGACCCCGTGCAGGCCGAGGCGGTCGGCCAGCGCCACGAAGTCCTCCGACGTGCCGGTCGGCGAGCGGAACGTCACGCGCGTCGTCCGGGTGTGCAGCAGCTCGTCCCACGACGCGACGCGCTGCTCCCCCAGCAGCTCGCCCTCGGGGAACGGCGCACTCACCAGATATCCGACGCCGAGTTGCTCGCTCGCGACGACCCCGTCGGTCCACTGCCCCTCCAGGGCCGCGAGTGCCCGCGCCGGGTCGAAGGTCACCGCCTCGACGACGTCGTAACCGCCGCGCCCGTCGAGGGTGATCGTGACCGCGCCGTTGGAGCACACGGCGTACGCCGGGCCGAGGCCCAGCTCGTTCGCGATCGGCACCGTGCCGATGAGGGAGCGGCCGGTGGCCAGGACGACGTGGTGTCCGGCGTCGCGCACCCGGGCGACGGCATCGCCCACGACGGGCGACAGCGAGCCGTCGTGGTGCACGGTGGTGCCGTCGATGTCCAGAGCGATCAGCAGCGGCATATGGCCCACCCTACGGAGCGCGAACCGCTTCTCCTCACAACCTGATTCGCAACACGTCGGCGTTGCGTTCGCGCACCAGCACACCGACGGCGAGCGCGAGAGCCAGGAAGCCCAGCAGCAGTTCCAGCCACAGTCCCCAGCCGACCGAGAACGTCACAGTGATACCGGAAGCCTTGGCGTTGCTCGCCAGCTTGCTGTAGAAGCCACCCGACTGGGAATTGACGACGACGGCCGAGTAGATGACGACGGCGATCTGGGCGAGCGCCGCGACCACTGCAGCGATGCCGGCCGGACCGGCGAATCTGCGCAGTCCGCGCAGCACACCGGCCACCAGGAGCACCGCCGCGCAGATGCACACCAGCCACCCGCCGAGGCTCGACGCGTGACCAGGAACGGGTGGCGCATCTGCCACGTCGGTGCCGAGGTCGCCGAATCCGTTGAGGCGGATGTGGAACAGGTTGCCGGAGAACACGCCGTTCAGATGGAAGGCGACCACGGCCCACTGGCCCCAGCACAGCAGCACCATCACCACCGCGACGGGCACCAGCAGCCACGACCCGATGTTGCGGCCGGCCGGAGCCGCCTGCTCGTCGTCCGCAGCGACCGTCGTGCTGTCGGGATCGACCTGCGGTGCTGCGTCCTTGCGCGTGCTGCCCTCGTCCGTCACGCGAACGAGGGTAACGAGGACGCCTGTCAGACCGGCCGCAGCACCTCGAGCCCGAGGAAGGGCTGCAACGCGTGCGGCACCACGACGGAACCGTCGGCCTGCTGGTGGTTCTCCAGGATCGCGACCAGCCAGCGGGTCGTGGCCAGGGTGCCGTTGAGCGTGGCGACCGTCTCGGTGCGGCCCTCTGGCGTGCGGTAGCGGGTGTTGAGCCGGCGTGCCTGGTACGTCGTGCAATTGGAGGTCGACGTCAGCTCGCGGTAGCGCTTCTGCGTCGGCACCCAGGCCTCGCAGTCGAACTTGCGCGCCGCCGGGTTGCCGAGGTCACCGGCCGCGGTGTCGATGATCCGGTAGGGCACCTCGATCTTGGCGAGCATGTCCCGCTCCCACATCAGCAGCCGCTCGTGCTCCTGCTCCGCGTCCTGCGGCGCGCAGTAGGAGAACATCTCCACCTTGTGGAACTGATGCACCCGCACGATGCCGCGGGTGTCCTTGCCGTAGGACCCGGCCTCGCGCCGGTAGCAGGCCGACCACCCGGCGTACCGCTTGGGGCCGTCGGACAGGTCGAGGATCTCCCCCGCGTGATAGCCGGCGAGCGCGACCTCCGAGGTGCCGGTCAGGTAGAGGTCGTCGGCCTCCAGGCGGTAGACCTCGTCGGCGTGGGCGTCGAGGAACCCCGCGCCCTGCATCACGTCGGCCTTGACCAGGGTCGGGGTGATCATCGGGGTGAACCCGTGGTGCACCGCCTGCGCGATCCCCATGTTGAGCAGCGCCAGCTCGAGCTGCGCGCCGACGCCGGTCAGGAAGTAGAAGCGCGAGCCGCCGACCTTGGCGCCGCGTTCCATGTCGATGGCGCCCAGGCGCTCACCGAGCTCCAGATGGTCCAGCGGCTCGAAGTCGAACGTCGTGGGGTCACCGTCGACCTCGCGGACGGTGAAGTTGTCCTCGCCACCGGCCGGCACGCCGTCGATGATGATGTTGCCGATCTTGCGCAACCCCTGCTCGTACGCCGAGCCCGCCTCGCCCGCTGCGGCCTCGAGCGCCTTGACCCGCTCGCTGAGCGCCCCTGCGCGCTCGCGCGCCTGGTTGGCGGCGGCCTCCAGTTCGGCGGTGTCGCCGCCCTGTTTGCGGGCGGCGCCGAGCGCGCCCATCGCCTTGCCGACGTCCTTGCTGACGCTCTTCTGCTCGGCGCGGGCCGCCTCGAACTCCTGCAGTGTGGACCGCCGGCGCTCGTCGGCGCCCAGCACCTCGTCGACCAGTCCTTCGTCGTCGCCCCGGGCGCGTTGGCTGGCGCGCACCAGGTCGGGGTCGTCCCGCAGCAGTTTGATGTCGATCACGCGGGTCAGGCTACTGGCGTACCGATCCGCGCTCCCAACCCGTTTCGTCCAGCCGACCCGGTCGGACCGACGCTCGGGTAGGTTTCCCCTCAACTACCGAGACGATGGAAGAGGCTGACACGTGCGACAAGGCGCGGTCGTCGTCAACCCCAGCAAGTTCCGGCGGTTGGACCAGCTGAAGGTGCTGCTCGAGCACATCTTCCACGACTACGGCTGGGCCGAGCCCCTCTGGCTCGAGACCACGGTCGAGGACCCTGGCGCCGGCCAGGCGCGTGAAGCGCTGGCCAAGGGCGTGGACCTGGTGTGCGCGCTCGGCGGCGACGGCACCCAGCGGTGTGTGGCTCAGGGCCTGGCCGACTCCGGGATGCCGCTCGGGATCCTCGCCGCGGGCACCGGCAACCTGCTCGCCCGCAACCTCAAGCTCCCGCACCACCGGTTCGCCGACGGGCTGCGGGTCGCGCTGTCGGGGCGGGACCGCAGGATCGATCTGTCGATGGTGCAGTTGGACGTCGACGGCGACGGGGTGTGGACCGAGCCCGAGGTCGGGCTGGTGATGACCGGGATCGGCCTCGACGCCGAGATCCTCGCCGCCGCCGACGACACCCTGAAGGACCGGGTCGGCTGGCTGGCCTACCCCGCGGCGGGGATCCGCTACATCGCGCACGACCGGATGCAGGCCACGATCGCGCTCGACGGCGCCGCGGCGGGCCCGCCGGAGCGCATGTCCAGTGTGCTCATCGGCAACTGCGGGTTGCTGACCGGCGGCATGCACCTGATGCCCGATGCGGTCATCGACGACGGCATCCTCGACACCGCGGTGCTGCGACCCTCCGGCCTGCGTGGCTGGCTGCCGCTCATCGGCCAGGTGGCGGTGGGCTCCAGCCGCGAGACCCGCACGATCGGCCGGCTGCGTTCCTCCAGCATCGAGGTCCGGTGCGCCGAACCGGCCATGGTCGAGGTCGACGGCGACGTGCTGCAACGCGCGTACGCCGTCCGGGTCGCCGTCGATCCCCTGGCGGCGACGGTCCGGGTCCCCCGGACCCGCAGGAGCTAGGCCTCAGTTCGCGAGCCGGCTGCGCTCGACGAGCGCGCCGGCCTGCTTGACCGTCCGCATCCGGGGCGAGACCTCCAACGTGGCGATGCCCGGCACGGCCCCGACCTGTTGCGTCACGAGCCGGTAGAGATCCTCGTGATCACGGCACACCACCGCAGCCATCAGATTGTGCGGGCCGGTGATCGCGGCCGCGAAGGTGACGCCGGGGATGCGGGCCAACGCCTGCCCGCACGCCTCCAGGTCCGCCGGCGCCGCCGTCATCCACAGCTGCGCCGACACCCCCCACCCGAAGGCCTCGGCGGAGATGTCGACGTCCAGGTGAGCCAGTCCGCGGTCGAGCAGGACATGCAGCCGACGCGCCGCCCGCCCCTCCGTCATGCCGCCGGCCGCCGCGAGCTGGGCGTACGTCGACCGGCCGTCGATCACCAACCGGTCCAGGATCGCCTGATCGCCCGGGTCGAGCTGGGTGACCGCAGCCGGCGCGACGGTCTGCTCGTCACCACCGACGGACGCGCGCAGTCGGCGTTCCTGGTCCGGCGTCAGCTCGTGTTCGAGCCCCGCCCAGTCGTCGGCGCGACCGGCGAGGAACGGGTGCAACGTCATGGCAGCGGTCACTCCGAGCACGGGCGCCGTCTGGGCCAGGCGCTCCAGCAGGAGATCCTCCCGCGCCTGGGCGGTGCGCGAACGCACGACGCAGACCACTTCGGCGGCTCCCCCGCTGATCGACACCCAGCCGACATCGGCGCGTTTCGCGAGCGCCTGGGCGAGCGCCGCCGTTCCGCTCGGTTTGCACTGGATGCGCACGACCCAGTTGCTCTGTCCCAGCGCCTCCGTGCTCAGCACCGCGGTCACGCGCACGACCCCTTCGCCGCGCAGGCGTCGATAGCGGCGCGCGACCGTCTGCTCGGAGGTGTCCAGCACTGCGGCGTACAGGCTGAACGCCGCGCGCGGCGCCAGCTGAAGGCACCGAACGAGTGCCCTGTCCAGGACGTCCAAAGTGGCAGATTCCACGCTCACACGATCTTGTGTAGCAGAAATCCTCACAGTCCTCCCTCGTGAGCGTGGGCCTGTCACCGGTCGGGCGGATGATCGATACCAAGCCGATGTACCGCACCCAGCGCACGCGTCGGCACCGCCAGCCGACCAAGGAGCACCTCATGAGCACCCCACGTGCCGACGCCGCGCCGCCCGGCGCCTACCACCCCGCGCATCTGGCCGCCACGGACACCACCGACGCCACGGACGCCACAGCGACCGATGCAGGGCCGGCGAAGGGACACCCGGCCCACCTGGCCCACTCCACCGACTCCGACAGCTCTCCCTCAGCGCCCGACGAAGCTCGGCACGCGGAGACCACCGCCCCCGGGAACGGCAAGTGGTGGACACTCGCAGCCGTGTGCTTCGGCACGTTCATGCTGTTGCTCGACGTGACCATCGTCAACGTGGCGCTGCCGGACATCCAGTCCTCCCTGGGCTCCAGCTTCTCCGATCTGCAGTGGGTCATCGACGCGTACGCGCTCACGCTCGCCTCACTGCTGCTCACCGCGGGCTCCCTGGCCGACATCTTCGGCCGCCGCCGGCTGTACATCGTCGGCCTGCTCCTCTTCACCGCGGCGTCCGCACTGTGCGGCGCCTCCCAGAGCACCCTGATGCTGCAGCTGAGCCGAGGCCTGCAGGGCGTCGGCGGTGCCGTGATGTTCACCGTCTCCCTCGCGCTGCTCGCGAGTGCGTTCCACGGCAAGGACCGCGGCACGGCGTTCGGCATCTGGGGCGCCATCACCGGCGTCGCCGTCGCCATCGGTCCGGTCTTCGGCGGACTGCTCGTCTCCAGCCTGTCGTGGCGGTGGATCTTCTTCGTCAACATCCCGGTCGGCGCGGCGGCCCTGGCCATCACGATCTGGCGAGTGGCCGAGTCGCGCAACCCGAAGGCGAAGCGCCCGGACTGGATCGGGTTCGTGCTCTTCACCGCGTCGCTGAGCTCGTTGGTGTACGCGCTCATCGAGTCCGGCCGCACCAGCTTCACCGACAGTGTCGTGGTGGGCTGCTTCGCCGCCGCGGTCGTCCTGATGGCGCTGTTCGTGGTGCTCGAACTGCGTTCCAGCAAGCCGATGCTCGATCTGAGCCTCTTCCGACTGCCGACCTTCTCCGGTGGTGCGATCGCGGCGTTCGGGATCAGCGCGGGCATCTTCTCGATGCTGCTCTACCTCACGCTCTACCTGCAGGACGTGCTGCGCTTCAGCGCCCTGGGCACCGGCCTGCGGCTGCTGGTGCTGTCCGGCGCGATCCTCGTGGTAGCCACCGTCTCCGGACGCATGAGCTCGCACCTGCCGGTCCGGTTCCTCATCGGACCGGGCCTTGCGCTCATCGGCATCGGGCTCCTGCTCATGCGCGGCATCGACGCCTCGAGTGAGTGGACCCACCTCATCCCGGGCATGATCGTCGCGGGGATCGGCATCGGCATGGTCAACCCGCCGCTCGCCTCGACCGCCGTCGGCGTGGTCTCGCCCCGCCTCGCCGGGATGGCGTCGGGCATCAACAGCACCTTCCGTCAGGTCGGCATCGCCACCGGTATCGCCCTGCTCGGCACCCTCTTCGCCTCCCGGCTCGACGACGCGATCCGCGCCGCTGCCGCGGGCGGTCCACTGGCGGGGCGCAGCGGGTCACTCGCGTCCGCCGTGCAGTCCGGTCAGGTGTCGGCCGCGCTGGCGAAGCTGCCGAAGTCGCAGGTGCCGATCGCGCAGCACCTGGCCGCCGCGGGATTCACCACGGCGCTGGACCGCATCCTGCTGATCGCCGGGATCATGACCCTGGTGGCGGCGGTGGCGTCGTTCCTCCTGATCCGCACGAAGGACTTCCACACGCCCGGCGAGGGCGAGCAGGCGGCCGAGACCGCTTGAGTCCGGCACCGTCGCTCGACGGTGTCACAGATAGAGCCGAGGGACGCAGGTCTACCTGCGTCCCTCGGCCCTTACTGCGTCAGTGTGTGCGCTCGCCGCGCAGGTCTGCCAGCCAGCGGTCGGCGTCTGCGAAGGCGTCGTCGGTGGCGGTGAGCTGGATGCTCGCCTGCTGGCCGTCGGCGCGCGGATAGGAGCCGAGGAAGCGGACATCGGCGGCCACCCGGCGCAGCCCGGTCAGTGCCTCGCCGACCCGGGCGTCGCGCACGTGCCCCTCGAAGTCGATCGAGAAGCAGTAGCGGCCCATCACGTCCCCGGTCGGACGTGACTCGAGGCGCGAGATGTTGATGCCCCTGGCCGCGAACTGCTCCAGCAACTCCAACAGACCGCCGGCGTGGTCGTCGTACTGGTAGACCACGACGGTCGTCTTGTCCGCTCCCGTGGGCTCGGGCAGCTCGCCCGGTCGCGCGGCGAGCACGAACCGGGTGACGGCCCCCGAGCGGTCCTCGATATCGCTCGCCAGCACCTGCAGTCCCGTGCCCTGCGCGGCGACCGGCGCGCACACCGCGGCCTGATAGCTGTCGACCAGTCCCGCTGCGAGGTCGGCGGCTGCCGCGGCCGTCGACAGCGTCGGCACGTAGACGGCGTCCGGCAGTTCCGAGCCCATCCAGCCCCGCACCTGGGCCCAGCCGTGCGGGTGGGTGCCGACGGCGCGTACGTCGTCACGCGTCGTGCCCGGGCGTACGGCGAGCACGAAGGTGATCGGCACCAGCACCTCACCGACGACCGTGAGGGGGTCACCGGTGTGCAAGGCGTCGAGTGTGGCGGACACCCCGCCCTCCACGGAGTTCTCGATCGGCACCATCGCCGCGTCGATCTCCCCCTCTCGCAGCGCCGCGAGCGCCTTGTCGACGGAGGAGAAGGCCGTCTGCTCCCGGCCCTTCGCCGCCGGCCACCCGGCGAGGGCGGCCTGGGTGAACGTGCCCACCGGGCCGAGGAATCCGTAGCGCGTCACAGGTCTCGCCATTCGTTGCGAATCACGTGCGCAGGGTAGTCCGCGTTAGCGTTGGCGCCGCCATGGATATCGCCTTGCTGCTCACGGTCTTCGTCACGATCTTCCTCGTCGAACTGCCCGACAAGACCTTCATCGCGACCCTCGTCCTCGCCACCCGCTACCGCCCGCTGCAGGTGTGGATCGGGGTGTGCGCGGCCTTTCTCATCCAGACCGTCATCGCCGTCGCCTTCGGCGGGCTCATCGGCCGGCTGCCGAAGACACCGGTGCACGTCGCTGTGGCGCTGCTCTTCCTCGTCGCAGGCATCGTGCTGCTCGCCGGTGCCGCCAAGGCCGCGTCGGAGGAGGCCGAGACAGAGGCGGAGTTCTCCGAGAAGGCCCGCGCGGACGCCATCGGCTTCCGGGCCATCAGCGCCAGCTTCCTGATCCTCTTCCTCGCCGAGTGGGGCGACCTGTCGCAGCTGGCCACCGCAGGCTTCGCCGCCCGCCGCGGCTATCCGCTGAGCGTCGGGATCGGCGCGTTCCTCGCGCTCGCCGTGGTGTCGGGACTCGCCGCCGTGCTGGGTCGCGCGCTGCTGCAACGCGTCTCGCTGGTCCTCATCCGACGCCTGGGCGGGATCGTGTGCCTGATCTTCGCGCTGACGCTGGTGCTCGACCTGGCCGGCGTATCGCTGCCCGGCTGGCTCCCCATCTGATCGGGCGCGCCCGGTCCCTGCGGCGACAGCCAGCCCGCCGAACGGAGCGATCAGCGCAGGGTGATCTGCCGACTCGAGATGCCCGACCGGGCGCGCCGCTCCTCGACGGTCAGCGGGGTGTCGATGCCCACCGCGTCGTCGAAGCGCGCGGCCAAGGCGCCGAACGCGTCGTCGAACGACGCGGGCTCGGCCTCGGCGTCCACTTCCCAGACCGGCACGAGCAGGCCATGGGCACGGAACGCACCGAGCAGCCGTCCCTCGTCCAGGCTGCTGGCACCGGCCGCGTGCAGTCTCGCCAGCGCGTCGGTCGCCTTGTCCTCGTCGTGCGGGAGCACCCAGCGCACATAGGTGCGGGCGCCGATGCGGCACCAGTACGCGTGCTCGGCCGACGACAGCGCGACCGTCGGAGTGATCGCCTCGTTCGCCCGCTGCAGGGACGCCGCCCCCTCCGCGTCGAGCTCCTGGCCCTCCACCCAGAAGTCGAACCCGTCGTGCAGCTGCACGTCGAAGTCGGTGTTGGTGAGCAGGTCCTGCAGACGCGGACCGCCGGCTGTCGTACGCGGTGCGGCCGTGAGCGGCTCGCCCGGCTCGAGCGCGGCGGTGGCGAGCAGGGTCTGCGCGACGTCACGGCTCGGGTCGCTGGACGCACCGCCGGTCTGGAGCGCGACGAAGAGGGTGCCGTCGGCACGGTGCAGCCCGGGCCAGGCCAGTGGGAGCACCGAGGCGACCGTCGCCTCCCGGGGCCTCCCGTCGAGCGTGAACGTCACCGAGGCGGTCGCGGCCGGCACGATCTCGCGCATCGCGACCCAGCCGGCCTCCCCCGGCAGCCCATCGTAGGGACGACGGACGAACGCCGGTGACTGCTGCGTCGGATCGATCGGCTGACGTGTGCGCTCGCCCTTGCGGCGGGAGGCTTTACCCATGGCCGGGACTGTAACGAGCCGGTGCGCTCGCCTGTCGGGCCGGTCAGACCCGGCGGCGTGAGGGGCCGCCGAGAGCGGCCCAGACCGTCACCCGGTCGTCCTCCTCGTTGACGCCCCATTCGTGGGCCACCGAGCGGACGATGCGCAGCCCGCGTCCGCCCTGCGCCCAGACGGAGGGCCGGCGCGCGGCCGGAGCGGTCACGCCGCCACCGTCGGTGACCTCGATCTCCACCCGATCCCCGCGCACGCGCCAGTGCAACCGGACAGTGTTGTCGTACAACGGTTTCCCGTGCAGGATCGCGTTGGTGACGAGCTCGGAGGCGACCGTCTCGGCCTCGCCGACCAGCTCCTCGGGCAGCCCGCCACTGCCCAGACTCTCGACGAGTGCCGTGCGCGCCGCGGGCACCGAGTCGATGGTCCACGGAAGCCGGAGGGTCTGCACCCAGTGCTCATCGCTCACCGGTGTCCCCTCCCGTCCCCGGACCACATCGCGGTCGATGGTCTCATTGCAGGACACCAGTGGACCACGCCGCGTCAACGGCCTCGCGCACCATGGCAGGCCGGTTGGTGATGATCGCATCCACCCCGAGCTCCAGACACAGGTGCACGTCCTCGAGCTCGTCGACCGTCCACACGTGCACCTGGTGGCCGTAGTTGTGCTGGCGCTTCACGAAGGCGGGGATGCGGCGTACGACGGCGATCCGGGTGCCGACCATGTGCACGTTCGGCGGCAGTGCGTCCATGAAACGAAGCGCCGTCGGAAGCTCGGTCAGCTGCACCCGCTCCAGGTGCGGTGCGAGGCGCGCCATCCGCTGAACCGCCATGCTGGAGAACGACATCAGCCGCACGTTGATCCGTCCGGGGCGCAGCAACTCGAACTCCGCGAGCAGCGCCACCAGTGCGCGCTCGACGTCTCCGGAGTAGCGCGTGGGGTGCTTGGTCTCGATGACCAGGTCCAACTGCCGCTCGGCGCGCTGGACCGTGCGGATCAACTGGCGCAGGGTCAGGATCTGCGCCTTGTGCCGCAGCGGCATCTCGTCCTCGTCCAGGTGCGAGGCCTTCCAGCTGCCCCAGTCCAGACCCTCGAGCGCGGCCAGTTCGAGGGCGGACACCACGCCCGCGCCGTCGGAGGTGCGGTCGACCCGGCGGTCGTGCACGCACACCAGGTGACGGTCTGCGGTCAGACGTACGTCGCACTCCACCCCGTCCGCGCCATCGCGGATCGCGCGCTTGTAGGCGCCGAGCGTGTGCTCGGGTTCGATACGGCTTGAGCCACGGTGCGCGATGACCACCGGAGGGCCACCGCGCAGGGTCTGCGCCGGCATTCGCACCCCACCATCGTGCCTCAGTACGGCCCGTCGTGCACAGCGGACTCGCCAAGTTCGCGGAGCTTCTCCCAGCGGGCCCGTTCTTGTTGGTCCGCCGAGTTCCCTTGCCAACACGCCTGATTCGCGCAGCGGCATACATCGAGAATCGAGATGTATGTGTTCTGGAACTTGTCCAGGGTGGGGGTATGTGCTTTGCTCCGAAGTGAGCCGGCTCAAACAGTGTGGTTGGCGCTTCCCTTTCCGTTGTGCTGCCGAAAGTGTCGCGTGAACGATTCCGCTGTCAATGCCGCCACCCACGCCGATCCGCCCGACGACCGTGAGAGCCGGACCCGGGCCCTGCTCGAACGCGCCCGCGAGACCGCCGACGAGGTCGAAGCCGCCCGACTTCGAGCCCGCGCGGTCGACCACAACTACGCGCTCGCCTGCGGCATCGCACGGAGGTACGCCGGTCGCGGCATCGAGACCCAGGACCTGCAACAGGTCGCGCTCCTGGCGCTGGTGCTCGCCGTACGCCGGTTCGAGCCGGGCGACGGACGCAGCTTCTCGGCGTTCGCGGTCCCGACCATCACCGGTGAGCTGAAGCGGCACTTCCGCGACCACGGGTGGATGGTGCGCCCGCCACGGGGCCTGCACGAGACCTACCGGGAGACGCAGACGACGTACCGGGAGTTGGAGCAGATGGGCGTGCACGCACCGGGCGTCGTGGACGTCGCCGCGCGGATGGGAGTGCCGGTGGACGTGGTGCGCGCCGCTCAGGCGGTCGAGGGCTGCTTCCGCCCCGCATCGCTCGATGCTCCCGTGCGCGATCGGCCCGACGCCACCCTGGCCGATCGGCTCGACCTGGCCGCCGAGGACGAGACCGACGGGTTGGCGTCCTCGATCGCGATCCGCGAGATCGTGCGCGACTTCCCGGCCCGTGAGCGCGCACTGCTGCGGTTGCGCTTCGAGTTGGACCTCACCCAGCGTGAGATCGGCGACCACCTCGGCATCAGTCAGATGCAGGTGTCGCGGCTCCTGACCGCGACGCTGCAGCGGCTGCGCTCGATGCTCGACACCGAGATCCCGCACCTCGCCGGTTGATGGGCGGGGCTGCCGCCCGGAGGGGGTCGTACGCGCGGGCACGTCATGGGGAATGATCGGGACCGGAAGGCCCGCCCGAGATCACGCCGGAGCCGACACGCGCGTCCCACCTGAGGCGGGTGCGGAGAACGGTTGGAGGCAGCATGGATGACCGCATTCGCGACAACAGCACGGACCGAGCAGCGGACCAGGTGGCCCGCGACCTGCAACGCCCGCGTACGACGGCCGAACGCATGCAGCGCGGGGTCGACCTCGCGGTGGAGCTTCTCGAGGGCTGCGACCACGCCGGCATCACCCTGGTGCGCGGCCGCACGCTGACCGCCGGACCCGCGACCGACGACATCGTCGCCCTCGGCGACCGCCTGCAGGATCAGCTGGGCGAGGGTCCGTGCCTGGACACGGTGCGCCAGAGCCGCACGATGTACACCGCCGACCTGCGGCACGACAAGCGGTGGGAGACGTGGGGGCCGCAGGTCGCCGAGAAGCTGGGGGTGCGGTCCCTGCTGTCGTTGCTCCTCTACACGCACGACCGCTCCTACGGGGCGCTCAACCTCTACTCCGAACGGGTCGACGGTTTCACCGCCGAGGACCTGGTCGTAGCCGACTCGCTCGCGACCCACCTGGCCGTCGCGATGGCCGACGGCGAGGAGATCGAGCACCGCGGAGTGGCGATGATCAACCGGACGGTGATCGGGCAGGCCGAGGGCATCCTGATGGAGCGACTCGGAGTGCTTCCTGAGGAGGCGTTCGCCTACCTGCGCGGGATCTCCCAGCGCTCCAACCGCAAGCTGCTCGACGTGGCGCGCGAACTGGTGAGCACCAGGGTCCTGCCGTCCGGGGTGGACCGATCGATCGCCCGCGAGGATGCGCAGCCCGACCCGGTGTGACGCCTCAGGTGAGGTGCGCGGCGTCCTGCGCGATCGGCACGAGCAGCTCGCGCACCACGGTCGCGTCGTGGAAGTCGACGTCACCGGTCGGCAGGTGCTGCACCCGCTCATGGCCCTTGCCCGCCACGACGACCACGTCGCCGGGTCGGGCGAGACGAAGGGCCGCGTCGATCGCGGTACGCCGGTCCAGCTCGATCGTCGTCCGAGCTGCGTCCGCACCGTCGAGGACCTGCTGCGCGATCTGAGCGGGTGACTCGGTGTACGCGTCGTCGGTCGTGACGATGCCGACGTCGGCGAGCTGGGAGGCCACCTCGCCCATCAACGGCCGCTTCGCCTTGTCGCGGTCGCCCGCCGCGCCGTAGACGCAGATCAGCCGGCCGCCCGCGGCGTCCGCGACGCCGCGGGCCACCTGTAGCACCTCACGCAGACCGACGTCGGTGTGCGCGTAGTCGACGATGACCTCGAAGCCCAGGTCGACTGCGGCCGATATCCGCTCGAATCGGCCCGGAACCTGCTTCATCTCGCGGATCGCACGGACGAGCGTGCTGTCGTCCATCCCCGTCTCGAGCGCGATGGCGGCGGCGCCGGCGACGTTGTGGACGTTGTAGTCGCCGAGCAGCGGCGTGGTGAGCGTGAGGTGTGCGCCGCCGGGCCGGCTCAGCCGGAAGACGGTGTGCAGACCGTCGACGCGCTGGTCCTCGATCCGGTAGTCCGCCTGCGCCGAGGTGCCGAAGAGCAGCGTGCCGGGGATGTCCCGGGCCAACCGCGCGCCGTATTCGTCGTCACCGTTGGCGAGCTTGGGCCCCGAGGTCCACTCGAAGAGAGTCCGCTTGACCCGGTAGTACGACTCCATGTCGCCGTGCAGGTCGAGGTGGTCGCGGGTGAGGTTGGTGAAGAGCGCTGCGGCGTAACGGGTCCCGTCGACCCGATGCAGGTGGATGCCGTGCGAGCTGGTCTCGAGGACGACGTGGGTCACGCCGCTGTCGCGCATCCGCGCCAGGTTGCCCTGGACGACGGGCGCCTCCCCCGTGGTGCGCACCGCCGCCTCCCGATGGGTGCCGACGACGATCTCGGCGGTGGTCAGCAGCCCGGTGGCCCGCTCGCCGTACGCCGCGGTCAGGATCGAGTGCAGCACGTAGGAGGTGGTGGTCTTGCCGTTCGTGCCGGTGATGCCGTAGACGGTGAGGTCGCGCGAGGGGTGGCCGGCCAGCTCGGCGGCGAGGGCCGCGAGCGCGATCCGCGCGTCCGGGACCACCGCGGTGGGGACTCCCGGGATGTCGTGCTCGGCGACGACGAGCACGGCACCGGCGCCCACGGCCTGCTGCGCGTAGTCGGCGCCGTCGCTGGTGAAGCCCTTGATCGCGACGTACGCGGTGCCGGGGGCGACCGCTCGCGAGTCGTTGGTGACCGCCTGCACCGGGCCCGTCAGCTGCGGCACCGCCGCCGCGAGAAGGTGCGATATCTCGGTGCTGTCCAGGCTCACCGGTGGACTGTAACAAGCCGTCGGGGACTGGTGGATTCCGTTGTCTCGGCAATTCTCAGGCGAATGTTAGAGAGCCTGAGACGGGTGTATCGACTGTGCCTTTCAGCCCGCGCGTCGGCGCCCGATGCTCAGGAGCACCCGCTCACGGGCGCCCGGCGTCTCGTGGGCCGTCAGCTCGCGCAATCCCGGTGCAAGCGCGCGGATCTCGCCCTCCAGGCGCTCGTGCAGCGTGATGCCGGCGGCCGGGCAGTGCGAGCAGGTGCCGCTCAAGCGCAACTCCACCCGACCGTCGTGGGCGGACATCACCTCGGCGTGGCCACCGTGCGAGCGGATGTAGTCGCCCGCGGGCCCCTCGAGCACTTCGTCCACGGCGGCCCGCAGCTCGTCGTCGGCACCGACCTCCCACTGCGCACGCCATCCCGCCGGCTCCAGCAGCGCCTGCGCCAGAGAGGCGCCCACCCGCGCGCCGTACTCGCGCCAGGCGCACCCGTCGGCCAGGACGATGTCGATGCCGGTCGCGCGCACGGTCACGGTGCGCAGCGTGCCGTCGGCCAGCAGTCCTCCGAAGTCACCCGGTGCTGCGACGACCTCGCCGAGCACCTGCACGCTGCCCGACGGCACCACCCAGTGCACGGTCTGCGGGTCGGCGGTGGCCTCGGCGTGCAGCGGGACGGCGCTCATACCAGCCACCCCACAACGGCATGGGCGAGGAACGCCGCACCCCAGGCGAGCACGAACATGTAGCCGAACGCGATGCCCGGCCACTTCCAGCCGCCGGTCTCGCGGCGCATCATGCCGATCGTGGACATGCACTGCAGCGCGTACATGAAGAACGCCAGAAGCGCCGCGATCGTGCCGGCGGTGAAGAGCCGCTGACCCTGGTGCGGACCGTCCTGGAACTTCATCGCCTTGAGCGCGTCCCGAGGATGGTCGGGGTTGTCCGCAGCGGCGACCTGGCCGAGGGTCGATACGAAGGTCTCACGCGCGGACAGCGAGGCCAGCACCCCGATGTTGATGCGCCAGTCGAAGCCCAACGGTGCGAACACCGGCTCCACGGCCTTGCCGAGGTGGGAGGCGAGGCTGTGGTCGAGCACGTACGACGAGGACGCGGTCTTGTCGGCCGGGTTCACCCCCGCGCTGCGCAGCTCACCGGCGTCGCGACCCGGAAGGTTCAGCAGCGCCCACATCACGATGGTGACGACCAGGATGATGCGGCCGACCTTGGACAGGAAGCCCTTGCAGGAGTCCCAGACGGTGACCAGCACGCTGCGCGCCCGCGGCAGCTTGTAGGTCGGCATCTCCATGTAGAACGGCAGGACCGGTCCGTGCTTGCCGGTGATCCGCTTGAAGAACCACGCGGTGGCCATCGCGGACACCGCGCCGCCGGCGTACAGCAGGAACATCACGGTGCCCTGCGCGCCGACCGGCCCGATGCTGGCCGACGACGGCACGAGCAGCCCCACCAGCAGGATGTAGACGGGCAGCCGCGCCGAACACGTCATCAGCGGCGCGCCCATCATGGTGGCGAGCCGGTCCTTGGCCGACGGCAGCGAGCGGGTGGCCATGATCCCGGGGATGGCGCACGCCATCGACGACAGCAGCGCCACGAACGCGCGTCCCTCGAGCCCCGCCCGGGCCATCAGCCGGTCCATCAGGAACGCGGCGCGGGAGAGGTATCCGCTGCCCTCCAGAAGGGAGATGAGCAGGAAGAGCAGCGCGATCTGCGGCAGGAAGACGAGCACCCCGCCCACGCCGCCGATGATCGCCTGGGACAGGAAGCTGGAGACCCACTGGTTGCCGACGTGGTCGGTGACCAGCACCCCCAGCTGGTCGAACGCGTGCTGGACGGCGTCCTGCAGTGGCGCCGCCACCGTGAAGATGATCTGGAAGAACGCGAACATCGTGGCCAGGAAGATCAGCGATCCCCACAACGGGTGCAGGAGCACCTTGTCGATGCGTTCGGTGCGCGCGTCGACGTCGGGGCTGCGGTACGCCGCGCTGTCCAGCACCGAGCTGACCCACCCGCGCGCGGCCTCACCCTCGGAGGGCGGCGGGAAGACCGGCCGCGACCAGGAGTCGACGTCGGTGAGCGTGTGCTTCAGAGCGCCGAGGTCGTCGCGGGAACCGCTGGTGACGGCGACGACGCGGACCCCGACCGCTCGCTCGAAGCGCGCCAGATCCAGACCGCCGCCGCGCCGGGCCAGTTCGTCCTGGAACGTGAGCACCACACAGGTGGGCAGCCCGCGCGCCAGCACCTGCGCGAGCAGGCCGAGCGAGCGGCGCAGCGTGGTCGCGTCGAGCAGCATGAGCACGGCGTCCGGCGTCTGGAGGGTGCCGGAATCGACGTCGAGCACCTCGTGCACGACCTGCTCGTCGGGGCTGATCGGGTCCAGGCTGTAGGTGCCCGGCAGGTCCTCCACGACCACGTCGTGGCCGTCCACGCGGGCGATCCCCTCGTACCGCGCGACCGTGACGCCCGGATAGTTGCCGGTCTTGACCCGCAGCCCGGTCAGGGCGTTGAAGAGCGTGCTCTTGCCGCAGTTGGGGCTGCCGACGAGCGCGACGTGCAATCCCGTGGCGACCGACGTCGCCGTGGACGCCGCGCCGTGGTGCCCGCTCACGCGAGCGGGCCCACCAGGATCCCGGCGGCCTGCCGGGCGCGTAGGGCGATCTCGTAGTCGGCGACCCGGAAGACGATCGGGTCGCGCATCGGCGCGCGTCGTACGACGGTCACGGCCTCACCGGGGGCGAAGCCCAGGTCGGACAGGCGACGGGCCGTGCGCGGGTCGACGGCGTCGTCGTAACCGAGCACCATCGCGTCGCTGCCCGGGCGTACGTCGGCGAGCGTCGCCTGCTGCACGGAGCCGGTCAGGCCACGGTCGACGACATCACCGGAGCGCGGTCGGCTGCGCTGGGTGAGCACGGACGTCAGTGACACGATCGGTCCCTTCGGGCTGTGAGGTGCGCCTAAGTTAGCCAAGGCTAACCGCACCTGCGTCCCCCACGTCAACTCGGTGCCCATGCGATCCGTTCGATACGCGAAAGTACCCATCTACAGCCGTCACATCCAGCTGATTCCCAGCAAAACTCAACACGCTGCACGATGCGCCGACCGGTGCCAAGCTGCCAGTTTGAGGCCTGTTGAAACCGGGATCTCCGCGTTTCGTGGGCGCCCTCGCACCAGTCGAGAAGGGATCGCCCGATGACCACAGCACCTTCCAAGCCGGACACCGATGCCCGTGCGGGTCAGCTGCAGCGCAGCGTCGGTTTCTACGGCCTGATGTTCGTCTCCCTCGGGTCCATCATCGGGTCCGGTTGGCTGCTGAGCGCCGCGAACGCCTCGACCATCGCCGGCCCGGCATCGATCCTCTCCTGGATCCTCGCGGCCGCGATGCTCGCCTGCCTGGCGCTCGTCTACGCCGAGCTCGGCGCGACCTACCCCGTCGCCGGCGGATCGGGCCGGTTCGCCTACTACTCGCACGGCGTCGTCGCCGGTTTCGTCTCCGGCTGGGCGTCGTGGCTGCAGGCAGTCTTCATCGCGCCGATCGAGGTGCTGGCCGCCCTGACCTACATCGATGCCGTGAGCGCGATCCACAAGCACTTCCCGCTGATCCACAGCACCGGCGCCAACAAGGGCCTGCTGAACAATCAGGGACTGGTCATCGCCGTCATCCTGATGATCCTGTTCACCGGCATGAACCTCGCGGGTGCGAAGTTCATGTCCGAGAGCAACTCCCTCGTCGTCGTCTGGAAGACCGCGGTCCCCCTGCTGTGCATCGGGGTCATCGCCGCCAGTTCCTTCCACACCGGCAACATGACCAGCGGGGGCGGCTTCATGCCGTTCGGCGCGCACGGCGTGTTCGCGGCACTTCCCGGTGGGGTGGTCTTCGCCCTGCAGGGCTTCGAACAGGCCGTCCAACTCGCCGGTGAGGCGCGCAACCCACGCAAGGACATCTCACGCGCCGTCCTCGTCGCGATGGGCATCGGAGCGCTGCTCTACTCCCTCCTGCAGCTGGTCTTCATCCTCGGCGTCAAGCCGAGCAACGTCACGTCGAACTGGTCCAACCCGCTCGGGCACGCCGGCACCGGCGGCGACTTCGGCGCCTGGTACACCCTGGCCATCTCGCTGGGCCTCACCTGGCTGGGCGCAGTGCTCGTCATCGACGCCGTCATCTCGCCATCGGGCACCGGCATCGTCTACGTCGGCACGTCCTCCCGACTGTCGTACGCCCTCGGACAGGAGCGTGAACTGCCGCAGATACTCGCCCGCACGAACTCGCGGGGTGTGCCGGTCGCGTCGATCATCCTGGCCGCGATCGTGGGCATCCTCGGTTTCGGCCCGTTCAAGAGCTGGGCGGCGCTCGTGTCGATCGTCACCGACGCCACCGCGATCATGTACGCGTTCGCGCCCGTCGCGCTGGCGTCGCTGCACAGACACGACGGCGATCGCGAGCGCACCTATTCCGCCCCGGTGCCGAAGGTGCTGCTGCCGGCGTCGTTCTGCTTCGCCAACCTCATCATCTACTGGGGTGGTTTCGAGTCCACGTGGAAGCTGACCGCCGCGATGATCGTCGGCTTCGGTCTCTTCGCGTACGGCTCGTCGATCATCGGCTCCGAGCAGAGCCGCTACCTGCGCAACGCCGCGTGGATCGGGCCCTGGCTGATCGGCCTCTGCATCATCAACTACGCGGGCCGCTACGGGTCCGGCGCGAAGAACTACCTGCCCGAGTGGATCGACCTGATCGTGGTCGTCGCGTTCTCCCTGGTCATCTTCTACTGGGCCATCTCCCTGGCGCTGCCCAAGGAGGAGATCGTGGCCGCTGTCGAGGCGGACCGCGAGCACGACCCGATGGACGACCTGGTCACCTCCTGACGCCGGGGGAGGGCTCGGCTCCCCCTCGGGCCACCGCGGCCCCCGGCATACGATCGGCGCAATGAGCGACGACCTGCGGGACTCCTGCTCCGGACCGGACATCACGCCGGTGTGCGATGCCGCGTCCGCCGTGCCCGAGCGGCACGCGCACAGTCACGGCGTACGGCCCGGCGCGAACGTCCGATGGCTGTGGCTGGGGCTCGGTCTGCTCACCGCGTACCTCGTGGCCGAGGTCGTCGTCGCGCTCCTCGCCCGCTCTCTGGCACTGCTCTCCGACGCGGGGCACCTGCTGACGGATGTCGGGTCCCTCGCGGTGGCGCTCTGGGCGATCCGGCTGGCGGCTCGTCCCGCGCGCGGCGCCATGACGTACGGCTGGAAGCGCGCCGAGATCCTCTCGGCGGCCGGGAATGCCGCGACGCTGCTGGTGGTCGGCCTGATCGTCCTGATCGAGGCGGTACGGCGCCTCGTGCACCCGCCGCACGTCGACGCCGCGCCCGTGCTGATCACCGCGCTCGTCGGCATCGGCGTCAACATCGTCGTCGCGTGGGCGGTGGCCCGGGCCGACCGGTCGAGTCTCAACGTCGAGGGCGCCTACCAGCACATCCTCACCGACCTGTTCGGCTTCCTCGCCACCGCGGCGGCGGCCGTGGTGATCCTCGCGACCGGATGGCAACGCGCCGACGCCGTCGCATCGCTCGTCCTGGTGGTGCTGATGTTCCGGTCGGGGCTGACCCTCGCGCGGCAGAGCAGCCGGATCCTGCTGGAGGCAGCACCGCCCGGCGTGCGGATCTCGGACATCCGGGAGCACCTGCTGCGCGTCGACCACGTCCGCGACGTGCACGACCTGCACGTCTGGACGGTCACCTCCGACGACCACGCCCTGTCGGCGCACGTCGTGGTCGATGAGGGATGCTTCGCGGACTCCCACGCGCCGCAGCTGCTGGACGCGCTGCAGGCCTGCCTGCACGAGCACTTCGACATCGGGCACTCCAGCCTGCAGCTGGAGCCGCCGACCCACGCGGCCCACGAGACCGCCATCCACTGAGCCGAACGGGGCGCCTCTTCCCGCCGACTCAGCCGGGGTGGATCATCGCGGCCGGGTCGACCACCCGGTCGAAGTCCTCGCCGCTGATGGCACCCGAGGCCAGCGCCGCCTCGCGCAGCGTGAGGCCCTGCTCGGAGGCGGTGTGCGCGATGTGCGACGCCTGGTCGTAGCCGATCACCGGCGACAGCGCCGTCACCAGCATCAGCGACCGGTCGAGGTACTCCTGGATCTGCGGACGGTCGAGCTCGATGCCGTCGATGCAGTGCTCGCGCAGCAGGTCGCACGCGTCGCCCAGGATCAACGCCGAGTGCAGCACATTGTTGATGATGATCGGGCGCATCGCGTTGAGCTCGAAGTTGCCCTGCGAGCCGGCGAACGTCGTCCCCAGGTCGTCGGCGATCACCTGGATGCAGACCATCACGGTCGCCTCACACTGTGTGGGGTTGACCTTGCCCGGCATGATCGAGCTGCCCGGCTCGTTCTCCGGCAGGATCAGCTCGCCGATGCCGCACCGCGGGCCGGACGCGAGCCAGCGGATGTCGTTGGAGATCTTCATGATCGGCACTGCCAGGGCCCGGATGCCGGCCGAGGCGCCGACCATCGCGTCGAGGCCGCCCTGGGCGGCGAACTTGTTGGCAGCAGTGACGATCGGCTCACCGGTCATCCGGGCCAGCTCGTCGGCGACCTCCTCGGCGAACCCCTGCGGCGCGTTGATACCGGTGCCGACGGCGGTCCCGCCGAGCGCCACCTCGTACAGACCCTCGCTGGACTGCTGCAGCCGCTCGATCGCCTGCGCGAGCTGCGCGGCGTAGCCCGACCACTCCTGACCGACGGTCAGGGGTACGGCGTCCTGCAGGTGGGTGCGACCGGTCTTGATTACGTCGGACCACTCGTGCGCCTTCGCGTCGAACGACGCGTGCAGCCGCTGCAGGCTCGGCAGCAGCTGGGTGCGCAGCTGCAGCAGCGTGGCGATGTGCATGGCCGTCGGGAAGGTGTCGTTCGAGCTCTGGCACATGTTGACGTCGTCGTTGGGGTGCACCGGCTTCTTGCTGCCGAGCTCGCCGCCGAGCAGCTGGATGCAGCGGTTGCTGATGACCTCGTTGACGTTCATGTTCGACTGGGTGCCCGAGCCGGTCTGCCACACGTAGAGCGGGAAGTGGTCGTCGAGGTCGCCGGCGATGATCTCGTCGCACACCCGCGCGATCAGATCGGCCTTCCACTGCGGCAGGCGGCCGCCGCGCCCGTTCGCTATCGCGGCGGCCTTCTTCACGTAGCCGAACGCGCGACACACGGCGACCGGCATCCGGTCCTCGCCGATCGCGAAATGAACCAGCGAGCGCGCGGTCTGCGCACCCCAGTAGCGGTCGGCGGGCACCTCGATCGCACCCATCGAATCGGTCTCGGTGCGGGTGCCCGTGGCCTCGATCCCGACCGGGACGTCGTGGACGGTGGGGGTGGTCTCGTCGCTCATCCCCCGAGTCTGGCACCGGCCCCCGGCCACCATCGGGCAGACTGGCAGGGTGCCCCGCGCCGAAGCTCGTGTGCGACTCGTCTACCCCCATCAGCTCTTCCGTGCGCAGCTCGACGTCCCGTCCGGCACCCGGCACGTCCTGGTCGAGGACGACCTCTTCTTCCGGCAGTACCGCTTCCACGCCCACAAGCTGGTGCTGCACCGCGCGAGCATGGCGCGCTTCGCCGACCTGCTGCGGTCCGAGGGGTTCGACCCCATCGTGGTCGAGTCGTCAGCCGACACCGCGTCCGCCGACAGCCTGACGAAGGTGCTGCGGACGCTGCACCTCGGCGAGGTCACGGTGTACGACGTCGTCGACGACTGGCTCTTCCGCGACTGTGCGGCCGCCGTTCGCGCCGCCGGTGGGGAGCTGCGCGTTCAGGACGTGCTGGAGACGCCGAACTTCCTCACGACGCGAGCGCAGCTGCAGGAGTGGTTCGGCGACAACGCCGCCCAGATGCAGTACTTCTACCGCTGGCAGCGAAAGCGTCTCGACATCCTGCTCGACCACGGCCACCCGGTCGGAGGCAAATGGTCCTTCGACCCGGAGAACCGCAAGAAGCTGCCCCGCGGGCACCCGGTGCCGGAGCCGGTCTGGCCGGAACGAACGCCCGCGGTGCAGGAGGCCATCGAGTGGGTGGACCGCGAGTTCCCAGACGCGCCAGGCGATCCCGCCACGTTCGTCTGGCCGACCTCGCACGAGGAGGCGGAGGCGGCGTACGACCTCTTCCTCGCCGAACGGTTCGTGGAGTTCGGCCCGTATGAGGACGCCATCTCCAAGACCCACCCGGTGCTCTTCCACGCCGCGCTCAGCCCCTCCCTCAACCTCGGCCTGC
The DNA here is from genome assembly GCF_013410455.1 of Allobranchiibius huperziae. NCBI lineage: Bacteria > Bacillati > Actinomycetota > Actinomycetes > Micrococcales > Dermacoccaceae > Allobranchiibius > Allobranchiibius huperziae. The sequence goes on along the minus strand of NZ_JACCFW010000001.1, from coordinate 77,173 downwards.
TCGACCCGGGCGAGGTCGTGCACCGTGCGCTGGACGCGGCCCACGAGTACGACGTGCCGCTGGCCTCGCTCGAGGGCTTCGTGCGGCAGGTGATCGGGTGGCGGGAGTACATGCGCGCGACGTACCAGCTCTACGGCCGGCGGATGCGCGGGATGAACGCGCTGCACCACACCCGCTCGCTCGACGACGGCTGGTGGACCGGGCACACCGGCCTCGGCCCGGTCGACCACGTCATCGGTCAGGTGCTCGAGCGCGGCTGGGCCCACCACATCGAGCGGCTGATGGTGCTCGGCAACGCGATGTGCCTGCTGCGGATCGACCCGGAAGAGATCCACGAGTGGTTCATGGCGATGTTCGTCGACGCCTACGACTGGGTGATGGTGCCCAATGTGTATGCCATGAGCCAGTATTCGACCGGGCCGGCTATCACGACGAAGCCGTACGTGTCGGGCAGCAACTATCTGCGCAAGATGTCCGACCTGCCGCGGGGCGACTGGGACCGTGACTGGGACGCGCTCTACTGGACCTTCGTCGCCGACCATCGCGACGTCTTCGACAGCAACCGACGCTCGCAGATGATGACCCGGATGTGGGACGGCATGGATCCAGCGAAGAAGTCCGGGCACGTACGCCGCGCCCGCCGGCTCCTGGCCTGACCTCCACCCGCCGAGGACTTGCGTGAAGGGAAGCGCGCTATACAGCGCGTCCGTTCATACGGCTTCGTCGCGGCGGACGTGCAGGACCGCGTCGTCGCGCGTGCCCGGCTGACCCTCCGGACCCGGGAAGTCACGCGGCACCCGCTCGTTGCGCACGACCGTCCACCCTTCGCGCGGCAGACCGACGGACGCGAGCAGCTCCTCGGGAGTGGCGAAATCCACCTCGTGCGGCGACTCGGTCATCCAGGTCGGCCACCCGGTGTGGCTCATCACCATCAGGCGACCGCCCGGCGCGACGGCCCGCATCGCCTGCCGCAGGATCGTTGTCCGCTGACTGTCCCCCGCGACCGGGGTGTGCAGGAACTGCGCTGACACCAGATCGAATTCACCGTCCGGGAACGTCGCCGACAGGTCGTGCTGCTCCCATCGGGTGCGGTCACTGACCCCCGCGACCTCCGCATGCTCGGCGCCCTTCGCCAGCGCGGTCGAGGACACGTCGACACCCAGCACGTCCCAACCCTGCTGGGCAAGCCAGATGACGTCGCCGCCCTCGGCGCACCCGAGGTCGAGGGCGCGCCCTGGCTGCAGACCGGCGACCTCGGCGGCGAGCAGATCACTGTTGCTCGGCACCGCCTCGGCGGGAGTCGCTCGCTCCAGGTAGATGGGTTCCCAGTAGCTCTCGGCCGTCGCGTCGTCCGGCACCTGCGGCATCGTCATACGCAGAGCATCCGTCGACCGTGAGTAGAAGGGCAAGCCAGGTTGCCGGAACAGCAAATTTTTGAGCGCATCCGGAGCCATTGGATCGAGAGGTGCTCCCAACACGAGCGTAAGCCTGGCCGTCGCCCTAGTCAGTCGGCTCGCGGGCCCATCGCAGGCCAGGGCGACTCTCTCGGCGGACTATTACAATCTTGAGCACGGTGCTCACGATTACCCGAATCAAAGAAATAGCCTGCCGCAGCTCCAATATGTCAATCTCTTGACAATCTTCTATAGCAGTACTAACTTTATATGTGCTGGTATGAGGACATACCGCAATTTGAGTTGAGGTGTTCGAAGATGGTCAGGGGAAGAATTTGTAGTCTGCTTGCCGTCGCCACATGCGCTGTGGCAACTTTTGGCGTAGTTGGAAACTCTCCAGCGTCGGCGAGCAGCGCCGCCAACAGTCACCACGTAGCACCCCTAAATGGCATACAGGGTTCTGGCGACCCGCCGATCTCCGATTGGACCAACGACCAAGAGGTGACCAAGAACGTGGCGGCCTGGACGATGTACATACACAACCCGACCGGTGCGTATTACTGTGCGGACGTGACCTGGGGACCGGATCCCGGCTCCACCCATACTCAGGTGTACATGGTCTCTCCTGAGAAGACGACGTCAGAATATCTCGGTTACTGGGACACCGTGTACGTCGACATTCGCCACACTTACGCCTATCCCGCGGGATATCACGATGCGTCCTACAGTTGCTGAGTGCTTGCGTTTCTTCAAGACTAAGGCGGGCACGGTGCAATAAGCCCCGTAGAGCGGGAGTATCCGCGTTGCAGATATTTTGCTGCGTGGAAGCTTCCGCTTTGCTCTCGCGGCAACAAACCGTTCGACATCGGTTCGGCCGCCATTTCGCCGATGAATAAGGAGCGCGGTCCTAGAACGAGGTGGTCGTCATCGACTTCCGTCTGAGACAACGCGGGGCGCGACCAGCAGATCCACGGCCTATACGGCGAATCCCTGCGTGCACGATCACGCATCGAGGGTGGCCATCTCGTCCGCAGCCAGCTCTATCTGCATCGCCTCGACAGCGCTGGTCAGCTGCTCGGGCCGGCTCACTCCCACGATCGGGCGCACCGCTGGATCGCTGTGCCGCATCCACGCCAGCACGATCTGGCCGTGCTGTGCACCGTGCGCCTGCGCGATCGACGCGAGACGCTCGAGCCGGTCGTGGGTGCCGGGATGGTCGTACGACGGCGGCAGCGACGTGCCGGCCTTGTCGTAGAAACCGGTGAGCAGCGCCGTGTAGCCCCACAACTCGACGTCCGGGTTCTCGTGCGCGTAGTCCAGGGTCTCCGGGGTCATCATCCCGTAGGGGTGGTCCTCACCCTCGACCTCGACGTCCGGCCGGGGGTGAAGATAGGACCACCGCTGCTGGATGGCGCTCGGCGCGGGCATGCCCGCCGCGACCGCGATGGCGCGGGCTCGCTCGACCCGCCATACCGGGTGGTTGGACCAGCCGACCTGATCGACCAGCCCCTGCGCCTGCGCCTCGCCGAACGCCGCGACGCTCTGCGCCAGATCGATGCCGCGATCCTCCTTGTGCGCCCAATACAGGTCGACGCGGTCGGTCTGCAGACGTGTCAGGCTGGCGCGCAACTCCTGCCGGACGACCGGCGCGGACAGACCCTCGGTGCCGTCACCCGCCGGCGTCGCCCCGACCTTGGTGCCGATCAGCACGCGCTCGCGCATGCCCGGGCGGGCCGTCAGCCAGTCCCCGATGACCTGCTCGCTCTGACCGCTCGCACCGGCCGGATCGTTCCAGAACGCGTAGCAGTTCGCGGTGTCGATCCACCGGCCCCCGGCATCGACGTACTGGTCGAGCAGCGCGAAGGACTCGTCACGCCCGACCCGGGTGCCGAAGTGCATGGTGCCGAGGGCCATGGCGAGCCCGCCGTCGTTCATGGGGAGATCCTGACGTCGTGGGGTGGTCGCCCCACGATCTCACCAACGACGGCGGGCGCGCGGTCACTCGTCGCCGGACCCCTTTCCGACGCCCTCCTGAATCTGGTCCATGACGGAGGAGTCCGCCAGGGTCGTCACGTCACCGACGTCGCGGTGCTCGGCGACGTCCCGCAGCAGGCGCCGCATGATCTTGCCGGACCGGGTCTTCGGCAGCTCCGGGACGACCAGGATCGACTTCGGCTTGGCGATCGCGCCGATCTCGGACGCGACGTGGTTGCGCAGCTCGGTGATCAGCGCGTCCGGTGCCTCCTCGCCGCCCTTCAGCGCCGACTCGCGCAGGATGACGAACGCGTTGATCGCCTGCCCGCTCTGCTCGTCGGTCGCGCCGACCACTGCAGCCTCGGCCACCTTCGGGTGGGAGACCAGTGCCGACTCGATCTCGGTGGTCGAGAGCCGGTGGCCGGACACGTTCATCACGTCGTCCACGCGACCGAGCACCCAGATGTCGCCGTCGTCGTCGAGCTTGGCGCCGTCCCCCGCGAAGTAGTAGCCCTTCGCGGCGTACCGCTCCCAGTAGGTCTCCTTGAACCGCTCGTCGTCACCCCAGATGGTGCGCAGCATCGCCGGCCACGGTTTGGTGACGACCAGGTAGCCGCCGTTGCCGTTGCCGACGCTCTCGCCGTCGTCGTCCACGACGTCCACCGACACACCGGGGATCGCCTTCATGGCCGAACCCGGTTTGCCCGCAGTCACTCCCGGCAGCGGGCTGATCATGTGCATGCCGGTCTCGGTCTGCCACCACGTGTCCATGACCGGCGTCTTCCCGCCGCCGATCTGGTCGCGGTACCAGATGTACGCCTCGGGGTTGATCGGCTCGCCGACCGAGCCGAGCAGCCGGAGCGACGACAGGTCGTGCTCGGCCGGGATGTCGCGGCCCCACTTCATGAAGGTGCGGATCGCGGTCGGGGCGCAGTAGAGCGTGGTGACCTTGTACTTCGCCACGATCTCCCACCAGCGGCCCTTGTGCGGGGTGTCCGGTGTGCCCTCGTACATCACGGACGTCGCACCGTTGGCGAGTGGTCCGTAGACGATGTAGCTGTGCCCGGTGACCCAGCCGATGTCGGCGGCGGTCCAGTAGACGTCGGTCTCCGGCTTGAGGTCGAAGACCGCCCAGTGCGTCCAGGACGTGCCGACCAGGTAGCCGCCGGTCGTGTGCAGGATGCCCTTGGGCTTGCCCGTCGTGCCGGAGGTGTACATGACGTAGAGCGGGTGCTCGGCGTCGAACGCCTCGGGGGTGTGGTCGGTGCTCGCCTTCTCGACCGTGTCGTGCCACCACACGTCGCGCTGGTCGTCCCATGTGACGTCCTCGCCGGTGCGGCGTACGACGAGCACGTGCTCGACGCCCGGGCACTGCGCCACCGCTTCGTCGACCGCCGGCTTCAGAGCGGCCGGCGCGCCCCGACGGTAGCCGCCGTCGGAGGTGATCACCACGTGCGCGTCGCAGTCCTGGATCCGGTCGCGCAGCGCCGAGGAGGAGAAGCCGCCGAAGACCACCGTGTGCGGGGCGCCCAGACGTGCGCAGGCGAGCATCGCCACCACGGTCTCGGGGATCATCGGCATGTAGATGGCGACCCGGTCCCCGGTCTTCACGCCGAGCTCGATCAGCGTGTTCGCGGCCTGGCTGACCTGGTCCTTCAACTGCGCGTACGTGATGTCGCGGGTGTCGTCGGCCGGCTCACCGACCCAGTGGAAGGCCACCCGGTCGCCGTTGCCGGCCTCGACGTGCCGGTCCACGCAGTTGTACGCCGCGTTGAGCTTGCCGCCGACGAACCACTTCGCGAACGGCGGGTTGTCCCAGTCGAGCACGCGATCCCACTTGGTATCCCACGAGATGCGCTCAGCCGCCTTCGCCCAGAAGGCCTCCGGGTCGGCGTCCGCCTCGTCGTACGCCGCCGCAGTCACGTTGGCGTGCTCGGCGAGCTCCTTCGGCGGTTCGAAACGACGGTCTTCGTGGGCCAGGTTGGCCAGGGTCTCGTTGCTCATCGGGGCTCCTCGGGTGCTCGAGACGGAACGGTTCAGCGCGGTCCGATAGGCAGCATCGACCGCTTGTGCGTGAACGACAGGACACCGGCGAGCGCCATGTACCAAGCGCCCACCGCCGTCGCCAGACCAACGTATCCGCCGGCCTTGACGATCGAGTCGGAGGTGGCGAAGTTGCCCCAGGCCAGAAGCAGGAAGGTGATGCTCAACAGCACGAACACCGCGAAGAGACCGAGCGCGATCCGGCTCGTCGCGATGGTCATCATGACGGTGAAGATGCCCCAGACGAGCAGGTAGAGGCCTACGCCCTTCGAGGCGTCCTTGGCGGGGATCTTGTCCAGGCCGGAGTGGGCGGTGAGCCACCAGTAGGACAACCAGAACGCTCCGTACGACCCGAACGCGGTCGCACCGAAGGTGTTGCCGCGCGCGAACTCCCACATGCCGGCGGCGAACTGCGCGATGCCGCCGTAGGCCAGCGTGAGACCGAAGACCACGGGTAGCACGCTCGCCGGGACCCATCCGGCGTTCACCGCGCTGAGCACGGCGGTCGTCAGCGCGAAAGCGGCCAGTCCGAGCGGCGCCGGGTCCGCCAGGTGCGACCCTGGGGTGATGACGGGTGTCGGATCGTTCGTAGCCATGGGATCTCCTCGGGATGCGGTGGCGCGGCACGAGCAAGGACATGGCCACCGGTGAAGCTCAGCGGTAGCGCTCAACGGGACCCGCCGAGGCCACCGCAGTGTGACCATGCCCACACCGTAGGGCTGGGCGGCCCGACTCTGGGCCGTCCGCCGCGAGGACCGGTCGACCGGGCAATCCTGAGCCTGGCCGTAGAGGAATCCGACTGTCCGAATGGATAGTCGGCTACCGGCACCTGGCAGAGGAGCCGCCCGTCCCGCGGGGCCCTACCGGTCTTTCGGGGCGCCCGTTCCCTGCCGGGGACGCACCTCGGCGCAGACCGGAGGCGGCCCGCCTCACTCGTATCAGGGCGTCGGAGCGGGCGCCGTGACCGTCGTCGTCGCAGTGCTGGTCGTGGTGGTGGTCGACGTCTCGGTGGTCGTCGACGGCGACCCGGTCACCGTCGTGGTGGACGTCGATCCCGATCCCGTCACCGTGGACGCGCTGCCCTGGCTGGTGACGGTCGTGGTCGTCGCCGGGTTCGAGCCGCCGCTGGACGAGGTCGCCGAGTGCAGGAGGAAACCCACGACACCGCCGACCACCAGTGCCAGCGCGATCGCCGAGGTGAGGACGCCCCCACTGATACCGGAGCGACCGGGGCTCGTCGGCGGGTACTCACCGCGAGGGGCGCGCGGTGGCTCACCGGGACCTTGCGCGTACACCGGATCCGGGGTGCCGCGGTAGTCCGGGCGACCCTGCGGCAGACGCTGGGTGCGGTCCGGATCACGGTCGTCGTATCCGTCGCCAGGGCCATAGCCGTTGCTCATCGCCCCACGATGACACGTCCGCCTGTCTGCGCACGGACCGCACGGTGCTCGATCGTCAGGCGTCGATGAGCCGCGCCGAACTCGTTCCGTCCTCACCGAGGTCGACGATCAGAGCACCCGTCGGAGCGCCGTGCGGTGTCCACTCCTCTCCGTCGTGCGCGATCCCGTAGAAGGTCGCGGGCGCGCCGTACAAACGCACGCCGCCGACGGTGTCTTCGTAGGGCTGGTGCAGGTGTCCGCTGAGCAGGATCATCGGTGTTCGGTGGTCGCGCAGCCGTTGCTCCAGCGCGGCGGCACCGCGCAGCGTGAACCAGGGATGCGCGCTGCGCGACCGCACCGGGTGGTGCATCAGCACGACCGTCGGGCCGTCGCACTCGCCCAACAGGTCCAGCACCGGGTCTGCTCGACCGGCCACCTCGCCGGGCACGTTGGTCGCTGCGCCGCGGATCGTCCACGCACCGACCCGCACGAGCGCAGTGCCGAACACCTGCGCGACGACGTCGGTGTCGTCGTGGTTGCCGGGCACGGCCACCACGATCGGCGCGAGCGGACGCACGAGGTCGTGAACACGTCGGACCGCGTCACCGGAGCCGTCATCGGAGATATCGCCGGTCACCACGACCGCGTCGAACGGCCCTTCGGCGGTTGCCGCTGAGAGCACCGCGATCAGCCGATCCTCCGGATCGATGTCCGGATGCGGCGATGTCGACCCCGGCCCGAGCAGATGGGTGTCGGACAGATGCAACAGACGCGCCATGAACGTCACTGTTCCACGAGACGTTCGGACGATGTCTGACGAGCGGCGCCGAACGCCAGGGGTCCGCGAGCGCGACGTGGTGATCGGGCGCCCTGCCCAGCCGTGCGATCTACGCTGCGGCATGGACAGCGAACGTCGACCGGGACGCCCCGCGGGTCGAGGCAGCGGCACGATCACCTCAGACGGTTGTCCGGTCGAGATCTACGCGGCACTCCCGCCGCACGGTGAAGCGGACATCGTCCACGCCGCCCTTCCGGCCGGCGCGGCGGTCCTCGACCTGGGATGCGGGCCCGGGCGCATCGCGGATCCGCTGGTTGCGTTGGGGCACCGGGTTGTCGCGGTCGATGACTCTCCGGGCATGCTCGCGTATCTGCAGGCGGCTGAACCGGTCCACAGCACCATCGAGACGCTGCAGCTCCCCGAGCGCTTCGACGGGGTCGTCCTGGCAGGCGTGCTGATCAACACCTTCGACCCGGCGCAACGGTCGCGGTTCCTGCGGGCCGCCGTACGGCACATGACGCCCGACGCCACCCTCGTGCTGCAGCGGCACGCTCCGGGTTGGGCCGAGGCCGTGACCCCCTCGGTGTGGAACGACGGCCCTGTCGCCCTGGAGCTGAAGGACGTCGTCCGCCATGGGGACGGGCTCGTATCAGCGACGTTGGTGCACACGCTGGGGGAGCTCGTGGAAGAACAGGACTTCACCGCACGAGTCCTCGATGACACGCAGCTCGCGGCGGTGCTGCGCGACGCCGGGCTCGTCTTCGACCGCGTCCTCACCCACGACCAGTGCTGGGTGTCCGCTCACCTCCCGCGCTGAGACCAAGCGGCAGATCTATCGCCAGGCCACTTCCCTCCATGATCCGGCAGCACTGCACTCCACCCCGGCGCCACCCGAAACGCCGACGGCTGCCCGAGCCACTCCCCCATGGGCCCTCCAGGCTCTCCTGCACGGTCGGACCTGTAGCGGACCGGATCGATACGTAGCCAACCGAACTGACGGGCCCGGCGTCTGAGAGTCACGACACATCGTCGCTGACACAGGGGGAACCATGAACAACCTTCGCAAGCTCTTCGTCGGCACAGCCGGCGCACTCGTGCTGGCCGCTACGGCCGGCTGCAATTCCGGCGGGGCGGGCGCCGGATCAGCCACCAAGTATGCGTCCACGCCGGCGACCACGACCACAGTCACTGCGACCTCCACGGTCACCGCGCCGAGCACAGGGCAGTCGAACACCGTTGCGGCTTCGCCGAGCTCGCGCCCGTCGGGCACTGGGACCACACGGTCGCAGACCTCGTCCGCCGGCGTCCCCACCCTGGGACTGGAAGGCTGGGGGACCGGAGTCCCGAACACGCGCGGATTCGGTGACGTCCGGCCGCACGTGATCGACAACGGAGGCGATCCCACCGGCATGGTCCAGGACCTCACCTGGTCGAACTGGGGCGGTCCGACCGCGGACGGCCGCGGATTCGGCTTCTTCGTGCCCGCGAATGAGCCGGTCGCCGGGGGCATTCGGGTGCCGGCCGAGATCCGCGCGTACGACCTCACCACGTGCGGCGGCCACCCGGCGTACCGACACGTCATCTGGTGGTTCCCGAGCAAGGGCGAGACCTACAAGTCCGCACTGGCGCACACCACCGAGGCCTACGACCTGTGCGACGGGCGCTGAAATCCCGGGCACGCGACGTTCAGACGTGCGCGCGGCATCCGGCCGAGTCGAGGTCTCGGCCGGATGCCGACGCTTCCAGGACCGGCGGCACCGGGAGAATCGATCAGGTCTGCGAGCGCAGGTAGCGGCCGAAGTGCGGCACGGTGAAGGCGATGCGGCCGCGCTCACCGGAATAGATGAGGCCCTTCTTCAGGAGGGCGTCCCGCGCAGGTGACAGCGACTGCGGCTTTCGATCGAGGACGTCGGCCACTGCGGCCGTGGTGACCGACTCCACCTCGTCGGCGTCAGCGAGGTCGGCGGCGGCGTCCGCCATCCCCCGCAGATACTCACGCTCGCCGGGAGTGGCTCTCTCGTAACGCGATCCGAAGAAGCCGACCGCCAGCTCGGCATCCGCCTCCGGCGCTGCGACCGCGACGTCCGCCACCGTGATCGGCGAGCGCGGCGCGAGGTCCCAGGCGACCTTGCCGTAAGCCTGGATGAAGTAGGGGTATCCGCCGGTCACGGCATACATCGCGTCGAGGGCGTCCTGCTCGAACGCCGCGTCCTCGTCCTGCGCCGGCGACTGCAGCGCGCGGTCGGCGGCGTCGCGCGGCAGACGGTCGATCCGCGCATACCGGAAGAGTCGTTCGGAGTAGGACTTCGATGCGCTGAGCACCGTTGGCAGGTGGGGAAGTCCGGCGCCCACAACGATCACGGGCAGACCCGCCTGGCTGATCTCGTGGCAGGCCGCGCACAGCGCCGACACGTCGTCGGGGTGCAGATCCTGCATCTCGTCGACGAAGAGCGCGATACCTCGGCCGATGTCCGCGGCGAGACCGCCGACGTCGGTGAGCAGCTCCACCAGGTCGATCTCGATGTCGCCGGAGTCGGCCCGTCCGGAGACCGCGGGCGCGTCGATGCCGGGGTTCCACTTCTCGCGCAGCTTGGAGCCCGGAGGGGTGTCCCGCTGTGCGAACGCCTTGATGACACCGAGCACCTGCTGCACGTCATCGGCCTGGGTGTGTCCGAGCTCGCGGACCGCGACGTGCAGTGCCGCGCTGATCGGGCGCCGCAGTCGCTGCTCCGGCCGCGCCTCCCACTTGCCGGTCCCCCACTTGGCGCGCACGGCAGCGGACCGCAACGCGTTGAGCAGCACCGTCTTGCCGACCCCGCGCAAGCCCGTGAGCACGATCGAGCGCTCCGGCCGCCCACGGGCGACGCGCTCCAGCACCACTGCGAACGTGTCGAGTTCGCCGTCCCGGCCGGCGAGTTCGGGCGGTCGCTGGCCGGCGCCGGGCGCGTACGGGTTGCGTATCGGATCCACGATCGGACTGTATGCGCATCTCTAGCTTCTGCCCGATACATCCGTAGCGTGTTGCATCGTCCGTCGTGGCCGTGCGCGGTTGTCCGCGGTTTCGTGGCGCGGGTGCCACGAAACCGCGGACAACCGAACAGCGTGCAGCAGGGATCAGGCAGGCACCTTGTCGAGGAACCCGAGGACGCTGTCGATCCGACCGTCGTCGTCGGTGACGACCACGTCGAAGCCGACGATCACCGGCTCGGCGTCCGCCGGGCCGAGGCCCCAGGTGAAACGCGCCTGCCGGTGATGGGCGTCCACCGGACCGGCGGGCGTGAAGACGAAACCGGGGAACTGATCCTGGACGGCGCCGATCGTCGCGTCCACGGCGTCGCGGCCGCGCACCTGCGCCATCGGGTCGGAGTAGCTCGCCTGCTCGGTCCAGTGCTGGTCGATCAGTGTGCGCCGGGCCGCAGGGTCCGTCTCGTTCCAGCAGGCGAGGTAGGTGGTCATCAGGTCGTTCATCGCAGTGCCTTTCATCGATGCGGTTGTTGGCGTGAACGATCCTGAATCGCTGCGAGCGAGAGCGCGATTCCCTCACAGGTAATGCCATTCGATGACCTGCGAGGTAATCGCCCGGGGTATGTCGTTCGGCTAGCGTCGCGTCGGTGACCACCACCGCACTGCCCGCCCGGCCGGTCGGCGAGTTGCTTCGCGGATGGCGCGAGCGGCGCCGCCTCAGCCAACTGGACCTGTCGATCCAGGCGCAGGTCTCCACCCGACACCTGAGTTTCGTCGAGACCGGGCGTGCCAGGCCGACGCCCGAGATGATCCTGAGACTGACCGATCACCTGCAGGTCCCGCTCCGCGAGCGCAACCAGCTGCTCCTCGCCGGCGGGTATGCACCGGCCTACCCTCAGCACGGCTTCGACGCCCCGGAGCTCGCCCGCATCGCCGACGCGCTGCGGTCGGTGCTGGCCGGGCATCCGTATCCCGCGCTGGTGATGGACCGGTGGTGGGACATGCTCGATGCGAACGACGCGACGCTGGCCCTCACGACCGGGTGCGCCGCCCATCTGCTCGAGCCGCCCGTCAACGTGCTGCGCCTCAGCCTGCACCCGGACGGACTGGCGCCGCGGATCGTCAATCTCGGGCACTGGCGCGGGCACCTGATGACCCAGCTGCGCCAGCGCATCGAGCGCACCGACGACGACCGGCTGCGAGCGTTGGAGGAGGAGTTGCTGGGTTATCCCGGTGGCACCCTTGAGAGCGCACCGGCGGCAGGTGTCGTACTCCCGCTGCGGCTGCGGACCGATGTCGGCGAGGCGTCGTTCTTCTCGGTCGCCGCGACGGTGGAGACGGCTGCCGACGTCACGGTCGAAGAGCTGGTCCTGGAGACGTTCTACCCGGCGCCCTGACCTGCGTCGGCCCCGACTGCACGCTGACGGCGTTTCGGGCCGTTGACGGTGTTCGAACGCCGTCAACCAATGCGAACGCCGTCAGGGTCGCGCGCGTCTCACGAGCTTGCCGGCGCGGACGCGATCTGCGGCTGCGGATCCGAGGCCTCGCGCGACAGCCTGCGGGAGCGCTCGACGAACCAGACGTTCCAGCCGATGCAGATCGCGAAGAACACCAGGGACACGACGTTGGTCGCCGCCACCGACTGATCGAGAGTGAGGGTGTAGATCAGGACGATCTGCGCGGTGCCCGACAGGATCAGGCCGACACCCCAGACGATGCCCATCAGGTAGAAGCCCATCCGGAACGGCGCCGAGGTCGCCCAGCCCTGTTTCAACCCGGCGGCGGACGTCTCGTCCGACCCCGCGAGCCGCCCCGCGACCGCGAAGGTGAGCGGGCGACGTACCGCGACCGAGCCGAGGAAGACCAGACCCGACAGCACGGTGAGGGCGGCGCCCTTGAGGAGCAGGAAGCGTGGGTCGCCCGTGATCAGCGACAGCGTGAGCCCGCCGGCGAACAGGAAGAGCATGAAGATCGCGAACGCGTCGGCCCGTCCCTGGCGCCAGATCAGCCAGCACAGCCGGAGCCCCGCGAGGACGGTGGAGATGAGCAGCGCCGCGGTCATCCCCGCGCCGAAAGCCCGGGCCAGGTAGTAGCCGCCGACCGGGATGGCGATGTCGAGGGCGAGCATCCGCAGCAGCCCGGACATCCGGATCGAGGGTGCGAACCGACCGGCCTGCGCCATCTGCTCGTCCAGCGGTGTCCTCACGCGGCTCATCCTGACAGGAGCACGCACCCACCGTGCGCGAATGGAGTCGCCGCGCGCTCCATAGGGCGCGCGGCGACTCCACTCGCGCGCGCCGGAACCCCTCAGGCGTCGACGATGGCCGCCAGCGGTGGGGTGCGCGCCGCGCGCACCCCCGGCCACAGCGCCGCCAGCACGCCGACGATCCCGGCGACCACGAGGAAGGCCAACGCCTGGGTCCAGGGAATGACCAGCACGTTGAGACCCTGGTCCTTGAGCAGCTTGGTGAAGAGCACGCCGTAGACGATGCCGAGCGCGAGCCCGAGCAGCGCACCGAACACGGCGATCAGGAACGACTCGAGGTAGATCGTGCGACGCACCTGCCGCCGCATCATCCCGACCGCGCGCATCATCCCGATCTCCCGCCGTCGCTCGACCACCGACAACGCCAGGGTGTTGATGATCCCCAGGATCGCGATGACGATCGCCAATGCGAGCAGCGCGTAGAGCAACCCGAGCAGGGTGTTGACCTGTGCCGCGATCTGTCCCTTGAACTGGGTGCGGGTGTCGACCGAGACCACGTAGTACGGGTTGGTCGCCTTCTCCACCCGCGCCTGCACCTGTGACAGGTCGGCCCCGGGCGCGACCCGGATGAGGCCGACCTCCGCCGCTCGCTCGTTCGCCGGAGTGAGGCTGCGGTACGTCGCGCCGCTCACCAGCCACGCCCCGGCGAGCTGGCTGTCCTGGTAGATGCCGACCAGCTTCAACCGCACCGACCCGACGCCCGGGTGGGTGAGCGTGTGCATCGACCCGATGGTCCAACCGCGCTCACGCGCCTTGGACTCGCTGGCGACCAGGTTGTCGCCGGTGGGCGAGATCGATCCCGAGACCGGTGTCAGGGCCAGCACCGCGGGGAGTGGTCCGTCGACGCCGCTCCCGGTCTCCTCGGCTCCGTCGAGGAGACCGAACGCGAGGTGGAACTGCGTCATCGAACCGACGCCGTCCTGCTTGGCCGCAGCGTCGATCGCCGGCTGCGGCACCGTCCCCTGCTGGCCTGCGGTCAGCACGAGGTCGGCGCGCACGTTGTTGTCGAAGAGGTGGTTCACGCTGCCCTTGGCGGACGCACCGATCACCGAGATGCCGCTGACGATGAGCAGTCCGAGGGTCAGCGCGAAGGCCGTGGCCGCCGTACGCCGCGGGTTGCGGACCGCGTTCGAAGGTGCCAAGGTGCCCGGCCGGCCGAACGGGCGCCCGGCGACCCACCCGATCGGCGGGATGACGATGCGCGCGAGCACCGGCGAGAGCATCAGCGCTGCGCCTCCCACTCCCAGCAACCCGGCGCCGATCAGGGCGGACCCGTGCGACGTGGAGGACGAGGTCGCTCCGAGCACCGTGAGGACCACACCGAGGACCAGCAGCGCGAGACCGAGGATGGTGCGCCGGGTGGAGCTGGAGGCCGACGGGATGGCGAACTCCTCGCGCATCGCCTCGACCGGGGCGATCGACGACGCGCGTCGGGCGGGGATGTACGCCGAGAGGAGGGTCACCCCCACACCCAGGACCAGGGCCACGACGAGCGTGCGCGGTCGCAGCAGCAAGGTGCCGGACGGCAGGCCGACGTTGAACGCGTTCAGCAGCTCGCGCAACCCGATCGCGAGACCCACCCCGCCGACGATGCCGAGCACGCTGCCGATCACTCCGGTGAACAACGCCTCCAGCAGCACCGACCGGCGCACCTGCTTGCGGCTCGCACCGACCGCCCGCAGTAGCGCGAGCTCGCGCAGCCGCTGGGCGACGATCATCGAGAAGGTGTTGTAGATGATGAAGGTGCCGACGATCAGGGCGATGAATCCGAAGGCCAGCAGCAGGTAGTTGACGAACGACAACGCGGTCTGGATCTGGGCGTTCGTGTCGTCCCGCAGCTTGGTGCCGGTCTCGACGGTGAGCCCGGAAGGGAGGATCTTGGCGATCCGCGACGTCAGCTCGTCCTCGCTCACGCCGGGCTTCGCCGACACGTCCACAGAGGTGTAGTGGCGCCCGTCCGACAGCACCTGGACCGCTTGAGCGGGGCTGAGGAGCACCCCGATGTAGCCGCCGCTCTCGGTCTTGGTGCGGTAGATCCCCGACACCGTCAGCGTGAGCACCGGCCGGTTCGACAGCACGATCCGCACCCGGTCGCCGACCTTGATGTCGCCCTTGCGCGCCGCCCCGGCGTTGATCACCGCCTCCCCCGAGGCAGTCGGCGGCCCGCCGGACTCGAACTGGGTCGGGTCGCCGATGCGGTCGGCGGGCACCGTCCAGGTGTCCGCGACGCTGGGCGCTCCGCCGCTCGCGACCTTGGTGCCTTGGGAGTTGACCAGCGCGGCAGGTCGCTCGACGCCCGGCGCGACCCGATCGACCCCCGACACCCGCCGGATCGTCGCCAGATCACCGAAAGGGACACCCGCGTCGTAGCTGTGCGCCGGCTCCACGTGGGTGGCGATGCCCTTGTACGCGTCGTTGAAGATGCCGGTGAAACTGTGCTTGAGGGTGTCGGTGAAGACGTAGGACCCGGTCACGAACGCCGTGCCGAGGATCACCGACAGCACCGTCAGGATCAGCCGCACCTTGTGCGCGCGCAGGTTGCGGATCGACACCCGTCCCATCGGGCGACGCGGCACGGGTCAGTCCTCCATCGTCTTCATCAGGTCCAGCACCCGCGCCTCGGTGGGGTCGCGCATCTCGTTGACGATGTCGCCGTCGGCGAGGAAGAGCACGCGATCGGCGTACGCCGCGGCGCGCGGGTCGTGGGTGACGACTACGACCGTCTGCCCGAGCCGGTCGACGGAGCTGCGCAGGATCCCGAGCACCTCCGCGGAGGAGCGGGAGTCCAGGTTGCCGGTCGGCTCGTCGCCGAAGACGATGTCGGGCTGGGAGGCGAGCGCTCGCGCGCACGCCACCCGCTGCTGCTGACCACCGGACAACTCACTCGGGCGGTGCCCGAGACGGTCGCGGATGCCGAGGGTGTCGATGACGTTGTCGAGCCACTCCTTGTCCGGTTTCCGACCGGCAAGGTCCATCGGCAGCGTGATGTTCTCCAGGGCGGTCAGCGTCGGCACGAGGTTGAAGGACTGGAAGACGAAACCGATCCGGTCGCGCCGCAGTGCGGTCATCTTGTTGTCCGACAGCCCCGACAGCTCCGCGTCGCCGATGCTCACCGAACCGGACGAGACCGAGTCGAGACCGGCCAGGCAGTGCATGAGCGTCGACTTGCCCGAGCCGGATGGCCCCATGATCGCGGTGAACTCGCCCCGCACGAGCTCGACGTTGACGGCGTTCAGCGCCTGCACCGTGGTGCTGCCGCTGCCGTACGTCTTCACCAGGTCGACGGCGCGCGCGGCGATCTGAGTGGTCGTCGTGGTCATGAGAGGGAGCCTTCCCGTGGCAGCCGTCCATCGGTGGTGCCGGCCGTCGTGAACTGTGCCTGACGATTGTCACCCATGTCGCCGACACCCGTCGGCGGTCGCCGCGACGATGTCGCACCCCGTGGTTACGGTGCCCGTATGCCGATCGGTCCCGCGCCCAGCACCGTCACCACCGCGCGCCTCATGCTGCGACCGATGACGGAGGACGACGCGTGCGATCAGCGGGTCCTGGCCTGGCACACCGATCCTCGCGGATACGAGCTGATGTACGAACAGCCCTACCCTGATGCCGCGACCGCGGCCGGTCGGCTCCGGTCATGGGCGGATCGGTGGAGCAGCGTCGGCGTCGGCTACTGGATCGCGGAGCGGGACGGCGTCCCCGTCGGCATCGGCGGGGTCGATCCGCTGACGTTCGAGGGGCGCGACCACCTCAACCTCTACTACCGACTGGATCCCTCAGCGCGCGGGCAGGGTCTGGCCCGCGAGATCGCCGCGGCCGGCACGGCGTACGCCGCCGAGTGGTGGCCGGACCGCCCGGTGCTGGCCCGCATCGCACCGACGAATGCGCCGTCGGTGAAGGTCGCGCGGGCCGCCGGACTCCTGGACGTCGGCGCGCGGCGAGCACCGCAGGACCCGAAGGACCAGCCCGCGCCGAGGCTGCTGCGTTCGCCCCTCGCTCGGGTGGGGCCGGTCACCGCCGGCGACCCGGCGTACGACGAGCTGCTCGACCTGTGGTGCCGGGTCAACGACAGCGGTGGGGCGGTCGGGTTCGAAGCCCACGCACCGCGCGAAGCAGTGGCCGACGCTCTCGAGCGGCACCTCGCGGACGCGGGCACCACCCTTGTGCGACTGCACGCCCCGACGTCCCTGGGACGAGACGATCCGTCCCCGACCGGACAGCTGCTGGGGTTCGGATTCGTGGTGCAGCCGACGCATGTCGCGGTGCGGCACCGGTGCTCGCTCATGCGGGTGATGACCGATCCGGAGCAGCGTGGAGCGAATCTGGGATGCCTGCTGATGGGAGCGCTGCACGCGCACGCCCGGTCGCAGGGATGCGAACTGGTGCAGATCGACTACCGCGGAGGCACCGGTCTGGGTGCCTTCTACCAGCGCTGCGGCTACGTCGAGACCGGCCGGGTGCCCGGTGGGCTGCGCTTCAGTTTCGGCGACCGCGACGACGTGGCGATGACCCGTCGCCTCGACGGGCTTCCCCTGCGTCAGTAGACGTAGACCAACTCGCTCATCTGCAGACCGCCGCCGGAGATGAGGTAGTCCTGCGCGGCCGTCGACACCCGGCAGCACCCGTGCGAGTCGGGGTAGGGCGGGATGCTCGGCGAACCGTGCACGGCGATGCCGCCGACGAAGTAGTAGGGCTTGTACAACCCGCCGAGCGGGCCGTAGACCCAGCCCGTCGTCGTCTTGCGGTAGATCTTGAAGTTCCCGGACGGGGTGCGCGCGATCGCCGGGTGCCCCTCGTACTCGAACGTGCGGCCGGAGCCGGTGGAGGTGTTCAACGTGATCGCGCTGCGTCCGCCGCGTGCCACCATCAGCAACTGGCGGGTCTTGTCGATCTCGATGTGGTTGCCGGCGTAGCGCGGCCACGCACGGTGCTGGCTGTCGATCGCGGTCCACGTGGGGGCGTCGATCTCGCCGGTGGTGGGGATGGCGTTGGCCTTCTGCACGGCCCACACCGCCTGCTGCACCACGAACCCGAACTGGCCGTCCATGGGGCCGCACCAGTAGCCGGCGTTCCACATGGCGTGCTGCGCCGACAGCACCCAGCTGCCGGTGGACCCCATCTTGAGCACCGGCCGGGTCGTGGTCGCCGCGTCCGCGGGGGCCGCGAGCATCGCCCCGCCGACGATCGCGAATGCGGAGGAACCGATGGTCGTGGCAAGCAGAGTCCGTCGATCGATAGCAGTCATGATGTCCCCTGTGACATGAAGGATGTCGGGCTCGAGTGCGACCCGCGCCTCGTACCCGTGTGACGGGGAGGTCCCGTACCACACACATTAGACGGTGCGCAGGGTATTCCGGTTGGTTTTCTGGAACCCGGGCCGGGGAATCTCAGACCGGCCGAGCCTCGAATCGTCCACGGGGGTGTGCGATCTCGTCCTGGGCGCTGATCAACTGGAGCTCGCGAGTGCCCGCCGCGTGCGTCGCCTCGATGATCGCGAAGACCGAGTCGGCCGTGGTGGCCAGCGCGTGCGCCACCCCCTCGGTCATCACCCGCGCCAGGAAGATCGCGGCGGTCGCGTCACCGCACCCGCTCACGTGCAGAGGCATCAGCGGTGTGGTCACCTGGAACGCCCCCTCACGGCTCACCGCCACCATCTGCACCGAGTCGGCCGGCGTCTGGTCGGTCTGCACCGAGGTGACCAGGACCGTGTCGGGACCCTGCCGTCGTAGCGCCTCGACAGCCGCGAGCAGATCGGCCACCGAGCGGATCGAGCTGCCGGTGAGGTACTCCAGCTCGAACTGGTTCGGGGTGACGATGTCCGCGGTCGGCACGATCCGGTCGCGCATGAACTCCGGGATCCCCGCCTGCACGTAGAACCCACGGCCCACGTCACCCATCACCGGATCGGCGCAGTACACGGCCGCCGGGTTGGCCGACTTCACCCTGGCCACCGCGTCCAGGACGATCTCGCCCACGGGCGGCGCGCCCTGGTAGCCCGACAGCACGGCGTCGCACTCGGGCAGCACGCCGCGTTCCTCTATGCCGGTGATGACGTCGCCGACCGTCTGCGGCTCGAGGACGATGCCGCGCCACTCGCCGTACCCGGTGTGGTTGGAGAAGTGCACGGTATGCACCGGCCAGACCTCGTGCCCGAGGCGCTGCAGCGTGAAGACGGCAGAGCTGTTGCCGGCATAGCCGTAGGCGACGGAGGACTGGATGGACATGACCTTCACCAGCGCAGGGTATGACGCCCTGTGCCGGGTGCACCGCTGCCGGGATACGGGACAATCGCAGGATGAGTGAATCGACCACCCCGCAGCAGCTGCCCGACGACGCGGTCGTCCTCGATGTCCGCGAGCAGGACGAGTGGGACGCGGGTCATGCGCCGGGCGCGGTGCACATCCCGCTCGGCGACCTGCCCACCCATCTGGACGACCTGCCTCCGGACGACACCACGCTTCCGGTCATCTGCCGATCTGGCGGCCGCTCCTCACAGGCGGTCGCGTGGCTGAGCCAGCAGGGATTCGACGTCGCCAACGTCGACGGCGGCATGCGCGCCTGGGCGTCGGCCGGCAAGCCGCTGACCGCCGACTCCGGGGAACCGCGCGTCATCTGAGCCGGATCATGCCCGGCCGGCGTGCGGGTCAGGTGCGGTTCTTGGCCACCGTCTTGCCGATCACGGTGGCGACCACGAAGGTGATGACGGCCACCACCACGAAGAAGATGAGCCCGACGCCGATGGCCGCCCCGACGCCCGTGCCGGTCGCGATGGCGATGACCGCATAGATCACGCCGGCTATGACGCCGGCAATGAGTCCACTGCGCACGTTCGGATTCATGAGTCCTCCATCGGATCGGGACCATGACATTAGTGGCGCACGGCTGCCCGCGTGCCCGGCCGAGCCGATTACTTGAGCAGTCGCGACATCCGGCGATCAGCCAGCACCTTTCCCCCGGTCTGGCACGTGGCGCAGTACTGCATCGACCGATCCGCGAACGACACCTCGCGGACGACGTCTCCGCAGACCGGGCAGGCCTCGCCGGTGCGTCCGTGCACCCGCATGCCCGCGCGTTTGGCATCCTTCAGGTCCTTCGCCGGCTTGCCGGACGCCGTCGCCACCGCACCGCGCAGGATCTGCTCCAGCGCGTCGTAGAGCACTGAGACCTGCTCGTCCGACAGCGAACCGGCGACGGCGTACGGCGAGAGCTTGGCCGCGTGCAGCACCTCGTCGGAGTAGGCGTTGCCGACCCCGGCGATGACGGACTGGTCGCGCAGCAGGCCCTTGATCTGGGTGCGGCGACCCTCCAGGATCCCGGCGAACACGTCACGGGTGAAGGACTCGTGCAACGGGTCCGGGCCGAGCGAGGCGATGCCGGGCACGTCCTGCGGCGAGCGCACGACGTACGCGGCGAGCCGCTTCTGGGTGCCGGCCTCCGTGAGGTCGAACCCCGCGCCGTCGGAGAACCGCACCCGCAGCGCGATCGGGGACTTGCCCGGCCGCAGCATCGTGGCCGGCGACTGCTCGGACCAGCGCAGCCAGCCGGCTCTCGCCAGGTGAAAGATCAGGTGGATCCCGTCGGCGTCGATGTCGATGAACTTGCCGTGCCGCTCCACCCCGGTCACGAGCAGACCCTGCAACGCCTGCGGCGGCGGGTCGAAGGTCTTCATCACGCTGAACGACCCGACCTCGACACCGGTCATCGCGAGGTCGACCACACGGGCGCGCAGGAAGTCGGTCAGACCTTGCACCTCGGGTAACTCGGGCACGTCGACTCCTCCGACCGGCGATGACGGCGGACCGGCGGGCACGCCTCGAGCACGACAGTAACGATCAGGTCCGACGGGCGAGGGAGAACAAGCACCGAGCCCCGAGCCTCAGCCGTACGTCGGCTCCTGCGGCCAGCCGGTGGGGCTGTCCTCCCAGTCCTGCTGACGGCCGTAGCACGTGCGGTCCATGATGTGCGCGACCGGCAGGATCGCCTCGGTGCCGCGGGCGGTGGTCATGTAGGTGAGGTACGGGACACCGTGGCGCAGCAGGTAGTAGGAGTATCCGGGCAACTGACCTTCCCTGCCGGAGTCGTCGGTCCGGGTCCAGCCCCAGTCGTAGTGGTAGCTCGTCTTGTACGACGAGACCCACCGGTGATCCCAGCCGCGCTCCTTCGCCCACGCCTGGAGCTTCTCGATCGGCGCCTGCGACACCATCGCGAAGGAGATGCCCTCGTCGGCCAGCCGGCCCATGTTCGCGGGCAGGTTGTCGACGGCCCACGTGCAACTGGGACAGCCCTGCTCCCACCCGGGGTCGAACATCACGTTCTGCACCAGGAGCAGATAGCGGTCGCCGAACAATTCCACCAGGCGCACCGGGCCGCAGCGCCCGGCGAACACGTAGTCCTCGACCTGCACCATCGGCAGCCGCCGGCGCGCTGCGGACACCCGGTCGTCGTGCCGGGTGACCTCTTTCTCCAGGGCGACCTGCTCGGCGAGCGCGGTGTCGAACTCGGCGCGCCCCACGACCGGGGGCGCTGCCTCCGGCGCACGGGTCCGGTCGACGGTCTGGGCGGTGTCCTGATCGGCCATGGTGTCCTCCGACGGTGCTCGACGGCCAAGGAACCGTTCGACGATACGCGCCGGCGAGGCCGTTCGGGAGGGGGATTCGCGCTGATCAGGAGTACCGGCGCGCTGCATCGAGCGCGCCGGTACTCCCGGTGCGAACGCGGTTCAGCCGCGGATCGTGCTCTGGTCGTGCTCCCGCTCGAAATCGTCCACCGCGGCCGCGGCGCCGCCGAGCTCGTCGCCGACCTCACCCGCGACCCCCGCGTCGTCGCCAGCGTGGCGGTGCCCGTCCTCGTCCATGCCGCGATCGGCCGCCGCCAGGGTGCGGTGCGCGGTGGACAGCAGCACCGCGGCGATCACCGCGGACACGGCTGCGAGCGCGAACGGGAGGTGCAGGTTGTAGTGCTCGACGAGCTTGCCCGCGGCGAACGGGGCCAGGCCGCCGCCGATGAAGCGGACGAATCCGTACGCCGCGGAGGCGACCGGGCGCTCGACCGGCGAGATGACCATCACGGCCTGGGTGGTGAGGGTGTTGTTGATGCCGATGAAGATGCCTGCGGCGACGACGGTCGCGATCAGGACGGTGCGGTTGGTGGGCCAGATCGCGATGATCGCGAGGTCGACCGCGAAGAGTCCGAGGGCGACGTAGAGGGTGGGCGCGGTGCCGAAGCGCCGCTGCAGATTGGGGGCGCCGAAGACAGCGAAGAGGGCCACCAGGATGCCCCAGGCGAAGAAGACCAGCCCGAGCTTGATCGCGGACAGATGCATCGGGAACGGCGCGTAGCCGAGCATCGTGAAGAACGCCCAGTTGTAGAAGAGTGCGGCCAGGCCCATCGTCAGCAGACCTCGGTGCCGCAGGGCCGCCAGCGGCGCCATGATCGAGGTGCGGTGTTCCGGTTTGGGGGTGGCTGGCAGGAAGAGCACGGTCGCCACCAGCGCGATCGCCATCAGCACCGAGACGCCGAAGAACGGACCGCGCCAGCTCACCGTGCCGAGGAGACCGCCGAGCAGCGGGCCCACCGCGATACCGACGCCGAGCGCGGTCTCGTAGAGGATGATCGCGCCTGCGAACCCACCCGTGGCGGAGGAGACGATGACGGCCAGGGAGGTGGCGATGAAGAGCGCGTTGCCGAGTCCCCACCCGGCCCGGAAGCCCACGATCCCGCCGATGGATCCGGCGGACCCCGCGAGCGCAGCGAAGACCACGATCAGCGACAGGCCGGCGATGAGGGTCTTCTTCGCCCCGATGGCGCTGGAGACCGCATTGGTGACGAGCATCGCGACGGCGGTGACGACCAGGTAGCTCGTGAAGAGCAGCGTCGTCTGGCTCGGAGTGGCGTGCAGCTGGCTGGAGATGGCCGGCAGGATCGGGTCGACCAGCCCGATGCCCATGAACGACACGACGCATGCGAAGGCGACCGCGTAGACCGCCTTGGGCTGGTGGAACATGCCGGAGTCGCCGGTCTCGGGAGATTTCGCGTGCATCGCCGTCCTCGTCAAGTGCATAGTTTTCCTATACGTTAGCTCGCGAACAGACGCCAGGCAACCCCGCCGGCGGGTCAGTCCGCTTTCTCCTCCGACCTGGCGATGATGCGCTCGATGAGCGCGGTGGCTCTCGCCACCGACTCGCGCTCGGAGTCCGACAGCGTGTCGAAGACCGGAGCGAGGGTGGCCCGGCGCGCGGTCCGCACCTTGTTGAGGACGGCCCGGCCGGCAGGGGTGACATCGATCAGCGCCACCCGCGCGTCGCCCGGATCCGAACGCCGCCGCACCCACCCGGCCGCCTCGACGCGCTGCACCTGGGTGGTCATGGTCGGCTGGCTGCAGTGGTCGGCGGCGGCGAGGTCGCCGATCCGCGCGGGACCTATCTCCTCCACCAGCGACAGCAGCCGTGCCTGAGCAGGCGGCGTGTCGAAGTCCGCGTGCCGCGTCGCCCAGCGATTGAGGCGGGCGACGGCCATCAGCAGCCGGGCGCCGGTGTCGTCGACAGTCGTCATCGGCTCAGCTTATAGATCCGCTATCCAGCCCGAGCCCGTTCCGCGGGACCGACACGCTGGGATCCGCACCGTCCGTGGACGGTCCGCTCAGCGCGGGTGTGCCGGCGCGAACTGCGACGAGGTCCGCGACCACGCGAGCGAGGTGAGCAGGAGTGCCGCGAGCAGCGCCTCCGACGGACCGAGGACACCGGCAACGGCGACCACCGCGACCGCGATCGTCGGGTGCGCGACCCACAGCAAGCCGATGCCGCGGCCCCCGCCAGTGCCCATCAGCGCCAGCGGCGGTGGCCCCTTGTGCACGTAGAGGAGCTGGCCGGCCACCAGCGCGACCATGACCGCGGCCGCGTGGGCCAGCGCGAGCGGTGCGGCCACTCCGGTGACCACCGCCGTCACCAACGCGACCACGAACTGCAGGACCGCGACCGGCGCGAGGTGGAGCACGGTCTCGGCCTGCCACGTGATGCCGAGGATGGACGGCTCGCCGGCGGTGCCGGCGTGGTGCTGCAGACCTCGGGTCAGACCCGACGTGGTGAGGTGCGCGAGAACGAGGACCACCGGGAGTACGAGGGGCGAGCGGCTGTGCACCACCGGCGCGATCGAGGCGAGCGCCACCGCGGCGATCTGCACGATGAGCCAGCCCAGTGACACCCAGCCGAGCCGCAGCAGGCCGGCGACGTCCGCGCCGATCGTCGTACCCCACCGCCCGAGCGGCTTGATCCGCAAGGGGGTGTGCCGCAGCCGCAGGTTGAACGCCTGGGCGCGGGCCCGTCGGGTGTCCCCCGCGACCAGTGCCGAGCTGACGCTGTCGCTCATCAGAGACTGGGTGCGCAGCAGGCTCATCGGCAGCGAGTCGAGCAGGGCGGCCACCGACGGACCGCCGGCGTGGCCCGCGGCCTCGCCGCGCAGCCAGGCGTAGAGCAGCGCGGGGGCACCGACCAGGGCCAGCAGGACGCCGAAGACGAGCTCCCACGCGGAGCCTCCGGCCATCACAAGACCACCGGGGACGGCGATGCCCAGCCCGAGCAGGCCGGCCGCCACCACGACGCAGGTGCTGCGCCAGGCGTCGCGCAGGGTGAGGGCGCGCGGCAGGTCGGTCGCGCTCACGAACTCCAGGTGTCCGGGCTCCGGCACCACCGGACCGCGGCGCCTGCCGGCACGTCCCGCGAGCAGCGCGACCACCGCGACCAGCAGGACGGCGGCCAGGGCGCACAGCAGCGGATGGTCCTGCACCCGGTGCCGGGCGACGGGCCAGGTCTGGAAGACGTAGTGCGAGGCCAGCACGCCGTAGACGATGCCGAAGAGCCCCACGACGTACGCCGTGAAGAGCGCCGAGCGCAGCTGGGTCCCCTCGCCGCGGTAGCGCAGGTGGTAGGCCTCGGCGAGCCGGTGGTCGTCGGTCGGTGCCTGCGGCGAGACGCTCACGAGTGCTGGGGGAAGCGTTCGATGCGGGTCGCGGTGCGCTCGGCCAGCTCCTGGTCGTGGCACACCCAGACGACGGAGGACGCGGCATCGACCCGCTCGCGCAGCACGTCCGACAACAGCTCGCGCCGACCGGTGTCCAGGCGCTGCTCGGGTTCGTCGAGCACCAACAGCGCGCTCGGTCGCAGCAGCACGATCGACAACTCCACCAGCTGGCGCTGCCCGGAAGACAGCTGGGACAGGTAGCGGTCCCGGAAGTCGTAGATGTCGAGGCGTTCGAGGATCGCGATGATGCGTTCGGCGGCCCCGGCGCGGTCGCCGCCCCAGGTCTGGTCGACCAGGATCAGGTGGTCGCCCACGGTGAGGTCGCGGTAGCCCGCGATCGGCCCGATGAGCGGCGCGATGACCCGGCGGATGGTGCGGTCCCGCTCGTCGACGCGGGTGCCGTCCAGGGTGATCGTGCCCGCGGTCGGCAGCATGTTGCCCGTCAGGATGCGCAGGAACGTCGTCTTGCCGGCGCCGTTGGGGCCGGTGATGACGACGTTCTCCCCCGGCCGCACCGTCAGGGAGGTCTCCGGGAGCATGCTCACTCCGTCGACACTCGCGGTGACGCCGTCGGCGACGAGTTCCTGGAAAGCAGTGCCCGCCGTCACCGGAGCCAGCCGATGTGGTCGTGCAGCAACGAATAACCCACGAACGAGACGATATCCAGGATGGAGTGGGTGATGATCAGCGGCAGTACCCGACGGGTCCTCAGATAGACGGTGCCGAGTATGAGACCCATCACGATGTTGCCGACGAAACCCCCGAAGCCCTGGTAGAGGTGGTAGCTGCCGCGGATCAGTGCGGAGCCCACCACGACGACCCACAGCCGCCCGCCGGCCTGGGTCCACCGGGTGAAGAGATAGCCCACCATCACCACTTCCTCGAGCACCGCGTTCTGGATGGCCGAGGCGATCAGGACCGGCACGGTCCACCAGTGCTCGCCCAGTGCCGAAGCGACCACGGTGGTGTTGGCACCGAGGTCGCGCGCCACGACGTACAGCACCAGGCCGGGGATGCCGATGCAGGCGGCGAGCAGCGCACCCAGTCCGAGATCGCTAGGCAGTCGGGTGCGGTCCAGACCGAAATACGCTCTGCCGGAACGTATCTCGCGCCCGATGAGGTGGATCGCGAGCAGTGCCGGCACGACGCCGAGGCCGATGCCGACGACCTGGTAGGCGAGGTCGAGCCAGGACTGCTGCGCCTGCGAGGCGTTGAGCGTCGAGGTCTGGTGACCGAGCGACACGGTGCTCTGCAAGGACTTGATGATCGACAGGATCGAGTAGATCGCCGAGGCCCCCAGACTGAGCAGCAGCAGGTACGCCGTCTCGGTCACCAGCGTGCGGGGTGGGTAGGGAGTGGCCGGCACCTGGAGTGGCCCACGCCACAGTGCGGCGATCGTCGCGCGGGCACCCCGCCGCTCGCTCGTCATGCCGCCATCCTCACCCACGAACATGGGCGAACGCGCCGAGTTGCGCGGCGTGCCGTGGGTGCCTCATCGTGTGCGCATCACCCCCCTTGTTTTTCTGCCGGCTGCGCCGGTCGGAGCTGCGACTCTGCCGAATCGCGGCCACGACCTGCGTGGTCGGCCAGTGTGTAGGAGACCTGACGTGACCGGCGTGCTGACCGCCACCCCGCCCGCCCCGACCACCGCACCCGCGCGGGCGGAACCGCAGGCTGCCGTCGGGCAGCCGCACACGGCGTTCGAGGACGTCTTCGGGATGGCCACCGGTGCGATCGTGGTGTCGCTCGGGCTCTGCCTGCTGAGGTCGGGGCATGCGGTGACCGGCGGCACGGCCGGGATCGCCCTGCTGCTCAGCTACGCCACCCACCTGGCGTTCGGCGGCGTCTACTTCGTGGTCAACCTGCCCTTCCTGGTGCTGGCCTACTTCAAGAAGGGTCGCAGCTTCACCGCGCGCACCCTGATCGCCGTCGCCGCCGTGTCGGCACTGACGGCCCTGCAGCCGTACGCCATCTCGACCTCGCACCTGAACCCGGTGTACGCCGTGCTGCTCGGCAACCTGCTGGCCGGCATCGGGATGCTCATCCTCTTCCGGCACGACTCCAGCGTCGGCGGTCTCAACACGGTCGCGCTGATCGTGCAGGAGCGCTTCGGTGTGCAGGCCGGATGGGTGCAGATGACCTCCGACCTGTGCATCATCCTGCTCGCGCTGACCGTCGTGCCCGCGCACATCGTGGCGCTGTCCGTCGCGGGCGCTGTGCTGCTCAACCTGGTGCTGGCGATCAACCACCGCCCCGGTCGCTACCTCGCGATCTGACCGCTCCCGCCAGTGTGCGTGCCCCGCACGCCGGCCGTGGGCTCACTCGTCGTACGACGACGGTGTCATCGCAATCGCCGCCCGCGCGAACGATATTCCGGCTCCCGTGAGGGCGCCGACCGCCGTACGTGACGCAGCTCTCATTCGGGTAGGATCGATGCTCAGTGGGCGCCTCCCCGGACCCGGATCTCCCTGTCATCACAGCACGATCTGCGTGGTCCTCTACGGTCGCCATCTCCCTCGCTGAACCCAGCGACACCGGCCCGACATGGCTTTACGCAAGGGTCGCCGCGCTCCCAGCCGGCCCCGGAAAGTCACGACCATGGCCGGCACACCCACCAGCGCCAGCACGTTGCCCCCGCCCAGGGCCGCGAGCGCGAACCCCACCAGCTCGTTCACCGCGCTGGCCCGCCAGGTCACCGATCTGGGGCTGATGCGCCGCCGGTACGGCTACTACTGGAGCAAGCTGGTCGGCGCTGTGCTCGTGCTGGCCGGATGGGTCGCCGCGTTCATCTGGACCGGCGACAGCTGGTGGCAGCTGGCCTGGGCCGCCGTGCTGGCCGTGATCCTCACCCAGATCGCCTTCCTCGGCCACGACGCGGCGCACCGGCAGATCTTCAAGTCGGGCCGGTGGAACGACTGGGTCAGTCTCATCGTGGCCGACCTGCTCGTTGGGATCAGCCACGGCTGGTGGCGCGGCAAGCACAACCGGCACCACGCCAACCCCAACAAGGAGGGCTACGACCCCGATCTGGCCATCGGCGCGCTGGCCCTCACTCCCGAGGCGGCCACCCGCCCGCGCCCTCGTGCGGTGCGCTGGCTGCTCGACCACCAGGGCTGGTACTTCTTCCCCCTCACCCTGCTCGAGGGGCTGTCCCTGCACTGGAGCGGCATCCGCCGGGTGGCCTCCCGCGAGAAGATCGAACGACGCTGGATGGAGGTGGCGTTCCTGGCGGTGCGCCTGCCCGTGCTGCCCGCGCTGTTCTTCTGGGTGCTGTCGCCCGGTAAGGCGCTCGCCTGCCTGGCGCTGCAGCTGGCCGTCTTCGGTGTCTACATGGGCGCCTCGTTCGCGCCGAACCACATCGGGATGCCGCTGGTGTCCGCCCGGCTGAAGCTGGACTTCCTGCAGCGTCAGGTGCTGGTCAGCCGCAACATCCGGGGCGGGCCCGCGGTCTCGATCGCGATGGGTGGGTTGAACTACCAGATCGAGCACCACCTCTTCCCCTCGATCGCCCGCCCGCACCTGCGCAAGATCCAGCCGCTGGTGGCCGCGCACTGCGCCGCCGAGGGCATCCCCTACACCCAGACCGATCTGTGGACGGCGTACCGGCAGGTCGTCGGGCACCTCAACACCGTCGGCGTCCGCGGGTCCGACCCGTTCCTGTGCCCGCTGGTCGCCCAGCGCCGCGCGCTCTGAACGGACCCGACACGGCCCGCCACCGGGATGGCGCGTTACGTCGACGGCCGGCTGGGGTGCACGACGCCGCGGACCTCGCCCAGTGAGATGCGGGTGCCTTCCGCGCCCGGCGCGGTCGCGCTGATCACGACCTCGTCGCCGTCCTGCAGGAACGAGCGCGTCGTCCCGTCCTGCAACGGGAACGGCTCGCGGCCGCCGTTCGAGAGCTCCAGCATCGACCCGGCCTGCTTCTGCCTCGGGCCGCTCACCGTGCCGGACGCGTAGAGGTCGCCGCTGCGTATCGATGCGCCGTTGACGCTGAGGTGCGCGAGCATCTGCGCGGGCGTCCAGTACATCCCGGCATACGGCGGCTCGCTGATGACCTCGCCGTTCAGCCGCACCTGCAGTTGCAGGTCCAGACCCCACGGCGGCATGCCGCCGTCCTCGAGGTAGGGCAGCAGCGGCACGTCGCGCACGGGCGGGGCGACGCGGGCGTGCTCCAGCGCGGCCAGCGGGACGACCCACGGCGAGATGGACGTCGCGAACGACTTGCCGAGGAACGGCCCGAGCGGCACGTACTCCCAAGCCTGCAGGTCGCGGGCAGACCAGTCGTTGACCAGCACGATCCCGAAGACGTGCTGGTCGAAATCGTCGAGCCCGACGGGCTCCCCCAGCGTCGACGGCGTGCCGACGACGAAGCCCACCTCCGCCTCGATGTCCAGGCGGGTCGAGGGCCCGAAGACCACCTCACCCTCCGGCGTACGCCGCTGCCCGCGCGGCCGCACGATCGGGGTGCCTGACGGCACGACGGTGCCCGCCCGCCCGTGGTAGCCGATCGGCAGGTGCTTCCAGTTCGGGGTGAGGGCATCGCCGTCCGGGCGGAAGATGCGCCCGACAGCGGTCGCGTGCGGCTCGCTGGCATAGAAGTCGACGTAGTCGGCGACCGTGAACGGCGCCAGCATCCGCACGGCGTCGGCCGCGTGGAAGTGCGCGTGCAGGACCGCCCGCGCACGTGCGTCGTGCACCCAGCTCTCGACCGCGGACCGCACCGTCGCCCAGACGTCCGGCCCGCCCGCGAGCAACGCGTCGAGCGTGCCCGACGCGAAGACCTCGGCGTACGCCGGCAACAGCTGGGCCGACGCCGCGCTCACATCGAGCACCTGATTCGCGACTGCTACGCCGACCCGCGGTCGAGGGTCCTGGGCGGTGCTGAAAGAGCCGTACGGCAGAGTGCGCAGACCGAAGGACGTCATCCCCTGGGTCCGCGCCCGGACCAGGACCACGCGTACGCGCCGTCGTCGGATGCGGTGCCGCCCTCGCCGAGCGCGAGCGGCCGGAAGGTGTCAACCATGACGGCCAACTCGTCGAAGTACTCGACGCCGAGGCTGCCCTCGATGGCGCTCGGCTGCGGGCCGTGGCTGTGCCCGCCCGGGTGCACGCTGATCGAACCCTTGCCGATGCCGCTGCCCTTGCGGGCCTCGTAGTCGCCGTCGACGTAGAACATGATCTCGTCGCTGTCGACGTTGGAGTGGTAGTACGGCACCGGGATCGACAGCGGGTGGTAGTCGACCTTGCGCGGCACGAAGTTGCAGATCACGAACCCCGAGCCTTCGAAGACCTGGTGCACCGGCGGCGGCTGGTGCACCCGACCGGTGATCGGCTCGAAGTCGGCGACGTTGAACGCGTACGGGTAGAGGCAGCCGTCCCAGCCGACCACGTCGAACGGGTGCTGGGGTACGACGTGCACGGTGCCCGCCAGCCCGCCCGGACCGTCGCCGCGGTGCTTGAGGTAGACCTCGACGTCGGTCTCCTCCACGACCCGGGGCTCGGTCGGCGGACGCAGGTCGCGCTCGCAGTAGGGCGAGTGCTCCAGGAACTGACCGAACTTCGACAGATACCGCTTCGGCGGACCGATGTGCCCGTTCGCCTCGATCGCGTACAGCCGCAGCGGGCCGTCACCGGTCGGCACCCACCGGTGGGTGGTCGACCGCGGGAGCAGCACGTAGTCGCCCGGTCCGACCGTGAGGTCGCCGAACACCGTCTCCACCACGGCGGTGCCGGCCTCGACGAACACGCACTCGTCGCCGACCGCGTTGCGGTAGAGCGGAGAGGTCTTCCCCACCACGGCGTAGCTGATCCGGACGTCGCCGTTGCCGAGCACCAGCCGGCGACCGGTCACCGCGTCCAATGACCGCCAGCCGTCACCGGGGAAGAGGTCATGCAGCTTCAGGTGCCGGGGCAGCAGCGGCTGGTTGGGCGTCGTGCTCTGATCCGGCAGCTCCCAGGCACGCACGTCGACCAGGGACGACGGCACTCCCGCGTGGTAGAGCAGGCTCGAGTCGGAGCTGAACCCCTCCTCGCCCATCAACTCCTCGCGGTAGAGGCTCCCGTCGGGTGCCCGGTGCTGGGTGTGGCGCTTGGGCGGGATCGAGCCCGCCGCGCGGTAGTGGGCCATGTCTCCTCCGGTCCGCGGGCGATCAGGCGTTGCCGCGTAGTTCCTGCTCGCGCTCGATGGCCTCGAAGAGCGCCTTGAAGTTGCCCTTGCCGAAGCCGAGCGACCCGTGCCGCTCGATGAGCTCGAAGAACACCGTAGGGCGGTCGCCGAGCGGGCGGGTGAAGATCTGCAGCAGGTAGCCGTCCTCGTCGCGGTCCACGAGGATGCCGCGCTTCTGCAGCTCCTCGATCGGCACCCGCACCTGCCCGATCCGCTCGCGCAGCTCGGCGTCCTCGTAGTAGGTGTCGGGGGTCGCGAGGAACTGCACGCCTCGTGCGCTCAGCACGTCGACGGTCTGCAGGATGTCGTTGGTGGCGAGCGCGATGTGCTGCGCACCCGCGCCGTCGTAGAACTCCAGGAACTCATCGATCTGGCTCTTGCGCTTGCCAGGGGCAGGCTCGTTGAGGGGGAACTTGACCCGGTGGTTGCCGCTGGCGACGACCTTCGACATCAGCGCCGAGTAGTCGGTGGCGATGTCCTCGCCGATGAACTCGGCCATGTTGGTGAAGCCCATGACGCGGTTGTAGTAGTCGACCCACTCGTCCATCGCGCCGAGCTCCACGTTGCCGACCACGTGGTCGACCGCCTGGAACAGGCGCTTGGGCGAGCCCTTCGGGTGCACGACCTGGGTGGTGCGCTCGACGTAGCCGGGCAGGTAGACGCCCTTGTACGCCGACCGGTCCACCAGCGTGTGGCGGGTGTCGCCGTACGCCGCGATGGACGCCATGCGCACCGTGCCGTGCTCGTCGGTGAGGTCGTGCGGCTCCTCCAGGATGGTCGCGCCGACCTTGCGCGCGTGCTCGATGCAACGGTCGACGTCGGTGACCTGCAGGGCGATGTCGCTGATGCCGTCACCGTGCTTGGCGTGGTGATCGACGAGAGGCCCGCCCGGTCGCACGGACCCCTCGATCACGAAACGCGCCGCGCCCGAACGCAGTACGAAGGACGTCTTGGACCGTTCCCCTGTCTCCGGCCCCGCATAGGCGACCAACTCCATGCCGTAGACGACCTGCATCAGCTGCGCCGTCGCGGTGGCGTTGCCGACCACCCACACCAGCGCATCCCATCCCACGATGGGGAAGTTGTCGGCGGACGCGTCGTAGTCCACCAACCCGACGAGCTTCTCGAGCTGCTCGTGGCTGAGCCCGGCCAACTGCTCCTGGTCGGTGAGGGTGTCCTGGATCGTCATCGCGCCTCCATGCGGTTCGTGCTGTGTGGCAGGTCACAGCCATTCCACCGCCCGTCACCGTCGGTGCGCAAGTCAGGCTCTCTCGGCTGTCTCGATTGCGCAATCGGCGCGCTGCTCACATACTCTCACTATGCAGAATGCGCACCCGGATGCCCGCCCGCTCCTGGACGACCTCGACGTCACCCTGCTGGAGCTGCTGACCGAGCATCCGCGCATCGGCGTGCTGGAGCTGTCCAGGATGGTCGGGGTCACTCGCGCCACCGTCGGCGCCAGGATGGACAAGCTGCGCGCGTCGGGGGTCGTCACCGGGTACGGCCCGCAGCTCGACGTGGTCGCGGCCGGCTATCCGGTGCAGGCGATGGTGACCCTGGAGATCGCCCAGGGCGACCTCGACACGGTGGCAGCGCTGCTGCAGGAGATGCCCGGCGTGTTGGAGGCGTACTCGACGACCGGCACCGGCGACGTCGTGGTGCGCCTCGCCGCCGCGTCGAACGACGACCTGCAGCAGTCACTGCTCGTGCTCGGCCAGTCCGAGGCGGTACGACGCTCGACCTCCGTCGTCGTCCTCGCGACGATCGTCAGCGCACGCGCCCTGCCGCTGCTGCGCCGCGACGTACCGCCGACGCGTACGACACCGACAGCCCGCTGACGCCGGATTCGTTCATGCGGGCTCAGGATCCGAACGCCCACGCCACCATCCGGGGCAACTCCTCGGCCCAGAAGGGGTCGCCATGTCCGCCGACCCGCTCGACCATCACGACGCCCGCACCGGCCTCCCGCAGCGCGTCCGCCCATCGGATCGCGTTGTCACGGAAGAACGGCTCTCGTGTCCCGGCGACGAGGTAGGTGCGTGGCAACACAGGCGGCATCACGTCGGGCGGGCGGTAGCCGGCGCCCGGGGAAGCGGAGAACACCGCACCGTAGACATCCGGGTTACGCAGCCCCATGGCGATAGAGAACTCGCCACTCGCAGACACGCCGCTCACAGCGGTGCGATCGGCCGGTGTCGCAACGCCGAAGCGCGACCGTACCCACCGGCGGATTTCGTCGACGAAGACCCTCTCGTGCGCCGCGAACCGCCGCTCGTCGAATGGCGGCGAGTACTCACGGATGCGCACCATCTCGTCCTCATCGGCCGTACGGTGCGCGCCGACAATCATGGTGGGCCGCACATCGGCCGCCTCGAGATATCCGCCCCACTGCGAGATCAACTGCCCGTCACCGGCGAACACCACCGCCTCGGGCGGATCCGGCGGCAGATACACCGTGACCTGCCGCCCTCCGTCGTACCCGAAGGTCTCCGTGACGACCTGGCCGGCTATCGGATCGGTTCGCGCAGGACCTGAACCGAAAGGTGCTGTCGGCGGCCGGGCAGAGGAACCGACCTCAATCGGTGCTGTCGAGAATCAGTCGGACCGCTTCGTGGGGCGCGTCCCATTGTGGGAAGTGACCGCACCGTTCGAACCAGTGCAGCACGGCGTCGGGGAACAGTTCCGTAGCGCGTGCGGCCTGGCTCGGCAGGGTCACCAGATCACGGCGCCCCCACCCGATCGTGACCCGACCGGGCACGGTGCCCGCCGGGGCGCCTTGTTGCTTGGGCCCCTTGATCAGGGCGTCCAGGGCGGCACCGGTCGACGGGGAGTCGGCCAACCCGCGCACGTCCGGCAGCACGGTCTCGGGCGAGAGCGCCCATGGCCGAGCCGACAATTGCGCCAGCAGAAGAGTCCTTCCTGCAGAGCTGCCGAGCAGTGATGGCAGCCTGCCCCGCAGCACTCGGACCAGCGCGATCGACGGCCGCAGCGTGGCGCCGAAGACAGCGACCTCGCGGTCGCTCCAGAAGCCGCCCGGGTCCAACGCCACGGTGTCGCCGCCGACTCCGCGCCGCGCGAGCTCCAGCACCAGTCGGCCGCCCATGGACTGGCCGACGGTGGAGATCCCGTCCAGCCCTTGCTCGCGGATGAAGTCCGCAACGGAGTCGGTAAGGGTGGCGATCGACACCTCGCCGGTCAGCGGTGGCGTCTCTCCGAACCCCGGTAGATCGACGGCGATGACCTCACGGTGCTCGGCCAATTCGTCGAGGATCGGGGCCCAGGACTGCCCTCCGGCGCCCAGACCGTGCACGAGCAACAACGGGGCGCCGCTTCCGCGTCGAACATGATTCAACGTCACGTCCAGGACGTTACCCCGCTCGAGTCCCGGCGCGCTGGTCACCGTCAGCGGGCCCCGGCTCGACGACTACGGCAGCAACGCGGCAGCCGAAAAGACGTGGGCAGAAGGACCGCGGTTCGATGAAGGCGCTGGTGGGTACTGTCATGACGGCGGTAATCCTCGACGCCGCCCCCTAGCCCGACCGGGTCGCAGTCGGCGAGATGCTCCTCCGCTCCAGCGAACAGAACGCAGCCGTAGCGGACGCGCCCGGACCACATGGCATCAACACCAAGGAGACACTCACGTGTTCGACAAGAAGACCAACATCGCCTCGCAGGAAGCCTTTGGCGAGGCGGTCAACACCGGCAATCTGAACGCGTTCGACCAGCTCGTCGCGCCCGATGCCGTCGACCATGACCCCGCACCCGGCCAGGGCACCGGCCCCGAGGGCTTCAAGGCGATGTTCACCGACATGCGGACCGCGTTCCCCGATCTGCACGTCGAGGTCGAGACCCTGGTCGCCGACGACGACCAGGTGGCGTTCGCCTACACCCTGACCGGCACCCACAACGGTCCGTTCCAGGGCCACGACGCCACCGGCAAAGCGTTCCAGGTGCGCGGGGTTCAGATCAGCAAGTTCGCCGACGGCAAGCTCGTCGAACGGTGGGGCAGCAGCGACGAGCTCGGCCTCATGACCCAGCTCGGCCTGGCCTGACCCGGCCACGACGACACCTGCCGGCTCACGACTCTGATCATCACCGACGGCGGAAGAGGAGCACATCATGACGAACGGGTTCCTCCGCGGCGCGATCGCCGGGGCGGCAGGCACGACCGCACTTAACGCAACGACCTACTTGGACATGGCTGTTCGCGGACGAGGCACGAGTTCGGCACCCGAGGATCTGATGGAGGCGGCGGCGGGCAGCGCCGGCGTCGCCATCCCCGGAACGGGTGACCAGCGGGCCAACCGGCTTGCCGGACTCGGCCCGCTGTCCGGCACGGGCGTGGGCGTGGTCGTCGGCGGGATTGCCGAGACGGTTCATCGCGCGCTGCGCAGCCGCGGCCGATCACTGCCGGCAACGGCCGCGATCGTGCTGATCTCGGCCGCGGCGATGGCGATGTCCGACGTCCCGCTGAAGTTGTTCGGAATCAGCGACCCTGCCGAATGGAAGGGTGCGGACTGGGCCGCGGACGCGGTCCCGCACCTCGTCTTCGGCGCGGTCACCTACGCGACACTTCGTCTCACCGACACGTAAGCCGGATCGCGCGAGCGCGGCCGGTGCCGTCTCGGATTGCTGCCTCTCACGGGCTGCGCTCGCTCACCACGCCGGTTCGTCGTCACCACCGAAGGAATCTTCATGCCCCTGGTACGCATAGATCTCATAGAGGGACGTACCGACGCCGAGGTCAGGGCGCTCGCCGACTGCGTCCAACAGGTCATGCTGGATGTCTTCGCCGCACCCGAGCGTGACCGCTACCAGGTGATTCACGAACACAAGCCGGGACGCATCATCGCCGAGGACACCGGACTCGGCTTCGAGCGCACGGACGGCGTGGTGATCATCCAGGTCACCCAACAAGGGCGCGACGAGGACCAGAAGAAGGCGCTCTACCGCGCCCTGGCCGATCGGCTCGAGGCCCAAGCGGGTGTGCGTCCCGAGGACCTGATCGTCACGGTGTCGGCCAACACTGCGGCCGACTGGTCCTTCGGGTCGGGTCGGGCCCAGTTCCTCGAGGGTGACCTCTAACCGCCGCGCGGCTCGCTGAAACCCGCCGACTGCGCATGTCGCAGGCGTCGCATCACGGAAATGTCCGGACGACCTGAAGACAGTCCTGATAGACGAGATGATCCTGAGACCGCGACTCGGGTGGACCGCCCTGGTGATGGTCACGCTCGGCGTTCTGTGCGGGCTCGCAGGTGCAGGTCTTGTCGTCGCCTTGGTCTTCGCGGATGTCCCGGTGGATCTGCTCGCGGTGCTGTTGGTCGTCCTGACTCTCGGATTCGGCGCGACGGTGACGCCACTGGTACTGCTCGGTCGTACGTGACACCTTCACCTCGACGCCGAAGGCCAGCGCATCGAGCACCCAGCGTTGCTACGGCGACCGTAGGCTTCGCTGACGTCATCGTGGACAACTCCGACTATGACCCGTCCGCGGTTGCTCGAGGTAGGCGAGCTGGCAGCAGGAGCGCGAGGCGAATCAGACGGCGCCGTTGCCCCCGGACCCGACTAGCCCACCTCGAAGCCGCCGCGTCGAACGACGACCTGCAGCAGTCACTGCTCGTGCTCGGGCAGTCCGAGGCGGTACGCCGCTCGACCTCCGTCGTCGTCCTCGCGACAGTCGTCAGCGCACGCGCCCTGCCGCTGCTGCGCCGCGACGTACCTCCGACGCGCGGCTCGACCAACCTCCGCTGAACCCGGTCGACGCGATATCGCGGACGAAGGCCGGTACGCCCGCGTGGTGCAACGGATCATCAGCGATAGGTGGGGTCGCACAGTCATTGCTGCGCGGGACGGCTCCGGGTTTCCCATTGATCGCTGTGCACCTCCGCCGGAAGGCCGATACTTCACCACATGATGCGTCGTGCGTGGTGGGTCCTCGGCCTCGTGCTGGTGGGCGGTGGCATTGCCCTGGCGCTGTCGTCTCAGGCCGGCCCAAGCGACTTCGGTTGGTTCGCCTACGCGCCGCTGGACGACGGCTCCGGTGGGCGACTTGGCACGAGTGGTTCCTGGTGGGACGGGTCGGCGTCGATCGTGACCCGATGGCAGATCGTCGGCTGTGCCGTCGCCGTCATCGGGCTGATGGTCCTTGCCGCCGGCATCGGTTTCCGTCTGGGACGGCGCCGGGCATCTCCCGAGGAGCGGGTGTAACGCTCCACCACCTAGTGCCGCGGAATCGAACGCGTCAGGGTCCGAACGCCCACGCAACCATCCGGGGGAACTCGGCCGCCCAGAAGGGGTCGCCGTGTCCGCCGACCCGCTCGACCATCACGACGTCCGCACCGGCATCACGCAACGCGTCCGCCCATCGGATCGCGTTGTCACGGAAGAACGGCTCCCGCGTCCCGGCGACGAGGTAGGTGCGTGGCAACACAGGCGGCATCACGTCGGGCGGGCGGTAGCCGCCTCCCGGGGACGCGGAGAACACCGCACCGTAGGCATCCGGGCGACGAAGCCCCATGGCGATCGAGAACTCGCCACTCGCAGACACACCGCACACGGCGGTCCGCTCGGCCGGCATCGTGATGCCGAAGCGCGACCGCACCCACCGACGGATGTCCTGCACGAAGAATTTCTCGTGCGCCGCGAACCGCTGCTCGTCGAAGGGCGGCGAGTACTCACGGATGCGCGCCATCTCGTCCTCGTCGTCCGTTCGATGCGCGCCGACGATCATGACGGGCGGCACGTCGGCCGCCTCGAGATACCCGCCCCACTGCGAGATCAGCTGCCCATCGCCGGCGAACACCACCGCTTCGGGCGGATCCGGCGGCACGTACACCGTGACCTGCCGCCCTCCGCCGTACCCGAAGGTCTCCGTGACGAGTTCCCCGGCCATCGGATCAGCCAGCGCGGGATCCGAACCGCCCGCACCGTGGTTCGCTCGACCGTTCATGACTTCATCATGTCGCGGGACGACGTGAGCTGGAAGAGTGATCTGGCCCGACGGTTGACGCCGCGGATGACGCCGCCAGCCGTACTCTCCGGGCGACTCATTGCATGATCCGGGTGCGTGACGGATGGAGGATCCATCTGCAGTTCATACGCTGCCACGGTGGAGAACTACATCCGCTTCCAGAGCGCGGCACCCAACCGGCACGGGCGCTTCCCCGGGGTCTTCGCCATGGCCAACGGGCTAGCCAAGGAACACCTGCTGCGCTCCCACGACGCCGAGTGGCTGCGGTCGGCGAACGCGCGAGCGAGCGCTGCGTACGCCGACCCTTCCCTGACCGGCAGCGGGTGCTACGACCTCGACCGGTTCCCCGGCGCGCGTGCGTGGTTCAAGGCGACGGCCACTCACCTGCTGGAGATGACCGGCGAATACCTCGAGCTCCTCGACCGTTATGACGTGCCGTGGGTGGAGCTGCGTACCACGCACCCCGGCCGCGTCGTCTACCTGGACGATGTCCAGGCGGTCGCGGTGCCGCTCGCCCACCCGGCGGATTGGCCGTTCAGCCGCTAGCACCGGCGTTGCGAGCTATGCGCGTTCGGTGCCGCGGATGCTCGAGGGGTCGGCGTCCTGAGAACCAGACCCCTCGAGTTGATCTCTCACGCGAGCCCGGCGACCGATCGCTGGATGCACACCCATTCCGGCGCCGCACGTGGGTGTACCCGCCTCAATGGGCCGCGGCCAACCCTCCGGGTTGTAGAAACATGTCTCAGTTCCGGATCCGCGCGATGCCACACCTATAGAGTCATCGCGGGTTGGTCCACGGGGGAGATTCAGAGAGTGATGTTTCGTAGCGTTTCGTCGGCGCGCTCGTGT
Source organism: Allobranchiibius huperziae (assembly GCF_013410455.1). Lineage (NCBI taxonomy): Bacteria > Bacillati > Actinomycetota > Actinomycetes > Micrococcales > Dermacoccaceae > Allobranchiibius > Allobranchiibius huperziae. The sequence continues at coordinate 38,375 of NZ_JACCFW010000001.1, read as the reverse complement.
GGCTGCGAGCACCAGCGGGGGTCCTTCTTTTTCGGGGCACCTGAGGACGCTATGGCACCCAGACACACCCGACATGAGCTCGCGAGGGCGCAGTGATCTTCATCGAACCAGGAGGAAAAGGAATGGCAGTCCCACAGCCCCTTCGGGCGGCCGGTATCATCGGTTCCTGCGCGCTTGTCTGTAGCGGATCAATTGCTCTGGCAACACCAGCCAGTGCAGCAAACGCATCAAATTTCTATATTCATGGGTCGACTCATCTCGCCGCCTTCCAGAGTTACTCCGCCTGCGCACCGCACGCTCGATGGGAACTTGCGCAGGTGAATGCGACGCCAGGCGCGGCACCCCTATCTGCGCAATACATGCCGAATGGCGAGCTGGGCACAGACGCGCTCCACCTGTGTTACCCCACGTCTGACGGCCGGTGGTCCTACGTCATCGCTTACACGGCGACTAAGCCCATCAACAAACTGGACCGGCTCGTCAACACGGCTGCGCGAATCAAAGCGATCGAAACCTCGAATGATACGTCGACCCAGTTCGACTCGGAAAACGTGAAGCTCTACGTGCATCGCGTCCCGGAACCTACGTCAGTGTCCGTCGCGCAATGCGACAAGGCTCAGCAGAACGTCTTGAACAAGGTCATTGCCTCACCGCATCTGCGTCTCGTGCGCTATTCGTCGAAGGGGTGCAACAGCAACGGCGACCACGGCTATTTTGTCGCATACCTGAGCGACGGCAGGGTTCCGGCGCTCTACCGCGACACGCTGTGGAGATCAAGGGCCTACATGGTGGACACTATGGGTTACGAATACAGCACAACGTTCAGCGCCGGCGGCTAGCCGTCAGATCATGGCCCAACTAGAGCCGCACGGCTGATCTGTCAACGCCAGCGGGGACCTGACCGACAATCCCCGTCGAAATAAGCAGTGGGTTCCGTTCGCGGCGGAGGCTGCGGACCCATCTGTCCGAGAACTGCCAATCTGGACCCTGACGGACGCTTTCATGCCTCCTGGGGATGTCGGTTTGGGGTGTACCTCAGAACGACAGTCGTGACGCTGGCCCGTGCTCTGTAACAAAGTCAGGATGCGACAAGTCCCGCGATCGCTTGAGCAAATGCGTCAGCGTTTCCGGCCCCGCTGCTGAGGAACAGGTCGGGCTCGACGAGTTCCAGTTCCATGACCGAGGGGGCGCTGGCGGGTCCGACGAGGTCTACCCGTGCGTATAGAAGCGACTTCGCCCCGCCAGGAGCTGCTGCGGCTGCAGCATGCGCAGCTTCGAGCTCGGGGTCCGTGGGCATGTAGGCCACGCTCGTTCCGCCCCACCGCGCCTGAACCCGAAAATCGTCGGGTGCGGGCGTCTTGAGCATCGCGTGGGCGAACTGGCCGGCGAAGAAGATGAGCGATCGTTCACCGTCCGCGATGTCAGGCTGAAACGGTTGAACGAGCACGTCTCCCTCATCAGACAGGCCGCGGACATGGTCGATAGCGCGGCTGAGATCGAGGCTGGAATCAAGCGCGAAGCGTCCCATGCCCCGGGCGCTGGCCGCCACCGCCGGCTTCACGATGATGTCCGATGTGGTGAACGCCCCCCTTGCCGATTCCAGTATGGTCGCCGGATCCAGTCCGTCGACCGACCTCACGAGAACGGTGGGAACCACGGGCACACCCGCGCCTGCCAGCTCAACCAAATAGCCCTTGTGGGAGTTCCAGCGGATGACCTCGGCCGGGTTATGCACGACGGGCAGGGCGTCGACGAATGCCAGGAACTCGGCAACGCGAGAGGTGTAGTCCCATGTCGTGCGGATGATCGCGATGTCGCCTGCGCCGAGCTCGGCAGCGTCTGTATCGGTCCAGGACGCTGTGCGCGTAGCCACACCCAGCTGGGTCAGCGATTTCGACAGCAAGGTGATCTCAGAATTTTCGCGGTCTCTCGCGGCGGCGGAGGTCAGGAGCGTGATCGTGGCCATGAACGCCATTGTTCAGGCTGCCGCCCTGCAGGAACGTCGAAGCTGATCCCCGGGACACGTCGCAGGCGCGGTCCCCCAGGGGCCAGTGCCACCAGGGTGATGGCGATGGCCACGACCGAGTCGCTGAACGTGAGCAGCCGGTGCAGTCCCTGGCGACGGTCATCCTCCTGCGGCACGCTCGAAGCCTAGGCACCCCGCACCAATGCAAGACAGCTGCAGCAGGAGGTACGTAATGAACCCGATTGCCATCGTGGGCGCCGGTCTCGGCGGCCTGACCCTTGCGCGCGTTCTGCAGCTGAACGGGGTGGCTGCGACGGTTTATGACTTAGAAGCCTCGGCGGGTGCACGTGCACAAGGCGGGCAGATTGACCTGCACGAGGAGACGGGGCAACGGGCGCTGCAACTCGCCGGTCTCGGGCAAGAGTTCGCCGCCATCGTCCACCAGGGCGCGGCCGCCGCCCGAGTCGCAGATCGGCACAACACGACGCTGGCCGAACTGCCCGACGAGGCGAACGCGGACAAGCCCGAAGCTTTGCGCGGTGACATCCGCCGCATCCTGCTGAACTCACTGCCGGCGGGACCATCCGGTGGGGCAAGAAGCTCAGCGCGGTCCAACCCGCCGACGACGGTGCCTTCGTCCTGTCGTTCGCAGACAGAACTCAGGTCACCTCCGCCGTCCTGGTGGGCGCAGATGGCGTCTGGTCGAAGGTGCGGTCGCTGGTATCTGACGCGCAGCCGCGGTACTCCGGAATGAGCTACATCGACACGTACCTCGAGGACGTCGACGTGCGCCACCCCGAGACGGCCGCAGCGGTGGGTGCCGGATCGTTGTATGCCCTCGAGCCGGGCAAGGGCTTCCTGGCCCATCGCGAAGCCGACGACCGCATCCACACCTACGTCAACCTCGACCACCCGGCCGAATGGTTCGACCAATTCGACTTCACCGACCCCGACGCCACGCGCGCGGCCATAGCTGGCGAGTTCAAGGAGTGGTCGCCCGTGCTGCGCTCGCTCATCGCCGACAGCGACACCGACCCGATCCTTCGCGCGATCTACGAACTCCCCGACGAGCACCGGTGGGACGCCCGGCATGGAGTAACGCTGGTCGGCGACGCGGGACACCCGACCGTTCCCGGCGGCAACGGGGCCAATAACGCCATGCTCGACGGCGCGGAACTCGGTCTCGCCATCGCGCACAACCCCGACAACGTCGACGCCGCCATCGCTGCGTACGAACCCATCATGTTCGAGCGCGCCGCGAAGTCCGCTACCGAGGCCCACCAGGACGTGCAGATGATCTTCGGTCCCGGCTCGCCCCATCGGCTTGCCGCAGTGTTCAACGGCGAGGAGTTCGACGGCGCCTGAAGCTCCCCCGATGTTGCGCGCCGAACAAGGTCTAGTCCCGTCTAGCGGTCAACCGAGACTACGACGAGTTGCAACCGACTGGATCTCCTCTGACGTGAAGAGCGTCAGGGGATGAGGATCGCGCGGCCGCGGACCCTTCCGTTGTCCAGGTCGTCGATTGCCTTCTGGAAATCGTCCAGCGGGTACTTCGCGGTGTGCAGCGTGACCTTGCCCTGCGCGGCGAGCGCCATCAGCTCGACCAGGTCGTTGTAACTGCCGACCAGGTTGCCGATGATGTTGACCTCGGTGGAGACCAGGTCGATCGTCGGCACGTCGATGTTCTCGCCGTACCCCACGATCAGATAGTCGCCGCCCTGCCGGGTCATCGCGATGCCCTCCTTGGTCGAGCCACCCTCGCCGACGAAGTCGATGACGACCTCTGCGCCCTTGCCGCCGGTCAGCTCCATGACCTGGTCGACCTGACTGCCGTCGCCGACCACCGCGTGATCCGCGCCGATCGACAGCGCGAGCTTCACCGCGTCGGGATTGCGGTCGACGACGATCAGTTCGGCCGGTGAGATGGCGTGCATGACCTGAATCCCGATGTGCCCCAGGCCTCCTGCGCCGATCACCACGCACTTGTCGCCGGCCCGCAGGCGCAGCGCCGCCTTGGCCGCGGCGTGGTACGCCGTGAGCCCGGCGTCCGCGAGCGCCGCGACGTCGGCAGGCTCGAGCGCGTCGTCGATCCGCACGCAGCTGCGCGCCGAGGTCAGGAGGTACTCGGCGTACCCGCCGTTGGTGTCGATCCCGGGGAACTTCGAGTTCTCACAGTGCACGTCGTCACCGGCGCGGCACGCGCGGCACAGCCCGCAGGTGACCAGCGGATGCAGGATCACCTTGTCCCCCACCGCGACGTTCGTCACGGCGGACCCGATCGCGTCGACCCAGCCTGCGTTCTCGTGGCCGATCGTGTAGGGCAGCTCGACCTGCGACTTCTCGGCCCACTGTTCTTCCAGGATGTGCAGGTCGGTGCGGCACACCCCGGCCCCGCCGATCCGTACGACGACGTCGTGCGGGCCGTCGGCGGTGGGCTTGTCGACTTCCCCCATCTCCAACGGCTGGTGGTACCCAGTGACACGGACGGCTCTCACGGCGAGACCTCTTTCTCAGGACAGGACGGACAGGGGCAGCAGCGGGTGGGCGTCGTCGGCGCGCGGGACCTGGTCGTCCTCCGCGCCGGGATACCGGGTGGCGAGCAGCCCCCGGCAGAAGTGGGCGTTGCCGTCGACCGAGATGCGCACCGAACGCGCCCGCCGAAGAACGGGACTGGCCTGCTCGCGGGTCGGCCGGGTGCCGTCGTCGTTCAACAGCACCGATGCGTCGGCATCGACCGGCAGACCCAGCGTTTCGCGGCGGTGTACCAAGGCCTCCGTGCCCGAATCGTCCGGCAGGTCACCGAGGCGCACGTCGGCGAGGTCGGCTTCGGTGCGCGTCGGGTCGGCCCGCAGGTACGCCGTGAGCGCACGCTCCATCGCCGCCGTGTGCGCCTTGCGCTGGAACGTCGCCCGCAGCTCGTCCAGGTTGTCGAGCGCCTCGTGCTTGAACGTGCCCTTGTAGCCGGCACCGGCCGCGAGCCCGCGGTTGATCAGGTCGGAGTCGTGGTGGTCGTCCAGCTCGACGACCACGTGCTCCACCCCGTCGACGGCGGACACCGCGTCGTACGCGTCCGACACCATCAGCCACGCGAAGTTCGGCGAGCAGAACGACGTCGGCAACCGCAGGTGCACCTCCACGCGCCGGCCGTCGACCGCCACCGACGCCACGAACCCCAGGTCGGTGACCGGTTCGTCGAGCTCGGGATCGATCACGGTGTCGAGCGCGCGGCGGACGTCGTCGTACCGCGCCCCGGTGAGTACCGCGCCCATCCCGTCAGACCGAGGCCAGGTCGGCGGACTCCGGCTCGCGCGGGCCGGTCTTGGTCTCGTCGGCGTCCGGTACCTGCAGCTCGGTCGGCACCGGGATGTCGTAGAGCTTGGCGGCGTTGAGGCCGAGGATCTTCTTCTTCTGCTCCACGGTCAGCTGGCCGTACTCCGTCATGTCCGACGGGATCTGGAAGTCCACGAACTGCTCGACCAGCCACTTCGGCGTCCACAGCGCGTAGTCGCTGGAGAAGAAGATGCGGTCCTCGCCGAGCCAGTAGATGAGCTCGCCGATGATCTGGGCGAAGTAACGCGGCCGGGTGTGGATGAACGGCATCGCGACCGCGAGCCCTGCGTAGACGTTCGGCTCCTGGGTGGCGATCCAGCAGAAGTCCTCCAGCCGCGGCAGGCCGCAGTGCTCGACCACGAAGTTGAGGTCGGTGAAGTCGGTCGCCGCGTGGTCCACGTCGGAGACGTCGAACGCGTCCCGGTCCAGGGGGCGGATCGTCGGGCCCTTGTGCACGTGGATGTTCTTGATGCCGAGCTCCTGGCAGAGCTCGAAGTACCGGTAGGCCCACGCGTCGGACAGCTTGTAGCCGCGCGAGTCCCCGTGCCACTCGGCGGTGTAGAGCTTCACGCCCTGGAGGTCGAAGCGCTCCGCGTCGGCTCGCAGCTGGTCCAGGCCGGCCTCGCCGTTGCGCGGATCGAAGCTGTGGTTGTAGGTGAGCTTGTCCGGGTGCGCCTTCGTCAGCGCGGACGCCTCCTCGGTCTGCCCGAAGCCGTTCTTGTAGAACTCGCCCAGGTAGGCGGGCTGGAAGATCGCGTGGTCGACGTACCCGTCCTCGAACAGGTCCTTTATCAGCCGGTCGCCGCCCTGGTAGAGGTAGTCCTCGTACGGCCAGACCTCCGACTCCGGGCTGAGATTGCGGTGGTAGTCGTAGAAGCAGTCGATGAACTGTTTGCCGTGCACGTTGAGCTGGTTCTCCGGGCGGGCATCCCACAGCGCCACGTGCGCATCGAGGATGAAGTAGTTCTCGCCGTCCTTGGTGTACATGGATCCTCCTAGACCTGGGGTTCGCAGCAGCAGGGGACAACGCGCGCGAACGGGTTCACACTGGAGACGCTAGGTGTGATGCACGCCACACCGACCAGGTGCGGTGTCTCACTTTGAGACAGGGTGCGAAGGGCACGTCCGTGGGCGAAGAACTCTCCGGCTCAGGCCCGGGCGGACTGCCCGGATCAGGCAGGTCTGGCCGGATGCGCGCGTCCTGGGCCCGCAGCGAGCAGTACGGCGTCTCCCCCGAGGAGGTCGCCGAGGTGTACGCCGACGAGTTGCCGACCGGGTCGCTCTTCTTCGAGTGCGGCGCTCGGGTGCTGCAGGGGCTGCGCACCACGCTCGCCGACGAGCCGGTCGGTGTGATGCTCACCGACCCGCACGGGCTCGTCCTCACCCGCTGGTCCGACGACAGCCGCATCGAGCACTCGCTGGACCGGGTGCACCTGGCGCCCGGCTTCTACTACGACGAGCGGACGGCGGGCACCAACGGCCTGGCGCTGGCCCTGGCTGATCAGGTGCCGGCCCTGGTCCGCGGAGGCGACCACTACGTGGCGCCGCTGCGCCGGTACACCTGCGCGGCCGCCCCCGTGATGGACCCTGGCGACGGGCGGCTGCTCGGCTGCATCAACCTCACGACCTGGTCGCAGACCTCCTCGCACCTGCTGCTCGCCCTCGCGCAATCGGCGTCCGCGAACACCACCTCGCTGATGCAGGTGCGCAGCGTGGGCCTGCACGAGCAACCCGCGCCGCGCGGCGAGGTCTTCCACGTGCTCACCGGCGAGCGCCCGCTCGGCGCGGAGGACCCGTGCGTCTCGATCGGGTGGAGCGCCGCTCGCGCCGAGACCATAGCGGCGCTGGCGACCGGAGGCCTGGTGGCGGTCGTCGGCGAGTCGGGCAGCGGACGTACGACGCTCGCGATGCTCGGCAGGCGCGCGGGCAACCGTCGGGGCAGGGTGCTGGTCGCCCGAGCGCCTCGACCGTCGGACGTCTCCGGCTGGATGGCGCTGTGGTCACCGGAGCTGCGCGCCGACGACATCGGCGTCGTGGTCTCAGCGGCAGACACCCTGCCTTCCTGGGCGGCCACGCAGCTGGTGGCGGACGCCGGAGGCCGGGATCGGCGCCCGCATCCCCTCATCGTCACCGCCACGTCGTACGAGACGATCCCCAGCCCGTTGAGGGAGGCCGTGCACACGGTGGTCGAGGCGCCGCCGCTGCGGCACCGCGCCGACGACGTGGCGCCGCTGGCGGCGTTCTTCGCGCGGCAGTTGCGCCACCGCGACGTCGGCTTCACACCGCGGGCGATGCGGGCGCTCGGCGCCGCATCGTGGCCGGGCAATGTCGCGGAGCTGCGCACGGTCGTCCGCGACGCCGCCGCGCGCAGCGACCTGGTCGACGTCCGCCACCTGCCGGCCGGGGTGGTGAGCGGCGGCGACCACGTGCTGACCCGGATCGAGGCCTTCGAGCGGGATGAGATCGTGCGGTGCCTGGCGGCGCCGGGCGCGACCGTCGCGCACGCGGCGACCGAGCTGGGGATGTCGCGCGCGACCCTCTACCGCAAGATCTCCCGATACCGGATCGCGCTCTGATCCCGCGGTTACAGTCGATCGATGATCTTCATCGTGGTCAAGTGGACCGTCCGGCCCGAATCCGCGTCGCGGTGGTTGGACATCGTGGACGACTTCACGCAGGCGACCCGCGCCGAGGACGGGTGCCTCTTCTTCGAGTGGAGCCGCAGCGTGGACGCCGACAACGTCTTCACCCTGGTGGAGGCGTTCGAGGACTCCGATGCCGGCGCACGGCACGTGCAGAGCGAGCACTTCAAGACGGCGACCGCGATGCTCGGCGACCATGTCGCATCGACACCGCAGATCGTCAATTTCGAGACGCCGCAGCATGGTTGGGGCGAGATGGGCGAGGTCACCCCTACCTCCGCGTAGGGGACCGTGGACCGCGCCGGAGCTTGAGAGCGTCGTTCCTCGACCTTTTCGGGACTCGCCGACGCGGTTGGCGCGACGCAGGCGTCGACTCGACCATCATTCCTGCCACAGGGGTCGGGGGCCGGCAGCGTCCACCTGAGACACACAGTGCAAAGGCATGTCACCACACATCGAGGTGGTGGACCATGGGGTCTGAGCTGCAGCCGTGTTCGACGCGGCTCGGACTGACGAACACGACCGGGAGGTTTGTATGTTTGAACAAGCGTTGGCGGATCTGGACGTTGCGGAGTTCTGGCGCAAGGGGTACGCGATCCTGCCCGACGTCTACACCGACGCGGAGGTCGAGCAGATGCGCTCGGAGGTGCGCGAGCACTGCGGGTCCGGCGGTGGGGAGCTGGCGACCTCGCCGATGCGGCACGTCCTCGCAGACGGTCGGATGGCCGCGGTCGCGAAGAAGCTCCTGGACACCGACGAGGTGTTGTACGGCGGTGACAGCTCGGCCACCATCAACGGCGTCATCCGTGCCTGGCACAAGGACAACACCGACCGCCTGGACCCGGACGCGCCCGACTGGGACGACCGGTACACGCAGCTGCGGTTCGGCATCTACCTGCAGGACCACACCGAACACACCGGCGGGCTCAACCTGAAGGTCGGATCGCAGGACATCTGCGACCTGGAGACCGGACCGACGCTCTACTGCCAGAACAGCCCGAACGACCTGTTGGTGTGGAGCATGCGGATGACCCACTCCGGCGCGGGCACGCTGCTCAAGGACCCGAGCGCGCGGTTCCCCGAGCCGGACGAGTGGAACGCCTTCCCGCCGGAGGAGGTCGCACCCGCGCACGACGAGCGGATGGCCGTCTTCGCCCACCTCGGCGCGAACGACAAGCACGGGCGCCGGTACCTGGACTACCTCAAGACCCGCACCTACATCGTCGACGCGTGGCGCAAGCGGCCGTTCACCCCGCAGATCATCGACGAGCTCGCGGCGGTCGGAATTGTCGTTCGCGACATGCCTGCCGAGGTCAAGGACGACAAGCGCGCGGGCCTGTCGAAGCTCTGGGCGCCGTACTGGTACCCGGGCAAGGCCGAGCCGGTGGCAGCCGCACCCGAGCCGGCCCCCGCCGCCGCTCCGGCTGCCGCCCCCGCACCGGCTCCCGCCGCCCCGTCGGGGACGGCCCCGAGCCAGGCGTTCGCGCGGCGCTACGGTCGCGCCGTCAAGCGCCGGGCCAGTGGGATCGTCTCGGGCGCGAAGCAGGGCTGGCACGATGCCGAACCGAAGGCCAAGAAGGCAGCGCGCGCCGGCCGGTAGCAGTCCCCTCCGGCCACAGCTGCCGGATCGACAGCGAGCCGTCGGACGGTGACGTCCGACGGCTCGCTGTCTTTGTCAGTCCTGGATACGACGCCAGGGGTGAGCGGCCTCCACCTGCAACGCCAGGCGCAGTAGCAGTGCGTCGTCGCCGTGGGTGCCCGACACCATCGCGCCGATGGGCAGGCCGTCGGCGGTCTGGCCCACCGGCAGGGAGATCGCCGGCGCACCGGTCGCGTTGTGCAACGGGGTGAACGCGCACAGGTCGACGAGCCGCTCGAAGTGCAGCGCGGGATCGATGTCCGCGCCGAGGTAGCCCAGCTGGGGCGTCGTACCGGTCAGCACCGGCGACACGATCAGGTCCGGACCGCGGTACATCTGCACCCGTGAGACGACGTCGGAGGCGAGCAACCGCGACAGCGAGACGGGCATTTTGAGCAGCCGCTTCCTGCCCTGCGCGCCCAGGTACTTGGTGAGCCCCTCCAGCCGCTCGGGGTCGTACCCCTCACCGAAGATCCGGTCCGTGCCGCTGGAGGCCAGCAGCCCGAGCAGCATCCAGTACGACGAGAAGTCGTCCTTGAAATAGGACGGCAGCTTCAGCTCGTACGGTTCGACATGGTGGCCGAGGTCCTCCAGCCGGCGCGCGAATCCTTCAATGGCAGTGCGGGTTTCAGGATCGGTGCGGGTCTGCACGGCCGGTGAGTCGATGAGCAGCCCGATGCGCAACGGCCTCGCCTGCGGCTGGTCGACCAGCCCCATCGGCTTGAGCAGCCGGTTGCGGTGCACCTGCTCGGCGGCCGCGAAGAAGCCGGCGACGTCGCGCACCGAGCGGGCCAGCACCGACTGGCTGACGACGCGTACGGGCATCACCCGGTCCGCGGTCTCGATCCGCAGCCTCCCACGGGTCGGTTTCAACCCGATCAGACCACAGGCGTGCGCGGGGATCCGGATGGAACCACCGCCGTCGTTGCCGTGCGCGATCGGCACGACACCCGCCGCGACGTACGCCGCCGAACCACCCGAGCTGCCGCCGGAGGAGTACGACGTGTGCCACGGGTTGTGGGTGCTGTACTCGAGGGTCTCGGTGGAGCAGGTCCACCCGAACTCCGGCATCGTCGAGGTGCCGATCGGGATGAGCCCGGTCGCCCGGAACTGGCTCGCGACCGGGCCGTCCTTCGGGTGCGGGGTCATCGCGAACGCGCGAGACCCCTGGGTCATCGGCATCCCGCCGACCATGATGTTGTCCTTCAGCAGTGTCGGCACTCCGGCGAACGCGCCGCCGGCACCGTCGGCCGCCCGTTTGCGCGCCCGGTCGAAGTCCTCGAACCGCAGTCCGCTGAGGTGCTGCTCGACGGCCTCGCTGCGGGCGATCGCGGCATCGACCGCCTCGCTCGCGCTGATCGCGCCGGACGCGATGCGCGCCGCGACACCGGTGGCGTCGTCCTGCCCGAGAGCGTCGTCGGTGAAGGCATGCACCCGCTGCGTCGTGGTCTCCATCTGCTCAAGCTACCGGTGAGTACGCCGTCGTGGGCCCGGTTCACGGTGGCACGGCTAAGTCCGAGGGACACAGGAAGACGTGTGTCCCTCAGTGATACCTGCGTCACGGTGCAGGCCGCCAGGTGTCCGGACGCCCGAGCGCGACGACCTCGCGGTCGGTCAGCAGCGGCACGAGGCTGAGGAAGAGGAAGACCGACCCGGCGAGCATCGAGCCGACGTCGCCCAGGGCGATGATGAGGACACCGGCCACCGGAGGCGCCAGGGGCGCGAAGCCGAGCGCGACCAGCCCACTGGCGGCGTTCACCCGGGCCTGCAGGTGCTGCGGAGTGGCGTTCGAGATGTAGGCCGAGATGGCCGAGTTGTTCGCCGGGAGCAGCAGGAACCCAGCCGCGAAGAGCGCGCCTGTCACGACGACGTTGATGGTGAGACCCATCGGCGCGACGAGCAGTGCGAGTGCCAGGCCGGTCACGATCGTCAGCAGGCCGCTACGGAACCGGGCGACGATCGTGGGCGCGATGACGGCACCGAGGAGTCCTGCAGCGGCCGCGCAGGTGTCGACCAGCCCGATCGCTGCCGGCGTCACACCCGCCCGGACCAGGCGCAGGGTCACCGCCGTGAACACGTACGCCATCGCGAAGTTGAACAGCCCGCCCCACAGGAGCACGGACCGTACGACGTGGTGGTGCCAGACGAAGTGCACGCCCGCACGGGCGTCGGTCAGCAGGGAGTTGCCGGTGGGTGCGTCGGACCGCAGATCGGTGCGCAGCCGGCTCGCTCCGGCGGCGTACGCCAGGTAGCTGACGGTGTCCACCACGAACGGGACGCTGCGGGCGATCGAGTAGAGCGCGCCGCCGAGCGGTGGGCCGACCAGGCTCGCGACGTGGTCGCGCGCCTGCAGTCGGGTGTAGGCCAGCGGCAGCTGTTCGGGCGGGACCACCTGGCGCACCGAGGCGGACGAGGCCGGGGCGAGGAACGAGTCGGCCAGTCCGAGCACGAGGCCGGCGATCATCAGATGGGCCAGCACGAGGTGGCCGAGCAGCTCCGCGGCGGCCAGACTCGCGACGGCGAGTGCGGCGGTCAGGTTGGCGAGGACGATGACCCGCCGCTTGGCCCACCGGTCGACCAGCGCGCCGGAGACCAGCCGGCCGGCCAGCTCTCCGACGAGCACCGACGTGGCCGCCACTCCCGCGAGGAGCGTGGACCCGGTGAGGGCGTAACCGATGAGCGGGAAGACCAGGCCGGTCATCGAGGAACCGATGGAGGATGCCGTCTGACCGAGCAGCAGGACCATGAACGCGTGGTTGCGGTGCAGCGGCCCCGGCTGTCCGTCAGTGCTCATGCAGGTCAGCCCCCTCTCGACCGTCGCCGCAGCCTACGAGATGGCGGCTCCGGGTCAGTGCCGAATCGCGGCCAGACCGCGCAATCGGCGTACGCCGTCCGCGAACTGCTCGACGTCGGCGAGGTGGTCGGCCTCGATCGCGTCGCCGACCCATCGCAGCACCTCCGGAGGCGCCTGCTCGACGAACCTCACCAGTTCCTCGGGCGGCAACCGGAGCACTCGCCGGCACACCCTGGCGTTGGGCACGAAGTCATCGGCTCGCACGATCGCCAGCAGGTCGTCGAGCCCCTCGACCGCCGCGGCGTTCAGCATCGACTCCAGTTGCGGTGCCGTCGCGAACGCGGCGGCGTCCACCAGGTAGAGATGATCGATCCACCGCGCGCCCGCCGCGGTGAGGCACGCGTTCATCGCGCGTTCGTGGGTCCCGGTGACGCGGATGTCGTCCAGGGCGACCACGAGCTCGCCGCGCAGGTCGGCGCCGTCCTCGACGTACATGCAGTCGTCGCGCAGCGCGGCGTCCCGATCCGCCGGGCTCATCGCCGCGTAGTCCCCGGGCGTGCGACCCGAGCGGTGCACCCGCAGCTCCCGCACCTGCAGTCCCGGCACCAGCTCCGCGAGCGCCGCGACGAACGGGGCCACCAAGGCGGCCGCCGCCGGCGGGACCGCGGCGTATCCCGACCCCGTCACCCAGACGCGCGGCGTCGAGGACAGATCGTGGTGGTCGGCGTACTGCTGCGCGAGAAGCCGGGCGAATCGAGCTGCGACGGAACCGCTCCCGTGCTTGAACCGGCTGTACGACGCCGCCCCCACTGGGCTGTCCTCGCCGGGGAGCGCCGTGTCGCGGGGGTGCAGTCGTGCGAGGGCGTAGCGGAACTCGCCCAGTCCTGCCCGCAGCGTCGCGACCCCGGGTGCGTACGCATCGGCGAACGCGGCGCCGGTGGCGAGCACCCCGTCGTACATCTGCAGGAGCACCGGTTGCGGGCAGCGCGCGACGAACTCGGCGAGATCGGGGCTGGCGAGCGCGAACTTGAGGAAGCGGATGGTGAGGCAGAAGCGGTCGGCCTCGATCGCGGGCAGCAGGTCCAGCGGTGACTCGACTGCCGTGTGGTTGAGGACCCGCTCCACATAGGGGGCGGCGGCCAGCTGTGTGGTGCACACCGCGACGTACGCCGGCAGCACCGTGACGGGGCCCGCACTCGACAGGGCGGACACGATCGTCTGCTCGGCCAGCCCGGTCACGCGGACGTCGTCGACGACCACAGCGACGCACCCGGCCAGCGACTCGCGCACCTCGAATCCGATGCCGGCCAGCTCCGCGCGCCGCTGCTGCTCGCTGGAGGCGGCGTAGTCGCCGGCCGTGACCGAGTCCTTGCGCACGTGCACCAGACGACCCGGCGGAAGCCCGCGGGACGCGCGCGCGTCGTCGACCACGGCCAGCGCCTCGGACGCGAGATACCAGCACGCGGGAGGCACCGCGAGATACGCGACGGGGAAGACGGGCACGGCGTCGGCGAGCAGCTCGTCGCCGTGCTCGTGCAGCAGGTGCCTGCCGAGGCGCACTCCGAGCCCGTGGATCGCGGCGCCGTCGCCGTGCTTCATCAGGGAGTACGCCGCGTGATCGAAGTAATCGTGCGCGTCGAGGGATCGCACGTCGTCCGGAGTGCCCGTGAGGGTCCAGAGCGACGTCGGTGTCGTCAGAGGCATGCCATCGTCTGCAGCCGCGCCGCGAGCGCCATCCCGTCGGGCTCGACGAGCAGGGTCTGCAGCCCGGCGGCCCGGGCTCCTTCGACGTCGGCGACAGGGTTGTCGCCGATATGCAGCACCTCTCCAGCGGGCAGACCGACCAGGTCCACCGCGACGTCGAAGATCTCGCGCGACGGTTTGGCGGCTCCCACCTCGTTCGAGAAGACCATCCACAGATCATCGGCGAAACCCGCTAGCCGCAGCAGCTTGCGCATCAACTCCCCCGGAAGCATGCCGGTGTTGCTGGTCAGCACCACCGGCATCCGCTCGGCGACCGCGCCCAGCAGACTCGGCAGCGAAGGGGTCAACGGCCGCGGCGGTTGGGCCGACGCGAGCTCGGCCTGGCGTGCCAGGAGGTACGCCGATCGGTCACCGAGCGCGGAAGCACCGACCCCCAGCCGATCCAGGACGAGCCCCACCCGCTGGTCGAATCCGACGTCGCGGCCGGTCGCCATCGACAGCTCGTCGCCGTCCCGGTCGGCCGTGCGCAACGCGACGTCGAAGTCGCCCGCGGCGACGCCCGGAGCCAGCGCGGACCGCAACATCTCGTTGCGCGCCGGCTTGAACGACGGGTCGCTGCCGATCAACGTGCCCCAGATGTCCAGGCTGAGGGCGCGCGGGTGCCGGCTCAGATCGCCGAGAGGGCGAGCGGCACCAGTTCCTGCGCCACCCGGCCCTGACCCGGCTGACCGATGGCGGTGAAGCTCCAGCCGGAGCCGGAGCGGGTCAACTTGGCCATCACCATGGCGGTGTGCGGCCCCGTGCCCGTCAGCTCGTAGCGGACCAGCTCGGTGTCGCCGGCAGCGGAGTCGACCGCGCGGACGAAGGCGTTGTCGATCTCGGTGAAGTTCTCGCCGCTGTAGGAGTTGACCACGAAGACGATCTGCTCGACCGATCCCGCGACGGCCGGCAGGTCCACGATGATCGACTCGTCGTCGCCGTCGCCGGCGCCCGTGCGGTTGTCACCGGTGTGCTGGATCGAGCCGTCGCTCGATCGCAGCTTGCCGAAGTAGACGATGTCGAGCACGTTGCCCGCGCCGATCAGGATGGCCGAGGCGTCCAGATCGATGTCGCGCTGCACCTGCTTGCTGCCGCCGAAGAGACCCTTCTTGGTGACGATCTTCGCGTCCCAGCCGAGGCCCATCCGGACACGCGTGAGCGATCCGCCGTCCTGCTTGGCCAGGTTGACCGACTGACCCTTGTTCAGATTGATCGTCATTGTTTCGATGCTCCGTTCACGGCAGACGCCGGTGTCTGGTCGATGGATTCGGTCCTGTGCTGGTCGTGGTCGTCGCGCTTCTTGTTCTCGCGCACCGAGGTGAGCCAGGCCGCGAGGATGAAGGCGATGCCGGTGCCGCCGATGACGACCTCGCCCAGGTGGAACTTGATGGTCAGGATCAACATGACGGCCAGTGCGCCGATGGCCCAGTGGGCGCCGTTCTCCAGGTAGCGGTACTCGGCGAGAGTGCCGTTGCGCACCAGGTAGACGGTCAGCGAGCGGACCGCGAGCGCCCCGACGCCGAGGCCCATGGCGATGATGATCGGGTCCGGGGTGATCGCGAAGGCCCCGATGACGCCGTCGAAGGAGAACGTCGCGTCGAGCACCTCCAGGAAGAAGAAGAGCGACAGCGCGGCCTTGCCGGCGAGCAGGATGGTGCCGCGGGCGTTGGTCTGCTGCTCCAACTGCTCGTCCTTGGCCGCCTCCTGGTCCTCCATCACCGAGGACAGACCGTTCACGGCGAGGTAAAGCACGATGCCGAGGACGCCGGAGAAGAGCACGGTCGCCTTCTCCCCGCCGGTGGTGAGGAACTCGGCCGCGACCAGCAGTCCGATGCCGGCCACGATGACCCCGAGCATGTCGAGGGCGCCGATGCGCTGCAGCGCCCGCTCGATCGGGCCAAGCCAGTGCACTTCCTTGTCACCGTCGAACATGAAGTCCAGGAAGAGCAGCAGCAGGAACATCCCGCCGAACGCCGCGATGGCCGGGTGGGCCTGGTCGAGGATGTAGCCGTAGGTGCCGGGGGTGTTGTGGTTGCCGCGTTCGAGCGCGAGATGCACGGCCTGCACCGGGCTGATCTGCCCGGAGAGGCAGACGATGACGAACGGGAAGATCAGCCGCATGCCGAAGACGGCGACGAGCACACCGACGGTCAGGAACATCTTCTGCCAGAAGTCGTTCATCTTCTCCAGGTACTTGGCGTTGACCGCCGCGTTGTCGAAGGAGAAGACGATCTCCAGCACGATCAGGATCGCGGTCAGGGAGACCGCGTCGACCCCGTCGTAGAAGAAGGCGATGACGAGCACGACCGCGGCGACGACGAAATCGACACGGAAGTGTTTGAGCGTGGACATGAGGTCCCTTCAGGGAGTGGGAGGTACGACGGTGACGGCCGTCGTACGCCGGGGCGTGTCAGCCCGCGGAGATGCCGAAATCGGAGATGACGCCGGCCAGGCCGGAGGAGTACCCCTGCGCGACGGCGCGAAACTTCCACTCGGCGCCGTTCTTGTAGAGCTCGCCGAAGATGAGCGCGGTCTCGGTGGAGGCGTCCTCGCCCAGGTCGAAGCGCGCGCCCTTCTCGGCGTTGTTGGCGTCGTCGGCGTCGAAGAAGCGGATGTAGGCGTCGGAGACCTGCCCGAAGTTCTGCGCACGGGAGTCGGCCTGGTCGATGGAGGCCAGGAAGACGATCTTGGCGACGTCCGGTGAGACGGCCGCGAGGTTGACCACGATCTGCTCGTCGTCCCCGCCGCCCTCGCCGGTGCGGTTGTCACCCTGGTGGTTGACCGAGCCGTTGTCGCCGGACAGGTTGTTGTAGAAGACGAAGTCGAGGTCGGTGCGCACCTTGCCGTCCTGGCCGCAGATCAGCGCCGAGGCATCCAGGTCGAACGGCGCGCCGTCGGTCGTCCGCGGGTCCCAGCCCAGCCCGACCACGACGTTGGTCATGCCGGGGGCTGCCTTCGCCAGTGAAACGTTGCCGCCCTTGCTCAAGCTGACTGCCATTGCCGATTCCTTCGTCTCAGATCGATCACCGCGGGCCCACGAACGACGAGAGCCCCCTGCCTCACACCAACGGGGTCGCGGGGTCGCGCCACGTCAGGTCCGTATAACCGTAGGCCCCGCACACCTGTTGCAACGTCCCGGAAAACGGATCCAGTTCCGCCCGCAGCACAAGTCGTCCCTGGACGACGTACGCGGTGAGCAGCGCCTGGGCGCCCAGGGTCGCCCTGACCGGCAGCGGGATCTCCATCCGGGAGCCGCCGTACGTCGTGACCACGAGCGTGCCGCCGGGTAGTCGGGGCGCGACGGCGACCACGAGCAGGCGGGACAGGGACAGGATCCGGCGCAGGTCGATCTCGACGCCCTGGCCGCCGCAGCGCACCATCGGTCGCCGTGGGTCCGGGCCCTGCCGGTTCAGGGTGCCGAGCACGATCGACTCCTGCCGGTCGATGGTCTCCAGCACGCACCCGAGGTCGAGGTGCTCGCCCGCGCCGAGGGCAGGTTCGATACGCAGTCGCCCGACCGCGGACTGCATCCGGGTGAGGTGGACCACCCGGTCGGCTGCGCTCAACACCCGGCGCTCGTGCTCGGTGATCGTGGGCAGCCGCAGGTCGTAGGGCTGCTCCCTGGTGTGTCCGCCCAGCGGCGCGACCGGCCGGCGGGGCGCCGAGGTGTCCGGGGCGGCCGGCCCGTCGCCGCCAAGATCGAGGGAGGTGCTGGAGGTGGACGTCGGGGTGGGAGCGGCCGGTTGATCGCCACCGAGGTCCAGGGAGGTGCTGCTCGCACCGGGGGCCGGGATGGACGGCGTGGATGCGGTCGGTGCGCCGAGATCCAACGACGCGGTCGGAGCCGGCGTCGGCGACGACTCTGGCGCAGGACGCTCTCGACCCGGGCGCACCGAGCGCCCGGACAGGAAGTCCGCGACCGCCGTACCGGACGGTGCAGGGGTCGGGACCGCGGAGGCCTCGGATGCGGTCGAGGCTGCTGCGGGTGCGGCAGCCGGTGCCGTGGGCCGGACCCGGCGACGCAGGTAGGGCAGGTCGGTGCGGGTGGTCACAGCGAGACGCCGAAGTCCTTGGCCACGCCGGCGAGTCCGGTGGAGTAGCCGGCGCCGAGCGCCTTGAACTTCCACTCCTCGCCGCGCCGGTAGACCTGCCCGAGGGCGACGGCCGTCTCGCTGTCCAACCCGGCGGCCAGATCGACCGTCTGCAGGAGCACACCGCCACCGTCGAGGTTGAGCACTCGCAGCGTGCACCGGCGCAGCTGCCCGAGGGTCCGGCGACCGGTCACTCCCTCGTTGACGTAGACGACCACCACGATCCGGTCGACCTCCGGCGGGACGGCACTCAGCTCGATCTCCAACTGCTCGTCGTCGTCGCCGAGCGCCTCCTGTAGCTGCGCGGTCGACAGGTCGGCCGACACAAGCTGGTTGAAGTAGACGACGTGGTCGTCGGACAGGGCCTTGCCCCGCTGGTCGCACAGGATCGTCATCAGGGTCAGCGCGTCGGCGAGCACCCGCTCGGGGCCGGCGTCCCAGTCGACGCCGACCACGACGCCGCGAAGGCCCGGATTCTCTTTCGTGAGAGAGGCGTTCGCGCCCTTGGGCAGGGCGGTCACCATGCGGTCGCACCGTTCACAGGTCGAGCTCCGAGCCGCCGAACTTGTCCTGCAGGAACCGGCCGTGCACCTGCAGCGCCTGCAGGTCGCGCTCATTGCTGGCGGCCGCCAGGTCGCCGACGCTGGCGCGCAGGGTGGTGAGCTGCTCCACGACCGCGTCCGTGGCCGCGTGCACGGCCGGGTCGCCTGCGGCGCGCACGGCTCCGATGTAGCTGCGGATCGATCCCGGCACGTAGTCGATCAGGACGGCGTGCACCGCCACCCGCACACCGATGTCCAGGCGATCGACCTCCGGGGAATCCAGCACGCTCGCAACGGTATCCGTCACGGCCCGCGCGAGCACCACTGCGATGGGCGGCAAGTCGCCGGCGCTCGCGTTGATCTCCAGCACGAGGGCCTGGGTCTGCTTCCTCAGAGCCGGTACGCTGTCGTCGTGCTCCCGGGCAGCGCCCGGACCCGGCCCCGTGGAGGCGGCCGGGTCGCGGTGCTGCCCGGGCTGCTGGTCCGGCTCGAAGAGCCGGGAGAGCAGACCCACGGCTCAGGAGCCGATCTGACCCTGCGAAGGCTGGCCCCCGCCGAGCTGCGCGCTGGTCGAGGCGTCCATGCCCTGGGAGCGCATCGAGCGCTCCAGGTAAGGCTTGGCGCGCTCGACCTGGCCCTGCAGCGCCGTGATCGTCTGCGCCATGTTCGCCGTGGCCTCGGTGCGGAAGGTGTCGATGGCGTCCATCGTCTGGAAGACGTTGTCGAACGCCCGCTGCAGCTTCTCCACCTCGACACCGCTGCTCGCGGCCTGCTGGTTGATCTCGGCGCCCTGCTGCTTCAACTGCAGCGAGGTCGACTCGATGAGGTTGGAGGTGGTGGTGTTGAGCGAGGTGATCTGGTCCAGCACGAGCTTCTGCTGCGCGAGCGCCTGCGACACGATGACCGCCGTACGCAGCGCGGCGACCGTCGTCGTCTGCGCCCGGTCCACGCCGCGGATGAGCTCCTGGTTGTTCTTGCGCACCAGGTCCAGGGCGAGGTAGCCCTGCACCGACACGGCCATCTGGGTCATGATGTCCTGCCGCCGCTGACGCACCGCGAAGAGCACGTCGGACTTCATGGTGTCGGCCTCCTCGGTCTTCCCGGCGGCCTGCAGCTCGGCGATCTTCTGCTCGATCGCAGTGTCCAATGCCGTTGCGAGTTGGTTGTATTCGCCCAGCTTCTGCATGGCCTGCCACATGTTGCCGCGCTCCATCTCGATGGAGGCGTTGTCCTTGCGCAACTCGTCCTGGCCGGAGGCGAGCGCCCGGATGATGGCGTCCAGGTGCGACTGCGCGGACTGGTACTTGGCGAAGTAGTTGTCGATCTTGCTGCCGCCGGGCAGCCACTTCAGGACCTTCTTCATGCCCTTGAGGTCCGCGCGGTTCGGGTCGAGGTCGGTGACGGTGCGGCGCAGGTCGATCAGCGTGCCGCTGACCTTGCCCTGCGGGCTGGTCTTGTCGCCGGACGAGGCCGCCGGACGCTGCAGCATCCGGTTGGAGACCTCCGAGGAACGCCGGATGTCCGAGTCGCCCATCAGCACGATCGAGTTGACCTTCTCGGTGAACGCCGGTGCCTTCATGTCCATCGAGGTCAGCTCGGTCACGAAGGACTGCGCCTTCTTCTCGATCTCGGTCTGCGCCTCGGGCGCGACCTTCACGGCCTGGACGGCCTGCTGCTCCTGGACGACGGGTGCGGGGGCGGGCGCTTCGAGCACCAGCGCGTCGGGCGCGGGCGTCTCGGGTGTGCGGCCCTGGCCACTCAGATCAAGTTCGGACATCTTCGGTGCCTCCTCTGGGGGGCGTTGTCACCGCCCCCGAATCATTACCCACTCTAGGTAAGACGCTTCGCGGGCAACCACGGGTTCCGCCACGACGTTCGTCATGACTTCGATCCGATCCCCTCAGCGGGGCTCCCGGTCAGTCGACGGCGGCGAGCCGGGTCGCGGCAGGGGCGAGGGTGCGGGTGGCCACGGCCAGGAAGTCCTGCACCCGGCGCTCGCGCCTGCCCCGCGGCACGACCAGGCAGGTCTGCACGTGCTCCGCGTCGGTGACGGGACGGTGCACGAGGTCCGGGCGCAGATAGGACTGGGCGACGCTCAGCGGCACCACGGCGATGCCGTCACCGGAGGCGATGAGCTCGAACTTCTCCTCGGCCGAGGAGGTACGGCGTGCGTGCGCGTCGAGGATCCGCTCCCCTTCCAACTCCGCCAGGGTGAGGCTCCTGCGCCGGGCGAGCGGGTGTGACACCGGCAGGCAGGCCACCCTGGGCTCGGTGCCGATCGGCACCGAGCGCAGCCCGGTCTCGTCGAACGGGCGCCGCAGGTAGCCGATGTCGGCCCGCCCGTCGCGTAGCGGGACATCCTGCTCCCACCACTTGAGCGGCAGCAGCGCGATCTGCACCTCCGGGCTCTGCGCGGCGTACGCGCGCACCGCATCGGACACGTGCAGCCCGGTGGCGAACCCGACCACCAGTCGGGCCACCCCGCGGTCGGCCTCGTGCACCCGTCGGATCGACGCGTCGACGGTGGCGAACACCGAGCGTGCCTCCTCCTGCAGCTGCCGCCCGGCGGCCGTGAGTTGCACACTGCGGGTGGTCCGCGTGAGTAGGGAGCACCCCAACTCCTGCTCGAGAGCCCGGATCTGCCGGCTGAGGACAGGTTGGGCGATGTAGAGCGACTCCGCGGCCCGTCCGAAGTGACCGTGCTCGGCCAGCGCCGCGAAGTACCGCAGCTTGCGAAGGTCCAGATCCATGCCTTCAGGGTATCAATTAGTTGGCAATAGGTATTGGACGTCCGGGTCGCGGTGCCCGCACCGTTGACCCATGATCGTGATCACGACGCCCACGGGCGACATCGGTAGTCAACTGCTCCAGCGCCTCGCCGCGAGCACCGAGGAGCTGCGCGTCGTCGTCCGCGACCCCGCTCGGCTCGCGACCGACGTGCGCGACCGGGTCGAGGTCGTGCAGGGGTCGCACGGCGACGCCGAGGTGGTCGACCGCGCGTTCGCCGGCGCCGATGCGGTGTTCTGGCTCGTGCCCCCGGACCCGGCGGCCGCCAGCGTGGATGCGGCGTACACCGGCTTCACCCGGCCGGCGGCGGGGGCGTTCACCCGTCACGGTGTGCGGCGGGTCGTCGGCGTCTCGGCGCTCGGCCGGGGCACGCCGATCGCCGGCCGGGCCGGGCTGGTCACCGCCACCCTCGCGATGGACGACCTCATCGCCGGTACGGGCGTCGCCTACCGCTCGCTCGCCAACCCCGGGTTCATGGACAACCTGCTGCGCCAGGTGGACTCGATCCGCGACCGAGGGGTGTTCACCGACGTCGTCACGGCCGATCGGCGCACGCCCATGGTGGCCACCCGGGACATCGCCGATGCTGCTGCGCGACTGCTGCTCGACACGACATGGTCCGGTGTCGACACCGTCCCGGTCCTCGGACCGGAGGACGTGTCACCGCAGGACATGGCGGGCACGATGTCCGAGGTGCTCGGTACGCCGATCCGTTACGAACGGGAGTCCTTCGACGCGCAAGCCGCGAGGATGTCCTCTTACGGGGTGGGTGCGGCGTTCGTCCAGGGCATGACCGACATGATGAGCGCCAAGGAGGCCGGGCTGGACGCCGGCGTGGCGCGTACGCCTGAGACGGCGAGCCCGACCACCTTCCGCCAGTGGTGTGAGCAGGTGCTGAAGCCGGCCGTGTCGGGCTGACCGATCCACCCCGCGCCGGGTGTGCGGGGTCCTACGCTCAGGGTCATGAGCGCCCTGCGGATCGCCGTCGTCCTGTGCAGCACCCGTCCCCAGCGGGTCGGTCCCTCCGTCGCGAAGTGGGTGATGGACCAGGTCGCGGAACGGGACGACGCGACGTACGAGCTGGTCGATCTCGCCGACCAGGGTCTGCCGTTGCTCGACGAGCCGGAGCCCGCCTCGTCCCAGGCCTACACCAAGGACCACACTAAGGCCTGGTCGCGCAAGATCGCCGGCTACGACGGTTTCGTGTTCGTCTTCCCGGAGTACAACCGCGCCCTGCCCGCGGCGTTCAAGAACGCGCTCGACTTCCTCTACGTCGAGTGGAACGACAAGGTCGCCGGCCTGGTCTGCTACGGCTCCAGTGAGGGACTGCGCGCGGCGGAGCAACTCAAGCAGGTGCTCGGGGAGCTGCAGATCGCGACCGTCCGCGCGCAGGTGGCCATCTCGACGTACGACGACATGGAGGACTACTCGAAGATGGCGCCCCGGCCCTACCAGGCGGGCAACCTCAACACGATGCTCACTCAGCTCGTCCGCTGGGGCGGCGCCTTGAAGACATTGCGCTGACCGCAGCAAACCTGACCACTCGGACCCATCGCGAAGGACACGCACCCCGTATGAAGTACCTGATGATGGTCGTCGTCGACGGCGATCCCGACACCTCGGACGCCCCGGAAACGGGCATCGACGACTGGTTCGCGCAGGTGGACGGTCGCGGCCAGTGGGTGATGGGCGAGCGGCTGCGCCCACCCTCGACCGCGAAGCTGGTGCGCGTGCGCGACGGGGAGAGGATCGTGACCGACGGGCCGTTCGCGGAGACCAAGGAGTGGCTCGCCGGTTTCGACATCCTCGACTGCGCCACTCTGGAGGACGCCGTCGAGGTCGCGGCTGCGCATCCGATGGCGCGCGGTGGTCGCATCGAGCTGCGCGAGTTCTGGCCGTTCGAGGGCGACGACGACGCATAACCGTCAGGGGTGACGACACGTGCGCAGGCGGCGGGCTCACGCCGCGATCACCGGCGCGATCCTCGTGTCGGTCGCGGGGCTGTCCGCCTGCAGCGGGTCGTCGACGAGCAGCCCGACGTCGGTCGATCCCGGGTGGTCGCGGGTGTCCCTCACCGGATCCCCGGACATCCTCACGTCGACGACCGAGGGTGTGCTGGTCGGCACCTCCGGTCGCGACGGTACGGCCGGGATGTCGCTGGCCTCCTCGACCGGGGTCACCACGACGGTCGCGCTGCGGCCGATCTCCGGATACGCCCGCACCGCCCGGTGGTTGCAGGCCGCCGTGGGCGAGCCCGGCATCCTGGCCGTCGGTGGAGCACGCGGGGGTGCGCACGGCAACGTGCGGTGGACCGTGTGGCGGACGCCGCGGACCGCGGGCGGCTTCGGCACCCTGACGGAGACGCCTCAGACCTTCGAGACCTTCGGCGGCCTGGAGGCCGGTGACCTGGTCGGCACGGCGTACGCCGGGTCCGACGCGCTCATCGTCGGGTCCTGGGTGGGAGCGCACGGCCTGGACGTGACGACCTGGCACCCGCAGGGCAGCACGTGGCTCCGCGACCCGCCGTCGCCCGTCCTCAAGAACACCGCGTCGATCCTGAAGTCCGCCGCCGCGGTCGGTGCGCTCGGCGACCGGTTCGTTGTCGTCGGCGACCTGCTCGACCTCGATGACGGCATGACGTCGCATCCCGTCGTGTGGCTGAGGGCGGCGGACGGCGGCTCGTGGACGGAGCACCGGATCGCGATCACCGGGCACGCGCACGCCGTCGGGTGCTCCCTGCAACGCTGCGTCGTCGTCGGCGTGACAGCCGGGGGTGCAGCGCGCGCGTGGCAGCTGCAGGCCGATGGATCCGTCACATCGATCGGACTGCCCGAAACCGTCACCAGCGACAGTGACATATCAACACCTGTCGTCACTTCGGATAGTACGACGATCGCCCTTCCGACACGCTCGGGGTCGCTTCTCGTCCAGGTCTCCCCTGGGAGGACGACCGTGCTCAGGACTCCCCCGGGTAGTCCCCTCGCCTTCGCAGCCGACGGCGCACGGCTCTATCTCGCCTCTCGGACCACGTCCGGCTCCATCCAGCTGTGGCGCAGTCTCGCGTCGCCCTGACTGTGGCCCAAGGCAGGTCAGGCCGCCTCAGGCCGCCGTATAACCGCCGTCGGCGACGAGGACGGTCCCGGTGATGAAACTGGCGGCGTCGCTGGCAAGGAACACGGCGCTCGGAGCGATCTCCTCGGGAAGCGCGAAGCGTCGTTGCGGCGCGTCGTCCACCCAGTGCTGACGGAACTCCGGACGCCAGTGACGACGTAGCTCGGGCCGGTCGGCAGGCACTCCGTCGGCTTGCACGTACCCGGGAGCTATGGCGTTGACCCGAATCCCGAAGCTCGCCCATTCAACGGCCAGCGACCTGGTGAGGTGGTGGACCGCGGCCTTCGACGCGTTGTACCCGGCCTGGAACTGCGGACGATTGACGATCAGTCCGGAGATGCTTCCGACGTTCACGATCGAGCCGGATCCATGCGCGCGCATCACGTCCGCCACGATCGTGGACGTCTTCCACACGGCCCGGACGTTGAGGTCGAAGACGCCCGCCCACTGGTCGTCGGTCAGTTCGGACGACGGTGCGTGATGGCAGCGCCCGGCATTATTGACCAACACGTCTATTCGACCGTCGAACGCGTCCTCCGCCTGCGCGACCATGGTGTCCACCTGGGCGTCGTCGGTGACGTCGGCCGTGATGGGCACCAGCTCGTAGCCGGTCCGCGCAGCCT
Organism: Allobranchiibius huperziae; assembly: GCF_013410455.1. NCBI lineage: Bacteria > Bacillati > Actinomycetota > Actinomycetes > Micrococcales > Dermacoccaceae > Allobranchiibius > Allobranchiibius huperziae. The sequence continues at coordinate 13,107 of NZ_JACCFW010000001.1, read as the reverse complement.
CGGCGGCGACGAGTCTGTTGGCGTCTTCGCGCCGCCCGGAGAACGCGACCCGGGCACCGGCGGCGGCGAGCGCGAAGACGAACGCCCTGCCGAGCCCCTGGTTGCCGCCGGTCACCAGGGCGGTCCTGCCGGTGAGGTCGAACGGGGAGGTCACCGCGACCGCTCACTGCCGAGGTCCCCGCCCGGGGGCGGGCCGCCGACATGGGGCGTGACGACGGCCTTGAGCGCCTCCGGGTCGCGCCGGCTGATGGTGAGAGCGTCCTCGGTGTGCTCGAGGTCGAATCGGTGGGTGATGACGTCGCTCACCCGCACGGCTCCCGAGGCGATCAGGTCCAGCGCGAGCGGGTAGGTGTTGGCGTACCGGAAGATACCGGTGATGCGGATCTCTCGGCCCTGCAACAGCGGGACGTCGATGGTGACGGAGTCGGCGCCCATGCCGACCAGCACGAGGCGTCCGGCGCGAGCGAGAGCGGACATTCCGGCCGTCACGGCCGCCTGGGCACCGGAGCACTCGATGACGACGTCGTAGTCCCGCTCGAAAGGCTGCCCCGACCGATGAGCGGTGAGACCGAGTCTGTCGGCCATCGCGCTTCGGAACTCGCTCACGTCGCTCACCGTCACATCGACGCCGCCGAACGCTCGGGCCACCTGCGCGGCGAACAGGCCGACCGGTCCGGCGCCGGTCACCAGGACCCGATCACCGGCGGTGATCCGGGCTTTCTGTGCCGCCCAGATCCCGACCGAGACGGGTTCGGCCATGGCGGCCTGTTCGAAGGTGAGGTCGCCGGGGACGGGATGGGCGAAGGCGGCATCGATGGCCACCACACGGCAGATCGCGCCGTCCACCGGCGGGGTGGCGAAGAACGAGACGTGCGGACACAGGTTGTACCGCCCTGCCAGGCACTGCTCACAACGCCGGCAGGGCACTCCGGGCTCGAGCGCGACCCGATCACCCACGGCGCGGTCGGTGACCTCTGCGCCGATGGCGACCACCACGCCGGACGCCTCGTGCCCGATGACCATGGGCTGCTCGACGACGTACGAGCCGATCCGCCCGTGCTCGTAGTAGTGGACGTCGGAGCCACAGATGCCGACGGCGCGCACCTCGACCAGCACCTGGTGGGGATCCGGGACGGGGACCGGTCGCTCCACGATCTGCACGTCCGAGGCCGCCGTGAGTACCGCACTGAGGTTGCGCATGGGTCGTCCTTGTTCGAGGGACCTCTGCCAGTCACCTGGGAACTTCGACCTTACGAAGGGGTCGTGCCGTGAAAAAGATCCTGCCAAGACCTCTGGTGATACTTTCTTGCCACTCCCGAGGAGCACCGGAGAAGGCGCTGTGAGCACCGACAGACGACCGCACCCGACGCCCAGCGCCATCGCGCGCCGTCTCGCCACCGCCCCTGCAGCGCGTGAGGTCGTGCCCCTCGACCCCCGCCAGTCCGTCCGATGGCACATGCACGGCGTCCCGAGCCCCTACTCGCGGTGGAACTACCACCCCGAGTACGAGATACACCTCATCCGATCGGGCACCGGCCGCTACATCGTCGGTGATCACATCGGCACGTTCGCCGCCGGACAAGTCGTCCTGGTCGGCTCCAACCTGCCGCACCACTGGATCAGCGACCTCGCGCCCGGTCAGGTCATCGACGACCGCGACACCGTCCTGCAGTTCCACCCCCACTGGGTCGACCGGTGCCAGGACATCCTCCCGGAGCTGGCGGAGGTGCAGACCCTTCTCAAGAAGGCGGCGCGCGGCATCGAGTTCCGTGGCAGCACCGCACTCCGTGCCGCCGACGAGCTCGAAGCCATCGGCGCGCAGCAGGGATCGCGTCGGTTGGGCCACATCTTCGAGCTCCTCGGCGTGCTCGCGGCAGCGCCCGACGACGAACACCGCACCCTGACGAAGGAGTGGCTGCCGCCGTTGCGCGATGAGGATGCCGCCGACACCATCGACCAGGCCCTGACGTACATCGTCGAGCACCTCACCGACGACGTGCGCCTCGCGGCAGTGGCGCAGCTCGTGGGGATGTCGGACTCGGCGTTCTCGAAGTACTTCAAGCGGGTCAGCGGCCAGACGTTCAGCGACACGGTCCAGAAGCTGCGCCTCTCGCAGGCATGCAAGCTCCTGGTGGACACCGACGTGCCCGTCGCGTCCGTCTCACACCGCGTGGGATACGCCAACCTGTCCAACTTCAACCGACAGTTCCGCGCGCACTACGACGTCACGCCGCGACAGTTCCGTCGGGAGAACCGGGGCTGAGCTGCCGCGCCCGCACGGTGCGCGGCGACCTCAGCGGCGGGCGGCCAGACGCTGCTGCAGCGATTCGTGCAACAGGACGGAGCCGGCGGTGGCGGCGTTCAGCGAGCTCGCCTCGCCCACCATCGGGATGCTGACGATCGCGTCACACGCCTCACGCCAGACCCGGGCGAGCCCGCGGGTCTCGTTGCCGACGACCAGCACCGTCGGCACCGCGAAGTCGACACCCCGCACCCCGAGATCGCCCCCCTCATCGGTGCCCAGCAGTTGCACGCTGCTCCCGGCGGAGCGCAGTGCCCGGATCCGGTCGAGCACCGGCTGCGGACCGTCCGCCCGTACGGTCGGAACGGTGAAGAGCGAACCGGTGCTGGCACGAACGGATTTGGGATCGTACGGATCGGCAGCATGCCCGGTCACGACGAGACCGGACCCGCCGAAGGCGTCGATCGAGCGCAGCAGAGTGCCGACGTTGCCCGGGGTGCTCGGCCGATCGAAGACCACCGTGGGGGCGTATGCCGACGGGTCGGCGCGGGTCAGGTCGTCCGGGGGCATGGCGACGACGGCCAGCAGCTCGGCCTGCCCCTCGTCCTTGCCCGACAGCTCGGCGAACAGCTCGGGCTCCAGTTCGTAGCGCCTCGCGCCCGGGCGGCCCCACGTGTCCTGCGCCCACCGCGACGGCTGGCCGCCGGTCGGTCGCAGCACGTCCGTGACGTGCCACCCGGCTCGCACGGCCAAGGTGATCGGGCGCACCCCCTGCACGACGAACGCGCCTGCGCGGTGCCGCTTCGTGCGGTTGCGCAGCAGGGTCTCCCAGTGCTGGAACGTCGCGTTGCGGCTACCGACGCGCACGGGTCGCAGCGCGGGGTCGGCTCGCATGCGCTCACGGTAGTGCCGCGGCGCGCCCGCCCCATCCCCCACACGCAAAAGCGGACACCCAGCGGCCGAGGGCCGGCCGGAGTGTCCGCGTGCTGACGCCGAGGGATCGGCTCAGATCTGGCGCATGTACGCCCGGTTTGCGTGACCGTTGCCGTGCAGCTGCTCACGCACCGAGCGCCAGATGGAGCGGGTGGTGCGCGGTGCGGTCTCCTCGGTGGTGGCATACGCCAGGTCGCCGAGCATGCGGGCGTGGTCGCGGTCGTCGATGGGGTTGAAGTCGTTGTAAATGGGTCGCATGGCATTAATCGTTCCATTTCGAACTAATCACGACAAGTCCAAAAGACTGCATGACTCTTCAGTGAGACTGAAGCATCGCGGCGCATGCCGGAGGTCCGCCGCAAACCGTTGCGCTGCAATGCTTCCCATGCACCTTCTCGCGCGAGGCACGGTTGCCCGGTCGGTCGCCGGGGCCGTGGTGTGGCCGACTTCACAGACCACCGTTCAGTGCGCGGGGCGCAGGCCCGTCCGGGGTGCGTCGGAGGGCCGGGTCGACCCTTCGCGCACGGCCGACCGCGGACGCCGCGCCTCGACATCGGCGCTCGCTTCGTGGGCCATGCGCACAGCACCGTGCGCGCCATTGACCCAGTCCGGGCCTTCGTAGACCCAGGGTCGGTTGATCCGATCGAAGCGTTCGTTGGCTTCGGCGATCCCGTCGAAGACCTCCCTGACCGCGTGCACCGCCGTGCGGACGCGAGCGAGCACCGGGTGGCGGGGCGCTGAGGGTGAGGTGACAGGCCGGCCGGACCGGGCGCGTACGCCGTCCAACTCCTGGCTCAGCCGCTGCGCGTCACGATCGATGGGGCCGTGGTTGCTGTAGTCGATGTTCATGTATCCAGCGTCACGCCATCAACTCTTCAGCACAAGCGATTGTTATTGATGCACTGTGTAGTGCTGCTGTAGAGTCGAGGAATGCTCGATGTCAACCGTCTCCGGGTGTTCCGCGCCGTCGTCGCGAGCGGATCGGTGCAGGCCGCCGCTCTCAATCTCGGCTACACGCCGTCCGCCATCAGTCAGCACGTCAGCGCACTACAGCGCGAGACCGGGCTGCAACTCTTCGAGAAGTCCGGTCGCGGCATCAGTGCGACGCCCACGGGCCGGGCACTCGCAGCGCAGAGCGACGAGGTGATGAACAACCTCGCCCGCCTCGACGGCGTGGTCGACGATCTGCGTGAGGGCCGCACCGGCACGCTCGCGATCTCCTGCTTCGCGTCGGCCGGTGAGCAGTGGATCCCGCTCGTCGCGCGATCGCTGCAGCGGGACTTCCCCGACGTGCAGTTCACCGTCGACCTCAACGAGCAGCCGTCCCCGACCGGCCCGGGCAGGCCCGACATCGACGTCCGCACCGAGCAGCCCGAGGACCCGCCGACCCGGGTCAACGGCTACACCCGATACGAGCTGACCGAGGAGCCGTACTGGGTGGTGTTCTCCAGCGACAATCCGCTGGCCGAGCTGGGCGTCGTGCCGATGTCCGCGCTGGCAGACCACCGGTGGGTCATGGACAACCAGGACGACGACGTCTGCGGCCGCATCGTGCGCGGCGCGACGCGTGCCGCCGGTTTCACGCCCCGCTACTCGGCGCAGACCGTCGACCACCACACCTCGATCGCGTTCGCAGCCGCGGGTATCGGCGTCGCGGTCATTCCGCAGCTGGCGCTGGGAGTGCTGCCCGCCGACGCGTGCTCGCGCCCCATCGCCGACCCGGCCCCGCGGCGACGGATCGTGGTCTTCGTGCGGGACAACGCCAGCGCCAACCCGGCCGTCGCCCGCACTCTGCAGCTGCTCCGGGACATCACGGCGCCGGTCTGACTCGGTCGGTCGCGCCGTCCGCCCCGCCCGTGGCTGTAGCGCTCGCGACGTGGCGTTTCCAAACGGCCTCGACCGGGGATCGATCGGCCCGCTGCCCTTGCACGGGCGCCGCGTGGGCCCATGTGGGCGGGCCACTCGCGGACCCGCCTAGGTACGGGCGCCGCGTGGGCTCTCGTGGCTGCGCAGCGGCGACCTAGCGGCTGTCCTGCTTCAGGGCCGTGTCGATGGTGAGCGCGGCGGCGATGCAGAGCGAGCGCAACGGGTCGGGCATGTCCTGGTGCAGGTGCACCACGTAGTTGTCCGCCGTGGTGAACATCGTGGTGAGCAGCCCCTCCCAGGTCTTGGTCACCCGTGCGACCTCGGTGCCGGACGCGTCCAGCATCGCGAAGTTCCAGGCCCGCCAGTTCTCTGCGTTGAGCGAACCCACCTCCGCGCCGCCGGCCAGCAGACCGAAGCGGATCTTGCCGAAGACGTTCTGCTGCACCAACCGGCCGATCTCGGACCCGTTCGGCGCCTCGACCACGATGGTGGACTTGAAGACCTTCGCGGGCCGGGTCAGCCGCAGCAGCACCTGCCCTGCGTTGTCGCGCACCTCGAGCCGGTGGGTCAGGAACTGGTCGTAGTTGGACAGCAGCCGGACCGCCTTCTTCATCCCGCTCTGACCGACCTCGACCACCGCCCCGAGCTGCGACCCGTCCTGCGCGTAGACGGCGTACTCGTTGGTGATCTCGATGATCTTGCGCTTCTGGCTCACCACGAGCACCGGCTCGGTGAACACGTTGCGGCCCTGCTCGGCGTGCCGACCGTCGACCGGTCCGCTGACCTGACCGCCGAAGGACTGGTCGCCGTATCCCTGCGCGATGGAGTCGCCCCACCGGCGCACCCGGCTCTCACCCGGGAAGGAGTCCGGCTGCTGCGGCGCGCCACCCTGCGGGTACTGCTGGAACTGCTGGGGATTGCCCTGTTGACCGTACGCGGGCTGATGGGTCTGCTGCTGTGCGTAGGGGTCGTGCGGCTGCTGCTGGCCACCCTGCCCGCCGTGCGCCTGCGCCGTGTACGGGTCGTGCGGCTGCTGCTGGCCACCCTGCCCGCCGTGCGCCTGCGCCGCGTACGGGTCAGCCGTGTCACGCCGGGGCGCCGCGCCCTGTCCCGGCAGTGGGGCCGAGTGCGACCCGCTCTGCTGACCCTGCTGATGTCCGCTCGATGTGCCGGGGTAGGGCATCGCCTGCGGCGCCGGTTGCTGAGGCTGCGCGGGCTGGGTCTGATGCGTCCACGAGGTGCCGTCCCACCACCGCACCTGGGTGGGGTCGAGGTTGTCGGGGTACCAACCGGGAGGGGTCGCGTTCGTCATACGGCATGTTGTCACGCACCGGACGCACAGGTGGGGTCGTTGCGCGCTCTATACGGCGCGCAACGACCCCACCTGTCGATGGGACGACGGGTCAGGCAGCGACCTCGCCGGTGTCGACCCGACGCGACGGCAGCGCGGTCGGCGCGACCGGCTTGCGACGGCTCGGGAACTTGACCTTCGCGGCGATGTGGTTGGGCAGCGAGAGGCGGATGACCTTCATCCACGCGGAGGCGACCTGCTTGGGCAGCGGACCACTCGTGTACTGCAGGCCGTAGCGCTCGCAGATGTCGCGCACCTTGACCGAGATCTCGGCGTACCGGTTGCTGGGCAGATCGGGGAAGAGGTGGTGCTCGATCTGGTAGCTGAGGTTGCCGGTGGCGATGTGCATCGCCTTGGAGCCGGAGATGTTGGCCGACCCGATCATCTGACGCAGGTACCACTCACCGCGGGACTCGCCCTCGATCGAGGTCTTGGTGAAGGTCTCGACGCCCTCGGGGAAGTGCCCGCACATGATGACCGAGTGGGTCCACAGGTTGCGGCCCAGGTTGGACAGGTAGTTCGCGAGCAGCGTCCTGCCCCACGAGCCGGTCGGCGCCGCGAGCAGCGGGTGGATGACGTAGTCACGGGTCATCTGGTTGCGGACCTTCTGGCCCACCTTGCCCAGGTCGCGCTTGAAGACCGCCTTGTCCTTACGGCCCTTCATGTACTTGCCGAGCTCCAGGTCGTACGCCGCGATGCCGTACTCGAAGAAGCAGGCGTTGATGAAGTTCCACACCGGCTGGCCGAGGTAGAACGGCACCCACGGCTGGTCCTCATCGACCCGCATGATGCCGTAGCCGAGGTCGTTGTCGCGGCCGAGCACATTGGTGTACGTGTGGTGCAGCTCGTTGTGCGAGTGCTTCCACAGGTCGGCCGGGCTGGCGTTGTCCCACTCCCAGGTCGTCGAGTGGATCTTCGGGTCGCGCATCCAGTCCCACTGGCCGTGCATGACGTTGTGGCCGATCTCCATGTTCTCCAGGATCTTGGAGACGGTCAGGCCGGCGGTGCCGAGCGCGAACGCCGGCTTGTACTTGCTGAAGAGCAGCACCGCGCGCGAGCCCAGCTCCAGCTTGCGCTGCACGTCGATGGTGCGACGGATGTACGCCGCGTCCTTGGCACCGCGGGACTCGATGATCTCCGCGCGTACGGCGTCGAGCTCCTTGCCCAGGCTCTCGATGTCCTCCGGCGTCATGTGCGCGACCGGGTTGTGTTCCTTCTTCTGCAGAGCGGTCATGAGCTGTCCTTCCGTGGTGCTGTGGGAAATCGTGGGTCGTGTGCGGTGATCAGAGAACGAGGTCGCAGCGCCCGGCGGCGGCCGAGATGCAGGTCTGGATGAGGATGCCGTCGCCGGGGGTGGCCGAGGTGACCTCACCGGTGCGCAGGTCGCGCACGGAGCCTTCGCGCATCGGCAGCACGCAGCCGTAGCAGATGCCCATCCGGCACCCCGACGGCATGAGCACGCCGGCTTCCTCGCCGATGTCGAGGATCGGCCGGGCGCCGTCGCACTCGATCTCGCGGTCGGTCTTGGTGAAGTAGACGGTGCCGCCCTCGCCCGGCTCGGCGAGTGCAGGACGGAACCGCTCGGTGTGCAGTCGGTGCGCGTGCCCCGCCTGCTCCCAGTGCCCTTCGAGCATCTCGAGCATGCCGGCCGGGCCGCAGGCCCAGGTCTCGCGCTCGCGCCAGTCGGGCACCAGTGCTTCGAGCTCATCGGTGTCGAGCAGGCCGTGCTCGTCGGTGTGCCGCTCGACCAGGGTGATCCGGTCGTTCGCACCGAGCTCGCGCAACTCCTCGGCGAAGATCACGTCCTCCGGACGCGGGGCGGAGTGCAGCAGGATCACGTCGTCCAGGTCTTCCACCGCGTGCCGCAGGATGCCCATCACCGGGGTGATGCCGCTGCCGCCGGTGAGCAGCAGGATCTTGCTCGGAAGCACCTCGGGCAGCACGAACGCGCCGTCGGCCTGCTCCATCTGCACGATCTGGCCGACCTTCAGCGACTCCACGAGGTGGGTGCTGACGGCGCCGCCGGTGATGGCCTTGATGGTGATGGCGATGCAGCCGTCCTCGCGCGGACCGGAGGTCACGGAGTACGCGCGCCACATGCGTACGCCGTCGACGTCGACGCCGATCCGGATGTACTGCCCGGGCACGTGGCCGCGCCAGGTGCGACCCGGGCGCAGTACGACGGTGGCGGCGTCCTGGGTCTCGGCGACGATGTCGACGACCCGGGCGCGCAGCACGGTGGAGGTGCGCAGCGGGTCGAAGAGGTCGACGTAGTCCTCGGGGAGCAGCGGCGTGGTGGTCGCCTTGAGCAGCTTGAAGGCACGCGAGCGCCACCCCGCGCCGGGGGTGCGCCCGGTCGCGTCCTGCCTGGGGCCGTCACTGAGGAGATGTGCCATATGAACACCATGCCTGCCGGGGAGGGACAATTTCTTATCCGGCCAACGTGAATCAGACCCGCGGTATTGTTCGCAGAGAACAACGAGACGAGGTACGCATGCCAGACATCCCGGTCGACCACATCCGTTCGGGACCTCGTGCGCCGCTGCGCTTCGAGCCGAACGTGGTGGCCTCGCTGCAGGCCCGGCTCCCTGAGTTCGCTGAGGACTGCGTGGACCAGATCTTCGCGGAGGTGCCGGAGTACGCGCGCACCTCGAGCGGGGAGCTGCGCGGCACCATCGAGCTGGCGGTGCAGGCCGCGCTCGGCGGGTTCCTGCGGATGGCGACCGGTCCGCGCCGCGGCGACCCCACGCCGCACGCGGGGGCTCTCGACGGCGCGTACAAGCTGGGCGCCGGCGAGGCCCACAGCGGTCGCCCGATGGACGCCCTGCTCTCCGCGTACCGGATCGGGGCGCGCGTCGCCTGGCGCGAGATGTCGGCGGCCGCGGTGGCCGCGGGCCTGGACGCCGCGATGACCGCGGAGTTCGCCGAGCTGGTCTTCGCCTACATCGACGAGCTCACCGCCTCCAGTGTCGAGGGCCACGCGAGCGCGCTGGTGCAGCAGGACCGGATGGACGAACGGCGCCGAGAGCGGCTCGGATCCGCGCTCATCGCCGGCCGTGCCGAGGAAGTGGTGCGCGAGTTCGCCTCGCGCGCGCAGTGGACCCCGCCTCGCCGGTTGAGCGCCGTCGTGCTGCCGTCCATCCGGCTGGGCGCGGTGCTGTCGGCGCTCGGCCCCAACACGCTGCGCGCCGGCGAGGAACCGGGCGACGCCGGCGGTTCCGAGCGCACGGTGCTGCTCGTCTCCGACCGGCGCGGGGCCCTGCGAGTGCTCGCCGACCGCGAGGCGTACGTCGGGCCGGCGCGTCCGTGGCTCGCCGTCGCGGCGTCGTACGAGCGCGCCGTACGCGCCATCGATGTGGGCCTGGGGCGCGGCGCGGGCACTGTGGTGGACACCGAGGAGCATCTGGCCGACCTCGTGCTCGCCTCGGCACCCGGGGAGCTGGACGACCTGCGCGCCCAGGTGCTGGCGCCGCTCGGCGAGCCGGGCGACGCGGCCTACGAACGGCACGTGGAGACGCTGCGCTCGTGGTTGCTGCACCAGGGCCGACGCGACGACGTGGCGCGCGACCTGCACGTGCACGCGCAGACGGTGCGCTACCGGATGGGTCAGGTCCGCGAGCTGTACGGCGACCGCCTCGCCGACCCGGACACCGTGATGCAGCTGCTGCTGGCGCTGCACCCCTCGCCGACTCCGCCTGCTCCGCCCTCGTCGGGAGGTGGGGAGAACACCGAGGGGTAGGGCAATATCCCCACCTCTCGTGCATTGCTCCACCCCCGATGGGCAGGCCGCGCACGCCGTACCGTCGGGGTATGACGACCACCACCGACGACACAGTGAGCGCAGCCGCAGACGGTGGTGGCGGGGACAGCCTCCGGACGGTGCTGATCGCGTTCGCGGCGAACATCCTGATCGCGGTCGCGAAGTCGGTGGCCGCACTGCTCACCGGATCCGCGTCGATGGTCGCCGAGGCCGCGCACTCCTGGGCCGACTCCGGCAACGAGGTCTTCCTGCTCATCGCCGAGAAGCGCGGCGCGAAGCAGGCGGACGAGGCCCACCCGCTCGGCTACGGCAAGGAGGTCTACGTCTGGTCGATGTTCGCGGCCGTCGGGCTGCTCACCGCAGGAGCGGTGGTCAGCATCTGGCACGGCTTCCAGCAGCTCGGCTCGCACGAGGAGGCCGGCAGTTACCTCATCAACTACATCGTGCTGGCCGTCGCCTTCGCACTCGAGGGCACGTCCTTCCTGCAGGCGCTGCGCCAGACACGTGGGGTGGCGCGCAAGGCCGGGCTGCACCCCCTGCGCTACGTGACCCGCACCTCCGATCCCACGCTGCGGGCGGTCTTCTTCGAGGACGCCGCCGCGCAGCTCGGTCTGTTGATCGCCGCCGCGGGCGTCGGCCTGCACCAGCTCACCGGCGATGCGAGGTACGACGCCATCGGCTCGATCCTGGTCGGCGTCATGCTCGCCGTCGTCGCCGTCTTCCTCGTCAACCGCAACCGGGAGTTCCTCGTCGGCGAGGCCATCGGCGGGGCCGTGCGCGACCGGGCGCTGCAGGCGCTGATCGACAACCCGGCTATCGAGCGGGTCACCTACCTGCACCTGGAGTTCGTCGGGCCGCAGAAGCTCTTCGTCGTGGCGTCGGTGGATCTGGTGGGGAACGACCGGGAGTCCGTGCTCGCCGTACGCCTGCAGGAGGTCGAGGACCAGGTACGCCGGCACCAGATGATCGAGCACGCCGTGCTGTCGCTCTCGCTGCCGCAGGAGCCGTCGCTGCATCCTGCGTCCGTCAACTGACAGGCTCAGCACAGCTGTTCACAGTGCACGGCCCATCGGACCCGCGCACTGTGTGCTGGTCAGCGGGCCTTGCCCGATTCCGTCCGAAAGACATGTCCATGCTCCGCAAGACGAAGATCATCGGGGGTTCGACCCTCGCGGCAGCAGCAGTAGTGGGGATCGCCGTCCCGGCGTACGCCACGTCGACCTCGGCACCCCCGGCACCCACGCCGACCACGGCGGCCAAGGGCCCCGCGGCGCACATGCGCCACGGGATCGGCCTGCTCGGATTGACCCCGGCGGTCATCGCCAAGGATGCGGGCACCGACACCGCAGGCCTCGCCGCCGGACGCAAGGCCGGCAAGTCGTTGGCCCAGATCGCCGAGAGCCACGGCGTCTCCCGGGCGACCCTGCTGTCTCGCCTGGACGCCACCGCCGACGCCCGCATGGCGAAGCTCATCAACACCAAGCTCCCGGAAGGTGTCCGCGGGCCAGGGCCGGCCGGTGCGCCGGGCAAGGCGGGGACCGCCAAGCCGACGCCGCCCAAGGCAGGGACCGCGAAGCCGGCACACCCGGGCAAGGGTCCAGGTAAGTGGGGTGGGCCGCACGGTCCGCGCGGCTGGGCGCACCGGCACGGCCTCGGCGCCGACTACAAGAGCCTGGCGAGCGTCCTGAAGCTGACCCCGGCGCAGTTGACCGCCGATCTGAGCAAGGGCGAGACCCTCCAGCAGATCGCCACCGCGCAGAAGGTCAGCACGGTCACCCTGCTCACGGCCCTGGACAAGGACGTCAACGCGGAGATCGCCAAGGCCGTGGACCGGGTCCCGGGCGCCAAGCCGCCGGCCGCTAAGGCCCCGGCTGCTAAGCCGCCGGCCGCAAAGGCCCCGGCGACCAAGGCCCCGGCCACCAGCGCTCAGGGCTCCTGAGCGCCGCGCACCACCCAGCGGTGCACTGACTGACGCAGTCAAGGACGAGTGACGCAGGTCGACCTGCGTCACTCGTCCTTTCGCTACGTCAGCTCCCGTCGGCGCCTATCAAGGCCGCGAGCCGCTGGACGGCGAACTCGTATCCCTGGGTGCCGCAGCCCACGATCACTCCCGCTGCGATGTCGCTGAGGTAGGACGTGTGCCGGAAGCTCTCGCGCGCATGCACGTTGGAGATGTGCACCTCGACGAAGGGCACGTCGAGCACCTGCAGGGCGTCTCGGATCGCGACCGAGGTGTGGGTGTACGCCGCGGCGTTGATCACCAGCCCGTCGATGGCGCCCACCAGGTCGTGCAGGTGGTCCACGATCGCGCCCTCGCTGTTGCTCTGGAAGAACCTGGTGCCCAGGCCCGCACCGGATGCCGCGTCGTGGCAGCGCTTCTCGACGTCGGCCAACGTCTCGGTGCCGTAGACGCCCGGCTCCCGGGTGCCGAGGCGGTCCAGGTTCGGGCCGTTCACGACCGCGATCGTGGGCATCGTCGGTGCTCCTTGCGCTGCGGGGCCGGCGCGGCCGGGGTCGCCGACGGGACGGGTCGGGTCTCGCGAAAACGTACACCGGTGGCGCCGGTCCACGCCGCGCGATCACACCCTCACCGAATTCGCAGGGTCGATCGGCAATGCTGGTGCCATGTGTCCGCGTTCGGGTCCTCGCGACAGGTCTGCCGGATGACCGGCAACCTCCTGGTCGTCGTGGTGTCCCTTGCGGCCGCGTTCGCCTTCGCCATCTCGGCGGTGCTGAAGCACAGCACGGCGACCAGGGTGCCGCAGCTGGCGGGTTTCACCGTGCGGCATTTGTGGCGGTTCGGCATCTCCACGGTCCTGCACCCGCTGTGGCTGCTCAGCCTCATCGCCGACCTCGCGGGAGTCGTGCTGCAGATCGTGGCGCTGCACGTCGGCGCCATCTCGGTGGTGCAGCCGCTGCTCTCCCTCGGTCTGCTCTTCGCTCTCTTGCTGCGGC